>JAKFDU010000212.1:0-21403 GCA_036675975.1 Devosia sp. | reverse complement strand
GTGGGCGCGGCGCACCTGATTGGCGATGGCAGCGTGCTCGATCTGCTGGATCGAGCCGGGTACGAAGTCGAACGTATTCAATAAAAAAAGGCGCCGCAAGCGGCGCCTTTTGGGTGTAGCGGGCAGTCCTCAGACTTCGCTGAGCTTGGTCCACTTGCCGTCGTTCTTGCTCGACTGCACCGAGGCGACGATGAACTGCATGCCTTCGACGCCATCGGCCAACGTCGGCAACAGGCCTTCATAGGCGGCGCCGTCACCGCGGATGACGGCGGCGAACTGGCTGTAAAGCGTTGCGAATGCTTCAAGATATCCTTCCGGATGACCGGAGGGGATGCGGACATTCATGGTCGAGGCGGCATTGCCGGAGATGGCGCCGCCGCGGGTCAGCAGCTGCTTGGGCTTGCCGAACTCGGTGAACCACATGTAGTTCGGATTGTCCTGGCGCCATTCGAGGCCGCCCTTGTCGCCGTAGATGCGGAGCTGCAGGCCGTTTTCGCAGCCCACCGCCACCTGGCTGGCCCAGAGCATACCCTTGGCCCCGCCTTCGAAGCGCAGCATGATATGGACGTTGTCGTCGAGCTGGCGGCCTTCGACGAAGCTGGTGAGATCGGCGGAAACGGCCTGTGTTTTCAAGCCCGTAACGAAGCGCAGCAGGTTGTAGGCGTGGGTACCGATGTCGCCGATGGCGCCACCGGCGCCGGAGCGGGCAGGATCGGTGCGCCAGGAGGCCTGCTTGTTGTCCTCGGCCGCCGCTTCGGTCAGCCAATCCTGCGGGTATTCGGCCTGGATGACCCGAATCTTGCCGAGACGGCCGGACTCGACCATTTCGCGGGCCTGACGGATCAGTGGGTAACCGGTGTAATTGTGCGTCAGCAGAAACCTGGCGCCCTTGGCAGGCTTGATGGCAGAAAGCTTGCGCGCATCCTCCAGCGTGCTGGTGATTGGCTTGTCGCAGATCACGTGAATGCCGGCTTCGAGGAAGGCCTTGGCCGGACCGTAGTGCATGTGGTTGGGCGTGACGATCGACACCGCCTGGATGCCGTCGGGCCGAGCGGCCTCGGCGCGAGCCATCTCCTCGTACGAGGTGTAGATGCGGTCTTCGGCCAGGCCGATATTGCGGCCGGATTCCTTGGCCACGTCAGGGCGCGACGACAGGGCGCCGGCTACCAGATCGTAGTCACCATCGATGCGGGACGCGACGCGGTGGACGTAGCCGATAAAGGCCCCTGTGCCGCCGCCGACCATGCCCAGGCGAATGCGCTTTGCGCCGTTCTCAGCCATTTTTGCCTCCTCAATATTTTGCTTGTGGCCACTTGGCGCCACGACCTCGTGGTTCGACAAGCTCACCATGAGGTCTACTGAAATCCAAAGTAGCCCTCATCCTGAGCTTGTCGAAGGACGAGGGCGTGAAGGGGGTATCGGTCCTGACTAGGAGAGCCCCAGCATCTTGCGGTTGGCGGCCTTGTCGGTACCTGCCGAAGCGAAGTCGTCGAAGGCTTTTTCGGTGACGCGGATGATGTGGTTCTTGATGAACTCGGCGCCTTCGCGGGCCCCGTCTTCGGGGTGCTTGATGGCGCATTCCCATTCGAGCACGGCCCAGCCGGCAAAGTCGTATTGCGCCATCTTGGAGAAGATGGAGGCGAAATCGACCTGGCCGTCGCCGAGCGAACGGAAGCGCCCTGCCCGGTTGACCCAGCTCTGGTAACCGCCATAGACGCCCTGGCGGCCGGTGGGATTGAACTCGGCATCCTTGACGTGGAACATCTTGATCCGCTCGTGGTAGATGTCGATGTAGTCGAGATAATCGAGCTGCTGCAGCACGAAGTGGCTGGGATCGTAGAGCAGATTGGCGCGCGGATGGTTGTTCACGCGCTCGAGGAACATCTCGTAGGTGACGCCGTCATGCAGGTCCTCGCCGGGATGGATCTCGTAGCAGACATCGACGCCGTTTTCGTCAAAGGCATTGAGGATCGGGGTCCAGCGGCGGGCCAGTTCGTCGAAGGCTTCTTCGACCAGGCCCGCGGGGCGCTGGGGGAACGGATAGAGGAATGGCCAGGCCAGGGCGCCCGAGAAGGTCGCATGTTCGGTCAGGCCGAGATTCTTCGATGCCTTGGCCGCCCAGTGCAGCTGCTGCACGGCCCATTCCTGGCGCGCCTTGGGATTGCCATGCACCGAGGCCGGCGCGAAACCGTCCAGCATGGTGTCATAGACCGGATGGGCAGCCACGAGCTGGCCCTGGAGATGGGTTGAGAGTTCGGTGATGGCGATGCCGTGCTTGGCAGCAGTGCCCGCCAGTTCGTCGGCATAGGTCTTGGACGTCGCTGCCTTTTCGAGGTCGATCAGACTGCCGACCCAGGTCGGGATCTGTACACCCTTGTAGCCGTAATTGGCCGCCCAGCCACAGATGGCGTCGAAGGAATTGAACGGCGCCGCGTCGCCCGCGAACTGCGCCAGAAAAATAGCCGGCCCCTTGATGGTGCGCATGTCGTTTCTCCTCGTTTTTGGCGCTTCGCGCCCATGGCCTTTTGCCGTTTCATGCAAACAGGCGGCGGGTGACCGCCGCCTGTTTGGTTCGTTACATCGCAATGTTGACCGGCTGGTGAAGCCTGTCAATGAGGTACGCACCTCATTACTTCAGCAGGCCCTGGGCCTGTGCCGGCGTAAGGGCCAGAGGCCGCTCGCATGTGGTCGACAAAGTCAGCACCTGGCCGCTTTCGCCGGCCTTGAGCAGGCTGGTCATCACGTCAACCGCATGCAGGGCCACATCGAGCCCGCAACGCGCGCGATAGCCGCCATCGATGGAGGCCATCATGTCAGCGAGACCGGCAGCGCGATAGTTGGCGCGCGGCTGATCGGTATCGAGACCCTGGTTGGGCTTGCCGAATGGGTGATCCCAAGGGGTGACCTTGGAACGCTCGCCGGCGATGTTCGCGGTGACAAGGTCGCCGCCGAAGAAGTTAGGATCGGGCACGAAGATCGAGCCATCGGTGCCGTAGAGCTCGATATTGTGGTGGCCGTGGGCCGCCACATCCCAGCTGGCGCCGATGGTGACGATGGCGCCGGAGACGAATTCGAGCACACCGTGGATGGTCGTCGGAGTGCCAACCTTGACGAAGGTGCCCTTGTAGGGGCCTTCGGCGGTCACTTCACGCTCTGATCGGGCCATGTTGGTGAAGGCCGACAGGCGCTTGACCGGCCCAAGCAGGTGGATCAGGTCGGTGACGTAGTATGGCCCGAGATCGAGGATGGGGCCGGCACCGGGCTGGAAGAAGAAGTCCGGATTGGGATGCCAATGCTCCATGCCGCGGCTCATGACATGCATGGTGCCGCTCATGATCTTGCCGAGCTGACCGCTGTCGATGATCTCGCGCGCCTGCTGATGCGCGCCGCCGAGGAACGTGTCGGGGGCGGAGCCGACCTGCAGGCCACGATCATCGGCAGCCTTCTTGAGGGCCATGCCTTCTTCGAGCGACAGCACGAAGGGCTTTTCCGAATAGGCGTGCTTGCCAGCGGAGACGATGTCCATCGACACCGAATAGTGTGTCGCCGGGATTGTCAGGTTCACGATGACGTCGATTTCGCTGTTCTTGAGCAGCTCGTCGGGAGTCTGCGCCTTGACGCCGAATTCGTCGGCGCGCTTCTGGGCAGCGGCCGGGAGAATATCGGCGACGGCGCGCACGTCGAGCCCTTTGAACAGCGGCGCGAGCTTGAGATAGGCGGCTGAAATGTTGCCGGCACCCATGATGCCGACGCCAAAGGTCTTGGCCATTTTAGACTCCGTAGCCCTTGAGGGTTGCCATTGATGTGCGGGCGAAGCGGATCGCGTCACTCGGCTTATCGTGCTCGAGCACGAAGTACTTCGCCTGGCTCTTGGCCTTTACTTCGGCAATGTATTTCTTCCAGTCGAGCGTGCCGGTGCCCACATCGGCCCAGCCGTCTTCATCGGCCTTTTCGCCTGCGGGGGCGATATCCTTGACGTGAACGGCGGTGATGCGGCTGCCCAGCTTGTCCAGCCAAGCCAGCGGATCTTCGTTGGCCTTGATCACCCAGGCCAGGTCCATTTCCCACTGTGTATCGGGGGAAGCCGCCAGAATCAGTTCCATCGGCGTCTTGCCATCGGCAAGCTTGCTGAACTCCCAATGGTGATTGTGGTAGCCGAAGCCCTTGCCGGCCTTCTTGAAGGCGGTTGCGATCTTGCCGAGGCCTTCGGCAAATTCCTGCCAGTTGCCGGTGCCGTTGCGGAAATCCTCGGAGGGAGGCGCCGGGCAGTAGACGGTCTGGATGCCGACCGTATCGGCAATCTTGAGCGCCGCGTCGGTGTCGGTGAGCTGACCATAGCCCATATGGGCGGTCGGCATGGTCAAGCCGGCAGATTTGAGGCTCGCGGCCAGTGCGGCGGGATCGGCGAACTGGCCGCCCCAGCCCTCGACCTGGGCATAGCCCAGCGACTTGAGAGTCTTGAGGGTCTCGTCAAGCGAGGCCTCGTTGCGCGCGCTGTAAAGTTGGTATGAGAAGTCCATTTTGGCCTCTTGTAACGTTAGAATGGGCACTTGGCCCCGCAAATGGCGGGGTATGAGCTAAAGATGTTCGATTGGTCTGTCGCGCATTACCGGCAGGCGCAACGCTTGAAAGGTAACATCGGTGGGCAAAGTCAGGCGAAAGCGGGGCGCCCGGAGGCGCCGCCGCGGAACGGGCATATCGCTTGGTCAGAGACGGTTGGTCGTCTCGGCGTTGAAGATGGAACCACGGGCCGGATCGAAGCCGACAACCAGCTTCTGGCCAACGGCCAGATGTACGTCGCTATCGACGCGGAAGGTCACGGCCCTACCGGCAATCTTGGTCCAGGCGAGGGTGTCAGACCCCATGGGCTCGACGATTTCGATCTCGACTTCCTGGGTGAACGGCATCCGCTTGACGTCGTCACCCAGAACGATGTGCTCCGGGCGCACGCCCAGCACCGCCTTGGTGCCCGCAGAAGCCGGCGTGGTGAACTGGTAGGTGCCGACGGGGATCACCGTGCCGTCTTCGGCCGTGAAGGTGTCGCCGTTCAGCGTACCCTGCAGCATGTTCATCTGCGGCGAGCCGATGAAGCCGGCAACGTAAAGATTGACCGGCTTGTTGTAGATGGTGTGCGGGTCGCTAAGCTGCTGGATGACGCCGTTCTTCATGACGGCGATGCGGTCAGCCAGGGTCAGAGCCTCGATCTGGTCGTGGGTCACGTAGATCATGGTGTTCTTCAGGCGCTGGTGCAGCCGCTTGATTTCGACGCGCAGGTCCGAGCGGAGCTTGGCATCGAGGTTGGACAGCGGTTCGTCGAACAGGAACACATCCACGTCGCGCACCAGAGCACGGCCGATGGCCACGCGCTGGCGCTGGCCGCCGGAGAGTTCCACCGGCTTGCGCTGCAGCAGCGGCTGGATCTGGAGGATTTCGGCGGCGCGGGCAACGCGACGCTCGATCTCGTCCTTCTTCATGCCGGCAACGCGCAGGCCGAAGCTCAGGTTACGCTCCACGGTCATCTGTGGGTAGAGGGCATAGGACTGGAAGACCATGCCGATGCCGCGGTCCTTGGGCTCTTCCCAGGTGACGTTCTTGCCACCGATGAAGATCTGGCCGTCGGAGACGTCGAGCAGGCCGGCAATGCAGTTGAGCAGGGTCGACTTGCCGCAGCCCGAAGGCCCTAGCAGGACGATGAATTCGCCCTGGGCGATGTCGAGGTCGAGATGCTCGAGGACCTTCACATTGCCGAAGTTGAGGGACAGATCCCTGATGGAAACACTGTGTTGCGTCATGGAATTAACCCTTCACCGCACCGGCGGCGATGCCGCGGACGAACCATTTACCCGAGATGAAATAGACAGCCAGCGGCACGGCAGCAGTCAGAATGGTCGCTGCCATGTGCACGTTGTATTCACGCACACCGGTTGTCGTGTTGACGATGTTGTTGAGCTGCACGGTCATCGGCATGTTTTCGCGACCGGCAAAGACGGTGCCGAACAGGAAGTCGTTCCAGATACCCGTCACCTGCAAAATGACTGCCACGATGGTGATCGGCACAGCCATAGGGATCATGATCTGGAAGAATATCTGCCAGAACCCTGCCCCGTCGACGCGCGCTGCCTTGAACAGTTCGGGCGGCAGGGCGGCGAAGAAGTTGCGGAACAGCAGCGTCAGGATCGGCATGCCGAAGATGGTGTGGATGACGATGATGCCGGGGAACGTGCCGAAGATGCCAAGTTCGCGGAAGGCGACGATCAGCGGGTAGATCACCACCTGGTAGGGCACGAAGGCGCCGAACACGAGCAGGCCGAACAGGAAGTTGGCACCCTTGTAGCGCCAGAACGACAGCGCGTAACCATTGAGAGCCGCGATGACGATCGAGATGGCAGTCCCGACCACGGTGATCTTGACCGAGTTCAGGAAGCCGGGCTTGAGGCCGTTGCAATCACGGCCGGTACAGGCAGTGTCCCACGCCTTGAGCCAAGGCTCGAAGGTGATCTGCTGCGGCCATTGGAAGATGTTGCGCAGCTGGATTTCCGGCATGGCCTTGAGTGAGGTTACCACCATGACCCAGAGGGGCATGAGGAAGAACAGTGCGGCCAGAACAAGGAAGACATAGACGCCGACGCGCGAGATGGTCAGCGTTCTTGGCTTGGCGCCGCGGGGGCCGGCTTCAAGGGCGCGCGGCGCGGGGGAAGCAAGAGTTTCTGTGGTCATTATGCGCTCTCCTTGACCCGGTTGGCCCGCCACTGCACGAAGACCTGGAGGCCGAGCAGCAGGATGACGGGCAGCAGCATCATGGTTGCGGCTGCCATGCCGAGGCCCACATTCGAGCGGTCGGTAATGTGTTGGATCACGAAGATGGCGGGCATCTGCGTCGAGATGCCGGGACCGCCCTGGGTCATGGCGACGATTAGGTCATAGACGCGAACCACGCCCACGCATTGCAGGATGAAGGCGGTGAGGATGGCGCCACGCATCATGGGCAGCACGATGAAGAGATAGGTGCGCCAGGTGGGGATGCCGTCGATCTTGGCGGCCTTCCAGATTTCAGCATCAACGCCGCGGAGACCCGCCAGCATGATGGCCATCGTCACGCCCACGCCGTTCCAGATGCCGGCGACGACGAGGCCATAGATGGCCGTCTGGGCGCTGACGAGCGGGGCGAAGGCGAATTCGGTGAAGCCCCAGCCGCGAACCGTGGCCTGAATGCCGTAATTCGGATCAAGGATCCAGCGCCAGACGAGGCCGGTGATGACCAGCGACATGGCGAATGGGTAGAGGAAAATCGAGCGGAACCAGTCTTCGGCCTTGATGCGCTGGTCCATGAACACGGCCAGCAGGTAGCCGGCGGTCATGTTGGCGACGATCGACAGCAGCCCGAAAATCCAGATGTTGTTGACCGAGATCAGCCAGCGGCCGGTGGACCACAGGCGGGCATACTGGTCGCCGCCGACGAAATTGTCCGCACCAAAGGCCGGGAAAATGCGGGAATTGGTGAAGGACAACACGAAGGAGTAGATGATGCAGATAAAGAAGACGCCGACTGCTGTCAGGATCAACGGCGTGGTGCCGAGAATGGACATGAGCGTCGACAGGCGGAACGGCTTCCGCCCAGAGGAAGAGGCTGCCTTTATGACAGCACCGCCCTCTTTGGCCGTAGCAAGCTGAGCCATGACGATTTCCCTTGTGGGTCGATGTGAAGGGCGGTCCGACTCAGGCGCGACCAGTTTTGCCCCAAATGCAAACCGGGTGGCCCCTTGAAGGGTCACCCGGTTCGTCCACTATGAACTATTCAGCCGACGCGATGATGTCGACGAAGCGAGTCTGGATTTCCTCAACGGTCAGGTCGGGGTTGGCCCATGCTTCAGCCCAGAGATCGTCCATCTGGCCGATCGAGTCCTGGGTCAGGTAGATGCCTGCGCCCTGGATCACGTGATCGGGGTCCTTGAGGATCTCGAGGCCGGCCTTCATGCAGTCGTCAGCGAGGGACATGTCAACGTCGTCACGCACCGGGAGCGAACCCTTGGCGTTGTTGAACAGGGCCTGGACCTGCGGATTGACCATCATGGAGGCCATCTTCAGCTGAGCAGCTTCAACAGCTGCGTCTTCCTGCTTGGGGAACAGGAAGATGTCGCCGCCGGTATCGAGGTACGGCTGTTCGGCCGGGCCAGCGATACAGGCATAGTCGACACCGGGCTTCTCGCCGGCAACGGCGAATTCGCCACGAGCCCAGTCACCCATGATCTGCAGGGCGGCCTGGTCCTGGATCACCAGGTTGGTCGTGTCGTTCCAGGTGCGGTTGGCCGAACCTTCGTCGGTCAGGCCCTTGAGGCTCTTGAAGATTTCGATGGCATGCTTGACTTCGGGGCCACCGGCAACTTCGAGGTTGCGATCCTTGTAGATGGCCTCGTGGCCTTCCTTGCCGAGCTGGGAGAGCATGACGACGCCCATGGCGCCACCGATCTGCCATGCTTCACCACCGATGGCGAAGGGGATGACGCCAGCTTCCTGCAGCTTGGGAGCTGCAGCAATGAAATCATCGAGGTTCTTCGGCAGCGGAACGCCAGCCTTTTCGAAAGCCGGAACCGAAGCCCAGGCCCACTGCCACGAGTGAATGTTCACCGGGACACAGTAGATCTTGCCTTCGAACTCGCAGACTTCAAGAATGGCTGCGGGGCGGATGAAATCCTTCCAGCCCTCTTCGGTGGCCAGCGGGGTCAGGTCGAGCAGCAGGCCGGCTTCGGCGAGT
Organism: Devosia sp.; assembly: GCA_036675975.1. Classification (GTDB taxonomy): domain Bacteria; phylum Pseudomonadota; class Alphaproteobacteria; order Rhizobiales; family Devosiaceae; genus Devosia. Next base: position 12,651 of record JAKFDU010000212.1, on the reverse strand, counting down.
TCCTCGAACTGGCGGCTGATGTTGAACTGAGCGGCGCCCGGAGGATCACCACCGAGGGTGCGCTGCAGGGTAGCCGAACGGGCATTCTCGCCACCGGCAATAGCAGTATCGACCCACTTGTCTTCGCCCAGGGCGTCGAACTCGCGAGCGAAAACCGAAACGGCGGCCTGTTCGCCACCCGACGTCCACCAATGGATAACTTCGACATCCGCTGCATTTACAGCTGTGGAGCCGAGGAGAGCGGTTGCCATAGCGGCGACCACTGCAAACTTCTTCATAGGTTGTCCTCCCAACGATCACTTGGAGCGAAACGCTCCCGCGAAGCTGCCAGCCGCAAGGTTGTCTTCTTGTGAGACATCCCCAGCTGGCGGCGTGTAATCGATTGCATATCTCGGGTCCCGAAATCTCTGCAATCGATTGCATGAGTTTCGTACACGCCTTGCGCACCTGTCAAGATCGAATTAGACAGTTTGGGTTACTGACAGCGAGAGGGGGCGCTGCCAGAGATGAATCTAGTGAAAAAAACGCCGACAATTCAAGATGTTGCGCGGTTCGCGAGGGTATCCACCGCCACTGTCAGCCGCGCCCTTTCGAGCCCCGAAAGGGTGAGCGAGGCGACCCGTGACCGGATTTCCGAAGCCGTGCGGGTCACCGGCTATACACCCAACCAGTCGGCACGCTCGCTGCGCCAGAAGACGGCCCGGACCATCCTTGTCGCCCTCCCCGATATCGGCAATCCGTTCTTCTCGGTCATCCTTGATGCGGTGGAACGCGAGGCGGCGGCGCGAGGCTATGGGGTGCTGGTGGCCAACCGCTTTGCCGGCGGCGATTCCGGCGTGCGGATGCGGGACTATTTCATGTCCAACCGGGTGGATGGATTGCTGCTGTTCGACGGTTCGGTGGATCTCGAGCAGCTGATGATGCTCACCGGGGAGCCGACACCGTTTCCGCTCATCGTGGTCTGCGAGGAAATTCCCAATGCGCCGTTCCATACGGTCAAGACCGACAATGGCTATGCAGCGGAACGGGCGACCCGCCACCTTATCGAGCTGGGTCATCGTCGAATCGGCCATGTCAGGGGACCGCAGGGCAATGTGCTGACCGTGGAGCGCGAGTCCGGGTTCCTGCGTGCGATGCAGGCGGCCGGCCTCGACGTGCGGCCCGAATGGATGTTGCCGGGCGCCTTCGAGATGGAAGCCGGGGTGATCGCGGCGCAGCATTTCATGCGCCTGGCCGACCGGCCCACCGCAATCTTCGCCGCCAATGACGAGAGCGCGATCGGCTTTATTTCCGGCATGCGCCAGCATGGCCTCGATTGTCCTGATGACGTCTCGGTCGTCGGCTTCGATGACCTGGCGCTGGCGGCCCATGTCTGGCCGCCACTGACCACGATGCGGCAGCCGCGGGCGGCTTTGGGGCGCATCGCCGCCGGCGCACTGATCGATGTGATCGAGGGCGAGCGGAACAGCCGGGTGCCAATGCATATGGTGCTCAGCTCGGAAATGATCGTGCGCGGCAGCACGGCCCGCCCCCCTGCCCTGACGGCACCGCTCGCCGAGCCGCCCGCGCTCGTCGCGCGCTGAGGGCTGAAACAAGGGCGTTTCCTTTGGGCGGAAATCGGGTAAATGGGGGCACCTGCGCTGGTCCCGTAGCTCAGCTGGATAGAGCAGCAGCCTTCTAAGCTGTTGGTCGGGGGTTCGAGTCCCTCCGGGATCGCCAGTCACATCTGTTGCCATCAGCAGCTTTGCCCCAACCGCGATTCCGGCGGCCAGTCGGGCGGCATGCTCACAGTCACTGCACTGGCGCCTGCAAAACATGTGCCCGCCTGCGACGCAAATCGTACGCAGCCGGCGCGTGGCAACGCCTTGCTGAACCCGGCCGGTCGCCGTCCACCGGAGTTCGGAAGCAAAGCCCCTCAGTCTTGCGCGCGATCCTCACGCCAGTTTCGGTCACCAGCATCAGTGCACGCCTGTAAGTACAACTGCGAAATTGATCCAGATCATCAAACCATAAATACTTGAAAAGTTCGAAGGGACATCGATTTAGACAAATCAAATTTGACGATGGGAGGGTGTCTTGGACTTGATTTTTCAGCCCGAGCGGGAGGTGCGCACGCTACGTGCCGACATAGAGGCCGTCCTCGACGATTCTCAAGCGCTTGGGGAAATTGCCAGGCGATCCCACCGGCACCAATCCGGCTTCGACAAGATTGTGTTGAAGGTCGATGCCGCGACACAACAGAGACTTCGCCTCAACATTTGGCGGAAGGACGGCAGCGAGGGCGACGAACATATCCACCCCCACCGCTGGAACTATCAGTCCCTTATCCTGAGCGGCACCCTGCGCGTAGCGACCTACATGGTCGACCCGTCGGGCGAGCCCATGCGCAAATACCTCTACCAGCCGCCAGCCGACGGAAGCACGTACACGCTTCGTTACATGGGCATGGAGGGGATAGCGCTCGCAAACACCCGCGAATTCAGCAGAAACATGCTGTACGGGCAGGAGCATCATGAGCTGCACCTGGTATCCCGCGGATCGCCCGATACGGTCGTGACGCTGTTTTCGACTGGAAGCCCGGTCACTGACCACACCTACATCTTTTCGCGTGAACCCGTCTCAACGGCCCAGTCGGAGGACATTGAGGTCAAGCGTATGTCGGCGGACGATTTGCGCAGCTGTTTTCAGGAAGTGCTGCCCCACCTTTCATAGTGACCTGCAAGGCAAGAGAGAAAATGGACAAGCCAGTTCTCGTTACCGGTTCTCGCGGGCTCATTGGCCGGCACCTGATCCCCCGGCTCCGCCAACGCGGATTTCAAATCCGTGAGTTCGACAAAGCGCTCGATGCTCGCCGCGACCTGCGTGACAAGCAAGCCGCGATCGCGGCGCTCGAAGGCGTGCGCGGCGTGGTCCATTTGGCAGGTATCTCACGCGTGGTCTGGGGGCAGAGGGACCCCGAGGGCTGCGCGCTGGTCAATACCGAGGCGACGGCTGCCATGCTACGAGCCTGCCTGGATGCGTCGCCGGCACCCTGGTTCGTCTATGCCTCCAGCCGCGAGGTCTACGGACAGTCGAAGATGTTGCCGGTTCGGGAGGACTTTCCGCTGGCCCCGATGAACGTCTACGCCGTCAGCAAACATAATTGCGAAGCCCACTGCGCCGAAGCGGCGACACAGGGCCTTGTCGCCAATATCATCCGTTTCTCAAGCGTCTATGGCTGCGCCCAGGATCATCCCGACCGCGTGGCACCGGCATTTGCGCGCGCTGCCGCGTTTGGCGGACAGATCCGGCTCGAGGGCGGCGGCAATACACTCGACTTCACATTCATCGACGATGTTGCCGAGGGGTTGGAGCGCGCGATCCTGGCCACAGACCAGGGCCGGCGGCTGCCACCGATCCATCTCGTGTCGGGGGTCGGAACTCAACTGCAGACGCTTGCGGAGCTTGCCCGGACGCACAGCGAAGCGCCGATCGACATTATTGACTGCGAACCGCGCAACTACGACGTCTCACGCTTCATCGGCAGCCCCGAGCGCGCCGAGCAGTTGCTTGGCTGGCGGGCGAGTACGGCGATCGAGAGCGGCTTCAGACAACTGGTGCAACGGTTGCTGGAGGCAAACAGACTGGAGCCTGCCCCGGCGTCGGCCGGGCGGGCCTAGGCTCCGCCCACGGTTCCCCCAGTCCCGGTGCCGCCAGGATTGCCAAACACCAATTCAAGCTCCCTGACCGTGCAGCCGCACTGCCTTTCGTGCGCGACGAACACATTGAGCAGCCGCTCCCCCAGATAGCCGAAGACGCGCGGTTGGGCCGCAGCGAGCGAGCCGCCCGCACCGATCCTCTCGGACAGGTAGCCGAAAATGTCGAACAGCCACGCCATATAGCGATGGAACAATTGCCGCCGCATGATGAATACGTTGTAGAGGTGGGCGCGTGGGGCGTGCATTACCTGATCGGAGGCCTCGATATAGGCCGGATGCAGGGCGGCGATCGCCTGGCGTGCCATCTCGATGTCCTCCCTGCGGTTCCAATATGCATAGTGCTCGAGCACTGAGACCTGCCTTGGGCCTGGTTGATCGACCAGCAGATCCTGTTTGCCCGGCACGATGATATCGGCCCCGTCGCAGACACGGCTGATCGCAGCCTGGGACCAGCCGAAACTCTCCATTGTCCGCGGGTCAAAAGCCATGAACTCGTCGAACGTGCGCCACGTGGTGGCCCGGTCGGGCGAGAGAGGCGACTCGAAATCAAGGAAGCGGCGATAGTGGAAGAAGCCGATATATTCGGCTGTAGCACGATTCTTCCAAACCCAATATTGCGCTGTCAGCTCGGAATAGTGTGGGTTCAGGACGGATATATTGTCGCCTTTGGCGTCGGAGATAACACCGGGTAAAGTCGGCAGGATCGCGCTGCCTGCTTGAATGGGCACAAAGGGCGGCGCATCTGGGAGCACGGTGCAGGCATGGGTGATCACGAATATTTCCACGTGAGGCTGCGCCATGATCTTGCCCATTCCTTGGCAGTTAAAGGGTTTCAGCGAGCTTGAGAGCCGCGCCCACCGCCTGATCCATGTTGAGATACTGGTAGCTGCCTAGGCGCCCAGCAAAGACGATCCGGCCGGCCTCGGACTCGGCGCGCTCGCGATACATCGAATAGATTCGGCGGTTCTCGGATGTAGGGACCGGATAGTAGGGTTCGTTGCGCCCGATGGCATGTGGCTCGGGGTACTCGAAGGACATCGCATCGGCGTCGCCGTCTTCACCGGTCAGGTGGCTCATCTCGGTGGTTCGGGTGTAGGCCCGGGCATCGGGATAGTTGATCTGCGCTACCGGCTGCTGCTTCGCCGGCCGCCTGGTTTCATGGACGAAACGGACGCTGCGATATGGGAGCTGGCCGTAGGCATAGCGGTAATAACCGTCGATGGTTCCCGTATATAGGACCCGGTCGTATCTAATAGACTTGGGGAGAGACTCGTAGTCGGTGTCGAGCGCCAGGTGAATGTTGCTGGACGCCAGCATCGCGGTGAACAGCGCTGCATAGCCATCCCTGGGCATACATTGATAGGTATCGGGAAAGTACCTGTCATCATGCGAGACCACGATCGGCACCCGGGCGGTCACGTGCGGCAGCAGCTGATCGGGATCAAGACCCCAGTGCTTTCTGGTGTAGCCCAAAAACAGGCTGTCATAGATGACGTCGGCGGCCCCCCTGACGATGCTGTCGCCATGCGACCTTAGCTGCAGGATGGGGATCCGCGCGCCCAAACCGAACTCGTCGGTCAGCGCGCCGGCGATAATGCGGGACTGGCGCGACCCGAACAGTACTTCGATCGTCTTGAGATTGACCGGCATCGAGACCAACTGGCCGGCTACCTCCGCCATCACGCGATGTTCGTAGGGGCGCCAGGAGGTAAACCCGCTCAGGTAAGAGAACACCCTGGCCGAGTTGGTGTGAAAGATGTGCGGACCGTACTTGTGATAGAACTGGCCGGATGCGTTCCGGCAATCGTAGGCATTGCCGGCGATGTGCGGCCGTTGGTCGATCACCAACACCTTTTTCCCCTTGGCGTTGGCCAGCCGTTCAGCGACCACTGCCCCGGTGAACCCCGCGCCGACGATCAGCCAGTCGAAGTTCATCGAACTTTCTCACGACCCGGGCCGGGGGTCGGGCTCGGGATCAACCCCGGATGCCAATGCGGGCGGCGTCCCTTGACCTTGTCTAGCCTCGAAAGGCAATCCAGGGCTCCCAGCGCCACATCGATGCACCTGTCTTCCGCGGCCGGTATGGCATCGCCAGAAATGAAGCGCTCGGTCGCCCGTTCGCCATAGACGCTGCAGACCACGCCGGCCCGATGTCCGGCAAGATGCGCCAGGACCAGCACCGCCGACGCTTCCATTTCCATACCGATCACGCCCTGCCTGGACAGAGTGCGCACCACATCCTCGCCGGCAGATCGGCCATAGGGCAGCGCCCGCCCCTGGCCGGCAAAGAAGCTCGGCATGGTTGCCATGATGCCGCTGTGATGGGGCACATGCTGCTCGTCGGCCGCCTGCAGTAACGCCATCAACACGTCGGAATGCGCCACGGCGGGCAGTCGGGGATCGGCGTAATCGTCGCTGGTGTTCTCGAACCGCATAGCCGCAGTTGCGATGATCACGTCGCCGAGCCTGGTATCATCGGTCAGTCCGCCGCAGCTTCCGCAACGCAGCAGGGTCAAGCCGCTCCGGCACGCGGTCAACTCGACGATCGCCATTTCGGTGGCGGGGGCGCCCATCCCGGTACCCATGACCGTCATCTGGTTGCCGTTGTAGATCCCGGTCACGGTCACGTATTCGCGGTGATGCGTGCGGTATTCGATGTGCTCGAACCGGCCGGCGATACGGTCGGCGCGCGCCGGATCGCCTACCAGGATGCAGTAAGGGGCAATTTCGGACGGCGCGATGCCGGTGTTGTAAAGCCGTTCCATCGCCTCCCCTCAACCCAACGCCAGACCGCAAATCCGATTGGCCTGCTCGATGAGGCATGGATCCGGCTGGCGCATGTTCTGGCGGGCGGACGCGATGAGTTGGGTGGTCCGTTCACGCCAATCTGCGCCATTGCCGGCGTGTATGACGCCGGCAATGATCTCTGCCAGTTCCCGCATTTCCGGTTCGCGAAACCCCCGGTAGGTCGCCTCCGCGGTGCCCAGCCGAAGCCCGGCGCGGGCGAAGCCTGGAAGATCGTCGATGACGTTCGTTCTCAGGCCCGCTTGCGCCAGATCGCTACTCACCTGCTGCGCGTCTCGCCCTTCCACATCCAGCCAGACTTGATGGCTATTGGTGAAATTGCGCTCAGCACCGGCGACCGCGAGACCAAGCGATGACAGATGTTGGGCGATCGAACGGCTGTTGCGGACCACCTGGCGGACATATTCGGCGCCGCCATGCTCGCGGAATTCAAGCAGGCACATCGCCAGGGCTACGACGCCAGAGAAGTTGTGATTGCTCACCATGGGGAACTGAGCCGCTGCAACTCTTGCGGCCAGATCATCCCGGTTGGTCGCGAAGATGCCTTTGTGCGGCCCTGGGAACGTTTTGTGGGTGGATCCGCCGAAGCTATCGGCCCCCGCGGCCAGCGGGTTCGGCGTGACACCGCCGAAGATCAGCCCCAACCAGTGGCTGGCATCGACATGAATAAGGCAGCCAGGCGCTGCGCCTTTGACGGTCGCAGCGATCGAAGCGACGTCGAAGGGGAACAACCCATGCGACTGATCGATATAGACCAGCGCAGGTGTCTCGCGACGGCAATCATCGGCAAGCCGCTCCAAATCCACGGTAAAAGGGTCTTTGCCCCTGATCAGACCCACGTTCAGGCCGAGCCGGCGAGCGTTATCGACCGTGGCGTAGTGACCGCCAATCGCCGGATCCAGGCAGAAAATGCGGTCACCCGGCTGCGTCAGGCCGGAAATGGCGATGAGCATGGCATGCAGCCCCGAAAGCGGGCGCAGGTTGACGTGTTTGGCGCCGCAAAGCTCAGCCAGCAATGGAATGGCAACGTCCACTTCTATGCTGGCCAAGTCCTGCGCGCCGCGGAAGTGCCAGTGGCTGTCGGAGAGCTGCGAGTTGAAGAAGTAGCGATGATAACAGTCCAGCAGAAACGGCACCTTGGAGACGGCAGAGAACACGGACTCGCTGGGAACCAGGCCGAGCGTTGTCGCCGCGGACATCTGGTGATGCTCCAGCTGGTCCATGATGCGGTTGAGTGAAGTCATCGCCTGCCTTCCATCCGTGGTCTCGACACTATTTCCGGATCTGCGCCATCCGGTTGGCCGCAGTACGACGATGAAGTGCCAGCAGGTCAAGTACAGGATTATACGGACTTTAATGTAGACGAACCACGCCGTAGCATCAGGCGGTTGCGTCTTCGTCATTTCTTTAAGTAGTGAATCGTGAACATCGATTCATTACAGGGGTTCACTGCAAAAGAATGAACAGTGTAAGTAATATTGCGACGTCGCTGGGAGGCGCACTCGATGCGCCATATGGCGCTGGGGAGGAAGGCGCGCTTTGGCTTCCCTGGGTTCCACACGATCATGTTCGCTCGGCCCTGTTCATCGAGGAGGGCAACGGCTCCCGGATCAGGCTGTCGGACAACAGATGGTATCTTGATGCATCAGGAGGCTTTGCGGGGCTCAGCCTGGGGCATCGGCGAATGGAGATCGCCGAAGCGTACCGGCGCCAGGCAGATCTCTGCGCCCATTACCCCCTTGGCAAGGTGGCAAACCACCCCGCCGCGCAACTGGCCCGCCAGCTGCGACGTCTTCTAGCGTCGGATTTGCGCTGGACGTTCCTCAGCAGCAGCGGCTCCGAATCCATCGAGGCGGCGCTCAAGATGGCCTACGCCTTTCACCATTGTCGTGACCAACCCGAGCGGAGCGGGATTGCGGTGATGCAAGGCGCCTATCACGGGGCGACGCTTGGCGCCCTGTCCGCCACGCAACTCGAAAAGTGCCGTGTGGGGTTCCCCCAGTTGCCGTCCGTCTCAGTGCTGAAATGCCCGACAAAGGTCGGGCTGAATGACGCGCTGGCGGACATGGAAAGGACGCTGACCGAGACAGGGCAAATCGGGGCGGTGGTACTTGAATTGGTCAAGGGCGTCGGCGGCGTCCGCCCCCTGCCCGCCGACTACGTGACGCGCATCGCCCAAGTCTGCCACGAGACCGAGACGCTCCTTATCGTCGATGAAGTGCTGACCGGGTGCGGTCGAACCGGGCGGTGGTTCGCCCACCAGCGCTACGATCTGGCACCGGACATCATCACCGTTTCAAAGGGCCTGACCGCAGGCAATGCCCCACTTGCGGCGACCATTGCCACCGACGCTGTCTATCAGACCATCGGTCGGGACGAGTTGTTCGGGGGATTCAGGCACGGCCACACTTACTCAGGCCATGCGGCGGGGTGTGCGGCGGCGTTGGCGGCGCTTGATTATGTCGAGACCCACAACCTTGTCGTGCATGCCGCACAACAGGGGGCGCGACTTAAAGCGGAACTTGCGGATCTCCAGGGAAGTCATGGCGTTCTCGATGTCCGGGGCGCCGGATTGCTGCTGGGCATAGAGTTTGAGAGCGCCGAGCTCGCCAGCCGAATGCACCAGCGCTGTGCCGATCAATTTGTGCTGGCCCGCAACGAGGGAACCACCATTGCTCTCTGTCCGGCCCTCAACATCGATCCCGCCGAGATCGATATGGCCATCGAAGCCATCTACACGGCTATCCAATGACCCATGCCCGGGCGGCAACCGTCATCATCCCGGCGGCGGGCATCGGTTCTCGCCTGTCACTCCCCTTCCCCAAGGAGCTTGTGCCGATCGGACCAGGGAAAGTCGCGATCGACGCGACATTCGACCTCCTGCGCCACCTGGGCGATCGGGTTAACGTGGTCGTTGCGGTCAGCGAAACCAAACTGTCCCTCGTCTCCTATCTGCAGCGATACGGCAATGATCTCGACATGGCCTTTGTCAGGCAGCGCTCGCAGAATGCCGAGATGACCGGCGCGATACGCTCCTGCCTGCCGTTTGTGCAAGAGCGATGCGTCGTCCTGCTGCCTGATCAGCTCGTGACACCAAACCCGCGCCTGCCAAATCCGGTCGAGCGCATGATCGACGCACTGGACAGCAGCGAGGCAACATTTCTGGCCGTCAAGATGTCCGACCCCGACCGCTTGCGCGTTGACGGAGCGTTGACCCTGCGCACCACGGGCGCTTCCCGTATCGTGACGCGATATGTCGAAAAGCCGAAGGAACCCGGTCGAGAGCTCAATGCCATCTGGGCAGCCCTGGGGTTCCGCCGTTCGATCGCGGAGCGAGCGCTCGACTACATGGAGAACGGCGCGCGGTCGGCGGATGATTTGGCCGCCTTTCGGCAGAGCCCGTTCCATCTGGCACCGGCCTTTATGGCAGCAAGCTGCATCGACATCGGCACGTGGCCTGCCTATAGCGCGACCGTCGGTGCGCGGTCATGAAAGTGGCAATCCTGGCGGAGCGCTATCCGGTGGACGACGGCGCCGGCGGCATCGGCGTGCGCTTCTGGGAGATGGCACAGGTGTTGAGCACAAGCCATCAGGTACGGGTCCTGGTGCCGCGCCCGAGCGAGTTCTCTCACCCAAATGTCGAATTACTATGCGAGGCCGCGTCCTGGCAGGGGTTGCTGGACTGGTGCGACGTCGCCCTGTTCGGCGACATGCCCGATCCTGAAAAACTCCTGATGGCCTATCGGCTGGGGCGGCTTATTGTCTGCGATAACGCGGTTCCCATCGAGCAGCTTCACTATCCCGAGCTGCGAACGGCTGCCAACCGAGAGCATGTCTATCGGCAGCTCGTGGCAGCTTTCGAACTCCAGGTGCTGGTTAGCGACATTTTCCTCACGCGATCTGCGGTTGAAAGGGCGACGCTGCTCTCGGCGATGGCCATTGCCGGACGGCTCAATCACGACACTCTGGCTGGCGATGCGACCCTGGGCCCCCTCATCTTCGACGTCCCGATCGGCTTCAACACCGACAGCGCTGCCAAAGCCAGGGACGCGCAACCACGGCTTGATATGGTCGACTACACCTGGAATGGCGGCATTTGGGATTACTTCAACGCGCCAGCGGTTATCGAAGCCCTCGCTGGCGAGGAGAAGCCCCCCACCGTTCGGTTCATGTATCCCTGCGGCGACGGGAATTGGGTGACTGGCGGGAGGGATCTGAAGCGCGAGGCCGGGGCCCGCGGCCTCCTCAACGCCATCGACTTCCGAGATGAGTCCATACCGCATCGGCACCGAGACGGCTATTTGCTGTCCACCCGCGCCCTCCTGTCCATTGCGCATCCGGGCATCGAGAACGAGACCTGCATCCGCTTGCGGCTCCGTGACGCCTTTCTCTGCAATCTTCCGGTCATCGTTGATGCCTATGGGATGACAGGCCAGTATGTGCGCGCTTGCGGCATTGGGCTTGCGGTCGCCTCGGCCGATGAGCGCGAGTTGCGGCAGGCTATGCGCGCGCTTGTGGCGGATGCCGATCTCTATGAAACGTGTCGCCGCAATTTGGCGGACCAAGCGCGCTCGGTCCTGCTCGATGATACCATGGCCCCCCTTCTCGCGCGGCTCAGCGCCGGTGCCCACGCGGTCGACCGGAACAGGCGAGACTTGCGCGAGCGCATCGAGCAATGGCCGCTCCTCAGCCGTGAGGTATGATGAGATGCGCGTCGCAGTGGTGTCGGGCAGTTGCTCTCAGAACTCAAAATCGCGCCTTCTGGCGATGCACCTTGCCGATTGTCTCGCCGGTTGGGATTCCGCGGATCTTTGGATGTGTGACTTGGCCGAACTGGGCGGGCAGCTGGGGGCGACGCTTGGGCGCCAGCACCTCGATGGGCCGGTCCGTGCAATGGTTGAACGTGTCGAGACCGCAGACGGCGTCATTGTCGTATCCCCCGTCTATCAGGGATCGTTCGGCGGCTTGTTCAAGCACTTCATCGATCTGGTGCACCCCGACGCGCTGTATGGCAAGCCGGTCCTGCTTGCGGCTGTCGGCGGCACTCACCGGCATGCCATGATGATCGATCTCCAAATGCGGCCGCTCTTCTCATTCTTTTCCTGCGCGCTCGTACCAAGCTCGCTTTACACGGTCGAAACAGACTACCTGGCTGGGCATTTGTCGGATCCGCCACTTGTTGAACGCGCGGCCGAGTGCGTAAGGCAATTCGTGCATCTTATGGCGGCGCAATCCTACGGCACCGCAGTGCCCGCGCCCATGTGGCGTTGATACAAACCGTCGATATCATCCCCTAGGTCGTTCCCCCGCCACGATGCAATGGCGTCGCGCGAAAGCCCGGGCCACAGGTGAGAAAAGTCTGGAGTGAATGGCGATCGCATGATCGCGGTACAGAAGCTTCTGTGGTCGTAGTAGTCTAGAGGCCGCAAACGGTCTGCCTCCCCCTGCAATTCCAGCAAAAGGTCGGCCGCGGCTCGTCTGCCATTGTGCATGGCATGGGCGATCTGCAGGGCTCGATCGATGTGAAACCAGATCACGCCGGCGGCAAGCCTACGCCGATGCGCGAGCAAAACAGCCTCGGCGACCAATGCCCAAGCGACGGGCATATTTCCGGCCCGCGCTTCGGCCATTGCGGCATTGGAGCGCCCTATCGCCGCCAAGAACGGGTCCGGGGAGTCGATAGCAGCCTGGCAAAATCGTACCGCGCCGCGGTAGTCTTCCGCCAGATGCGCAGCAAACGCGGCCAGGTTGTGCATCTTGATATCGGCTTCGCCATGCGGTGCATCGAGGCCCTGGTGGATATAGCCCTCAAACCTTTCAAAGTTCGCGATCTTCCCCGCCCGGCGGTAGCACCTGAGGAGCGCAGCGCCGAGCTCCAACACGTATAGCCGCCGTTCGGCGGCTTCTACATGCGCGACCGATGCCATGAATTCGTCCGGGGGGGTCTCTCCCCCCTCGAGCACTCGCCAGGCCAGCCACATGAAGGGCGGCGTCTCCTCCATCGGAGGGTCCTCGCCAGATGCCAGTGCTATGGCCAGTCGAACCCGGCTAGTGCTCTCATGAATACGCCTTTTCAACGCGTGGCCGGCGCCCAGGACGTTGCTCCGCGTCAACTGCGTGAGGAGCGGTCTATGCCGTCGGATCACAT
>JAKFDU010000211.1:0-27125 GCA_036675975.1 Devosia sp. | reverse complement strand
GCGGAAGGATGCAGTTGAAGGCAACCGAAATCTTCGGCGACAGCGCCTTGGCTACATGAACGAAATGATGGACGTCCTTGAGACATGTGATGCGAAGTTGACGGGTCGCATTTGGGTCAAGGGAATAGGCGCGCCCCTGAACGGAACGTCGGTTTATACATTCTCGCTCCAGTCCATTTACACAGTCTTTCAAAACTACCTCACGCTGACGGGTGACGTAGGTTTCGTGATCGTGGATAGTCGTCTCAAGCATCTGAATACCCCCGTAGCACACTCAATATTTACCCAGAAGTTCAAGGGAACAGGGGATTCCTACGACCGGATTATAGAGCTTCCTGCGTTCTCCCATAGCGATACGCAGGTTTGCAGATGGCCGATATGGTCTGCTCAGCGTTTGTCACGCCAATCGCGATTAACACCTATTGCCAGGGGCACGTAACAAGCGTGCATGTTCGGCCTGGATACGCGGACCTAAAGTCGGCATATGCGCCGCGAATCCGCGCCATGCAACACCGCTATAATGAGGCCAGTGGCACCGCCAAAGGCGGCTTCACAGTTTCAGATGGAATTGGACATCGGCCCGGCGGGCTCATGTTTCGGTAGGCGATATGGCTCCCGAACCGCGTTCCAAAGCCATATCGCTGCTACAAGGCCTGTAGTGGGTGCAATCAATTGCCATTCCAGCGATGCGGTATTATAATACCGCATCGACATGAGCGCGGAACAGCAAAATGCTTGAGCTTCGATGCCTAGAATTGGCCGTGCAGGCGGGTGAACGAGACCCGGTTAGCGCCGCAAGACGCTATCTCAGTTTTTTGACGGGCGATTACCCCAAGCCGCCTTGTAGCACTCCACGTACAGATCAAGTGTCTGTTCCTTCGTCATCGGCTTGTAACTGCCTCCCCAATGGGAGTCGTCGTGAACCTGCTTCATGAGCAGGTAGGCGACGTAGTGCGGGCTACCGATACCATCGGGTTGAGGCTTGTCTGACATTCTTGACGCTCCTTTGCATGGGAAGCGTCAGTTATAGCCCGATTCTCGATGGGTGTGTGAAGTATATAATCCCCTAGTGCATCCTACGTGTTGTCCATATCGGACGGCAGGAACACCTAGTGCAAACTACCTTTGCGATCCGTCGGGGGGCATCGGTATCGCGGTTGCCACGGGCAACTCAGCGAAGGCGTGGCCTTGCTGTCCGACGGACGCGTGAGCGACACTTGCCGCCGGGCAGAGGGCAACATGAGCGACGAGATCTTCTATCATTCCTTTCTCAATCGAGACCGGTTGATCCACATCGTGGATACGGACCCCAGCACCTGCGAAGCGCTGAGCGTGCTGTTTCGCCTCGAAGGTTTTCAGACCACGTTCTCGCTGGAGGCGGCCCACTTTGCCGCCACCATCGAGCGGCGGCGGCCCGATGTCGTGGTGCTCAACCTGCGGCTGGGCGAGGAAAGCGGCCTAGGCCTGCTTCGACGCATCAAGGCTACGCGGACTGGCACGCCTGTCTTCATGCTGGCCAACAGCCCGCAGCTCGAGGCGGCGATAACGGCCATGAAGCTGGGAGCATCCGACGTCATCTCCAAACCGATCGACACCGAGCATCTGCTGACCGGTGTGCGCGACGCTCTGCGCCGCGATGTTCATCTGGGCGCCATGCAGGGCGGACGACGGCCCATCGAAGTGCGCGGCTTCTCCCAACTGACCCCGCGCGAGCGCGAAGTGCTGCAACTCATCACCAACGGCCAGTCCAACAAGGAGGCCGGCCGCGAGCTGGGAATTTCCCCCCGCACCATTGAGGTGCATAGGGCCCGCGTCATGGAAAAGCTGGGCGCGCGAAACACCGCGGACCTGATGCGCATCGTACTGACGAGCTGAGTTTGGCAGAGGCAGTGTAGTCTAGCTTCTGTCGGAGGGGGTCCCGCTTGTTGGCGCAGGTTTGTCGGTGGGCGGTGCGGCTTGGTCGGTTGATTGGTCGACCGCCTCGTCGCGGACGACTTCGAGCCGCAGCTTGGTCGCCAGCCCTGCCAGCGCGGCAATGGCCGCCAACCAGGGGGCCGTCAGCACCACCAGACCGCCAGCCGCAGCGCCGGCCGTCAGCGGAATTTCTAGGAACACCTGGCCACTCTCTGCGCGGATGCGCAGCGTATGCACGTTGCCTTCCGCAATCAGCGATGTGATCTTGTCGACCAGTTGGTGTCCGGCGACTTCGATCTCCTCGCCCAGGCTGCGGCGTGCTTCACGGTCCTTGTCCACGGCAAGTCTCCATATGGTTGGCGGGTTTCGCATCGGCTAGCATCCCTGTCAGGCAGCATTGGCCGTGCTGGTGTCGGCAAGGGCGCGCAGCCAGTCCCGCGCGCGTTCGATTTCGCCCTCGCGCAATGGTCCTTCGGCGCCCCTCACGAGGAAGCCGGCCGGTTTGCCGGTCATGACGCAGCCTTTGTCGTCGAGCACGCGCTCAAGCGTATTGGCGGCGTATCCGCCGACATCCATCATCCAGCGAAGCGGTGCCGGATGTACGGTTTCGAGGTCGAGCCGGGTGTCGAATACCGCAGCCCGCCGGCCCGCCAGCATGTCATCGCCGAGCCCGTCGACGAATTCCTGCATGTCCGGAGTGGGGCGAAAGCCGCGTGTCGGTGACCCGACGACCAACAGGGTAACGCCGTTCAGTTCAATCGCGGCCGCGTCGCGAACATGAACGGCGCGTGCTCCAGGCACTGCGTCGGCCATCGCCTGCGCGACCTGAGCTGTGTTGCCAAAAATGCTGTCATAGACAATCAAGATGGACATCTGCGCCTCCTGTGCTGCGTCGAGGATGCAGCGTCGGAAGGCAGGCGGCTTTGATGTCGATCAAGTTGTCAGGAAATGATCTGATTCTGAAAGGAGGGCGGCTTCCGACCCATTTTGGTCGTCCCAAGGCTCAGGACGGCTTGAAGGTGCCGTCTCGTCTCAAATGCTGATCGTGCGACATTTAGCGGGATAAATCACGAACCGGGCGGACGTGATCCTCAAACGGCACGCGTCGCCGCTGAAAAGTGGCGCCTTCGCCGACCTCCGGCCGGCTGATCCGGTCCATTCGAAAATGGCGGAAGTCTTGGCGCGCCGGATCCCAGGCCACCAGATACCAGAGTGGCGGCAAGATCAGCATGGCTTGTGGTTCAACATTCCGATCGGATACGGCGCCAGCTGCGTCCCGGTACAGGATGCGCAAATGCCGTCTTTGGAGAAATGCCGTCTCGAATGCCGGCAGTAGAGCCGGGTCCATTTCCCCCATGTTCGAGATGTCCACCAGCGGTGAAAGCTGTCCGACATAGAGGCAATCCAGAAACCGGCGCAGGTCGCGTACCTTGTCCGGTGGCAGGGCCTTCTCGATCTTGGCGAGCCCGGCATCCGCGAGACCCGCAAAGGGCAAATTCCCGGCGGCCCGCATTGATGCAACGCTGATGAGCAGCGCAAAGACCTCGGCGACAGAGAGTCGAGCCATGGTCTGGACCGATTGCGGATCAAGTTGCAGTCCGCCGCCGCGACCGGGTTCGGAATGAATGACGAAGCCCTCCTCGCGCAGAGCGCTGACGTCACGCAATATCGTGCGCCGGGACGCGCCAACTTCCGCTGCCAGATCAGCGATTGTGGAAGTGCCGTTGCGGCGAAGGCTGCGCACGATGGCGTCTTGTCGGAGGCGAGTTGTCATTCGGCAACGCTGTCATTCAATGGTGTCAAAGTTTGGCACCATTCGCCTTTAGGCAGCCGCTGCACATGTTAGCAAGGCCAATAATCGATGCTCAATACAATCGACTTTCCCAAGCCCACCCTTGTCGCAGTCAATGGTGTGGAACTCGAAGTCTTCGAGGCAGGCAGAGAAAACAAAGGAAGACCCATTGTTCTTTGTCACGGCTGGCCCGAGCATGCCTATTCCTGGCGCCATCAGGTGCCTGCCCTTGTCGCTGCGGGCTACCACGTCATCGTTCCAAACCAGCGGGGCTATGGCAACTCGTCCCGTCCGGACGACGTGACGGAGTATGATATTGAACACCTGACGGGCGATCTCGTCGCGCTTCTCGATCACTACGGATACCAGGATGCGACCTTTGTCGGCCATGACTGGGGCGCGGCAGTCGTCTGGGGGCTGACCCTTCTGCATCCCAGCCGTGTCAACAAGGTGATCAATCTGAGCCTGCCGTATCAGGAGCGGGGCGAAATACCCTGGATCGAGTTCCTGGAACTGATCCTGGGCAGCGACTACTACTTCGTACATTTCAATCGGCAACCTGGCGTGGCGGACGCCATACTGGACGAGGACGCGGATCGTTTTCTTCGCAACCTGTACCGGAAAAACGTGCCCCTCCAGGCGCCCGAGCCGGGCATGGCCATGATCAATCTGGCCAGAGCGGAAACGCCGCTCGGCGAGCCCGTGATGAGCGATAGCGACTTGGCCGTCTACGTCTCGGCCTTCGAAAAATCCGGGTTTACAGGCGGCATCAACTGGTATCGGAACCTTGACCGCAACTGGCGCCTGCTGGCAGATGCCGATCCCATCATCCATCAGCCCACGCTCATGATCTATGGCGACCGGGATGTGATCCCGAAATCCGAAAAACTGGCGGACTTCGTGCCCAATGTGGACGTGGTCAGCCTCGATTGCGGCCATTGGATCCAGGAAGAAAAGCCGGAGGAGACCAACCAGGTGATCTTGACCTGGCTGGCCCACAAAAGCGCCACCTGATCCCTGGACTTTTTCGAGGCCCCTCCACCCCTTGGTTAGGGGTGGGGGACCTGCCGAAAGCCAGCCAAACAACTCGCGACCGCTTTGATCCCAAAAGCCAGAAACCAGTTCTTACGCTCTCCACCCCGAAGCCACCTGTCGGGCATGTCATCATGGGCCTAGGATCGTTCCATCCGGGGCAAAATCCAAGCCCCCAATGCCCACGGCAATCGGAATCTGGGTCGCGCCGGTAGGGCGCGGGGTGGAGAGTGCACCAAGGAAAGTGGTCCACTCCCGTATTAGGTCGTCAGCCGAATATTCGGTGGAGGCTGAGGGTGGAGTGTTTTCAAAGACGCCTTCGTCGACAGTGTAACGGACAACGATACGCCTATTCTCCGCCCGGCGTCGCGCATGTTCCTTGACTTCGCTGACCTTGGCGTCGGGGAGAATTTGCCTTCGCAAAAATGGTCAATCCCGACAGTGGCAACAAAGGTTTCAGCGTTTGCCTGGACTGTCGGGTCGCCTGCAATGGGGCGGATATTCCCATGAGGAAGAAACTAGACACCTCCACACCCGGCCCATGCCAACCGCTTCATTCATGCCGGCTTGCCCCAGTTAGCAAGACGTCGCCTGCTTCCGTTTGTCGTTTGCCAAAAGCAGCAGGTCGCCTCCCACGCCATTGGCGTCCCAACGATTGCGGATCTACAAACGTCAGCCCGGTGGACTCGGGGCCGATCACATCCGGCGATCGATTTCTCTCAGCCGCCGACGGTGGGCAGGGTCAGGTCACCCGAGGTCAGCTTGCTGGCCGTGATCTTGGCATCGGCCGCTTCGCGCGGCAGCTCCAGGCTAGTCCACACGCTCACCAGCGCATGGCGCAGGGCGAAGATCATCTCGTCGGTATGCAGCGGCGTCGGCGTGATGCGCAGGCGCTCGGTGCCCTTGGGAACGGTCGGGTAGTTGATGGGCTGGATGTAGATGTTGTGCTTGTCCAGCAGCATGTCGCTGGCGGCCTTGACGGCGCGGGCGTCGCCGACGATCAGCGGCACGATATGGGTATCGGTTTCCATCACCGGCAAGCCGGCATCGGCCAGGATTGCCTTGGTCAGCCGGGCCTGGCGCTGGTGCATGAGGCGCTCATGGGTCGACACCTTGAGGTGCTCGATGGAGGCGCGGGCGGCCGCGCAGAGGGCAGGGGGCAGCGAGGTGGTGAAGATGAATTCGGGTGCA
This sequence comes from Devosia sp., assembly GCA_036675975.1. GTDB lineage: Bacteria > Pseudomonadota > Alphaproteobacteria > Rhizobiales > Devosiaceae > Devosia. Next base: position 21,196 of record JAKFDU010000211.1, on the reverse strand, counting down.
TAGGAGCGCACGGCATCCACGATCGCCTTGTTGGCCGCGATATAGCCGCCCATCGTGCCGAAACCCTTGGCCAGGGTCCCCTCGATGATGTCGATGCGGTCCATCAGGCCTTCGCGCTCGGCAATGCCGCCGCCGCGCTCGCCATACATGCCCACGGCATGGACTTCGTCGATATAGGTCAGCGCGCCGAATTCTTCGGCCAGGTCGCAGATTTCGCGGATCGGGGCGACGTCGCCATCCATCGAATAGACCGACTCAAAGCAGATGAGCTTGGGCCGCTTGCGATCTGTCGCCGCCAAGAGGTCACGCAGATGCGCCACGTCATTGTGCCGGAAGATGACCTTTTGCATGCCCGATTGGCGCACGCCCTGGATCATCGAAGCGTGATTGAGTTGGTCCGAGAAGATCACGCAATCGGGCAGCAGTCGGGCGATGGTGGCAATGGACGCCTCGTTGGAAACGAAGCCTGACGTGAAGACGAGGGCCGCTTCCTTGCGGTGCAGGTCTGCCAGCGAGCGCTCAAGTTCCACCAGCGGGCGGTTGGTGCCCGAAATATTGCGGGTTCCGCCCGAGCCGACGCCAAGTCGGCCGGCCGTTTCCTGCATGGCGCCGACCACCTTGGGATGCTGGCCCATGCCGAGGTAATCGTTGGAGCACCAGATGGTGATGTCGCGCATATTGTCGGCTTCGTCGCGATAGATGGCATGCGGAAACTGGCCGGCCACGCGCTCGAGATCGGCGAAGACACGGTAGCGTTTCTCCGCCCGCAGCGTGTCCACCGCATCTTCGAATATGCCGCGATAGTCCATCGAAACGTCCTTTGTGCCCTGCCGTCGGCGCCTGAAGCGAGCCGGTGAACAAGCCATAACTAGGTTGGCCAATGTCGCTTTGATATAGGTCAATTCGACGCGCGCCACGCCAGCCAGTCCGCTTCGGCGCGAGACGTCAGCGGATCAACATGAGAGTCATTCTAAAGTGCTGCGCCTGTTCTGCCAATGCGGCAATCGCGCCCGCCGGCGAACATTGTTTCATCGCTGCTTCGTGATCGGCCCGATATCCAGCGATTAACTTCCGGTGTGGCCTAGTGTTGAAGCAAGACTAGTCTCAGACTACCATCACAAAAAAGCCCGAATGGGCCTGGGAGGGGTGAGTTCCGTGAAGAGTTTTTCGTCTTCGAGTTTTGCCGGTCAACACGCCGAGGCGCTTGATCTGGCCCATGCCGCCGTGAGCCGCAATCCACAGGCGCTGTTTACCGATTTCCAGTGGTTTCTCTATCAAGGCCGGGACACGGTCTTTTTTACCGCCTTCTCCACCACCAGTTTCGATCAGGAAGGCCTCGGCAACCTGGTCGCCGAGATGGTGGCGCTTGCCCCCCAGTTGACGCACGGTTTCACCGGCGCCCGCCCGGGCCATCCGTTTCCCAAGCATATCCTGGACGCGATTACATCGGTCGAACTGGTGGATGATCTCGACGGCTATCCCGACAAATGGCTTGGTAAGTCGCTCGATATTCTCGAACACACCGATTTGCCGTTGTTCCGCGTCATGGCAGCCGTCCGCCGCGGCGGCCCGGACGCGCAGGGGCGCGCGTCCGTCATCCAGGTGCGCTCCAGCCATGCGCTGCTCGAAGGATCCGATTCGGCGCTGCTCACGCGTTCGCAGTCGGCCAGCCATGGCACCATGTCCAATAAGGGCAACAAACTGGGCTTCGGTGCGCGGCTCAAGGGCGCGCTCAGTGGCGGGCTCACCGCCGTCACCTATATTGTGCTCGCCAACCTGCTGGCGCCACCGGAACAGCCTTGGGGCTTCAAGACGCTGGCCCTCAAGCGCCACCGCCTGCGGCTGCTCGCCAACAAGCTCGGTGTGCGCCAGCGCTCACTCCTCTTCGCTCTAGTCACCCATGCGCTCAATGGCGAGGGCGAAGAAAAGACCATGAGCAAGAAGGTGATCGGCGCGGCCTACACCATGCTCGATACCACCAGGAACGATGCCGACGACGACTTCTTCCGCGTCCGCGCGCTCGAGGCCAAGTTCGCCGTCATCGAAGACTTCGTGGACTATGTCCGTGCCGTGGATGACACCGTCGCTGCCATCGAGCAGAAGGATATCACCAAGTTCCAAGTGATGATGAACGCCATGTTCAAGGCCTTGCGCGTCATCAATCGCGTACTGCCCTTCCTGCCGGGCAAGCGCTTCTGGCGCTTCAACGGCGGCATCCATGTGGTGCTGACCCTGGTGCCGCCCCATCGCACCTATGGCCCGATGACGCATGGCATGATCGAGCCCATTTATTGCGGCGCCTGGCATCCCGCGACCAATATCGTCACCTTTTGCCCTGGCCGCGAATATGTGACGCTCAATTTCTCGATGGAGACGCGACACCTGGCCAACACAGGCAAGGTCGAAACACTGCTGGAGCAGATGGAGCGGCGCGAGGTCAGTCCGCGCGAGATGGCCGCGTCGGCGGAACTGTAGGCGATTTCCTTCCGAGCGCTCGGCAGGCCAAATGGTCCTGTAATAAGCCTGCATCGCAAATCTGAGGTACGTACCTCAATGGTGCTTGCGCGACGCATGCAGGGGCGGTATCTGCATGTGGCTCAGTCAGTTGCTCCGGATGTCCAGATGCCCGAATTCGCCCGCTATCCCAGCCTTGCAGATGTGCCCGTGGTGATTTCCGGCGGAGCCTCGGGTATCGGGGAGAGTTTGGTGCGCCGCTTTGCCGAGCAGGGGAGCAAGGTAGGGTTCGTCGATATCGCAGTCGAGCCAGGCGAGAAGCTGGCGGCGGAGCTAACGGCGGCCGGCCGCGCCGTGCACTTCACCCCTTGCGACGTCACCGATATCACCGCCTATCAAGCTGCCATTGCGGGTTTTGCGCGCGCGCACGGCGATGCGCTGGTGCTGGTCAACAACGCGGCCCACGACCAGCGGCATGATTGGAGCGAGGTGACCCCCGCCTATTGGGACGAGCGCATGGCGGTCAATCTCAAGCATGCCTTCTTCGCCATGCAGGCAGTGGCGCCTGGCATGATCAGGGCCGGCCGCGGCTCGATCATCAATCTGAGCTCGATCAGCTGGATGATCATGACGCCGCAACTGCCGCTCTACGAAACGGCCAAGGCCGCCGCACATGGGTTGACGCGCTCCATGGCGCGCGAACTGGGCAAGTCGGGCATCCGGGTCAACACGCTCACCCCGGGTGCCACTATCACCCAGCGCCAGCTCGAGCTGTGGATCGACGAGGCCTCCCTCGCCGGCATCGAGGCAGAGCAGGCACTGGCCGGGCTCGTCTATCCCGACGACGTGTCGCGCATGGCGCTGTTCCTTGCTGCCGATGACAGCGCCATGATCTCGGCACAGCAATTCCTCGTCGATGGCGGCTGGGCCAACGGCTGAGCCGTTCATTCGCCGTTCATCCCCTTTGCTTCACCACCATCCTGCCTTATTCAGTGGTCACCAACAGGCCACTGCTCAATGATCCTTCAGGGGGACAATCTATGAAGTCGAAGATTCTGGTCGCACTCGCCACGACCCTGGCGCTCGCCGCCTGCACCACCACCAATCCCTATACCGGCCAGAGCCAGATTTCGAACACCACCGGTGGCGCGTTGATCGGCGTGGGCGGCGGTGCGGTTGCGGGCGCTCTCGTGGGTGCGGCCGTGGGCGGCGATCCGCGCGTTGGCGCGCTTATCGGTGCCGGCGTGGGCGGGCTCACCGGCGCGGCCATCGGCAACTACATGGACCAGCAGGAAGCCGAGCTGCGCGCTCAGCTCCAGGGCACCGGCGTTTCGGTCACCCGCGTGGGCCAGAACATCATCCTTAACATGCCGTCCAACATCACCTTCGCCACCGACTCGAGCAACGTGAACCCCGGCTTCAACTCGACGCTGGTGTCGGTTGCACTGGTGCTCAAGAAGTTCGACAAGTCGATCGTGGACGTCTACGGCCACACCGACAGCCAAGGCGACGACGCCTATAACTTGAGCCTGAGCCAGAAGCGCGCCGTTTCGGTGGCCACAATCCTGGCTAACCAGGGCATCGACCAGCGCCGCTTCTACATCGAAGGCAAGGGCGAGACCTCCCCGGTCGCCTCCAACGCCACCGAAGCCGGCCGCGCGCAGAACCGCCGCGTCGAAATCCAGATCGCCCCAATCAACGGCTGATCGCGGTAGCGAAATGCAAAAAGGCGCGATCCTCGGATCGCGCCTTTTTTGTTCGCCGTTGAAATTACTGCGCTGGGACCGCAGGCTCCTGCACCGGCACAGCATCGCCAGCCGCCGGAGCGACGACGCTTTCCGAGGTCGGCGAACCCGGCTGCACGTCCGTCGAGGGCGCGCCCTGGAACATCTGCATCAGGAACAGGACGCCGACAACGATGGCGAGGCCAATCACCCCATAAAGCCACCAGTTGGTCGGCCCGGTCGCGCCGACGCTCGCTTCGTGCTCGCCGGCTACCTTGATCGGCGACGCATCAGGAACGTCGATGCGTGAGCCGTTTTCATCGATGAGCACGTCGACCTCGGCCACCGTGGGCGCGGGTTGCTTGGGTGCGGTGGCCATCAGAAGTCTCCTTTGATAACCGTTTCGGCGCCGACACCGCTTTGCACGCCCTTCCGCACCTCGGCAATGGCCTCGTCTATCTCTTCAGGATCGAAGCCCAGCTCTGTGCCTTCCTGGCGCGCTCCAGTTACGTCGGCCTTGAGCTGATTGAGCAGCTCGATCTTTTCCTTGGCGGTGAACAGGCTGTTATGCGCAATGCTCATGGGAGTAACGTTGTCACGCCCGCCCATGCGGTCGCGGAGGCTGTCGAAAACCATGGCGCATCTCCTTCAATAGGGTCGGAAAGACCCTCCAGGAAAGCAATGCGCGCCGCACGCGTGAGGTTCCGCAGCGAGCCACCAAGGGCCGCGCGATCACATTTTTTTGGCCCGGAACCCCTTCGCCGGGCGGGCGTTGACTTTCCACACACCACCACAGAGGAGCTCGAAATGGCTTACGAAGACATTCGCAACCGCGATGCCGACGTCAAGGAAACCCACGACCTCATCGCCTCCGATAAGGTTGAAGGCACCAAGGTTTTCGACCCGCGAGGCGAGCATATCGGATCGATCGAACGCATCCTCGTCGAAAAACGCAGCGGCAAGGTTTCCTATGCCGTGCTGAGCTTCGGCGGCTTCCTCGGCATCGGCCACGACCACTATCCGCTGCCATGGTCCAAGCTCAACTATGACGAAAGCCTCGGCGGCTATCGCGTCGATGTGACCAAGGACCAGCTTGAAGGCGCGCCGAAATACGAGAGCGACGACGAGGATTATTGGACCTCCGAAAACGGCCGTCGCGTCTACGACTATTATGGTGTGGCGCCCTACTGGATCTAGCCACGCCGTCACGGCATTTCAGCACCAAATGATAATGCCCGCCGGCGTCCCACAAAGGGGCGCCGGAATTTTTGTGGGCGATTCATGTGGCGGTCGTCGTTCCGGCTGCTTACTACGCCTCGGGCACCCAGACCAGCATCGATCCTTGTCCGCGGTTAGCCCAGAGGTAATAGGGCAGCGCCGTCAACGTCGCCTGCTCGTCCTTGGGCGGCGTCGTACGATATAGCGTCGTCCAGTCGCCTTCCTCGATCGCCAGGGCATCGGCCTTGAGCGTCACGACCCCATCGAACAGATCGGCCCGCGTTTCGGTGCGCAACTCCGCGGCGCGTGGCAGTTTGAACCGCTGCACCCGGCCCCCGGGATTGTCGATCTCCTCAAGGCAATAGACGAGCGGCCCGCGCTTCAGCGCAACGCGGCCGGCATCCATGATGACGCCGGGATGCGCATAGAGCCGCACGGGCGGCATCGGCAAGTCGAGGCTGACCACATCACCCTTGGTCCAGGTCCTGGCAATGGTGAGATAGCCGTTGATGGCCTTGGTCGCATCGATCGGTTCGCCATTCACCGACACTTTGGCGCCATCAGACCAGCCCGGAATGCGCAGCTTGACGTCGAATGTCGCCGGTGCAGCCGGATCGACATGGATCTTGATGTCCCCATTCCATGGATAGGTCGACACTTCGCGCAGGCCGACCTTGGTGCCGGCGACCTCCACTTCGGTCGAAATCCCGCCATAGAGGTGAAAGGCGACCCCATCGGGTGCCGTCGAGAGAAAATAGCCGCCCACTGAGGCAACAAGCCGGCTGACATTCATCGTGCAGCAGGGGCAGGTGTGCCAGTCCCAGCGGTTCGGCGTGCCGTCGCTTTCGAGCGGATTGGCATAGAAATAGTGCTCGCCATCGCGGCTGAGGCCCGATAGCGCGCCGTTGAACATGGCGAGCTCGAGAATGTCGGCATACTTGCCGTCGAGATCGAGATGCAGCATGCGCTGCGCCCAGAAGATCAGCGCCACCGAGGCACAGGTTTCGGCATAGGCGGTCTGGTTGGGCAGGTCGAAATCGTGGGTGAAGCCCTCGTTATGCGCCGACGGCCCCAGACCCGCCGTCACATACATCTTGGTGTCCATCACATCGTCCCACAGCACTTCGCAGGCGTGCTTCAGCGCTGCGTCACCGAGTTCAGCGGCGAGGTCGGCCATGGCCGTATAGAGGTACATGGCGCGCACAGCGTGCCCGACCACCTTCTCCTGCTCGCGCACCGGTTTGTGGCTTTGGGAATATTCGTAATTGCCGAAAACGTAGCGCTGCTTGCTGTCGCCGCCCTCGCGCAGGTCGCGCTCGACATCGAAATAGTGCGGCGGCTGCCTTCCGCGCTCGTTGATGAGGTAGGTGGCGAAGTCGAGGTGCTTCCTGTCGCGCGTCAGATAGTAGAGCTTCATCAGCGCCAGCTCGATCTCCTCATGCCCGTCATAGCCCCGGCGCTGGTTGGGGCCGGTACCGAACGTGGCATAGATGTGGTCGAGATAGCGCTCCATGATGTCGAGGAAACGCCGGCGACCGGTTACCCGGAAATAAGCCACCGCGCCTTCCAGCAGGTGGCCGGCATTATACATTTCATGGTTGTCGCGCAGGTTGGTCCAGCGCTTGTCCGGCTCGTGGCCGAGATACCAGCAGTTGAGATACCCGTCTGGGGCCTGAGCTTTTTCGAGGTCATCGATCGCTGCTTCGATCTTGGCTTCGATATCGGCATCGCGACGGTGCGCCAGGGCGTAACTCGCAGCCTCGATCCATTTGCCGACATCGCTGTCCCAGAAGACCTGCACGGTGAAGCCGTTGGGATGGCGCGGAAAGCGCAGCGGCGGGGGCGGGTTGGGCAGCTTCAGCGAGTCGAGAATGCCGTATTCGCCCAGCTTCTTGTGCTGGCTGGGTATGGTCTTGGTCAGCACGGTCTCCAGCCGTTCGTGCCAGAATTTTCCTTCGAGCTTCACATCGGGGAAATTGACGGGGGCGTAGCGGCTCATCTGAGCTCCTCCAATAGTCTTTTTCAGGATTGCTTGGGGTCGGACGATTGCCGCACGACCAGCGAACAGGGCAGCCGTTCGACGCCCTTGAGGCGCTCGCCGGCGATCATTGATATCAGGCGCTCGCCGGCCAGTTGGCCGAGCTCGCGCAGGTTCATGTCGACGCTGCTGAGGGGCGGTCGCGCCGCCAGCGTCATCACGTCCCAATTGTCAAAGCCCACCACGGCGACCGCAGCGGGCACAGCCACGCCGCGCTCACGCAGGGCGTCGGTCGCCCCGCGCGCAATCTGGTCATTGCCGCAGAAGAGGGCGTCGGGCACCTCGGCCTTGCCGTCGAACAGGCTGGCGACCGCTTCGCGTCCCCACGCCTCCGACCACTTGCCGTTGCGATAATAGCCCTCGATCTCCGGCAGGCCTGCTGCGGCCAGCGCGTCACGATAGCCCCGGTGGCGCAAGGTCACCGCTTCGAAGGTTTCGGGGCCGGTGATATGGGCAATACGCTTGCGGCCGGTGCCGGTCAGGTGCTGAACGCCCAACATCGCCCCGCCATAGTCGTCGGGCAGCAGGCACAGGGCTTCCGGGTCGTCAGCTTGCGAAAACACATAAATGACCGGCATGGATTGTCCGGGCACGGCAACCGGCGGGCGCTTGTCGAGGCGCCGCCCGGTAACCAGCAACCCGTCGATACGCTTGCCCAGCAACTGATCCAGATGCTGCTTCTCGCGCGCCGGATCATCGGTGGCATTGCACATGAAGATGGCGATGCCATGCTTGGCCAGCCGCTCCTCCAGCGCCTCGATGATCGGAAAGGCGAAGCGCCCGAAACTGTCGGTGGACAGCACACCCACGGTCATCGACCGTGTGCGGTGCAGGCTCTGCGCCAGCGAGTTGGGCCGGAACCCCAGCTCCCGCGCCGCCGCGATCACCCGCTCCCGGGTCTCCGTCTTCAGCCGGCCATTGTCGTTGAGCGCCTTGGACGCGGTGCCGATCGATACGCCTGCCCGTTCCGCAACGTCGCGAATGGTAGCGCGCAGCGGATAGCGGTCATCGTCCACTCTGGGCCTCATGTTGCAAGGAAAAGGTTTTCCTGACCTCAAATGCCACAGGAGCGAGCAAAGCTCAACTGGTAAAACAGGCTCGGTTGAACATCGGCTCCGGGCGAAGCGTCAGCCAAGTATGGGCGCGCCCGATTGCCTGCCGATAGCCACCAGCCGGTCACGCGCGACGGCATATTCATCGCCTTGCAGATGCTCGAGCATAAGCGGCACATCGGCGCCAAGAGCCTGGAGCGCCTGCAGATAGGTCGGGTAATCGAGCACGCCATCGCCGATCATGACTTCATCAAAATGCAGGGCCGCCTGGTGGTACAGCACGATGTCCTTGGCGTGGCAGGAGACGATATACGGCCCGAGCTTGTCGAAGCACTCGCGGATCAGCCGTCCGGTATCGAAATAGACCCGCGGCGTCATCACCAGGTTGACCGGGTCCAGATGCGCGGCAAAGGCGGGCCGGTCTATGGCCCGGATCAGCCAGAGATAGCCATCGACGCTGTCGGGTAGGGCATACTGCATCATCTCCAGCGCAAACCGGGCGCGCCGTGGCTTGACCCGATCGAGGATCAGCCGAACCGTCTCCACGGTGGCGTCGAGGGCGCGCGGGCCCATATTATCGGGATGCGGTGCATAATCGGTCTGCGGCGCAAACGAGCCGATATAGCTCACCGCGCATCGCGCCCCCACTTCATCGGCAATCGCCAGGCAATTGCAGGCATGCTCGATATTGGCGGCACGAACATCGTCCTCGACGGCGATCAGGTTTCGCCAGATGCCGATCTCGGCCAGCACCACATCGGCATCGGCAAAGGCCCGCTCGATGGCAACCAGGCGAGCGTGATCCCCCACCTCGACCGGCGGGCAATAGGCGGCGCGATAGCCAAAATCGCGGTGTGCGCGGGCAAAGGCCTGCGGATCGTCCGGGCCCACCGGCAGGCCATGGCCACCCAGTCTGATCATGCGCGCTCCCTCCTCGACCACGCCGGCGCGGGCCGGAGCGATGGAAGGCAGGCCTAAGCCTGCGCTTCCTTGTTATTGTCCCACTCCAGCAGTTCGATGATAGCGCCCAGCGGCTTGCTGGTATCGAAATACTCGTAGCGGCCGTCGCTGTGCTCGAACTCGCCATGCTGCAGCATGGCGTGGCCCTTGCTCTCCAGGAACGCCCGGCGCTTGCTCATGTTGCGGGTGCGGAAGGCGAAGTGGTGAAAGCCGGGGCCCTTTTCATCAAGCTGGTCACGCCAGGTGCTGGGCTCTGCGCCGGGCTCCAGGAACTCCACGTCGATATTGGAGAAGCGGAACAGCGCCAGCCGGAAGCTGATGGTCGCCGGGTTGCCTTTGTAGGTCGCCTTGGCGACATCGGCAGCGGCCGACTTGCCGATATGGCTGGGCGTCTTGCCGGTGAGATCGGCAAACCACGCGATCGATTGTTCGAGATTGTCGGTGAGAAAGCAGATCTGCATCACCGCGTCTTCATCAAGCAGGCGCGTATCCAATTATAGGTCCTTTCCTGGATAGATGGTCCGGGACACGGTGGGTGCCCCGGACCGTCGGCTGTCAGCCGAAAATGGCGTCGTATTCGTCCTGCAGCACGGCGATGACATCGTCTGGCGTGGCGTTGGGGTCGCTCCAGAACGAGAACATGGCGTTCCAGATCGCCTGGTTCCAATCGGCGTCGATGATGTTGAAGGGGTTCATTACTGTCCCATTCTCGACCTTGAGTTGGTCGATGACCACCTGGTTGCACTCGTCGAGCAACTCGGTGGGGGCATCGAGCCGGGCAGGCGTGGCACCCTTGGCCTGAGCAAAGGCTCCCGATACTTCGGGGCTCAGGGCGGTCGCGGCGAAGGCGTATTCCGCCTCGGTTTTTTCCGGCGACTGCCCGCCGAGCAAACCGAAGGCGTCGGACGTGACCGGCACGGCCAGCGCGCCAGGGATGAGGTTGCAGCCGAAATCGACGCCTGGCACCTTGCCGGCCGCCTTCCACTCGCCCTTCATCCAGTCACCCATGATGTGCATGAGCGCCTTGCCTGTTATCACCGTGTTGGTGGCCTCGTTCCACGGGCGGTTCTGCGTGTCGGGCGTGGCCTCCTTGGAGAAGGCGCGGACCACATCGATCACCTTGCGGAATTCGGGCGTGTCGAAGGCGGTGATGTCGGGCTCGGCACCATAGATGCGATTGTAGATATCGGGGCCGGCAATGGCCGCTGTCATCGCGTGGGTGAGATAGCCGACCTGGAACGCCTGGCTGCCTACCGCAGCCGGCACGAAACCGGCGGCCCGCACTTTCTCGAAGTCGGCGAGCATCTCATCGACGCTGGTCCAAGCCGCTGGATCGACGCCCGCAGCAGCGGCGACCTCCTTGTTCCAGTAGACCATGCCATCGAGATGGAGCGCGACGGGAACCTTGACCATCTTGCCATCGACCGTGGACAGCTCGCGCACGATCGGCGCCAGGTTATCGGCGATGCCTTCACTGGCATAGAGTTCGGTGAGATCGAGACTGAGGCCGATGCCATCAAGGTCCCGATAGACGCCGGGATTGGACTCGACGAACGCATTGGGCGGATTGCCGCCGGTGACCATGTTGACCAGGCTGACATTGACGCCCGAATTATGCGGGATGGCGAGATCCTTCCAGGTTACGCCCTTTTCAGCCAGTGCTTCGCGGAGCACCGTCAACGCGTTCACCTCGGCCGGGGTGGACCAACCATGATAGACCACCATTTCCTCGGCCGAGATGGTGGTCAGCGGCACGGCGCTCAACAACAGGGCTGCTGCGAGCCCCTTCAGTGTCGTTCCAAGCATGTCATTCCTCCCTTGTGGTGACGTGTGCTCACATCCGTCGCCCGCTCTGGGCGTCGAAAACATTGGCTTTCCCCTTGAGAAAGCTGATCTTGGCTGGACGGCCGGCAACTGCCGCGGCGACCTGCGATGGGTCGATTCGCACGGCGACCAGCTTGTCGCTGCTGCGCAGGTAGGCCGTGGCGTCCGAGCCGGTACGCTCGGCATATTGCACCGGCAGCTCCAGCACGGCCGCGCCTTCGGCCAGCGGCAGGTCGATGGGCCCGAAATGCTCGGGTCGCAGCCCCAATATGATGCGGGTGCCATCCAGGGGCGGCGCGACGAAGGGGTAATCGGACAGATCGAGCAGTCCCGACACACCCTCGGTTTCAGCGCCGACCCGACCATTGGCGACAGTCAGCCGGGCCGGCCGCAGGTTCATGGCCGGCGAGCCGATGAAGCCTGCGACGAAGAGGTTGGCCGGGCGTTCGTAGATCTCGTCCGGCGTGCCGAACTGCTGGATCACTCCGCCATCCATCACCGCGATCTTGGTGGCCATGGTCATGGCCTCGATCTGGTCATGCGTCACATAGACGATGGTGCTCTTGAGTTCGTCATGCAGCTTCTTGATTTCGAGACGCATCTCCGTACGAAGCTTGGCGTCCAGATTGCTGAGCGGCTCGTCGAAGAGGAAGACATCGACATTCTTGACCAGGGCTCGGCCGATGGCGACGCGCTGCCGCTGGCCGCCCGAAAGCTGTCCCGGCTTGCGGTCCAGCAGCGGCTCGATCTGCAGCAGCCTGGCCGCCCAGGCAATGCGCTTCTCGATTTCGTCCTTGGGCAGCTTGCTGGCGGCCAGTCCGAACTTGAGGTTCCCATGCACGGTCTTGGTCGGATAGAGGGCGTAGGATTGAAATACCATCGCCAGACCGCGATCCTTGGGATCGAGGTCGGTGACATCTCGATCCCCGATCATGATGCGCCCGGCGGTGACCTCGAGCAGCCCCGCCAGCAGGTTGAGCAAGGTGGTCTTGCCGCATCCCGATGGCCCCAGCAGCACCAGAAAATCGCCGTCGTCGACCGCCAGGTTGAGATGGCTGAGCACGGTCAGCTTGCCGTAGGATTTGATGATGTCTTCAAAAGCGACACGTGGCATTTGGCTTATCCCTTGATCGCGCCGGCGGTCACGCCCTGGACAAAGAACTTGCCGAGCACGAAGTAGATGACGAGGGGAGGGATGGCGGTCAGCAGGGCTGCGGCCATGTTCTCGTTGTAGACGACCTCGCCCGTCGTGGTGATCACCACATTGGCCAGGATCACCGTCATGGGTTGCGTACCCAGCCCACCGAAGGTCAGGCCCACGAGGAAGTCGTTCCAGATCGAGGTGATCTGCAGGATCAGCACCACGATCATGATGTTCCCGCTCATCGGCAGGATGATCTCGCCGAAGATGCGCCAGAACGAACCGCTGTCCATCTGCGCCGCGCTCATGATCTCCTGCGGAATGTCCTTGTAATAATTCCGGAAGATCAGCGTCAGCAGCGGCATGGCCAGCACTGCATGGACGATGGCAATGCCCCAGACCGTGCCATAGACCTTGAGCAGGCCAGACAGCACGATCAGCGGGATCATGATGATCTGGAACGGCACGAAGGCGCACATGAAGAGCAGGAACATGAAAGGTCCGGCCCACTTCACGTTCCACAGTGCCAGCGCATAACCGGTCACCGACGAGAGGGCGATGGACAGGACCAGCGATGGGAACAGGATGGCCACCGAGTTCAGGAAGCCGACCTTGAGCCCATCACAGGTGATGCCGGAGCAGGCATTGTTCCAGGCGTTCCACCACGGCTCGAGCGTCCAGACTTGTGGGAGCGAGAAGATTTCGCCCTGGCGGATCTGGTCCATGGTCTTGAGCGATGTGACCACGATCACATAGAGCGGCACGCAGAAGAACGCCGCGCACATAGTCAGGAAAATCAGGATGGCGATCGAGCGCGGGCTGATGCCCTTCCGGCGGCGCGGGAACAGTGGCGCACGGTCTACTGCGAGTTCGAAATCCCTGGCGCGGGCGTCCATCATGCCGCTCCCTGCTTGCGCTGTTGCCAGGCGGTGAGCGACACCAGGGGCAGGAAGACGGCGACCGTGATGCAAAGCATCACCACCGCGGCGGCCGATGCGAAACCGAGATTGGACTTGGCCCAATAGGCGTTGATGGTGAAATAGGCCGGCACCCACGTGGACTGGCCGGGGCCGCCATTGGTCATGGCCACGACGATGTCATAGGCCTTCACCACGCCCAGCGAGAGCAGGATCGCGCAGGTGAGAAAGGTGAACTTCATCATCGGGATGATGATCTCGGTATAGAGTCGCCAGGTGCTGACTCCGTCGAGGCGCGCGGCGCTCCAAATTTCCGAATTGATGGATTTGAGACCCGCCAGCATCAGGGCCATGTAGAAGCCCGAACCCTGCCACACCGAGGCGAGGATGATGCCGTAAATGGCGGTCTCGCCACTGGCCAGCCAATCGAAGCGCAGCCAGGTCCATCCCATGGAATGAAAGAAATTCTGTACCCCCAGCGAGGGATCGAACAGCCAGCGCCAGGCGACGCCGGTGACGATGAGAGACACCGCCAACGGATAGAGAAAGACGGTGCGGAACAGTCCCTCGCCGCGCTTTTCGCGATCGATGAGGCAGGCGAGCAGAAAGCCGAAGCCGATGGCCAGCGTGCTTCCTACCCCGAGGATCAGCAGGTTCTTGAGGGCGGTGATCCAGGCATTATCGTTGAACAACCGGTCATACTGCCGACCCCATTCGCTCCAGTCGATCTCGTAGTCGGGAAACCGGCGGCTGCGAGTGAAGCTGAGATAGATGGTCCACAGGATGGACCCGGCAAACGCCACCGATGCGATCAGGACGGCCGGCACCAGCGCGAGTTGCGGTGACCATCGGCTCCACCGAATGCTCATGTTTCCCTCCCTCTCGCCTGGCGCGCCGTTCCGACTGCTGCTCAAGCGACGTTTTTGTATTACCGGTAACCTAAAGTGATGTTTGCGCAGACGTCAACAGCGAAATGCCCGGGATGATCCTTCGGTGCTCAGTCGGCGTTTCGACGCTGGCGCGCGGAGCGAACCCGGTAGGTTTGATACGGAACCAGGGACGATCGCCACCATTTCGCCGAAAAAAAGACCGAAGTACGGGCGCTTTGCCGGCACGGCGGCTCCTTGCCTCGCTTGATAGTGGGGTTGCCGCCATGTCGATCTAAGCCGGCATCAGCTTGGGGCAGCCGTTGACAAGTCCCTCGCTCCGCGCGTACTCAATTCGATATTACCGGTATCATGAACGCAAAATATCCGTTCCTGAAGGCGCGAAGCGGCTGTTCGCGCAGCCGGCACACTCATGCCAGCAAACGCTGCACCTGGAGGATATCATGCAAGGCATAGCCGGCGTCGGACACGTCGCCATCAAGGTCACCGATCTCGACCGCTCCCTCGACTATTATCGTGACCGCCTGGGCTTCCAGGAAATGCTGCGCCTGTTCAAGGACGACGGCACCTGCTGGCTGGTTTACCTGCGCATCACCGACGAACAATATCTCGAAATCTTCCCCGGTGCCGAGAACGACCGCGCGCCCGGCTGGAACGCCAACGGCGTCAACCACACCTGCTTCACCATCGTCGACCTCGATGCCACGGTGGCGCGCATCGAGGCCGCGGGGATCAAGCTGCTATCCCCGATCAAGAACGGTCTGGATGGCAATCGGCAGGCCTGGCTGGAAGACCCCGACGGTAACAGGATCGAGCTGATGGAAATGGCGCCGGGCTGTCTGCAATACGAGGCGCTGAAGCGCCTGCGCGCCGAAGGCCGGATCTGAGCGTAGCCTGTCCGCCGGCAATCCACGGCGGACAGGCTTCTGCCGGCGATCCACTTGCGCTATGCGGTGCCGCGGGGCAGAACGAGAGCAGCATGACCAAGACCATTGCTCGCCTGGAAGACATCGCCAAGGCAACGGGGTTCTCCAAGAACACCGTGTCGCTGGCATTGCGGGAAAGCCCGCGGATTCCTCAGGCGACCCGCGACATCATCCAGCGCGCGGCCAGCGAGCTTGACTATCGGCCCAACCACATTGCCAAGTCGCTGACCAGTCGCGAGACCAAAACCATTGGCCTGGTGCTGGCCGACATCACCAACCCCATCCTGACCCAGACCTCCATGGCCCTTGAAAAGGCGCTGATGGCGCTCGGCTATGGCACGCTCTTCGCCACCTCGAACAATACGCTGGCCGAGGAAATCGCCGCCATCGAGATGTTCCAGGCCCGGCAGGTCGATGGCATGCTGATCTATCCAACGCGTGCCCAGCGCAATTACCAGCACATCCTGCGCCTGCGCCGCTCCGGATTTCCCGTCGTGATGCTGGTGCCGGGGCAGGGCGTGGGTATCGACATGGTCAGCGTTGACGAGCGGCTCGGCGCCTACAAGGCGGTGCGCCACCTCATCGATCTCGGCCACACCGCCATCGGCACCATCGACGGCAACAATCCCAACGGCAACCGAGAAAAATTCGAGGGCTATAGTCAGGCGCTGGCGGAAGCCGGCCTCCCGTTCCGCAGCGAGTGGCAGGTCGATCCGGTCAACCACACGCCGAGCGCCGGATACTGGGCGATGGATACGCTGATGAGCGGAGCCAGGCCGACAGCCGTATTCGTCGCCAACGACTACATGGCGATGGGCGCAATGCGCTGGTGCCAGCGCCATGGGGTGGCTGTCCCGCACGACATGGCCCTTATTGGTTTCGACAATCTGGAACTGGCCGAATTCCTCGCCACGCCGCTGTCGAGCGTCAATTACGAGATGGAAATCGTCACCCGCCTCGCCGTGGAACGCCTCATGCGGCTGATCGCCGCCCGCGGTGCCTTGCCCGAGCCGCGCGTGACCCTGGTGGAGCCCGAACTGATCATTCGCGCCAGCACCGCGCGCCAGATGGCTCCCGACCTGCTGCCGCACCGGCCGGACAAATAAGATGCGCCGGTCGCCAGGCGCTCGTCATTCTCCGTCCGACGACCCGCATACGATGACCCTCACGCCGCTTTGCACCAGGCTGACTTCATTGTCGTGTTCTTGCGGCATCAGGTCGGTTACGAAATGGGTGAATGCAGAGAACGGCGCGACCCGCACCGCCGCTGTGCCGCGCCACTTGCTGGCATCGGCCGCGAGGTAGCGCGTCCTCGAATTCTGCAGAATGGCATTGGTGATCTGCGCATCCCCATAGCTGAAATCGAGGGCGCCACTGGTCGGATGGAGGCCGCCGGCGCCGACCACGGCATGGGTGGCATGGAACCTCTCGAAGTAGCGAATGGCCTCGGGGCCAACCAGGTCGCGGTCATTGGGTCGCCAGACGCCGCCCACCAGATGCATCTCGACGCTGTCGGCCTCGCCAAGGATCAGCGCGACGTCGACATTGTTGGTGACGACCGTCAGGCCGGCATGTCCACGCAGCGCCTCGGCGGTAAAGCGCACCGTGGTTCCAATGCCCATGAACACGGTCGAGCCATTGGGTATGTCCTGGGCGACGCGCGCCGCTATCAGGCGCTTGGCGGCACCATGCAAGCCCGCACGCGCGCTGATCGAGGTATTCTGCGGCAGCACCGGCAGGTCGACTCCGCCATGCAGCCGCCGGGCGAGCCCAAGCGCGCAGAGGGCGTTGATGTCGCGCCTGATGCTCTGGGTAGTCAGGCCATAGTCCTGCGCCAGACGGTCAATCTGTTGCGCACCCCGCGCGCCGATACGGGCGAGAATATCGTTCTGTCGCTCGGAAAGCCGGGAATCCATGGCTCACTCGAGGAATGGGCGCGGATCGCCGCGAAGCGCTTGAACTTCCTCGGTCGTCGGAGGCCGCCGATCAGTCATCTTGATATCCCCTGGTGACGCCCAGTGTCTCAGTCGGTGCGGCGCCCCGTGTCCCTGTTGAATGGATGGAGGTCCGTCATGCTGACATGAAGGGTCGCCTTGGCACCCTCAGTGACCGCGGTGCGCGCCGGTACCGCCGCCACGATCAACTGCCCGCTGCCGTCCAATCGCATATGCAGATGGCTTTCCCCGCCAATCGGCTCGTAGAGCTCGACGGTCGCATTCAGCACCAGGTGCGGACCCTCTGGCACTGTCAGCTGGATGGTGTCGGGGCGGATGCCGACGAGGTCAGTGCCGTCGGGCAAAGCGAGGGCGCCCTTGTCGCGCAAGTAGTCAATGTCGATCAAATTCATCGGCGGCGAGCCGATGAACCCGGCCACAAAGAGCGTCGCGGGACGCTCATAGAGCGCCAGCGGCTTGCCCACCTGCTCGATACGTCCGGCATTCATCACCACGAGGCGATCGGCCAAAGTCATGGCTTCGAGCTGGTCGTGGGTGACGTAAACGCTGGTTGTGGCCAGGTTCCGTTGCAGGCGTTTGATTTCGATGCGCATCTGCCCGCGCAGCTTGGCGTCGAGGTTGCTCAGCGGTTCGTCGAACAGGAAGGCCTTGGGCTGGCGCACGATGGCGCGGCCCATGGCGACGCGCTGGCGCTGGCCACCCGACAGCTGGCGGGGGCGCCGGTCGAGAAACGGCGCGATTTCGAGAATGCGGGCCGCTTCGTTGACGCGCCGGTCGATCTCATCGCGCGGTGTGCCGCGGTTCTTGAGCCCGTATTCGAGATTCCCGCGTACCGTCATATGCGGATAGAGCGCATAGTTCTGGAACACCATGGCTATGTCGCGCTCGGCCGGTTCCTTGTCGTTGACCACGTTGCCATCGATGGCAATCGTGCCCTCGCTGATCGCCTCGAGACCGGCAATCATCCGCAGCAGGGTGGACTTGCCGCAGCCCGATGGCCCGACCAGCACCACCAGTTCTCCATCGGGTATGGCGAGGTCGAGGCTGTGAATGGCGGTGACGCCACCGGCATAGACCTTCTTTACGCCCTTGATGTCGATGCTTGCCATAATGCTTACTTCTCGGTTTCGACCAGGCCTTTGACGAACAGGCGCTGCATCAGGATGACGACGAGGACGGGGGGCAACATGGCCAGCATCACGGCGGCCATGACGAAGTTCCATTGCGGCTCGGAATCGGCGGTCGCGGCCAGCCGTTTGATGCCCATGACGATGGTGTAGTAGCGGCTGTCGGTGGTGACGAGCAGCGGCCACAGATACTGCACCCAGCCATAGATGAAGAGGATGACGAACAGAGCCGCGATATTGGTCCGGCTGAGGGGCAGCAGGATATCACGGAAGAACTTCATCGGGCCCGCCCCGTCGACGCGTGCCGCCTCCATCAGCTCATCGGGTACCGTCAGGAAAAACTGGCGGAACAGGAACGTGGCGGTGGCCGAGGCAATCAAGGGGATGATGAGGCCTGGATAGGAATTGAGCATGCCCAGGTCCGACACCACCTTGAACGTGGGGATGATGCGCACCTCGACCGGCAGCATCAGCGTGATGAAGATGATCCAGAACGCCAAGAGCCGGAACGGGAACTTGAAAAACACGATGGCATAGGCGGAAAGGATCGAGATGATGATCTTGCCCACGGCGATCGAGATGGCCATCACCAGCGAGTTCAGCAGCATGATCGAGAGCGGCGGTGCGCCGGCGCTCGATATGCCCTCGTTGAGCATGAAGCTGTAGTTCTCGATCATGTGCGGGCCGGGCAGCAGCGGCACCAGCCCCCGCATGAAATCGCCACTGCCATGGGTGGAGGCGATGAAGGCGATGTAGACCGGGAACACCACGATGACGACGCCAATGATCAGCACCAGGTGGGTGAGGAAGGCCAGAACAGGTCGGTTTTCGATCATTTTGGCCGCTCTCTAATACTGAATGCGCCGCTCGACATAGCGGAACTGGATGGCGGTGAGGGCGATGACGATGACCATCAGCACCACGGACTGGGCCGATGAGGAGCCGATGTTCAGCCCGATGAAGCCATCGGTATAGACCTTGTAGACCAGCGTGTTGGTCGCCTGCGCCGGGCCACCCTGCGTGGTGGCGTCGATAATGCCGAAGGTGTCGAACATGGCGTAGTTGATGTTGACGATCAGGAGGAAGAACGTGGTCGGCGCCAGCAGCGGAAAGACGATGGTCCAGAACCGCTTGAACGGCCCGGCGCCATCGATGGCGGCCGCTTCGATCAGCGATTGCGGCACCGATTGCAGCCCAGCGACGAAGAACAGGAAATTGTAGGAAATTTGCTTCCAGCTCGCCGCGATGATGACCAGGATCATCGCGTCGACGCCATCGACGCGATGGTTCCAGCTGACGCCGACGGCGCGGAGCATATAGGGCGCAATGCCGATAGTGGGGTTGAACATGAACCACCAGAGGATACCCACGACAACCGGCGCCACGGCATAGGGCCAGACCAGCATGGTGGTGTAGAGCCGGTTGGTGCGCAGCACCCGGTTCACTGCGACAGCGAGGATCAGCGACAGCGACATCGATAGCGCCGTTACGCTTACGGCAAAGATGGCGGTCTTGCCCACCGAGCTCAGATAGAGCGGGTCGATGAACAGCCGGCGATAATTCTCGAACCACACGAAAGTGGTCTTGAACCCGAACGGATCCTCGCGTTCGAACGAGGATTTGACCGCCTGCAGGGCGGGCCAGATGAAAAAGGCCAGGGTTACGGCAAGCTGCGGGATCAGCAGCAGGTAGGGCAGGATCTTGTTGGGGAAGACAGTTCGCTTGGCCTGCATGCTCCGCCTCGTTCTATGTCGCCTGGTCGCGACTGCGCTGGTGCTCCACCCTCGCAGGAGGGTGGAGCAGGCTTGGGCCGGAGGCCTACTGGTTGGCGGCTTCGAAGTCGCGCAGGATCTGGTTGCCGCGCTCGACGGCGGAATCCAGCGCTTCCTGGGCGGTCTTGGTGCCGGCCAGCATGGCTTCGAACTCTTCATCCACCACGGTGCGCGCCTGGGTCAGGTTGCCGAAGCGAACGCCCTTGGAGTTTGCCGTCGGCGTACCGCGGGTGATCTGCTGGATGGCGATGTCCGAACCGGGGTTCTGGGCATAGTAATCCTGCTCTTGGCCGAGTTCGTAGGCCGCATTGGTGATCGGCAGGTAGCCGGTGGCCTGGTGCCAGGCGGCCTGGACCTCAGGCTGGCTGAGATAGGTGAAGAACTGGGCGACGCCCTTGTAGACTTCAGGATCCTTGCCGTTCAGCGTCCACAGGGTGGCGCCGCCGATGATCGAGTTCTTCGGCTCGGCGATCACGTCGTCATAGTAAGGGAGCGGCGCGAAGCCGACATTGAAATCCTTGGCATTGTTGATGACGCCAGCGCGCCCTGCCGAGGAATTCATGAAGATCGCGCATTCCTGGGCATAGAATTTGGGGGCCGCATCTGCGCCACCCACAGGACCGCCATACTGGAACAGGCCTTCGTCAGCCCACTTCTTGAGATTGTCCCAGTGCTTGACCTGCACGGGACCGTTGAAGGTGAATTCGGTCGCGAGGCCGCCAAATCCATTGTCCAGCGTGCCGAAGGGCACGTCATGGATAGCCGAGAGATTTTCGGTCTGGATCCAGGTGATCCACGCGCTGCTGAGCGCGCAGGGGGCGGCACCCGATTCCATGATCTGCCGACCCATGGTTTCGAGCTCGGCCCAGGTCTTGGGCGGGGTCTCGGGGTCGAGGCCGGCTTTCTCGAACACGTCCTTGTTGTAGTACATGATCGGGGTGGAGGAGTTGAACGGCATCGACAGGATGTTGCCGTCGACGTCCGAATAATAGCCGGTCACTGGCGCTAGGAAGCCTGCCGGATCCCAGGGCTCGCCATTGTCGGCCATCAACTGGTAGACCGGATAGACGGCGCCCTTGGCGGCCATCATGGTGCCGGTGCCCACTTCGAAGACCTGCACGATGGCAGGCTGTTCGTTGGCGCGGAAGGCGGCGATGGCGGCGGTCAGCGTCTCGGGATAGGTGCCCTTGTAGCTCGGCAC
>JAKFDU010000210.1:0-27152 GCA_036675975.1 Devosia sp. | reverse complement strand
CCCGCTACACCCAAAAGGCGCCGCTTGCGGCGCCTTTTTTTATTGAATACGTTCGACTTCGTACCCGGCTCGATCCAGCAGATCGAGCACGCTGCCATCGCCAATCAGGTGCGCCGCGCCCACGATCACCAGGTTTTCCTGGTTCTCTGCCAGCATCGCTTCCAGCGGGTTCATCCAGTTCCGGTTGCGCGCATAGATCAGCCGATCGAGAAAAGCTGTCTCGAAGCCACCCATCTCCATCAGGAAAAGCCCGCCCAACTCCTCGGGCGTGCCGTCCACCCAGCTGCCGAGCATTTTGTCCATCAGCTTGGGCAAGGCCTCGAGCTGGTCGAGCGTGGCGGCCAGCATGGCGATCTGCTCGGCCTCAGGCGCACCGGCCAGCACCTCGAGCTGCTGATTGCCCGTCTCCAGAAAACCAAGGCGCGTTTCCGCCAATTGGGGCTGCAGGACGAACTCCACCCCTTCAGCGCGATAGCCTTCGACTGCCAAGGCCTGCAATGTGATCGTGTTGGTTGCCATCCAGGGCCGCATTGCCTGGATCGAGCCCATGGGCAGGCCGATTGCGGCCGCCTTCGTGCGGAGCCGGCTTTCGACCGCGTCGCCCAAACCATCGGTTAGCATGGTGCCGTCGACATAGACGCCCCGCACGAATGCCTCCGCGCCAAGCTGCGCCACCGCCGCCGGGCGCACATCGGCCTCAAAAACGACGCGCTCGGCATCGTCTAGCACGCCATCGAACAGCTCGGTTCGCCACATGGTGCCATCGGGCAAAACATGAAACGAGCCGAACAGCCAGATGGCGCTGTCCCCATCACGTATCTCCCACATCGCGGGCGCCGCCCATGCGGGCAGGCCGATCAGGTTGAGCAGGACAACTATGGCGAGCAGGCGGCGAGCGGTCAGCTTCATCGCGGCTCCTTTCATGTTCGCCCCAAAATAGCGGCTGCACGGCCAATGACTAGACCCAAGCGGCGACGCTGCCCCAGACGAGGGTTAGGCCGGACACCAGTAGCAACAGCAGAATCATACGGCGGAATGTCCGGGTCGCCAGCCGGCGAAACAACAGCACCCCCAGCACCGCAGGGATGGCCAGCGCCGGCGCGATCCATGCGAACATGACCAGGGTCTCCTCGGTAATGGCGCCCGACAGCGCATAAGCCGTCAGCGTCGCCATATGCATGGTGATGTTGAAGGCTTGCAGCACGCCGCGTTGCGTATCCTTGTCCCAGCCACGCAATGTCGTCCACAGCGTTGGCACCGGCCCTGAAATGCCGGCCAGCCCGCCCAGCACGCCGCCGACAAAGCCTGCGGTGCCATCGGCTGCGCGCCCGCCATGCGGCCAGCTGAAATCGGCCGGCAGCAACAGCATCAGCGGGCAATAGACCAGAAGAAACAGTCCAAGCCCGAAGCGGAACAGGATCGGGTCGAGCCACTGCAACAGCAACGCTCCCAGTGGCACGCCTATCAGCCCGCCGACAACCAGCGGGAGCAGTTTGCGCAGATCGAAGCCGCGCCACACCCAGGGCAGGGCGACCAGTTGCCCCACCAACGCACCAAACACGGACATCGGCGCCGCCAGTTGCGGCTCAACCGCCCACGCCCAGATCGACAATGCCACCAGGGAAAAGGCGAAGCCCGATACACCCTGCGCAAACCCGGCGGCCGCCGCTCCGGCCAGCACGATCAGCAGAGGCGAATCCATGGTCGGCTCCAAAAACAAAAGCGCCACAATCGCTTGCGGCGCTTTGCTGATTCGTCTTCAGAGAATTTCAGTGCGTCCAGGGCGTCTTGCGGTCGGCGCGGAAATTGTCCGGATAGCTCACTCGCTTGGGCGTCGCGTCATGTGCCGGCTGTACGGCATACGCGATGCCATTGCGCTGTGCGTAGGCTTCGGCCTCTTCCTGCGTGTCAAAGCTCAGGCGCACCTGCTGGCGGGTATCGCCAGAAGTCGTGTAGCCCATCAGGGGATCGATGCTCTTGGATTCTGCCGGCTCGTGCACCAGGATCCAGCTCTTGGACTTGCCTTTGCCCGACTGCATGGCGTTACGGGCCGGGCGGTAGATACGGGCGGTCATGCAAGATCCTCAACACGATGTTCAAGCGTGCGGAACGGTGGAACCGGCTTTCCGCAAACCGCTTGCGACAACGAAAATCCACGTCAGATGCGATGGTCGGAGTACAAAGATTCGAACTTTGGACCCCCGGTTCCCAAAACCGGTGCTCTACCAGGCTGAGCTACACTCCGAGATCGCCACTCGTTACCGCGTTCGGTTCCAAAGGGCAAGCAGCTCTGGACACTATTGACGGGGCAGGGCCCCTTATCCCAAAAACACGCATGATCGATCTCACCAAACGCTGGCCGCTGGGCCTCAATGGCCGGCTCTGGCCGCTATTCTGCCTTGGCGTCGTCCTCGGTGTCGCCTTGCTCTCGCAGGTCGATGTCTGGGCCTCGCGTGGGGCCATCGGCTGGCCCGAGCAATGGCGCGCGCCGTTCTTCTTCATCACCGACTATGGCCTGTCGGACTGGATCCTGATTCCCAGCCTGGTGGTGCTCATCCTGGCGGTGCCCGCCATGCTGCTGCTCAAGCGCCTCCCGCGCCTGGTCGCGGGCGAGATCGCCTTACTCTCGAGCTTCATCTTCCTGGGGGTCGCCATTCCCGGCCTGATCGCCAATCTGCTCAAGCGCCTTATCGGGCGCGGCCGGCCCGATGAATTTGCCAATGTCGGAGCGTTCTTCTTCCGGAATTTCTCCAATGACTGGCAGTATCAGAGCTTTCCTTCCGGCCACGCCACCACGGCCATTGCCCTGGCCTTCGTCATCGGCTTCCTCCGTCCGAGCCTGTTTCCGGTATTCTTTGTGGTCGGCGCCATTGTCAGCCTGTCGCGCGTGCCCGTGGGCATGCACTACCCCACCGATGTGTTCGGCGGGCTTATCGTAGGCATGCTCGGCGCCTATCTGGTGCGCAATGTCTTCGCCCGCCGCGGCTGGCTGTTTGTCACCGAACCAGACGGGCGTGTCGTGGCGCGCCCGCTCGACGCTATTACGCGTGCCGTTCAGCGCGCCCGGGCATAACGCTCGATCGCCGCCGCGAGATCGGCCCTGAGATCCTCGATCCCTTCCAGCCCGATATGCAGGCGGAACAGGTTCCCTTCCGCCGTCCACGGACGGGCGGTCCGATTTTTCCCCAGCTTCACCGGAATGCAGAGGCTCTCATACCCGCCCCAGGAGTAGCCCATCGTGAAGAGCGTTAGTCCGTCGACGAATGCGGCGACCGACGCCCGCGGGGCAGGGGCCAGCAAGACGCTGAACAGGCTCCCCGAACCGGCAAAATCCCGCTTCCACAAGGCGTGGTCGGGATGGCTGGGCAAAGCAGGGTGCAGCACCTGCACCACCTCGTCCTGGTGCTCCAGCCACGTGGCAAGGTCCAGCGCCCGCGCCTGGTGCTCCTTCATGCGGATGGCCAGGGTCCGCAACCCACGAGCCACCAGAAATGCGTCGTCGCCCGAGGTGAAAAAGCCCAGATGCGCTCGGGTCCGCTCCACCTCCGGCCAGGCACCCTCGGTGGTCGAGATGGTGCCCGCGAAGGCGTCCGAGTGGCCGACGAACATCTTGGTGCCGGCATGCACCACGAGGTCCGCGCCCAGCGCCAGCGGCCGGTGGTAGAGCGGGCTGGCCCAGGAATTGTCGACGATGAGCTTGGCGCCGCCGGCATGGGCCGCCTTCGCCAGGGCAGGAATATCCTGCACTTCGAAGGTCAGTGATCCCGGACTTTCCGCCAACACAGCTTTGGTATTGGGCCGCATCAACTCGGCCAGGCCGGCTCCGATTCTCGGGTCGTAGTAGCGGGTGGTCACGCCCATACGCGCCAGGAAACCATCGCTGAACACGCGCCCCGGCTCATAGGCGCTGTCGGTGACGAGCACGTCATCGCCCGCCTTGACGCAGCTCAGCAGCGCAATGGTGATCGCGGCCAGGCCTGACGGCACCAGGCGGGTACGATACGCCCCCTCGAGCTCGGTGATGATGGCCTCGACACCCTCCGTCGTGGGGTTGCCGGCCCGGCCATAAAGGAAGCGCTGCTGCTGCCCTTCCATGTCATCAAGCGTTTTGAACAGGACTGTCGATCCGCGATAAACCGGCGTGTTGACGAAACCGAACTGGTCATCGGGTTCGCGCCCGTAGTGGGTCAGCACTGTTTCAATGGAAGGCCGGGCAATGCTGCCGCTTTTCTTGTCAGTCATACGAGGCTCGATGCTCAAAAAGAGGTCAACTCGGTGCGCCTGTCTAAATAAGCGACAGGATTGCTGTCCCATGGGGCCATGAGCCCTTGACGCAACGGTCAATAGACGCTTGCATGCTTAGCAGCATCATAACCGCCATACAAAGGCGGCGGTGCCACCGGGGACGCTGGCGCGAGCCTGATGAGCTCCGGGACACAGGGTCAGGAAACAAAAGGCAATAACAATGCAAAAAACGCTCGTAACGATCGCTCTCGCGGCCTCGCTCGGCCTCGTGGCGACGACGGCACAGGCAGCCATTCTCGATGACGTGAAGGCCAAGGGCTTTCTGCAGTGCGGCGTCACTGGTGGCGTTGCAGGCTTCTCGGCGCCCGATTCCAACAACGTCTGGACTGGCCTCGAAGTCGATTTCTGTCGCGCCATGGCTGCTGCTATCTTCAATGACGCCGAAGCGGTCCGCTACACCTCGTTGACCAGCCAGGAGCGCTTCACCGCGCTGTCAGCCGGTGAAGTCGATGTGCTGTCGCGTACCACCACCTGGACCATGAGCCGCGATACCCAGCTTGGTATCAACTTCGTCGGCACCATGTACTATGACGGTCAGGGCTTCATGGTCCGCAAGGCCGATGGCATTGCTTCCGCTCTCGACCTCAGCGGCGCCGCCATCTGCATCGAATCGGGCACCACCACCGAGTTGAACGCGGCCGACTACTTCGCCGCCAACAACATGGAGTTCAACACCGTCGTGTTCGTCGATCAGGACGAAGTGTTCAAGGCCTATCTCGACGGCCGCTGCGACGTGTACACCACTGACGCGTCCGCCCTGGCGTCCGAGCGTGCCACCAACGCTCCGGTTCCGGACGATCATATCATCCTGCCGGAAATCATCTCCAAGGAGCCTCTTGGTCCCGTCGTTCGCGCCGGTGATTCCCAGTGGTTCAACCTTGCCCGCTGGACCTACTTCGCGCTGCTCGAAGCCGAAGAACTGGGCGTCTCGTCGGCTAACGTCGATGAAATGCTCGGCTCCGACAACCCGGCCATCAAGCGCCTGCTTGGCGTGGAAGGCGACTTTGGCACCCCCCTCGGCGTGACCAAGGACTGGGCCTACCAGATCATCAAGCTGGTCGGTAACTACGCCGAGGCCTACGAACGCAACGTCGGTCCCGCCACCCCGCTTGGTCTCGAGCGCGGCCTGAACGCCCTGTGGCGCGATGGCGGCATCCAGTACGCTCCGCCGATCCGCTAAGCTGAACAGGCCCGGCGCTCCCCTCGAGGGAGCGTCGGGTACTTTGTTCCGTCGTCCACCCCCTGGGGTGGCGTGGAACGGCCGATATGGCTTGGGGACATCTGTCATATGACCACACTTGATTCGGGGCCCGCTGCGGCCCCCCGGGTTGCATTTTACAATGACCCGGTAATCCGCGGCATCATCTACCAGGTCGTCGTTGCGGCGCTGCTGGTTGGCTTTATCGTCTGGATTGTCGGCAACACGGCAGCAAACCTAGCCGCGCAGAACAAGACGACGGGTTTCGACTTTCTGTGGAAGACGGCCGGCTTCGATATCAGTTTCTCGCTGCTGCCCTGGTCGCGCGGTTCCTACTATTGGGAAGCATTCCTGGTCGGCATCACCAACACGCTCCTGGTCGCCTTCATCGGCATCGTCTTCGCCACCATTCTCGGTTTCACCATCGGCATAGCGCGCCTCAGCAGCAATTTCATCGTTTCGCGCCTGGCCACCGTCTACGTGGAAACCATCCGCAACATCCCCCTGCTGCTGCAACTGTTCTTCTGGTATTTCGCCGTGCTGAAGGCGATGCCGGCGGTGCGGGATTCCATCAAGCTGCCCTTCGACTCGTTCATTAATCAGCGCGGCATCTTCGTTCCGCAGCCGCTGCCCGACGCCCAATTCGGCTTCGTTTGGATCGGCCTGGCCCTTGCCATTGCCGCCACCATCGTCTTACGCATCTGGGCTCAGCGGCGCCTGGAGGCCACGGGCAAGCGCTTCCCGGTATTTCTGGCGACCGTGGGCATTCTTATAGCGCTGCCCGGCCTGGTATGGCTCGTCAGCGGCGCCAGCGTCGTCTTCGACCCCCCGGTGCTGGAGCGATTCAACTTCAAGGGTGGCGTACAGCTGCCGCCCGAGTTCCTCGCCCTGCTATTCGGGCTGACCATCTATACGGCCGCATTCATCGCCGAGACCGTACGCGGCGGCATCCAGGCCGTCAGCAGGGGACAAACCGAGGCTGCGCAGTCGCTCGGCCTCAAGGAGGGTGACCGCCTGCGGCTGGTCATCGTACCGCAAGCCATGCGGGTTATCGTACCCCCACTGACCAGCCAATACCTCAACCTGACCAAGAACTCCTCGCTTGGCGCCGCCATCGGCTATCCCGAGCTGGTCAATGTCTTCGCGGGCACCTCGCTCAACCAGACTGGTCGCGCTATCGAGTGCATCGCCCTGACCATGCTCGTCTACCTGATCTTCTCGCTGCTGACCTCGGCGATCATGAACTGGTACAATGCCCGCGTCAGCCTGGTCGAACGGTAGGAGCCCGCGATGACTGACATTGGATACGTTCGCGGCGAACTGGTTGCGCCCAAATCGCCACCGCACAGCACTGTTGGCCCGGTAGCCTGGGTGCAGAAGAACCTGTTCTCAACCCCGCTTGACACCGTACTGACCATTTTGGGCCTGCTGTTTCTCTATTGGGCAGTGCCCCCCATCTTCAATTTTGCCATCGGCCACGCGGTCGGTCCTTACGGTACGGTTGAAGAGTGCCGGGCGATTGAGGCCGGCGCCTGCTGGGCCTATATCGCCGCCGAGATGGAGTTCTTCATCTACGGCTTCTACGACATTCCCGAGCAATGGCGGCCCAACATCGTCTTTGCGCTCGGCACCCTGTTGCTCGTTCCGCTATTGATGCCGAAGGTGCCATTCAAGCGCGCCAACGCCATCTTGTTCCTCTTCGTTTTCCCCATCGTCAGCTACTTCCTGCTGGCCGGTGGTGTCTTTGGCCTCAAGCCCATGCCGACCGAAAAGTGGGGTGGCCTCCTGGTCACGCTGATCATCTCGGTGGTCGGCATCACCCTGTCCTTCCCGCTCGGCATTATTCTGGCGCTGGGGCGACAATCCAAACTGCCCGTCATCAAGACCCTCTGCGTCGCCTTCATCGAACTGGTTCGCGCCGTTCCGCTGATCACCGTGCTGTTCATGGCGTCGATCATGCTGCCGTTGTTCATGCCGCAGGGTACGTCAGTGGACAAACTGCTCCGGGCACTGGTGGGCGTGACACTGTTCACTTCCGCCTACATGGCCGAAGTGGTGCGCGGTGGCCTCCAGGCCATCCCGCGCGGGCAGTACGAAGCCGGCGCTTCACTTGGTCTTGGCTACTGGCAGCGGATGTACTTCATCATCTTGCCCCAGGCGCTCAAGCATGTGATCCCGGGCATCGTGAATAACTTCATCTCGCTCTTCAAGGACACGTCCCTCGTCTACATCGTGGGCATGAAGGACCTGCTGGAAGCAGTGAAAACCAAGAACGACTCAGCCCTCGAATGGAAGGCGGCCAACTCGGCCACCACCGGCTATCTGTTTGCCGCCATGGTCTTCTGGGTCTTCTGCTTCGGCATGTCGCGCTATTCCATGTACATGGAGCGCCGTCTCAATACTGGTCACAAGAGGTAGTTCCAATGTCCCAGGTTTCCGAAACTACCGTCGATCGGCCGGTTGATACTTCGCACATGAAGGTGTCCTCGACCAACGTGGCGATTGAAGTCATCGGCATGCACAAGTGGTATTCCGACTTCCATGTGCTGCGCGACATCAACCTCAAGGTGATGGAGGGCGAGCGCATCGTCATCGCCGGCCCTTCGGGCTCCGGCAAGTCGACGCTCATTCGCTGCATCAACCGGCTCGAAGAGCACCAGGAAGGCCAGATCATCGTCAGCGGCACGGAGCTGACTGCCGACCTCAAGCGCATCGACGAGGTGCGTCGCGAAGTGGGTATGGTTTTCCAGCACTTTAACCTGTTCCCGCACCTGACCATCCTGCAGAACCTGACGCTGGCCCCGATCTGGGTGCGTGGCATCCCCAAGGCCGAGGCCGAGGCGACCGCCATGCACTATCTCGAGCGTGTCAAGATCCCGGAGCAGGCTAACAAGTTCCCCGGCCAGCTCTCGGGCGGACAGCAGCAGCGCGTCGCCATCGCCCGCTCGCTCTGCATGCAGCCCAAGATCATGCTGTTCGACGAGCCGACCTCGGCCCTCGATCCCGAAATGGTCAAGGAAGTCCTCGAGGTGATGATCAGCCTGGCCGAAGAAGGCATGACCATGATCTGCGTGACCCACGAAATGGGCTTTGCCCGCCAGGTGGCCAACCGCGTTATCTTCATGGACCAGGGGCAGATCATCGAGCAGAACGAGCCCGAGGCGTTCTTCTCCAATCCGCAGCACGAGCGCACCAAGCTCTTTCTGAGCCAGATCCTGCACTGACCCTGTCAAATCCGGATTGCCCTGTCGAAAACGGCAGGGCAATCGGCTACCTCGGCTTGACCCGACCGGCCCGCCAGCCAATATGCTGGGCGAGGCAAGGAAAGCCGGCCAATTGACCAGATTTTTCAAGCGATTGCTGTTGCGTGCGGCGGGCCTTGCCTGCGCCTTGGCGCTCGTGGTGCCGCCGGTGGCGGCCCAGGAGCCCGCGGCCGGGCAATCAACCCTGGAAACGGTGCGCGATCGGGGTTTCCTCATCTGCGGCGCCACTAATCCGCTGCCCGGCTTTGCCCAGCAGGATGCCCAGGGCCGCTGGTCGGGCTTTGATGTCGATCTCTGCCGCGGTATCGCCGCTGCCGTGTTTGGCGATCCAGACAAGATTGAGTTCCGCGCGCTTCGCGGTGAGACGCGCTTTGCGCCGCTGCAGACCGGCATGGTCGACGTCTTGACCCGCAATGGCCCCTGGACCCAACGGCGCGACACGCTCTACGGCGCCGCCTATACCGGCACGGCATTCTTTGATGGCCAGGCGTTCCTCGTGCCCCAGTCGATGGGTGTGGTCTCCGCCTTCGAACTCGACAACATCAGCGTCTGCATTATCGATGGGGGCGAGGAACTGGAGCGCGTTGGCGAGTTCTTCTTCACCAACCAGGCCAGCTATACCGAAGTCCCTTATGAGGACGTGGCAGACCTTGCCGTGGCCTATCAGGCTGGCCTCTGCCAGGTGGTTTCGGCGTCCGGTCGCCAGCTCCAGGCGATCCGTCGCGCGCTGCCCGACCCGTCCGCGCATCGCATCCTGCCCGAACGCATTTCCAAGGAACTGCTCGGTCCCGTGGTTCGGGAAGGCGATCCGCAATGGTTCAACATCGTTCGTTGGACCCTGTTCACTCTGATCAATGCCGAGGAAGTCGGCATTACGCAACTCAACGTGGATTCCTTGCTGGCCGCGCGCACCCCGGCAGTGCGCCGCATCCTCGGCGTGGACGGTGATTTCGGCACCGCGTTGGGGCTGACGCCGTCCTTCATGGCCGACGTGCTCCGCGCCGTCGGCAATTACGGCGAACTTTACGACCGCCACTTCGGCCCGCAGACCGGCGCGGCGCTGCTGCGTGGCCAGAACGCGCTCTGGGGCAATGGCGGACTGCTCTACGCCGCGCCAGTGCGTTAGCGGAATCTACTCCGCAAATAACAGGCTTACGCGCCTGTTCTGCTTGCCCTTTTTCTCGATCTTGCCCAGTGCCAGCCTGCCGATCTCGCTGGTGTTCCGCACATGCGTTCCCCCGCACGGTTGCAGGTCCACATTACCGATGCGGATCAGCCGCACGCGACCCTGGCCCATGGGCGGCTTGACGTTCATCGTCTTGATCAGGTCCGGATTGGCAGCCATCTCCGCATCGGTGATCCATTCCTGCGTCACCGCATGATTACCCGCGACCATGTCGTTGAGCTGCGCCTCGATCCCCGCAAGGTCTGCGGGCACGTCAGGCATGTCGAAATCGAGCCGACCCTTGTCCTCTCCGACTGAGCCCCCGGTCACCGGAAACGGGAACACCACCGACAGCAGATGCAGCGCCGTATGCATGCGCATCAGCCGGTAACGGCGCACCCAGTCGACCTGGGCCATCACCGCCTCACCCACCGCCGGTCGATTCTGCGCCTCCGCCGGCACATGCACGATGCGCGTCTTGTCGCCTTCGGGGTGTACTGCCGTCGCAATGGGCGTGATCGAACCATCGGCCCGCATTATCGTACCATTGTCGCCCGGCTGCCCGCCCGAAGCGGCATAGAACACCGTCCGGTCCAGCAAAATGCCGCCATCCTCATTGATCGCCACCACCCTCGCTTCTGTCGAGGGCAGGTAGCTGTCGTCGCGGAACAGGAACTCGGTCATGGCAATACTCAAAGGATTGGGGACAGCAGGCGCGCGGCCTGAGTCATGAAGCGCATTGGCAGCGAGCGGCTTTTGACCTCGGCCATCTCGACCTGACGGCAGAGCTTGAAGTCCTCCACCAGCATGGCCTCGACATCGGCAACGGTCTTCCCATCGGCAAACCACAGCGTGATTTCGAAGTTGATGGCGAAGGAGCGGTTGTCAAAATTGACGCTGCCAACGGTGGCGATCTGGTCATCCATCAGCACCACCTTCTGGTGCAGGAAGCCATCCTGGTAGCGATAGACCGATACGCCATGCTCGATCATCGCGTCGGCATGGGCGATGCTCGCCAGCCAGACCGTCTTGTGATCCGGCTCGTTGGGCAGCATGACGCGCACATCCACGCCCCGCAGCTTGGCCGCAAACAGCGCCGTGCGGATATCGGTATCGGGCACGAAATAGGGGCTGACGATCCATAGCCGTTCCCGCGCTCGACCGATAATGTCGGTAAAGGCGATGGCGCATTCTTCCAGCTTGTCTGCCGGCCCACTGCCCATGACCAGCACCGACCGGTCCCCGGGGGTCGCTACGGTTTCTGGCGGGGCGGCCGGCAGAGTTTCGCCGGTGGCCCATTCCCAGTCCTCACGGAATAGCAGGGCACAGGCCAATGCCGCCGGCCCGGACACCCGCACATGCGTATCGCGCCAGCGTCCGAAGCGCGGGTTCTCGCCGAGATATTCAACGCCGACATTGTGGCCGCCGACCCAGGCGTGTTCACCATCCACCACCACGATCTTACGATGGTTGCGATAGTTGATCCGGGTTGGACCATAAACGCGTAGGAACTTGTGGCGCTGGTTGAAGCCTGCGACCTTGATACCAGCCTTGCGCAGTTCGGCCCGATAGCGCTTGGGCATGCCCGTGCTGCCGATATCGTCGTAGAGCAGGTAGACCTTCACCCCCGCATTGGCGCGCTCGATCAGCCGCTCGGCCAATTCCTGGCCCAGCCTGTCGTCCCGCACGATGTAGAATTGCACCAGCAGGTATTCCTTGGCCTTGGCGATGCCTTCGAAGATCGAGTCGAACGTCGCCCTGCCATCGACCAGCAATTCGACATCGTTACCGTTGAGAAACGGCACTTCCGACACCTTCACCTGCACAGGCCATTTATGGCTGGTTTCCCGGTCGATCAGCGCCAGGTCCTTGGCGCGCAACGGCCGCGCGGCACGGCCATTGCGGATGCGGTCCGTCGCATAGTCGTCAAAGGCCTTCCAGCCGATCACCAGGTAGAGCAGAGCGGTCGGAAACGGCAGCAGCGCCAGCGCCAGGATCCACGCGATGGAGCCCTGAGAGGTGCGCGAATTCATGACCTCGCGCACCGCACAGACCAGGGCGAGCAGGTAAAACGCCGCCGTGATCGCCGCAACGATATGCAGGTCGGCGATGATCGCCCTCAAGATGTCGTCGATGCCGTACAATACGCCCCCGGGGAGTCGTGCGGCGCCACTTTATCAGCGCATGCTGATTGAACAATGCCGCCGGTTGACAACATCGGCGCGCGGCGTAGTCTTCAAATATGGTTCGTGCAGCCAGCCGCTCGCGCCCCGCTGGGGACGGTGAATGCACGGTAGTCCGCTGGTTTGACCCCGATCACCGGGCAAGCCGTCAGTAATGCGAGCGCTGACTTTGAAGTCCTTGCCCATGTGAGAGGTTCAAACCATGCACAGTTTCATGGATGCAAAGCTCATGGCCAAACTCCTGCGACAGGGGTTGGCCGAACGAAGTATCGAGCTTTCGCATAGCGACTGCCTCGAACTCGTCGCCGGTCAGTTTGGCTTTGCCAACTGGAATATTCTCAGCGCGCGGATCGATGCAGGCGCCAGCATGCCCGATGGTGAGGCGCCCAACGGCTGGATCAGGGCCGGCAAGAGCCCAAAATTCTATCGCGTTGGCGTCGAGGCCGGCCTCAACGCGGCCTGGATCGAGAGCAAGCCCGAACTGGCGGATACTATCCGCGGCGACGATTTTTGCACACTCATGCAGTCGGTCGATGCCAAGCCTTACCTTGGCCAGCGAATGCGGGTGAGCAGCCAATTGCGGGCAGCCCAGGTTGATGGCGGCGTCACCATCTGGTTCCGCGTCGATGGCCCAAGCGGTTCGCTGCGCTTTGAAAATCTCGAGCGCTACGGCACGAATGGCCCAATTGCCGGCAATACCGATTGGATCGAGCGGTCCATCGTCCTCGACGTGCCGGCCGAAGCCACTACGCTCAATTATGGCTTCTACCTCAAGGGCAATGGCAGGGGCTGGGCGCGCGGCTTTAATATCGAGACTGTCGATGAGACGGTGCTGCCGAACACGCCCGACGGCGGCGTGCTGAGGCAGCCCACCAATCTCAGCTTTGTGGAACTGCGTTAGGACAGATAGCGAGCCGGTTTCAGACCGGCTCCGCCTCGATCACGTCAGATATGTCGATCGCCTGTCGGCTTTCCATCCAGGCAGGGACGGGCAGGCCTTTACCGTGCAGGAATTCGGGATTGAAAATCTTGCTGGCATA
Organism: Devosia sp.; assembly: GCA_036675975.1. Classification (GTDB taxonomy): domain Bacteria; phylum Pseudomonadota; class Alphaproteobacteria; order Rhizobiales; family Devosiaceae; genus Devosia. The sequence goes on along the minus strand of JAKFDU010000210.1, from coordinate 13,998 downwards.
GCGATTGCCATAGTCGCACAGCACCGTGACGATGGTCTTGCCCGGCCCCAGGTCACGCGCCATGCGCACTGCGCCGGCGATGTTGATGGCGCTCGATCCACCCAGGCACAGTCCCTCATGCTCGAGCAGGTCGAAGATGTAGGGCAGGGCCTCGGCGTCGGAGATCTGGTAGGGGTTATCGATCTTGAGGCCTTCAAGGTTCGCAGTGATGCGGCCTTGGCCGATGCCTTCGGTGATCGAATTGCCCGACGATTTAAGCTCGCCATTGGCATAGAAGTTATAGAGCGCCGCGCCTTCGGGGTCGGCCAGCCCGATCTTCACATCCGGATTGCGTGCCCGCAACGCCTCAGCGACGCCTGCCAGTGTGCCGCCCGAGCCCACGGCGCAGATGAAGCCGTCGATCCGGCCATTGGTCTGCTGCCAGATTTCGGGGCCCGTCGTCTCCACATGGGCCCGCTTGTTTGACGTATTGTCGAACTGGTTGGCCCAGACGGCGCCACCAGGCAGTTCGCGATTGAGCTTCTCGGCCAGACGGCCGGAAATCTTGATGTAGTTGTTGGGGTTCTTGTAGGGCCTGGCCGGAACTTCGATCAGCTCGGCGCCATAGAGGCGCAGCGCGTCCTTCTTCTCCTGGCTCTGCGTGTCGGGGATCACGATGACCGACTTGAATCCCAGGGAGTTGGCCACCAGCGTCAGCCCGATGCCGGTATTGCCCGCAGTGCCCTCGACGATGGTCCCGCCCGGCTTGAGTGCGCCGGATTTGACCGCATCATGGATGATGAATAGTGCCGCCCGATCCTTGACCGACTGGCCGGGATTGAGGAACTCCGCCTTGCCCCAGATCTCGCAACCCGTGAGCGCCGACACCCGGTTGAGACGGATTAGCGGGGTGTTGCCGATGGCGGCGATCAGGTCTTTGTATTTGGACATGGAGGCAATCTGCAAGGGCGGGGAACCGGCATGCTAGGTGGCTCACCTGTCACCCGCAAGTGATAACCGCCTCTAGCGGCACGGCTTTTCGTCATTGGGCCCTGTCGCGCAATGCCAGCGCGCCTATCGCGGGCCGGCGCAATATCATTCCGCCGCCACCGTGGAAGGACTACGACCTGCTGGCCGCTTCCAGCGCCCGAACCCGACTTGCCTTCAAATCCACGAGGGGCGCCGGGTAGGTCTCGCCAATGATCACACCTGCCTTGCTGAGTACCTGCCGCGGCGCCTCCGACGGCCGGTGGATCCACTCATCGGGTAGCTTCGCCAGCTCGGGAACCCAGCGCCGCACATAGTCACCCTCGGCATCGAAGCGTTCGCCCTGGGTTACCGGATTGAAGATGCGGAAATAGGGGGCGGCGTCGAGCCCGCAGCCGGCAACCCATTGCCAGCTCGCCGGATTGTTCGCCACATCGGCATCGACCAGGCAATCCCAAAACCATTGTTCACCCAGCCGCCAATCGATCAAAAGGTTCTTGGTCAGCAGCGACGCCGCCAGCATGCGCACCCGGTTCTGCATATAGCCGGTGGCCCACAGCTCGCGCATGCCGGCATCGACAATGGGCAGACCCGTGCGCCCCTCTTGCCAGGCGGCGAGGTCCGCCGCGGCGTCCCGCCAGGCCATGTCGGCATATTTAGGCTGCATGGGCACGCTGGCGATATCGGCCCGGTGATAGAGTTGGTGATAGCTGAAATCGCGCCACGCCAGTTCCGACAGGAACTTGTCGACCGCTTCCTGTCTGGCGTGGTCGGCATGAGCGATGGCCTGTGCGGCATGCCACACCTGCCGCGCGCTGATTTCGCCGAACCGGAGATGCGGCGACTGCCGGGACGTAGCGTCCTTGGCAGGAAAGTCCCGGCCCTGCGCATAGCTGTCCAGATGTTCGTCGAGAAATGTCACCAGACGCTCATGCGCCGCGGCCTCGCCAATGGCCCAGTGTGGCGCCAGCTTGCCGCTCCAGGCGGGGGCACGATAGTGGCTCCTGTCGGGCCTGTGGGCGATCGCCTTGCCCCCGTCGGCCCGCCGCAGCGGGGCAGCGATCGCCATGTCTCGCAGTGTCTTCCAGAACGGCGTGAACACCGAATAGGGCTTGCCTTGTCCGGTGGCAATCTCCCAGGGCTCGACGAGCAGGTTGGCGGCGAAGGACCGAACAGCGATGCCGTTATATTTGAGCGCGATCATGATCGCCGCATCGGCATCCCGCTCGCCGGCAGCATAGCGGCGGTTCCAGAACACCGCGCCGGCATTCAGCTCGGCCGCGAGGCCGGGCAGGATGGCCAGCGCGTCACCCTCCCGCACGACCAGCGCGATGCCGCGCGCCGCCAGCGCCGCCCCGAGCGTCTCGAGGCTCTGCTCAAGCCACCAGCGCGCTGCCGCCCCCGGGGGCCGGACGCCCTTGGTCGTTTCATGGATATAGACGGCAACGGCCGTCTCGCCGGCCTGGACTGCCGCGCTCAGCGCCGGATTATCAGCGATGCGCAGATCGTTGCGCAGCCACGCAATGCTGGTTGAACCCATCAGATAGCCTCCGGCTTACGATACGAGCCGGATCGCCGAATGGTTTCAGTTCATTCCATCACTTCGGCCAGATGCGCCAGGGCGGCGCTCCACGCTTCCATCGAGAAAATGCGCGATTCCGGATCCGAATGGGCCAGCCCGCGCTCGGTGAGGGTCACCCGCGTCTGGTCGTCGCCAAGCGCCTTGAACGCGATTTCCAGCACGAAAATCAGCTCCTCGGTGTCCTCGCCTTCGCCATCCTGGTGGACCCAGGACATGACGAGTCTCTCGTTCTCGACGAATTGCAGGATTTCCCCACTGACCACGTGGTCTTCCGGGTCCTCGTCATCGCCAAAGGTGGTGAACTTGTATTCGCCGCCCTCGAAGGCATCGAGTTCAGCCTCGTCTGCCTGCCATTGCTCGATCAGCGCCGGGTCGGTCCAGGCGGCAAACACGTCGTCGATATTGGCGTCGATGGTGCGCGTCAGCGTGATCTGGCTTTCATTGTCGACGTCGTGGCCGTTACCATTGCTGTTGCTCATGTCGGCTCCTTATGCAGTTCCGCGTGTCGCGGCAGAAAGATGGTGAGAAAGCCCAGAAACGGCAAGAAGCCACAGAGGCCAAACACCGCCACGATGCCGATCCGGTCGGCCAGCGCGCCGAGCACTGCCGCCCCGATGGCGCCGATGCCGAAGGCAAAACCGAAGACGAAACCGGCCACCATGCCGACTTTGCCGGGCACCAGTTCCTGCGCGTAGACCACGATCGCCGAGAAAGCCGACGACAGGATCAGCCCCACGAACACGCTCACCACAGCCGTACCGAACAGGTTCATATGCGGCAGTAGCAGCGTGAAGGGCAGGGCGCCCACGATCGAACACCAGATTACCGTCAACCGCCCGAAGCGATCGCCCACCGGTCCGCCGATAAAGGTGCCCGCCGCGATCGCGCCCAGGAACAGGAAAAGGTAAAGCTGGGCCCCCTCCGCCGTAAGGCCGAATTTCTCGATCAGGAAGAAGCTGTAATAGCTGGTGATCGAGGAAATGTAGACATACTTGCTCAGCAGCAGCGCGCCGATGACGAGGAACGCCAGCGTCAGCCGCCGCCGTGACAGAATCTGCTGCGCCGCCTTGAGCACGGCCTTGCCCGAATGCGCGCGCTGATGCGCCGCATACCATCGGCCGACCGCCGTGAGGATCACCAGCGCCGTCACCGCGACGATGGCGAACCAGGCGGTGCTGGCCTGGCCGCGCGGCAGCAGGAAATAGGCTGCGGCGAGCGGGCCGATGGATGTGCCGAGATTGCCACCCACCTGGAACAGCGACTGCGCAAAGCCTAGCTTGCCGCCCGAGGCCAGCCGCGCCACGCGCGAAGCCTCCGGATGAAAAATCGCCGAACCGACGCCGCCGATCATCGCCGCCAGCACCAGCAGCCCGAAGCTGTTGGCAGTCGCGATGAGCACAATGCCACCAAGCGCGAACAGCATGGAAATCGCCAGCGCATAGGGCTTGGGGTGCTTGTCGGTGTAATACCCCACCAGCGGCTGCAGGATCGACGCCGTCATCTGCTGCGCCAGCGTGATCAGCCCGATCTGCATGTAGTCCAGCCCATAGGCGTCCTTGAGCAGCGGATAGAGCGCGGGCAGCAGGAACTGCATCAAGTCATTGAGCAGGTGCGAGGCGCTGACCGCCAGGATAATAGCGAGCGATGTCTGCTGCACTGCGGGCGCAGCCTTGGCCGAAACGGCGTCCATGGGGGGAGTCCAAAATGCCAGAAGTATGGGTGCACCCCTAGCGCGCCCCGCCACCGCTGGCAATGCACCTACCGATGCAACGTCCCGCCGCTGACAGGCGTTTCCTGCCGCAGGAGAACCATCGCCATGATCAACAATCACTTCGTGATTTCCCAGCGCGACAGTGTCTGGCAGTTCAGCTTCCGGGGCGATGTAACGGGCCCGTTCACCAGCAAGGCCGATGCCGTCAAGGCCGCTATCGAAGTCGCCGCCAATATTGGCGGTGCCGATGTGGAAGTGGTGGTCCACGATGCCGACGTGCGCGCCGAAACAGTCTGGCGCAGCGGCCAGCACAGCGGGCCCAGAGGCTAGCGTCGTTACGCGCCATCGCAGCTGCCAGTCGGCCGCCGCACCTGTGCGAAACATGCTGTGATTTTGGGAAGAATTGGCTCCGCGAGCTGGACTCGAACCAGCGACCATTCGATTAACAGTCGAATGCTCTACCAACTGAGCTATCGCGGAACAAATTCGAATGCCTTCAACGAAGGCGAGGTCCGTTTAGCGAACTTGTTTTGCTTTGCCAAGCCCTATTTGCCGGCTATGTGGATAAGTTACGCCGCCCCGCGCTGGTTCATCCTGGCCAGGGCGAGCAGCTCGGCAAGGGTGTTGGCGTTGGCAAAGGGATCCGTGCCGCTTCGGTCGGCCCAGTCCACCGCCACGGCGCCGCGGATTTGCTGCAGCGCCTTGAGGCTGTGTGCGGCTTGGCCGGTCCGCACCTGCTCCGGCAGCGCGCTCAGCGCCTCTATCCGCCAGATGGCATTGGGCGGGTAGAACTGATCGCCCCAGGCGGCATACGCCATCGGCGCGCTGCCGAGCCTGTCGCGCATGACCCCAACGAAATCGGCCGGCAGGAACGGCGTATCCACGGCGACCGAAACCAGCAGCCCCGCACCGATGCCGTTCACTCGCAGCGCCTCCACCGCCGCCGCAAGCCCCGCCAGCGGCCCGCCCACCGGCGCGTCGAGGTCAGGAACCGCTACCGCACCAGCCGACAGGCGAAGGGAAACATCGCCAGGTCCGGTGGCAATCATCAGCGGCGGCGCCACCGCGCCAAGCGCGGCTGTCACCCGGTCCACCAGCCGCGCGCCACCGATCCGTAAATCCGCCTTGCGCACGCCGCCCAGCCGCTCGCCCTTGCCGCCGGCGATGATCACTGCATGGGGCAGCGTCATTTGCCGGTGCTGACCGGTTCGGGCCGGATGCCGAAGCGCAGCAACAGGATCATGCCGATGCCGGCCACCAGCCCCCAGAATGGCGCGCCGATCCCGGCAATGGTGATGCCCGATGCCGTAGTGGCGAAGGTCAGGATCGCCGGCAGCCTTGTCTCTTCGGCCACCAATGCCCCCGATAGCGCCGCCGCCAAACTCGACAGCAGCGCCAGGCCCGCCACGGCCTGGATCAGCAGCGGCGGCGAGGCCGCGATGAATGCTGCCGCCAGGCTCGCACCTGGCGCGAGCAGCAGATAGATCACGCCCGCGGCAGCCGGAGCGGGCCAGCGCTTGGTCTTGTCAGGATGGGCCTCGGGCCCGGCACAGATCGCCGCCGTGATCGCCGCGAGATTGCTGCTATGCCCGCCAAAGAACGCCGTGGCCGCGCTGGCCACGCCCGTCATGATGAACAGCGGTGCCGGCTTCAGCTCGTAGCCATTGGCCCGCATCACCGCGAGCCCCGGCAGGTTCTGCGATGCCATGGTGACGACATAGAGCGGCAGCCCGATGCGTACGATCGCATCCAGTGTGAAGACGGGCATGACCGGTACCAGGCTTGGCCAGCTGCCATCGAGTGCGCCCGGTGGCAGGCTCGTCGTCGTCGCCAGCATGATCCCGGTCACCACCACCGCGATCGGCACGGCATAGCGCTTGGCAAACCGCAACCCGATAATCCAGGCCAGCAGGATCGGCAGCGCCAGGGCCGGCATCTCCGCCACGGCTGTAATCGGCGCCAGGCACAGGGTCAGCAGCATGCCTGCCAGCATGGCATTGGCGATCGGGGCAGGGATGGCCGCAATGGCGCGCGCCAGCGGCTTGATCAGTCCGGTCAGCACGATCAGCGCCGCCGCCACCAGGAACGCCCCCGCCACGGCGGGAAATCCCCCCACCGGCTCGCCCACGGTCAGGATGAACGCCACGCCCGGAGTCGACCAGGCAAAGCTGACCGGCAGCTTCACCCGCGTGCTGACCACAATGTTGAGAATGCCGATGGCGATGCAGACGCTCATCAGGCCCGAACCGGCCTGCTGCGGCGAAGCGCCTGCCGCCGTCAATGCCGCCAGCACCAGCGTGAACGTGCTTGCATAACCCACGATGGCGGCCAGTGCGCCCGCCATCACCGGCTGCAGGAGTTCCCGCCTGCCGCCGCTTCGTGTCCACTCGCTCACAGCATGTCCCCGCTCGGTTGCGGCAGCAACCTAAGCAAGCCCGCCCTCGCGGTGAAGTCCCAAACCGCTCCCGCTGCACCATTTTACGGACCGGGGCGCGCGGCGCCGTCTCGGCGGCTAGGCCTCGCCCCAGGTAACAACCCCGGTATAGTTTTCGGCCAGGCTTTGTTGCGCGGCTCGGGACCCGGCCAGATAGTCGAACTCCGCCCGCTGGATGCGCCGGCCAAAGGCGCCGGTCTCCGGGAAGGTGTGGAGCAGCGAGGTCATCCACCAGCTGAACCGCTCCGCCTTCCATATGCGCGCCAGAACCTTGGCCGAATAGGCGTCGATGCCGGCGGCCGATTTCTCGCTGAAATGCTCGATGAACGCATCAGCCAGCGCGGCGACATCGCTCATTGCCAAGTTCAACCCCTTGGCCCCCGTGGGCGGCACGATATGGGCGGCGTCGCCTGCCAGAAACAACCGCCCGAAGCGTAGCGGCTCGGCGACGAAGCTGCGCAGCGGCGCCACCGATTTCTCGATCGAGGGCCCGGTTTGCAGGGCCTCTGCCGTCGCCGGATCGAGCCGCGCCCGCAATTCGTCCCAGAAGCGATCATCGGACCACGCACTGGCCTGTTCGTCCGCCGGCACCTGCACATAGTAGCGGCTGCGGGTCGTCGATCGCTGCGAGCAGAGTGCAAATCCGCGCTCATGATGGGCATAGATCAGCTCATCCGCCACCGGCGGCCGGTCCACCAGCACGCCGAGCCAGCCAAAGGGATAAACGCGTTCGAACGTCGTCAGGGCCTGCTGCGGCACACTCTGCCGCGCCACCCCGTGATAGCCATCGCAGCCGGCGATGAAATCGCAGTCGATCCTATGCGTCTGGCCATCCTTGCGGTAGGTGACCCATGGCTGCCCGTCGAAGTCATGCAGCGCCACATCCTCGGCCTCGTAGATCGTCGTGGCTTCCCGAACCCCCATCAGGTCGCGGGTCACCTCGGTCTGGCCATAGACCATCACCTCCCGGCCGATCAGCTCGGAGAAGTCGATGCGGTGGCGATCGCCGTCAAAACTCAAATCGATGCCGTGGTGGACAAGCCCTTCGGCATGCATGCGCTGGTCGGCCCGAGCGCGCTCCATTAGCGCCACCGTGCCCTGTTCGAGCACCCCGGCCCGAATGCGGCCCAGCACGTAGTCGGCGCTCTTGCGCTCGAGAATGATTGCATCAATACCATCAAGCTCGAGCAGACGCCCGAGCATCAAGCCCGCCGGACCCGCCCCCACGATCACAACCTGACAGCGCACGCACTCCCCCCTTTTTCATTACCGCCAGCTTGCTCTGGCGCCAGCGCTGCGGGAATGGACAGGTGGCGCAATTGCTTGCACTATCCGAACATGGATGGCGTCCCGACATATGCGCTCTATGGCGAAGCGGTCAGCGACCGGCAGCATGACTGGCTGCATTGGGAAACCATTCAGGCGCGCAGCAGTCTGCATCGCTATCGCATTGCGCCGCACCGGCATGAGCAATTCTTCCAGATCCTCAGCCTGACGGGCGGGCAGGGCAACGTGACCTTGGATGGGACCGCGTTCGACCTCTCGCCCCCTGTGGTAGTGGTCGTGCCGCCGCTCACCGTCCACGGCTACGTGTTCAGCCAAGACGTCGAGGGCGTGATCGTAACGTTGATGGCGCGCGACATGGCCGAGGCCATCGAGGGCCCGCCTGCGGGCATCATCTCGACCGGCACGGCCCCGATTCGCCGCGTCTTGGATGGGCTGCTGGCCGAGGCCGATCGCCCGGCCCTCCAGCACGACCTCGCCATGCGCGCCCACCTCACTCTGCTGCAAGTGGCATTGCACCGCGCCCGCAGCCTTCCGGCGTCATCGAGCGCGGACGAGGGGCGCGCCCGCCTGCATGTCGGCGCCTTTCGTCTCCTGGTCGACGAGAAGTTCCGCGAGACCCGCCGCATTGCCGACTATGCCGAAGCGCTCGGCATCAGCCAGACCCATCTCAGTCGCGTTTGCCGCCAGGTGCTCGGCGCCTCGGCGCTGACAGTGATCGAGCGGCGCATCGCTCTCGAGGCGCGGCGGCAGCTGTTGTTTTCCACCCTCTCGATCAAGCAGATCGGGGCAGGGCTCGGCTATGACGATCCCGCTTACTTCACCCGCATGCTCAAGCGCGTCCTCGGCGTCCCGCCGCTGACCTTCCGCCGGCAGGCCAGGCGCTGATCAGCGCATGCCGGCGGCAACGTCGCGCACTGCCTGCTTGAAGCTATCGGCGGCCAGGGTTGCAACTGTATCGGTCCGTGTGGTCAGGCCGACGGGGCCCGTCGTCTCGCTGGTATCGACCGGCAGCAAGGCCAGTTGGCCCTCCGCCACATCGACGGCCACGACGCCCTCCGAAATGATCCAGATCGCGTCGGTCTGGCGGACATAGGCGCGGCCGAAAGCATTCGAAACCGTCTCGATCTCGTCGCGCAACTGGGTAATGCCATGCGCCAGCAGCATCCGGTCCACCAGGCTTCGGATCACCGAATTGGGAGTCGGCATCAGGGTCTGGTAGGCCTCGATCATCGACAGTTCGAAAGGCCGCTCTCCGAGCAGCGGATGCCCGGGGCGGACGACCATCACCACGCGCTCCGAGTAAAGGTGTTCGAAGGACAGGCCCACCATGGCCTCGGGTTCGGCCATGCGTCCGATTACAAAGTCGACGTCGCCCGTGCGCAGCAGCGTCAGCAGGTAGTCGTTGGGACCGGTGATGACCCTGGTATGGACGCCCGAGCCCGCCGCCGTGAACGCCTGCACAGCGTCAGGCAGGATGCGGGCGGAAACGGTCGGCAGCGCTCCCACCCGGACGATGGTCGCCTCATGCGTCCCCCGCGCCACATCGATACCCTGGCGCAGGGCAGCCAGGCTGGTGGTGGCGTAGCGGTTGAACACCTCGCCGAACGGCGTCAGGAACAGCTTGCGCTTGCTGCGATCAAACAGGCTGCCGCCCAACAACTGCTCGAGTTCCTGGATGGTCTTGGACACCGCAGGCTGGCTGATATGGAGCAGGTCGGCCGCGTTGACCACGCTCTTTAGTCGCGCGACCTCGAGAAAGCACACCAGGTGCCGGAGCTTGATTCTCGGATCGATCATGCGCGGCGCCAAAATGCATCTCCGGTTATGAGAGGGCTGGCTTTGTCGCGCCAGGCGGCGCAACGCGGCTTATCCAACAAGTAGAAGGTTATACGTCCACGACCTTTATCCATTCCGCCAGCACCGGGCCAGCCCTTCCGCCCGGCACTCGCATTTCAGAAAATTCATCGTCCGTTAGGCGGGGTATTGCATAAGCAATTGCCGTCCAATACGTACTGCGGACGTGAGGCCTCGTGGCGGAGTGGTTACGCAGCGGATTGCAAATCCGCGTACTCCGGTTCAATTCCGGACGAGGCCTCCAATATTCCTCGACAGCGTCGGCGATCTGCAACCCGGGCACACCAGGGCTATGCTCTCGGCTGTGCAGCCGCTGCCGATCCCATCGCCGCGAACGCGCATACCCCTCATGCGCCCCAAATTGCCGCAAGAACCCTGTCGGCCCTTGCCACGCCCGGCCACCGACTATATTCACGTCCGTCATATGAATCACCCGGGGCGGGCAAGTCTTCATGGTCGATTTCCAGCGTGCACGCGCACATATGGTGGAGAGCCAGCTTCGGGCCGGCGGTGTCACCAATGCGCCGATTCTGGCCCGCATGCGCGCCATCCCGCGCGAGGATTTCGTCGACCCCAGCCGCCGCGACGTCGCCTATGTGGACGATGTCCAGTGGTTTGGCGGCCGGACTGCCGGCCGCTTCATGGCGGCCCCGGCGACCTTGGCCAAGCTCATCAAACTCGCTGAAATCACCGAAAGCGACACGGTGCTCGATATCGGCGCGACCACCGGCTATTCCACGGCCGTTATTGCCGGCCTGGCGGCCTCGGTCACCGGTCTCGAACAGGACGCCGCTCTGGCTGCCGCTGCAACTGCCAACCTCGCTGCGCTGGGCCTCACCAATGTCCGCATTGTCGCTGGCGATATCGAGCAACTGCGTCCGGCCCGCTTTGACGCAATCTTGGTGCAAGGTTCGCTCGATAGCGTTCCCGAAGCCTTCCTTACGAGCTTGAACGAGGGCGGCCGCCTGGTCGCTTTGCTTCGAAACGGCGCCGTCTCGGTGGCCCATGTCTTTGTTAAATCGGGTGGTGTGGTCACGACCCGCGCGGAGTTCAACGCCTTCCTGCCGCCTCTAACGCAGCGGCTGAACGAGGAATTCATGTTTTAGTGCGATGGTCGTGTTGCCCATCAGGCACGAAGGCAGGTTAATCGTACATTAAGTCCTGGTAGGGATTGTCGCGGCAGGTTGTGTACCCCATGTGCCGCGCGTAGTATTTCGGGGTCGTCGGAGGCGGGCATGGGTTTTCGCGTGAATTTGGTTGTCAGTGCGCTGGCTTTGGTGTTGGCGGCCGCTTCGGTGGGCGGCGCCCAGGCGCAGTCAATCACCCAGGCGCTGACCGTCGCCTATGATCACGCGCCCGATCTGCAAGCGGCCCTGCTCAGTGCCAAGTCTGCGGCGGAAAATGTCGCCCTCGCGCAATCAGGCAAACGCCCCACCATCGGCGCATCCATCAGCGGCGCCCATAACTGGAACCTGGTCGGGGGCACCGTTTCGGAAAGCAATTCCCTGACCACCGGGCTCGCCTACAACCAGACCATCTTCGACAATTTCAAGACAGACGCGCAGATCGAGGCGGCTCGTGCCGCTGCCGAGGCTGCCGAGTACGAGATTCGCAATACCGAGCAGAATGTGCTGCTCGCCGTCGTTGAAGCCTATATGTCGGTGCTGAGCGGTCGCCAACTGGTCGCGCTGCGCCAGGAAAACACCAATTTCTTCCAAGCGCAGCTGCAGTCGGCACGCGATCGTCTCGATGTGGGCGAGGGCACCCGCATCGATGTCGCCCAGGCCGAGGCTCGCCTGGCGCAGGGCGACGCCGCCTACCGCGCGGCCCTGAGCAGCCTCGAAATCAGCCAGGCCACATTCCAGCGTTATGTTGGCGCCGCCCCGCAAAATCTCGATTCTTCGCACAATTACGGCCGGCTCGTTCCGGCCAGCCTGCAAGCCGCAATTTCCGAGGCCGAGATCGGCCACCCCGCGATTCTGCTGTCCAAGGCGGCCATCCGCGCCGCCCAGGCCGGCACTGATGCGGCACAGGCCTCCTTCGGCCCGACCGCTTCGGTCACCGGTTCGGTGGGCAGCCGCTACACCGGCGGTGCGACCGACGGCTTCAGCGGCTCGATCGGCTTCGAGATCACCATTCCGCTCTATGCCGGCGGCGCCATCGGCGCCAATGTGCGCAAGGCCAATATCGAGCAGATCAAGTCGGAGGTGAACGCCATGTCCGCCTATGACCAGATCCGCGAGGCGGTCATTTCCGCCTGGGCCGGCATCCAGAGTGCCGATGCACAGATTTCCGCGGCCAACTCCGCCGTGGCGGCCGGCCGCACCGTGCTCGATGGCGTCATCCAGGAGCGCGACCTCGGCACCCGCACCACGCTTGACGTTCTCAACGCCCAGGCCGAACTGACCACGGCGCGCGAGGGGCTCATCAACGCCTCCACCAACAAGGTCATTGCCACGTTCTCGCTGCTGTCGGCCATGGGCCGCCTGACCGCGACCGATCTGGGCCTTGCCGTCGAGGTCAAGTCCGCGGTGCGCTACAACCAGGCCGTCGAGGACGTATGGCAGGAATTGCGCACTGTCGCCGAATGATCGGCTGACACGCAGGTTTTCGGCAAACTGCGCCAGTCGCCTTCGTGCTTCCGCAATGCCTTGCGTCCAGATTGAATCGAGACTTGGTGGTCGGGTCAATGCCCGGCCACAAGTTTTAGTGGAAGACGGGCTTGTGCCCCGCTGCGGCGATTCCTAATTGGGGCGGCTGGCGTTAAGGTGGTGGCGACGAATCAGGTTGGTCGCATTGGCGGAGGCCGCGGACTGGTTCGGGCGCATGAGTAAGAGGCACTGATGAACAAGCCGGCTCCCAAAGAACCCTCGATGGACGAAATCCTGTCGTCCATCCGGCAGATCATTGCCGATGACGATGCCGCCGGGGTGCCACGCCGACCGACCATCCAGGCCGCGCCGCCGCCCATGCAGGCCACGCCGGCTCGCCCGATGGCTGAATCGCTCGATCGCGACCTGAGCGACATGCTCGATGACATCGAGCCATTGACCCTGTCGCCCAGCCAGATCGTCGATAAGGCAGACGACGACGATGTCGGCGGCTTCAGCTTCGACTCCATCCTGGCCGATACCGCCGTCGACGACGAACCGGTCGCTGCCGCGCCGCAGCTGGTCGATCCGGACGACATAACCTTCGACATGGCCGCGGCCCCCGAGGAGGAAGAGCTCCCTGCCTTCGATCCGCCGCCCAAGGCTTTTGTGCCGCCCCCGCAGCCGGCGCCACAGCCAGCACCGCAACCCGCTCCGCGGCCGCAGCCCAGCATCGCCCAGGCGGCGCCGCTGCCCGATCCGACCCTGTCGAGCGACATGGCAGAGCAGCTGCTTGGCCCCGCCACCCAGGCGGCGGTCCGCAGCTCCATCACCAAGCTCAATGGCCTTGGCCTCGGCAATACCGGCGCCACCATCGAATCGCTGATGCGCGACATGCTCCGCCCGATGCTCAAGGAATGGCTGGACGAAAACCTGCCCTCCGTCGTCGAGCGCATGGTGGAACGCGAAATCTCCCGCATCTCCCGCGGCGAGTAGTTCTTCCAAGGACTTAGGTTTTCGACGGCCCTCGGATCATTCCGGGGGCCGTTTGCTTGATCGCCAGCATTGCAGCTGGATCATGCTGTCTCCCAAGGCCTTGTTCTTTGTGCCATTTTCCGCCCATCCGCCGGACGGCCTCCCGCAATGGGCACGACGGAACCAACCAACGCCGCCGCAAAAATCCGTGGCACGGTTCCACCTCGACCACCGGGCAGCACCTCCCCCTTGATGGGGGAGGCTGGGAGGGGGTGCGCGAGCCCCGATATCGGGGCCAAACGACCCCCCTCCCTTAATCCCGCCCCACAAGGGGGAGGGTGCCGACTGAACCATCCGGCCAACTTATCCCCCACCGCCAAAACCCGTGGCACACTCTCCCCATCACCCCGCATGGGCGGCCTGCAGGCGAACAGTGGCGGGGTGGGCCGGGTGGGGGTTTTGCCTCTCCCACAGGTTCGCGTTTCGGCCGCAATAGGGCGAGCGTCCCCGGGGCCGCCGGAACGGTTCCAAAAACCGGCACTCCGAGACGGCTTCCGTCTCATATTTTATTACTACGAGGCGAAAGCCGTCTCGGGGT
>JAKFDU010000209.1:0-21133 GCA_036675975.1 Devosia sp. | reverse complement strand
GCCGTCTTGCGGGAAAAGCTGGGTGAATTCCTTCTGCCCCGACCCGGCAATCGTCCGGTCGGCCCCGAACACGATCGCCCGGCTCGACGTCGTCCCCTGGTCGATCGCCAGAATGTAACCGCTCATGCGTCCCCTCCGGTTCAGCCGCGTTGGGCCAGATAATCCTCGAGCCTTGCGGCTTCTTCCTTGCTGACCCGCAGACCCAGCTTGGTCCGCCGCCACAACACATCTTGTGCCGTCCGCGCCCATTCATTGGCAACCAGGTAATCGACCTCCGCAGCATAGAGGTCCGCGCCAAAATGCTGCCCGAGATCGTCAGCGGTCTTTGCCGCGCCCAGCAGCGCCCGCGCCTTGGTGCCATAAAGCCGCGTCATCCGCCGCAGCATGGCTGGCGGCATCCCGGCATAGTCCATGCCCAGCCGCCGCACTTCGGCGTCAAACGCCAGCGGTTCGAACTCGCCGCCGGGCAGCCGGCTGGTCCTGGTCCAGGGCTTCCCCTTCTTGCCGAGAACGTCCTCGATCTTTTCCAGCACCGATTCTGCCAGCCGCCGCGATGTGGTCAGCTTGCCGCCGAATACATTGACCGCAGCACCCGTTGCGGCATCACCATCAACCTTGAGCACGTAATCCCGCGTTGCCTCTTGCGCCGCGCTGGCGCCATCGTCGAAGAGCGGCCGCACGCCCGAATAGGTCCAGTGGATCTGGTCTCGCGTCACCGGCTTGGCAAAATACTCGCTGGCCGCGCTCAGCAGGTAATCGGTCTCGCCATCCGAAATCGTCACGTCCTTGGGGTCGCCGACATAGTCCTGGTCGGTGGTGCCGATCAGGGTGAAATCATCCTCATAGGGAATGGCGAAGATGATGCGGCCATCGGCATTCTGGAAAATATAGCAGCGGTCGTGGTCGTAGAGCTTGCGCACGACGATATGGCTGCCCTTGACCAGTCGCACATTGCGCGCGCCGTTCTTGCCCATCGTTCCTGTGATCACCTGGTCTACCCACGGCCCCGCGGCATTGACCACCAGCTTGGCCCGCAGGGTCTGCCTGCCCGCTTCGCCATCGAGCTCCACCAGCCAGCCGCCATTCTCGCGGCGCACGCTGGTGACCTTGGTCCGCACATGGATGGCGGCACCCTTGTCCGCGGCGTCGCGGGCATTCAGCACCACGAAGCGCGCATCGTCCACCCAGCAGTCCGAATATTCAAAGCCCAGCCGGAAGCCCGGCTTCAGTGGCTTGCCGGTTACGTCCCTGGTCAGGTCGAGCGTCTTGGTCGGCGGCAGCAGGCGCCTGCCGCCCATATAGTCGTACATGGCCAGGCCCGCCCGCAGCACCATTGCCGGCCGCAGGCCCTTGTGGTGCGGCAGCACGAAACGCAGCGGCTTGATGATATGGGGCGCCTCCGCCCACAGCACCTCGCGCTCGGCAAGTGCTTCATGCACCAGGCGGAATTCGTAATGCTCGAGATAGCGCAACCCGCCATGCACCAGTTTGGTGGCGGCCGAAGAGGTGCCGCTGGCCAGGTCGTTCATCTCGGCCAGCGCTACCGAATAGCCGCGACCTACCGCGTCGCGGGCGACGCTGGCGCCATTGATGCCGCCGCCGATGACGAAGATATCCACGCTCTCGCTATCGGCCATGGTTGCTCCCGCTGTTGCTTTCGTTCATACGCGATCTGATTTCGCTTTGGAAGATTTCTGTTTCGCTTCTCTGTCATCGTCTGTCAATGCATCTTCCATACAAGAGCGAAGTTGACCCTGCGGCGCCAGACTTGTACGGCAGGTGCATCACCCGCCCCGGAACCCGGCCATGCTCGCCATCCTCACCGTCATCGCGCCCATTTTCGCGCTGATGGCGCTCGGCTATTCGGCCGTACGCTTCCGCCTGTTTCCCGCCGACGGCATCAAGAGCCTGATCGCCTTCGTCAACAATTTCGCGACGCCCTGCCTGCTGTTCTATTCGCTGCTGACCAGCGATTTCAGTGCCGCCTTCAACCCGGCGATCATCGGGCCGTTCTATCTCGGCGCCATCGTCTGCTTCGTTATCGGCATCGTCATCGCCATGAAGGTCTTCGGCAACGCGCCGGGTGAATCGGTATCCGTCGGCTTTTCGGGCACCTTCACCAATACGGTGCTGGTCGGCCTGCCCATCATGAGCCGCGCCTATGGCGATGACGCGCTGCCGGTAACTCTCTCCATCATCGGGCTGCATGGCGCAATCCTGCTGACGGTGGGCATGATCACGATGGAGCTGATGCGGCGCGACGGCCAATCGCTGGGCAAGACCTTGCTGGTCGCCGCCAAGCGCGTCGGCTCCAACCCGCTGATCTGGGGCATTGCCGCGGGCATGATCGGCTATTTCTCGGGGCTGAAGCTGATCGAGCCGGCCGAAGCCTTTCTCACCATGATGGCGTCAGCCGTGGTCCCCGCCGCCCTGTTCGGCATTGGCGGGGCCCTCAACGAGTTCAAGCTCTCCGATAACTGGAAACAAGCGCTGATCGCCTCTGTCATCAAGCTGATCGTCCACCCCGCCATCGCCTATGTGCTGATGATCTGGGTGTTGCACGTGCCCATGGATGTCGCCCGCTACGGCATCCTGCTCGCGGCTATGCCTGCCGGCGTCAACGTCTATGTCTTTGCCACTTATTACAGTCGCGGCGTCAGCGTGGCGGCCAACACAATCCTTATATCAACGGTTGCGTCAGCGGCGACGATTTCGATCTGGCTGCTTATTTTGGGACATTAGGCTTCTTCGGCAGAGGGGCCTTTGCCAGAACCCTCGGGCCAAGCCCGAGGGTGACGATCGAGTATTGGGAACGCTCCCTGCGCTCGATCAAGAGGCAGAACAAGCGAACGGCGTGGCACAGCGGCGGTCTATGCCGCCGCCTCGACGTTGACCTCAACGTCCTTCACCCCATCACCAACAGGTATCATGCGCACCGGCTGCGCTCCCAGCGCATCGAGCCCTGTCGCCAGCCGCACATGCCGATCGGTTGGGCATAATTGCAGCATGGGATCAAAGCCGATCCAGCCCAGTGCCTCGTCATAGGCCTCGGCCCAGGCGTGGAACGCGGTTTGTCCATCCTCGGCCTCCACAAGATAGCCCGTCACATAGCGCGCCGGGATGTCGAGCGCCCGGGCTCCGCCGATAAAGGCATGCGCATAGCCGCTCGCTCCGGCATGCGGTTTGCTCTCTGCACCCTGGCTTTGGCTCTGGCTTTGCGATCCGTCGGCCGCCATCTGGGATTGGGTCTGCTCCGATGGTTCCTCCGTCGCCAGCAACTCGCCCACCCGCGCCATCAGCCCGTGCAGCACGTCGAGGCGACTGTCCTTGCTGCCGCGAAACTTGCCGTAGAGCGAGGCCGAGGCCTTGGTCAGCGGCGTGATGCGCTTGTAAAGCGCCGGAACTGGCCCGCCACCGACCCGCCCCAATACGCCATGGCGATCGGTTGTGGTCACCACGCCCGTGGCGGTTATGGCCAGCCCGCCCTCGGGCTTACTCTGATTGACCAGGTGCGCCATGTTGCCAAAGGCGTCGGTGAAGCGCCCGGCATTGCCGATGCCGGCCATTTCCACGCTCCAGCTCTCGACCTTCTGCGTCGGGCCGCTTTGTGGCGTCAGCAGGAGCTGCAGGACGGCGTTGGTCGTGCCTGGCGGTGGCGTGACGCTCAACTGGTGGCGGATGGAAATGCGCATGCTTGCTTCCTGGCTATTCACTACGCCTCATCCCTGGTGTGTCGAAGGACGAGGTCGCGGCGAGCTCGGTTTTGCCGAGCTCGTGGTTTGAGGCCGCCCAGAGGTCCGAGGTGGGCCAGCGCATACTCCCATCAGTGGAAGTTGTAGCTTTCCGACAGCGAGCTCGAGACGATGTTGTTCCGGGCGATGAATTCGGTCAGGAATTCATGCAGTCCATGGGCGAAGATGGTTTCCATCGTCGTGCCTTCGACCATGGCCCGCAACGATGCGGCCGCCTCGTTGCACACCTGCTGCTTGCCGTAGAACTCGCCCAGCGTTTGCACCTGCGCTTCGATGAAGCGGGCGCAGTAGATGAGTGAGCGTGGCATTTCCGGCCGCAGGATCAGGAAATCGGCGATGTTATGGGCCTTATAGCGGTCGTGATAGACGTGCCGGTAGCTCAGATGCGCCGATGCCGCCCGCAGGATCAGCGACCATTGCTGGATATCGAGGTCGCCGCCGACCATCTTGGCGCGCGGCAGCAGCACGTAATATTTCATGTCGAGAATACGGGCGGTATTGTCTGCCCGCTCGACAAAATTTCCCGCCTGCAAAAAGGCATAGCCATCGTCGCGCAAAATGGTCCCGAGCAGCGCGCCGCGGAATTCGTGGCTGAGATGGGTCACCCATTCCAGGAGTTCGAGCAGCTTGGCGCCCCGCACATCGCGCGGCTTGATCTGGCTGAACTGGAGCCAGGCGGCGTTGAGCGTTTCCCACATGTCACTGGTAATCGCCGTGCGGACCGTGCGCGCATTGGTCCGCGCCGCTTGCAGGCAGTTGAACACCGAACTCGGATTATCGGGATCGAACATCATGAAATGCGCGACCGTGTCGACGTCGGCCGGTCGCCCCTTCTTGGCGAAGTCCTCGTCGACTTCGGCGGCCTGCATCATCGACATCAGATGCTCGCTGGCGCCACCTTCGCGCCGGCTGGTGAGCGACATGCGATAGCCCACCTCGAGCAGCCGGGCCATATTCTCGGCCCGTTCGACATAGCGGGAAAGCCAATAGAGGTTTTGTGCGGTGCGTCCGAGCATACTCAATCTTCCAGCACCCACGTATCCTTGGTGCCGCCGCCCTGGCTGGAATTGACCACCAGGGAGCCCTTCTTCAGCGCCACGCGCGTCAGCCCGCCGGGCGTGATGCGCACTTCGTCGCCGACAAGCACGTAGGGCCGCAAATCCACGTGGCGCGGCGCGATGCCGGCATTGACGTAGGTCGGGCAGGTGCTCAGAGCCAGCGTGGGCTGCACGATGTAGTTGTCCGGCCGCGCCTCGATCTTCTTGCGGAATTCGTTGTGCATCGCCTTGTTCGAGGTCGGCCCCACCATCATGCCGTAACCGCCCGAGCCGTGCACTTCCTTGACCACCAGGTCGGCGATATTGGCCAGCACCCAGTTGCGCTGCTCCGCGTCGGTGCAGTTATAGGTCGGCACGTTCTGCAGCAGCGCCTTCTCGCCGAGATAGAATTCGATGATTTCGGGCACATAGGTATAGACCGCCTTGTCATCGGCGATGCCGGTGCCCGGCGCGTTGACCAGCGTCACATTGCCGGCGCGATAGGCGTTGAACAGCCCTGGCACGCCCAGCATGGAATCGGGCCGGAAGGTCAGCGGATCGAGATAGTCGTCATCGATGCGGCGGTAGATCACGTCGACCCGTTCGGGCCCGGTCGTAGTCCGCATGTAAACCTTGCCGCCATCGACAAACAGGTCCGGCCCCTCGCACAGCGTCGCGCCCATCTGGTCGGCGAGGAACGAATGCTCGAAATAGGCCGAGTTATAGATGCCCGGCGTCAGCACGCAGATATTGGGCGACGAACCGGCGCCAGCAGGCGCCACGCTTTCCAGCGTCCGCCGCAGGTTTTCCGGATAATTTTCCACCGGTGCCACCCGGCTGCGCTGGAACAAGTCCGGCGCCAGCAACATCATCGCCTCGCGGTCTTCCAGCATGTAGCTGACGCCCGAGGGCGTGCGCAGATTGTCTTCCAGCACGTAGAATTCGTCCGGCCCGACCCGGACGATGTCGACGCCAATGATATGGGCATAGACGCCCTTGGCCGGCTCCAGCCCCATCATTTCCGGCGCAAAGGCCGAATTCTGCAGGATCAGCTTTTCGGGTATCCGCCCAGCCTTGAGGATCTCCTGGCGGTGGTAGATGTCATACAGGAACGCGTTGAGCGCCTTGACCCGCTGCTCGATGCCCTTGGAGAGCTTGCGCCATTCCTGCGCCGCGATGATGCGGGGGATGACATCGAAGGGGATGACCTTCTCGGTCCCCTCCTCCGAGCCATAGACGGCAAAGGTGATGCCCAGCTTGCGGAAGATCGCCTCGGCATCCGACTGCATCAGCGTCAGCGCCTTGTCCGGTTGTTCCTCGAGCCACTGGGCCAGCGCCCGATAGGGTTCGCGGACGCTGCCATCCGCATTGTACATTTCGTCGAACGGCTTGGTGTCGGCCATTATGCTCCGAGTGGTAATACGGCTCGTCCCATCGCCTTCACATTGCTACACTTTTATTCGCGGTCGTCCAGCCGTCACGAACCGGGCGCGGGCTTGCGATGTTCGTCCCCACCGCTAAGCTGTCGCCAACGAAGAGGAATCGCATGACCATCGAGATCCTGCAGACCGGCAAGCTGCTGGCCAGTTGCGAAGCGGCGCTGGCCGAGCGCTACACCGTGCACAAGCTGCACGAACAGGCCGACCCCAAGGCCTGGCTTGCCGCCAATGGCGGGCGCATCCGGGCCCATGCCGGCTCGGGTGTGCAGGCCGATCTCATGGATGCGTTGCCCAATCTCGAAATCATCGCCAGCTTCGGCGTCGGCTACGACAATATCGACACCAAGGCCGCCAAGGCCCGCAACATCCGCGTCACCAACACGCCCAACGTGCTCAACGATGCCGTGGCCGAGCTCACGATCGGGCTGATGATCGCCCTGGCCCGCCGCATCCCTCAGGCCGATCAATATGTGCGCCAGGGCAAATGGCCCGGCGGTTCCATGCCGCTGTTTTCCGAACTGACAGGCAAGACCGTGGGCATTCTCGGCCTCGGGCGCATCGGCAAGGAAATCGCCGTCCGGGCCCAGGCCATGAAGATGCGCGTGGTCTATCACGGCCGCAAACGCCAGCAGTCGGAGCCGCATATCTTCTATGACAATCTCGTCGACATGGCGCGCGACAGCGACTGGCTGGTCATCATCGCCCCCGGCGGCAAGGGCACGGAGCGCATCGTGTCGCGCGAGGTGCTGACCGCCCTTGGCCCCAAGGGCATGCTGGTCAATGTGGCCCGCGGCACGCTGGTGGATGAGCCGGCGCTGCTCGAGCTGCTGCAGAATGGCGGCCTTGGCGGCGCGGCGCTCGACGTCTTCGAAAACGAGCCGCAGGTGCCAGAAGGCTTCTTCGCCCTCCACAATGTCGTGCTTAGCCCCCACCAGGGCAGCGCCACGGTCCAAACCCGCGACGCCATGGGCGCGCTGTTGGTCGCCAATCTCGACGCCCACTTTGCCGGCGAGCCGCTGATCAGCGCGGTGGTGTAGCTATTCCAGGTCGTCCTGCACCATCGTTCCGGCCTGGTGCACGCAGAAGATCACCAGCCGGTCCGGCCCAATATTGGTGAACTTGTGCTTCACCCCACCCGGGACGACGGCGATGTCGCCCGGCCCAACCTCGAACGTCTCGTCGCCAGCCACGATCCGCGCCCGCCCGGAATGCACGACCCACGTCTCGGGATAGGGATGGATATGCAGCCCCGGTCCTTGCCCGGGTTCGTTGTCGACGGCAAAAAACGAGATGTCGGTGCCATAGGCCGCGCCCTCGAAACGAATTGTCCGGCTCTTGCTCGGCGGCCGGTCGGCAGCGCGCAGTATGTGGACCATGATTGCTCTCCTGTTCCGTTCACTGTCCCGACGGCCGACGCCTCATGATTTCGACGGCGACCTGAATCTATTTTGCCACGGCGTGGCCCCCGCATGCCTACCCGGCAGCCGGCGCACTGGAACTCCACCCCCCTAGTGCTGTTAGGTGGGCGCAACGAATCGTGGAGACAGGCAATGACCGAATGGTGGCGCGGCGGAGTGATTTACCAGGTTTACCCGCGCTCGTTCCAGGACAGCAATGGCGATGGCGTGGGTGATCTGCCTGGCATCATTGCCCGGCTGGACCATATCGCGGGCCTGGGCGTCGATTGCATCTGGCTCTCGCCCATCACCCGCTCGCCGCAAGCCGACATGGGCTATGATGTCTCCGACTATCGCGATGTCGATCCGCTGTTCGGTTCGCTGCATGATTTCGACAGCCTGGTCGAACAGGCCCATGCCCGTGGCCTCAAGGTCATCATGGACCAGGTGATCAGCCACACTTCCGATCTCCATCCCTGGTTTCAGGAGAGCCGGCTCAACCGCACCAATGCCAAGGCCGACTGGTATGTCTGGGCTGATCCGCTGCCCGACGGCTCGCCGCCCAATAACTGGCCCGCGGTGTTCGGCGGCCGGGCCTGGGAGTGGAATCCGACGCGCGGGCAGTATTACCTGCACAATTTCCTGGCCAGCCAGCCCGACCTCAATTTCCACAATCGTGATGTGCAGCAGGCGGTGCTCGATGTCATGCGCTTCTGGCTCGAGCGCGGCATCGACGGCTTCCGGCTCGACACGGTGAACTACTATTTCCACGACAAGAAGCTGCGCTCCAACCCGGCCAACAAGGTCAAGAGCGAGCATCTGGCCTATGCCGTGAACCCCTATGACATGCAGGAGCACAAGTTCAGCAAGTCGCAGCCCGAAAACGTCGATTTCCTCAAGCGCGTGCGCAAGCTGCTCGATCAGTATCCCGGCGCCACTTCGGTCGGCGAAGTCGGCGACAGCCACAAGTCGGTAAAGCTCATGGCCGAATATACCTCGGGCGGCGATACCCTGCATATGTGCTACGGCTTCGATTTTCTCGGGCCGCAATTCACGTCTGCCCATTTCCGCAAATGCATCGAGCAGTTCTTCAAGACCGGTCCGGATGGCTGGCCCTGCTGGAGTTTCTCCAATCACGACGTGCCGCGCCACATGACGCGCTGGGCCAAGCATAGCCAGTCGCCGGCCGAACTCGCCCGCCAGGCCGCGGCGCTGGTCCTGAGCCTGCGCGGCTCGGTCTGCCTCTATCAGGGCGAGGAACTGGGCCTCCCCGAAACCGACCTCCTCTTCGAGGAACTGACCGATCCGCGCGGCATTCGCTTCTGGCCCGAGGACAAGGGCCGCGATGGCTGCCGTACGCCCATTCCGTGGGACGAGGGCGAAGCGCCCAACGGCTTTACCTCGGGCACACCGTGGCTGCCGATCAAATACGCCCAGTCTGCGTTGAACGTCGCCGGGCAGAATGCCGACGCCAATTCGACCCTGGCCTTCTACCGCACCATCCTCGCCTGGCGCAAAAGCCACGCCGCGCTGCTGTCTGGCGACATCGCCTTCTTCAAGACAGCGGAGCCGATCCTGGCTTTCCGCCGGACCCTCGGCGAACAATCGATACTCTGCGTTTTCAATCTGTCGGCAGAGTCTCGGGAAATTGCGGTAACGGGTCTCGGCAATGCCGAGGCCGAGCCGGTTTCGCAAAACGCCGCCCTTGACGGCAAGGCCCTCAAGCTTGGCGCCAATGGCTATGTCTTCGTCTCCCTTCCTGCCGCCAGGAGGGTCAAAGTGAGCTATGCGTGAGCAGTGAGGCTCGCCTGCACCCGTCGAGTTGAGGGCATCAACCCCCGCTGTTAGCCTGCTCTGGTGGTGACGTGCCATGCCGTCCTTCCCGATCACGCGAAGCGAGGAACATGATGCCGACCTTGAGCAATGGCAGCGAACTGACGGTGCTTCCCACGGATGGCACCATGCCGCACACGGCCTTCTACTACACCTTCACAACGCCCGACGGCGTGGTCTCCGAGCCCCATGGGGCGCTGCCAGACTTCGTGTTCGGCTGGGTGGAACTGGCCTCGGTGGATGTTTTTGACGGCTTCTTCGCCATTACCGGTTTTACCCATCACGGCCGGACCCAACTCTCCACCGAGATCGACACCTACCTCTTCGACAATCAGGGCAATTTCATCCGCACCCTGTCGGACGAAGCGGCCTATCTGTCGGCCGGAATCGTCGCCGTCGAGGCCACCAGTCCCGATGACGTCGTGGTCACCTGGAAAGGCGCCAATTCCTATTCCAGCGGCGAGAACACCCAGTATGGCGAGCACCAGATCATCGTCGCTGACGGGGTGTCCCAGCCGGATACGTTCCAGAACGACCTGCCAGTGGTCGCCAATCTCAGCATCCATGTGACAACAGGCCAATCGGTGTTTGACATCGACTTCCGTGGCAGCGACGGCGATTTCGACCTGCTGAGCTTCGAAGTAGTGGACGGACCCGACCATGGCACGCTGAAGCTCGATACCGAGATCAGCGGCAACCCCTATCCATTCTACCAAGGCAATTATATCGGCAGCCCGCATTATCACGGCAGTTTCTGGAACAATAACCAGTTCCAGTTTTCTCCGGACGATGGTTTTGTGGGTGCCGACAGCTTCACGGTGCTGGCCACAGATGGCCAGGGCAACAGCCAGCTTGCCACCATCACCATCAACGTCGCCTCACCGTCCGATGGCCCACAATATCTGGCGCTAACCGACGCGGCCGATATCCTGCGCTACTACGATTACGATCAGGGCGTGATGGTCGCTGCCAAGGGCGGCGATGACGATCTCTCGGGCAGCGGCTTCGACGACTCGCTCAATGGCGGCTCCGGCAATGATCTGCTGCATGGCGAGGCCGGCAATGACAAGCTCACCGGCGGAACGGGCGTCGACCGCATGCAAGGCGGCCTGGGCAACGACACGTTCATATTCCAGGCCGGAGACATCGCCGATCCGCAGCAGTTCGACGGTCGTTTCGATCACATCATCGACTTTTGCGGCGCCGGGGGCTGGAGCTCAAGCGAGAACGACTTCATCAGCTTCTTCGGCTTTACCGAGGGGGCCACGCTCAGCTTCGATCATTATGCCAGCGACGATGGCCTGCTGCAGATCTACCGTATCGACGACCCAGCCAACCCGGACAATTCGGGTTCGATCATGGTGCAGATGGCCGACAATAGCGCCCTGCTTGGTCAGGGCGACTACTGCTTCTTCTGAACCAGGCTGGTATCAGGGCTCGACCCGAGGCTATTCAACGCGCCGCAGGTTCAGCGGCTCGTAGAATTGCATTTCCTCGCTCCCGTCGGGTAGCCGCACAAAGGCGCGGATGCAGCCGCCCCAGATTTCGGCCCGGACCGCGTCCACGCCGATGCTGCGCAGCAGGTCGAGATTGAACTCGTTGAGATCGGCCTCGGTGTAATATTCCATGTCCAGGGCAAAGCTGCCTGAACAGGCCGGCACGGCCATGGCGGGAGCCGCGGTAGCGGCGAGAAGGGCAAGGGTCAGGGGCAGAATGGTGCGCATGATCAAATCTCCTTTGCTTGTTCTTGCCGCGCGATTGCGGCAGTCTCGCGTCGGCGGATGAGCACCACCACGGTGGGAATGGCAAGGCTTAACAGCAGGAGTCGGATCACGTGATGTGCCGCGATGAAGGCGGTGTCATAGCCCAGCGCGATGCCCAGCGCGCCCATGCCCTCCAGCGCCCCCGGCGACAGCCCCAGCCAGATTTGGCCGAAGGGCATATCGACCAGCAGGCTCACGCCATAGGCCACCAGGGTCACGATGCCCACCGTCATTGACGTGGCGACAATGCCGCCCTTGGCAGCGGTCAGAAACTCGCCCCGTGTGATCCCGGCAAAGCGCGACCCAATCAGTGCTCCGGTCAGGACAAAGGTTACCGTCACCAGTGGGGTCGGCATGGCTTCGACATAGAGCCCGCCCAGCTTGGCGACAGTTGCCGCCGCCATGGCGCCGAGCACGAAGCCGGCCGGCACCTTGAGCCGCACGAAGACCAGCCCCACCGCAACGCAGCCCGCCGCCAGGGCCAGCAATTGCCAGATGCCGAGGAAGCTCGTTGGCGCCGGCGGGGTGAAATGGTCTATCGGCAGGAACACCGCGCCAACGGGCACCGCTATGGTCAGCATCAATATGCGGATCACCTGAATGATGACGATCTGCCGCGCATCGCCAACGCCGGCGGCCGCTATGCCCATCACGAATGACAGGTGCCCCGGAAACGAGCTGAGATAGGCCGTGCCCGAGTCAAGCTTGAAGAACCGGGCCAGCATCCAGCCGGTCAGTGTGATGATCAGCACCAGTTCGAGCACAAGGCCCGCCAGGCTCACCGGCCAGCTCGCGATCAGGGTCAGGCTGTCGGGCGCCACGCTGGCACCCATAGACATCCCGATCAGCACGAAGGCCACGTCGCGCAGCCGATCCGGCATGCGCACGGTCATCCCCGCCATCGCAGCCGCCGTCACCGCCAGCGCCCCACCCATCAACCATCCCGCCGGGAGGTTGAGCAGGGTGGCGATGGAGCCTCCCGCAGCGGAGACGGCGAGGGTCAGGATGGTGGGGAGGAAACTGGAAAGGGCAGGCATTGAAACTCCGACTCACCCTTTACCTCAAGGGGAGAAGGGAAGCGCCCGCTCGGCCAGCCGCACCCAGTAGCTTGCCCCGACTGGAATGACCTCGTCGTTGAAATCATACGTGTCCGTATGCAGCTCCGAGCTGTCGCCATTGCCGATGAAGATATAGGCGCCCGGCCGCTCCTCCAGCATGAAGGAGAAATCCTCGCCGCCCATCGACGGCGGCGCGTCGTCGTCGACCCGCTCGGCGCCCGCCACATCCCGCGCCACGTCAGCGGCAAAAGCCGTCTGCTCGGGTGCATTGACCGTCACCGGGTAGCCCCGGGCATAGCGGACGCTGGCTTCGGCACCAAAGCTGCTGGCAAACTGCGGCACAAAATCGGCCAGCCGCTGCTCGATCAGATCCTGCACTGTGCCGTCGAGCGTTCGCACCGTCCCGGTGATCTTTGCCGTCCGGGAAATCACATTATCGGCCTCGCCGGCCTCCACCATGGTCACCGACAGCACGGCGTTGGCCAGGGGGTCCACATTGCGCGACACGATCGATTGCAGCCCCACGATCATGTTGGCGGCTACCATGATCGGGTCGATGGTCGTCTGCGGCCGCGCCGCATGACCGCCTTTGCCCACGATGTCGATGTAGAAGCGGTCGGTGGCCGCCATGATGCCGCCCGCCCGAATGCCGAAATGGCCGGTCGGCATGCCGGGCCAATTGTGCATGCCGTAGAATTCGTCGATGGAAAATCGCTCGACCAGCCCGTCGTTGAGCATGGCCTTGCCGCCGGCGCCGCCCTCCTCCGCCGGCTGGAAGATGACAGCGATCCGCCCGTCGAAATTGCGCGTCTCGCAGAGGTATTTGGCCGCGCCCAGCAGCATGGCCGTGTGCCCGTCATGGCCGCAGGCATGCATCCTGCCTGATACCGTCGAGGCATAATCCTTGCCGGTCTTTTCGGTCACCGGCAGCGCATCCATGTCGGCGCGCAGCCCGATGGTCCTGCCGCTGCCATTGCCGCGACCATTGATAATGCCGACGACGCCAGTGCGCCCGATGCCAGTCACCACCTCGTCGCAACCGAATTCCCGCAGCTTGTGTTCCACCACTCCGGCTGTCCGCACCACCTCGTACAGAATTTCCGGATGCGCATGAAGATCCCGTCGCCAGCCAGCGATCTCTTCGTGAAATTCGGCGATGCGGTTCAATACGGGCATAGGTGAAGTCCGAAGCAGTCAAAATTCTGGGTCAGTGTCGCTGTCCCAATCGGCAAGGTCAACCTTACCGCATGCGAACTGATGGCACCACCTCACCCCGCCCCTCTGGGAAGAGGTCGGCGCGCGGCGCCAGCACCCTTTTCCAACATTCCTCCCGCCCCTAGCCCAAATTTCCCCGGCTGCGGCTTGCCGGTGCCAGCCAATTTTGCCATGACACCCGCAACTTGCCGGAGAGCCCATGAAAATCCTGGTCGCCATCAAGCGTGTCGTCGATCACAACGTCCGTATCCGCGTTCGCCCCGATGGATCGGGCGTCGAGACATCAGGCGTCCGCATGTCGATGAACCCCTTCTGCAAGCACGCGGTCGAGGCCGCGGTGCAGCTGTCCGAAGCCGGCCATGGCGACGAGATCGTCGTGGTCTCCATCGGCCCCAAGGCTGCCAATGACGTGATCCTCACCGCCCTCGCCATGGGGGCGCATCGCGGCATCCTGGTCGAGACCGATGCCGAGCTCGAGACCCTCGCCATCGCAAAGCTCCTGGCCAAGGTGGTCGCCGAGGAAAACCCAGACCTTGTCCTCCTCGGCAAGCAGGCGGTCGATGACGACAGCAACCATGTCGGCCAGATGCTTGCTGCACTGACCAACCGACCGCAGGCGACGTTCGCCTCCGAGATCAAAGTAGTCGGGCAGGCATTGGAAGTTGTCAGGGAAGTCGATTCCGGCCGCGAGACCATCGCCATCCCGCTACCATCAATCGTCACCGCCGACCTGCGCCTCAACACCCCGCGCAATGCCGCACTGCCCATGGTGATGAAGGCCCGCTCCAAGCCGCTTGCGGTCCGTCCGGCCGCCGAGTTCGGCGTCGACCTTGCCCCGCGCTTGACCATCGAAAAGATATCCCCGCCCGCAGAACGTGTGGCAGGAAAGACTGTCGCCTCGGTTTCTGAACTCGCCGCCTTCATCGCTGCCGAAGTCTCGCAGATGGAGGCGCTGTGATGAGCGTTCTGGTTCTCGCCGATCACGATCTCGGCGCGCTGTCACCTGCCACCGCCCGCGTCGTTCACGCGGTCAGTGAACTGGGCCAGATCGACCTGCTGGTCATCGGCGAGGATATCGATGCGGTCGCGGCCGAGGCCGCCAGACTGGCCGGAGTCAAGAAGGTCCTGGTCGCCAAGGGTGCGCCGTCGTCCGAAGCCGATGCCTCTGTCATCGCGGCGCTGGCCGAACCCTATCATTACATCGTCCAGTCGGCCGGGAGCGTGGGCAAGGATCGCATGCCGCGCGTCGCGGCCAAGCTCGATCTGATGCCGGTTACCGATGTGGTGAAGGTGCTCGGGCCGACCCGTTTCGAGCGCCCGATCTATGCCGGCAACGCCGTCCAGACCGTCAGCGATGGCCAGGCCAAGCATGTCCTCACCATCCGCGCCTCGGCCTTCCGCGCCGCCGCCGGGGGCAATGACGCGCCCATCGAGGTCATTGAAAATTCGGTGGCCACCGCCGCGCGGCTGATCGCCTCGCATCGCACGGAAAGCGACACGCCCGATCTCGCGACGGCCCAGATCGTGGTCGGCGGCGGCGTGGCGCTCGGGGCCGCCGAGAACTTCCAGCTCATCGAACAGCTTGCCAAAAAGCTTGGCGCGGCGATCGGCGCCACCCGCGCCGCGGTCGATGCCGGCTACGCCCCCAATGACTGGCAAGTGGGCCAGACCGGCAAGATCATCGCCCCCGACCTCTACATTGCCATCGGCATATCGGGTGCCCTGCAACACCTGGCCGGCATCCAGGGCGCCAAGAAGATCGTCGCCATCAATAGCGACCCCGAGGCCCCGCTGGTCAAGCTGGCCGACGTGGCGCTGATTGGCGATCTCTTTGAGATCGTTCCACAATTGATCGCCGAGCTAGACAAAGCCGGCCTCAAGCGCTGATCTGATTGCAAAAATCCCGCCGCCGCCTATAACAACCCCGCCTCCCACCGGAACTGCTCCACTCATGTTCGAGACCCTGACCAAGGCCCCCGGCGACAAGATCCTGGCGCTTATGGGCGAATACGCTGCCGATCCGCGTCCAACCAAGATCGACCTCGGCGTCGGCGTCTATAAGGACGAGCAGGGCACCACTCCGATCATGACCTCGGTGAAAAAGGCCGAGCAGAAGATCCTTTCGGCCGGCAAGACAAAGACTTACCTGGGCATAGCCGGCAACAAGGGCTACGGCGCAGCCGTGCTCGACCTGGCGCTGGCCGATAGCGTCGACCGCTCACGGGTCCGCATCGCCCAGGCCCCTGGCGGCACCGGCTCGCTTTGGGTGCTCATGCAACTGGTCAACCGCGCCAGGCCAGGCGCCACCGTCTGGGTCTCCGATCCGACCTGGCCCAACCACAATCCGATTGCCGAAAATTCCGGCCTCGCGGTCAAGACCTATCCCTATTTCGACACCGAGACCCGCGGCGTGAAGTTCGCCGAAATGCTGGCCGCGCTCGATAAGCTGGGCAAGGATGACGTCGTCCTGCTGCACGGCTGCTGCCACAATCCCACGGGCGCAAACCTCACGCCCGAGCAATGGGACAAGGTCGCCGCGAGCCTGGCTCGATCAGGCGCGCTGCCCTTCATCGACCTGGCCTATCTCGGCTTTGGCGACGGCCTCGAAGCCGATGCCTATGGCACGCGCAAGGTCATTGCCTCGGTTCCCGAAGCTCTCGTGGCGTTTTCGGGCTCGAAGAATTTCGGCCTCTACCGCGAGCGTGTCGGCGCCGCGATCCTCATCGGCCGCGACGCCGCAGAGGCCGATATCGCCTATTCGCAGCTGCTCAACATCATCCGCGGCGCCTATAGCCAGCCCCCCGACCATGGCGCCGAAATCATTCGCACCATCCTCGAGGACGCCGAACTGCGCGCCGAATGGGAGGCCGAGCTCAACGCCATGCGCGGTCGCATGATCCGCCTGCGCGAGAAGCTGAGCGAGGCCATCCGCCAGCGTTCCAACTCCAAGGATTTCGACTTCATCGCCGCCCATCGCGGCATGTTTTCGCTGCTGGGCCTCGAAAATTCAGTCGTCGAACATTTAAAAGCCGCCAATGGCATCTATATGATTGGTGATAGTCGCATCAATGTCGCCGGCATCCCGGAAGATCGCGTAGGCGAGCTGGCGGACGCCCTGCTTGCGGCCATCAAATAGTGGTTGCCGAATGACCTTGCGGCGCGGCCTTGCCGTGCTACACCTTGGCTAACCGGCCATACCAAAACACGAATTCAGGAGGGAACCATGAAGTTCTTCGTCGATACTGCGGAAATCAAGGACATCAAGGAACTTTACGACACGGGCCTTCTTGATGGCGTGACCACCAATCCGTCGCTGATCGCCAAGTCAGGCCGCGACTTCAAGGAAGTCGTCAAGGAAATCTGCTCGATCGTGCCCGGCCCGGTTTCCGCCGAAGTCGCGTCGCTCGAGTATGACGGCATGATTGCCGAGGGCACCGTTCTGGCGGCGCTGGCCGAGAATGTCGTGGTCAAGCTGCCGCTGACCCTGGCCGGGCTCAAGGCGACCAAAACGTTCAAGGAGCGCGGCGTCAAAACCAACGTCACGCTCTGCTTCTCGGCCAACCAGGCGCTGCTCGCAGCCAAGTGCGGCGCGACCTACATCTCGCCCTTCCTCGGGCGCCTCGATGACATCAATCTCGACGGCGTCGAGCTGATCGAGAACATCCGCCAGATCTATGACAACTACGCCTTCGAAACCGAAATCCTGGCGGCCTCGATCCGTTCGCCCAATCACGTGACCCAGGTTGCGCTGGCCGGCGCCGATGTCGCCACCATCCCGCCCGACGTGATCCGCAAGCTGGCCAACCACCCGCTGACCAATTCGGGCATCGAGGGCTTCCTCAAGGACTGGAAGGCCACGGGTCAGTCAATCCTGTAGGATTTGCGCTGGAGCAACGATTACCAGGAAGACCTCTCCCTAGGGTGAGGTCTTCTGCATTTGTGGGGCTCGCATGGCCGATACCGAACTCTCCGCCGCCATCAAATCCGCCCTCGCTGCCGTGGAAATTCCTGGCGGCGGTGATCTCGCCGGCTATGCCGGGCTCTCCGACATCATCGTCACCACGGGTGCCGTAGCTTTCGCCATTGCCGTGGCCCCCGGCATGGAAACGGCCTTCGGCCCCGCCCGCGAACAGGCCGCGGCTGTGGCCCAAAGGCTTGCTGGCACTCGCAAGGTCATGGTTTCGCTGACTGGGGGCAAGCCGCCGCCAAAGGCCGGTCCCACCTTCTCGCATGGCAAGCCCGTTGCTGCCGGCAAGACGGCGGTGCCCGGCATCAAGCACATAATCGCCGTCGGCTCGGGCAAGGGTGGCGTCGGCAAGTCCACCACTGCGGTCAATATCGCGCTGGCGCTGCAAGCCGAGGGATTGCGCACCGGTATTCTCGACGCAGATCTTTACGGCCCCTCCATCCCCAAGCTGTTGGGCATCGAGGGCCAGCCGGCGGTGCGTGACGACGGCATTTTTTCCCCGCACCTGGCGTTTGGCCTCAAGGTCATGTCCATTGGCTCCATGTTGACCAAGGACCAGGCCGTGGTCTGGCGCGGGCCCATGGCCACCTCGGCCCTGCGTCAGCTGCTGCGCGAGACCGACTGGGGCGCCCTCGACGTCCTGGTCATCGACCTGCCGCCAGGCACGGGCGACATCCACATTTCGCTGTTCCAGCAGACCGAAGTCGCTGGCGTCGTCATTGTGTCTACCCCGCAGGACCTGGCGCTGATCGATGCCAAGAAGGCCATCGACATGCTGCCTCGTTTCGGTGTGCCGATCCTCGGTCTCGTCGAAAACATGAGCTACTTCATCGCTCCCGACACCGGCACCCGCTACGATATCTTCGGCTCCGGCGGCGCCGAGCGGGCAGCGGCAGAGCTTGGCATTCCCTTCCTCGGCGCCATTCCGTTGGTCATGTCGATCCGCGAGGGCTCCGACGCCGGCCGCCCGCCAGTGGCCATCGAACCGGCAGGAGCGGAGGCCGAGGCCTATCGCGGCATCGCCAGGCATATCTTGTCGGGCCTGTCTGCAGCGTCCCGGTAAGGATTTGTTAGGATGATGGACCCATGCTCACGCCATGGCAGTGATTGGCGAAATCAGCAGCTATGACAGGATCCAGGCCCATCGGGCCCGGCTGCGTGACTTTGCGCAACTGAACGAGCAACGGTCTGCCGCCCGGCAGGAGGCCGCCCAGCGTACTCTATCGCATGGCGACTACATGCTCAGCGGCATGGCGAACGCCACCGCCAATGCCAATTTGGGCACCAGCCAGTTGACGTCCATGATCATTCGCAGCCGCATGGCCGCCGAGGCCAAAGAGAAGGCCCAGCCTTCAAAGTGGTACGTCTAGGCCACCAGGCGTTCCGTTCCGCAATCGATTGCATAACATTCCAGCCTGCGCTATCTGGCTAGCCCAATCACGGCTAAATGCCGGCCAGAGGAGCGTTCATGTTCTCGATCGACCGCAAGGACTTCGGTCCGGATTTCACCTTCGGCGTTGCTACCGCCGCCTATCAGATCGAAGGCGGTCAGCGTGACGGCCGCGGCCCCTCGATCTGGGACAGCTTCTCGTCCACACCAGGCAATGTCCACAACGGCGATACCGGCCGCGACGCCTGCAATCACTACGAGTTGTGGCCGCAAGATCTCGATCTCATCCGCGACGGCGGCTTTGACGCCTATCGCTTTTCCTTCGCCTGGCCGCGCCTGATCCCCGAGGGTACCGGAGCGGTCAACCAGGCGGGCGTCGACTTCTACGATCGCCTGCTCGATGGCATGCTCGAGCGCGGCATCAAGCCCTATGCCACGCTCTACCACTGGGACCTGCCCTCGCCGCTGCAGGACAAGGGCGGCTGGATGAACCGCGACATCGCCTCCTGGTTTGCCGACTACGCCGCTTTGGTCGCGCAGAAGTTCGGTGACCGCCTCGAAGCCACCGCCACCATCAACGAGCCCTGGTGCGTCGCCTTCCTCAGCCACTTCCTGGGCATCCATGCCCCTGGCTATCGCGACATCCGCGCCGCAGCGCGTGCCATGCACCACGTGCTGTTCGCCCATGGCACCGCCATCGACGCACTGCGCGCCAATGGTGCCAGGAATCTGGGCATCGTGCTCAATTTGGAAATGTCCGAGGCGGCCAGCGACAAGCCGGAGGACCTGGCGGCACTGGACATGGCCGACGGGGTGTTCAACCGGTGGTATCTGGGCGGCGTGCTCAAGGGCAAGTATCCGGAAGTTGTCACCAACTGGCTCGGCGACCATCTGCCCAAGGACTATGAGAAGGATATGGACGTCGTGTCGCGGCCCCTCGACTGGCTCGGCATCAACTACTACACCCGCGGCATCTACCAGGCGTCCAACACGCCGGGGATGCCTGCCGAACAGGTCAAGGGACCGCTCGAAAAGACCGATATCGGCTGGGAGATCTACCCCAAGGGCCTGAGCGACCTGCTGGTCCGCGTGTCGAACGACTACACCAAGATTCCGCTTTACGTCACCGAGAACGGGATGGCCGAGGTCGAGGGCGACGATGATCCACGTCGCGTCAAATATTACGACGATCACCTCAAGGCGGTATTGGCAGCGCGCGAGCGCGGTGCCGATGTGCGGGGCTACTTTGCCTGGTCGCTGCTCGATAATTACGAATGGGCCGAAGGCTACAACAAGCGCTTCGGCATCGTGCATGTCGATTACGAGACCCAGGCACGTACGCCCAAATCCAGCTACCGCGCTTTCCAGGGCATGCTGCACAATACGCGCTGAACGGCTTGCTTTTGCGCCTCCGGTTGGGCAGGCATGTGGCTAGCCCGACCGGAAACATGCCGTGGATAGTTTCGAAGAACTCAACCCCGATCTGACGCGCCTTGAGACCATGCTGGGGGCGCTTGGCGACGACGCCATGGTGCTGGGTCAACTCGATGGCTATCTCTGCGGCATTGCCGTATCGCCCGGGGTCGTCGACGAGGCTGACTGGCTGCCTGATGTGTTCGGCCGCGACGGGGCCAGTATCGGCGATGCGGCCGTGCTTGGCGTCGACATGGCTGAACTCACCGGCCTTGTGCTGTCGCGCCATGCGGCGATCCAGGCGGAACTGGCCGAAGACTGCTACCAGCCGCTCTACGACATCGATGGCGAAGACATCCTCTGGGAAATCTGGATGGATGGCTTCGAGACCGCCATGGCATTGCGGCTCGACGCCTGGGACAAGCTGCTGTGCAGCCACAAGGAGTCTCGTGCCCAGGAGGCCGCTTTCGGCATCACCGACCTGCTGGCCGCCAGCGACCCCGGGCTGAGCGAAGCCGAACTGGCCGATCCGGCACTGATCGCATTGCAGAAGGAAGCGCCGACGCTGATCCCCAGGCTGGCCGGTGAACTCTATCGTGCCCACCGTCTGACCGCCCCACAAGCGCCACTGCGTGTTGCTTCGGTGGGACGCAACGACCCGTGCCCCTGCGGCTCTGGTCTCAAATACAAGCGCTGCCACGGCGCTGCCTGACACGCCTGTTTCTCGGAGCTCCCTATGACCGCTTCCACCCTGATGACTGAGCCGAAAATGATCGAAGAGCCGACGGTGGACAGGGACTGGTGGCGCGGGGCGGTGATCTACCAGATCTATCCGCGCTCCTTCCAGGACCAGAACGGCGACGGAGTCG
>JAKFDU010000208.1:0-13994 GCA_036675975.1 Devosia sp. | reverse complement strand
CGGTTTTTGGAACCGTTCCGGCGGCCCCGGGGACGCTCGCCCTATTGCGGCCGAAACGCGAACCTGTGGGAGAGGCAAAACCCCCACCCGGCTCACCCCACCACTGTTCGCCTGCAGGCCGCCGCGTGGGGTGATGAAGGGAGTATGCGGGAGGATTTGGGAAGGGGGATAAGTTCTCAAGCCAGCGCAGTGCCCCGCAATGCCAGCCCGACGCAGCCTGCGATCCAGGCGGTGGGCAATCCAAGATCTTGATGACGGGGCGCGCCACGGGCATGGATTCCTGCCTGCGCCAGAATGACCCGCAAGCTTCGATCTCGGGAGTGTGATGCGTTGACTGGGCGTGGCGACGGCCTATCTAGAGGCACTCAGACTTGATGAAGGAGCCCGCGATGCGCAGTGCAATCTACGAGACTTTTGGCCTGCCGCAGCAGGTGCTTCGCAGTGCCGAGCGCGAGCAGCCGGTTGCCGGACCAGGCCAGGCGCTGGTGCGCATGGTGCTGTCGCCGATCCACAACCACGATCTGGCGACCATTGCCGGCAATTATGGCTTCAAGCCATTCCTGCCGGCGGTGCCGGGGACCGAGGCCGTCGGGGTGGTCGAGGCGCTGGGCGCCGGTGTCACCCATCTTTCGGTGGGCCAGCGCGTGGCGGGCGGCGCTGCCGAGACCTGGGCCGAGTACTACCT
The DNA here is from genome assembly GCA_036675975.1 of Devosia sp. Classification (GTDB taxonomy): domain Bacteria; phylum Pseudomonadota; class Alphaproteobacteria; order Rhizobiales; family Devosiaceae; genus Devosia. The sequence continues at coordinate 13,309 of JAKFDU010000208.1, read as the reverse complement.
CGCCGATGCGCAACGGCTGGTGCCGGTGCCTGATAGCGTCAGCGACGAGACGGCTTGCCAGCTGGTGTCGATGCCGCTCAGCGCCAAGATGCTGCTGGTCGACCTGCAAATCCAGCCGGGCGACTGGATCGTGCAGAATGCCGGCAATGGCGCGGTGGGCAAGCTGGTGGCGCAGTTCGGCGCGCAGCAGGGCATCAATGTGGTGAGCCTGGTGCGGCGCGACGCTGCGGTGGCGGAACTGGCGGCGCTTGGCATCGGCAATGTCGTCTCCACCGAAAGTGCGGGCTGGCAGGAGCGGGTGCGGACGATTACCGGCGGCGCGCCGATCATACGGGCCGTGGATTCGCTTGGTGGCGCGGGCGCCGACCAGGTGACCGAGGTGGCGGCGCAGGGCGCCGAACTGGTGAGCTTTGGCGCGATGACCGGCGCGCCGATCACCCTGACGCCGGCGCAATTGCTGTTCAAGGGGCTGACCGTACGCGGTTTCTGGGGCGCCAAGCCCAGGCTTGCCGGCGAGGTGATCGGCCGGTTGCTCGGGGAGCTGGTGGTCAGCGCCGCCAAGGGCGAGCTGGTGCTGCCCATCGAGGCGGAGTTCTCCATTGCAGACGTCGCCAAGGCGGTTGCCGCCAGCGGCGAGCCCGGCCGCAAGGGCAAGGTGGCGATCCGGGGAATGCCAAGCCGCTAGACAGCGGTGACAGGCGTCAAATCCAGCCCAGCATCTTTTCCTGTAGTTGCCGCAGGGCCCAGAGGCGGGTGGAGGTGTCGGGCTGGCTATTGGCCGAGGTGAGGAGATCACCCTTCCTGACCGCTGATGTGACCTTGCCGCCTTCGAGCAGGCCGACCGGAACGGCTCCGGCGGCGCGGCTGTCTGCAATGGTCATGGTGTAGCTGCGGTAGCAGGTTTCGCCGATGGCATCGAAGGTTTCGCCGGGCTTGAGGTCGCGCTTGGCGACGGCGCAGACCTCGGCGACGGGGTTGGGCAGTGGCACCATGTCGGGCTTGCCGTGGAGCATGATGCGGGCGCAGGTCAGCGGCACTTCGAGGCTGGTCAGGTGATAAGGCCGGAAGAAGCTGTAATAGGGGCCGTGGCCGATATGAAGATCGTCCATGCGTTCGATGATGCGCGGATGCTCGGCCTTGACGATGACGAAGACGCCGGGCGCGACGCCCTTGCCGATGGTGAAATCGACGACGCCTGAGCGGTTGAGGATGCCGCCATCAGCCTTGGGGATCAGCACCTTGGCCATATCGTCGCGGTCGGCCTTGGGGCCATGCATGCCGGGCACGTCGGGGACCAGGCCGGTGGCGTTGGCGATGGCGCACATTTCGACCATGGTCTTACTGCCGTCGACGAATTCGACCAGCATGCGCGGGTTCATGTTCCGGCGGGTGGCTTCCTCGCGATAGTCGTCGGGTATGGCGTCGTGGCGCAGCGGATTGTTCTTGCCCTTGCCGGCGGCGACGATGGGCAGGCCGAGGGCCGAGACGAATTCGATGAGCTCCATGCAGGAGCTGGGCTCGTCACCGGCGCCGACCGAATAGACGACGCCGAGGCGGTCCGCCTGGGCCTTGAGATAGGGCCCGATGGTGACGTCGGCCTCGACATTCATCATCACCAGGTGCTTGCCATGCTCCATGGCCATGAGGTCGTAATCGGCGGCGACACCCGGCTTGCCGGTGGCGTCGATGACGACATCGATATTTGGGGTGGTGACCAGGGTTTCGGCCGAGGTGATGGCGATCTTGCCGGCTTCGATGGCTGCTGTGGCCTGGGCCGGGCTGTCGGCGACCTTGCCCTTGCTGTCCTCGCCATAGGCAATGGTCATGGCCGCCAGCGCGGTATGGGGCCGGCGCGTGGCGATGGCCGATAGCTCGATGCCTGACATCAGCGACATCTGGGTCACCAGATCGGTCCCCATTTCCCCCGAACCGATGACGCCGACGCGGATGGGTTTGCCTGATGCGGCGCGGGCGGCAAGGTCGCGGGCGAGGCCGGTCAGGGCAATCTTGGTGGTCATGGCAGGTCCAACGCGAATAGGCGTATGTGGGTTACCCCCCTGCTTATTGGCAAGCAAGAGAAAGTGCGGCTGGGGGTCGGCGGGCCCCGCCCTGATGTCCCTGGCGGGTGAATCGCTCCACTGGTGTGATTTCGCCCGCCGAAGAGAGCCAGTGTTTAGGCTTCTTAAACCGTTCCCATGGAAAGTGGGGGCTGGAGAGAACTCCGGGGGCATGCATTCGCAATGGTCAGCCAGGCCAAGAAATCCGTCGCTTTGCCAGCGGTCATCGACCTTGACTCGCTGGACGATATTCGTGACGGCCTGATCGACGCGATCGAGGAGGGACCGGTCACGGTCACGGCCGCCGCAGTCGAGCGCGTATCGACCAATGCGCTGTTCATGCTCATCAGCGCGGCGGAAGCCGCGCGCAGAAACCATTATGACTTCGCTATTGAGCAGCCAAGCGCGGCCCTCGTGACCGCGATTGAGCGCCTGGGTCTCAGCGCCCAGTTTTCAGGGATGATGAGAGGATGACGACTTTGCGGGTTCTGACGGTGGACGATTCGAGGACGATCCTCGCCATGCTGCACCATACCCTCTCCAATGCCGGGTTCGAGGTGCTGCAGGCCGAAGACGGCAAGCAGGGGCTCGATGTGCTCCGGACCGAAACGGTCGACGTGGTCATCACCGACATCAACATGCCTGTCATGGACGGCATCGAATTCATCAAGAATGTGCGGGCGACCGGTAATCACCAGAGCCTGCCGATCCTGATCCTCACCACCGAAACCAGCCAGGACAAGCGCGACCAGGGCAAGGCCGCCGGCGGTACCGGCTGGATCGTCAAGCCCTTCGACCCCGAGAAACTGATCTCGGTCATCCACCGGGTCGTTCATTAGCCCCAGTAGCCCAGAAGGGTTGGACGTGTCCGCATGAGCGATCTCGACGACTTCAAAGCCACATATTTCGACGAGTGTTCGGAGCTGCTGACCGAGCTCGAGGAGCAGTTCGCGGCAATCGAAGCCGGTGAGCGGGACGCGGACCGTCTCAATGCGGTATTCCGCGCCATTCACTCGATCAAGGGCGGCGCCGGCGCTTTCGGGTTCTCGGCGCTGGTCGGATTTGCGCACGCCTATGAAACGCTGCTCGACTATGTGCGCGATGGTCGCATCGAGATGAGCGACGACGTGGTGGCCCTGTGCATCCGCGCCAACGATATCGTGGCCGATCACGTCAAGGCCGCCCAGACCGGCGTGGCCCTGCCGGCCGATTACGGCATCGACGAAAAGGACCGCTTCGATGCGCTGGCGCGCGGCGATGCGGCTTCGGACGATGAAGGCGGCGATCCGCTCGACGAGTTCGACATCGAATTTACCCCTGTCATGGTCAACCTGGACGGGCCCGAGGCTACTGCTGCCTATGACGGCGAGGCCGCCATGGACGATGCGTTCGAGGCGTCGCCCATGCAGGTCGAGCCGGGCCATTGGGAAGTGCGCTTCACGCCGCACCGGGCGCTTTACGCCCGCGCCAACGATCCGCTGCTGCTGTTCCGCGAACTGGCCGCCCTGGGCGAGATGCAGGTTCGCGCGGTGCTGGAAGAAATCCCGCCGCTGGCCGATTTCGAGCCCTTCGCGGTCTACTGCTCGTGGGAGATCACCATGATCTCCCCTGATCTGACCGAGGCGATGATCCGCGAGGTCTTTGAATTCGTCGAGGGCGACTGCGACATTACGGTGGCGCAGCTGGGTGGAGAGGTCGGGTTCGACATTCCGCCACCGGCGGCCAAGCCGGTCGAGGCCAAGCCTGCCGCCAAAGCGATGCTCGCTGCAGACCAGGAACCCGATCCGGCGGACCTCCTGGCGCTGGCCGATGACGAAGTGGCAAGCCTGCTTGATTTCGACGTGGCCGCACCCGCCGCGCCGGCGGTGCCGGAGCCGGCTTTCGCACCCGAGCCTGAGCCGGCGCCGGTCAGTGCGCAGGACAGCTTCGAGGAAGCGCCGGGCCTGAGCTTTGCCGAGCTGGCCGAGACCATCCAGCCGAGCCCGATCGCCCGACCGGCCGCAGCGGCCCCCACGCCGTTGCGGGCCGCGACCCCTCCACCCGCCAGCGATGGCGAAGAAGGCGGCGGCAATCGCAGCAATGGCGTGCAGTCGATCCGCGTCGATCTCGACAAGGTCGATCGCGTGGTCAACATGGTGGGCGAACTGGTCATTACCCAGTCCATGCTCACCCAGCAGATGGATGAGACGCTGCGGGCGCGCTATACCGAACTGGTGCGTGGCCTCGAAGTGCTGGCGCAGACGACGCGCGGGCTGCAGGACTCGGTGATGGCGATCCGCGCCCAGCCGGTGAAATCGGTCTTCTCCCGAATGCCGCGCCTGGTGCGCGAGCTGGCGACCAAGACGGGCAAGAAGATCAAGCTCGAGACCATTGGCGAGAACACCGAAATCGACAAGACGGTGATCGAGCAACTGTCCGACCCGCTGACCCACATGATCCGCAATTCGGCCGACCACGGTATCGAGACGCCGGACAAGCGCCTGGCGCGCGGCAAGAGCGAGACCGGCACGATCCGGCTTTCGGCTGAACAGGCGGGCGGCAATATCCTTATCATCGTCGAGGACGATGGCGCCGGCATCAATCGCGAGCGCGTATTGCAGGTGGCCCGCGACAAGGGCGTGGTGGCGCCGGACGTCAACCCGACCGAGGAGCAGATCGACCAGTTGATCTTCGCCCCCGGCTTCTCGACGGCGGAGGCGCTGAGCGACATTTCCGGCCGCGGCGTCGGCATGGACGTGGTGCTGAGCAATATCAAGAAGATCGGCGGCTCCGTGCATGTCCGCTCGTGGACCGGCAAGGGCACGCGCATGACGCTGCGCCTGCCGCTGACACTGGCGGTGCTCGACGTCATGCTGGTGAAGGTCGGCGACAGCCCCTATGTGGTGCCGCTCAGTTCGATCGTTGAAACCATCCAGTGTTCGCGGGCCAGCTTCGAGCGGGTACCGAGCGGTGGCCAGGTGCTGCAGGTGCGTGGCGAGTATGTGCAGGTCATCGACCTGGCACAGCGCTTCGAGATGGTCACCGAGACGGATCCGGAAAACCGGTTCGTGGTGCTGTGCGAGGCCGAAGGCTCGGCCAAGGTGGCGCTCATCGTCGACGACATCATCGGCCAGCAGCAGGTGGTGATCAAATCGCTGGAAGAGAATTTCGAACGCGTCGAAGGCATTGCCGGCGGCACGATCCTGGGCGACGGCAATGTCGCGCTGATCGTGGACGTGCAGGGCCTCAAGACCACCATTGTTCACAAGAACGCCGCCTAGCGGCCTAGTTTTGCGTAGCCGGCCAGAAGGTCGGCAGAAAGGCACTCGAAATGGAAGCGCTCGGTTTGCGCGATGACATGGGCGACAAATCGGCCATCGCCGCCCAGAACTCCCTGCAGTTGATCGCTTTTTCGATCGGCGAGCAGACCTATGGCGTGGAAATCACCACGGTGCGCGAAATCCGCGCCTGGAACGGCGCGACGCCGCTGCCCAATACGCGCGAATTCGTGCGTGGAGTGATCAACCTGCGCGGCACGATCGTGCCGATCTTCGACCTGCGTGCCCGGTTCGGCGACGGCCAGACCTCGCCCACCAAGAACCACGTCGTGGTGGTGATGAGCGTCGGCGACAAGTGGGTCGGCATCCTGGTCGACGCCGTGTCGGACATTTTGACCGTATCGCGCGATGACATCCACAATGTGCCGGAAGGCAATTCGATCGACACCGAGCTGCTCAACGGCATCGTGACCCATGAGAGCCGCATGGTCGGGCTGATCGACCTGCATGCCGTGGTCAGCGGCGCCAAGATGGACGCCTAGGTGGACCAGCCGATCTTCAACTGATGCTGGACTGCAAATGCCCGTCTTCCGCGTTTCCTGATCTCACGTACCAAACGTACGCTGCGCTCCGGTTCTCGAGGCCGGGCATTTTCGTCTCAGCCTGAGTTGAAGCTCGGACGGTCCTGATGACTGCGATATCTGCAACGGGCGCCCTCGGGCGCCTTTTCGTTTCAGGCGAAGGGATGCCATTGAGTTGGCTCATCATGCCGGCTTCATCCTGGCCAGCGACGGTGCGTTGATGGAGCGGTAGCGCGCTTCGATCAGGCCATAGGCGCCAAAGGCGACAAGGCCGAGGGCGATGAGCCCATAGAGCCAGCGGCCGAATGGCAGGCTGTGGACGTAGTCCAGCGCTTCGGCGGTGCCGCCGGCATGCTCGGGCGAGACCGTCCAGGCGGCGTAGAACAGGAAGCCGCCGATGATCAGCAGGACCACCCCGCGGGCGATGAGGCCGAACTTGCACACCTTTTCCATCCAGGACCGGTGCGCATGCGGCAGCGACAGCCGCTTGCGGTAGCCATCCGAGGCGCCGTACCAGATCTGTACCGCACCTGCGGCGAGTACGCCGCAGGCCACAAGTCCGAGGAGAAACGGGCCGAAGGGTTGCTGGATCAGCCATGCGGAGGCCTTCTCCTCCCCATTGCCACTCCCCGCGCCGCCGCCGTTGATGGCCAGGCGGGCGGCGGTTAGCATCAGGAAAAGGTTGACGCCGGCACTGACCAGCTGGCCGGCGCGGGCCAACACGCCCTTGGCATCGTCCCCCGCGCCATCGGCGTCGAGCAGACCCTGGGCCAGCTTCCACAAGACATAGCCCAGGAGGCCAAAGGCGATGAGGCCGACCAGCACCCGCCCGAATGGCAAGCCGAGCAGGCCCGACAGCGCGCCCGACGTGTCCTCCGAACCGCCGCCCCAAAGGGCCGAGGTCAGGGCCAGCGCCCCCAGCAGAAGGTAGACAACACCGCGCGCCGTGTAGCCGGCGCGGGCCAAGGTTTCCAATCGATTATGCTGCATAAATATGGCCTCCAGGAGAGGCACGGGCAACGCCGGGAAACGTCGTACGTTCCCCGCCGTCCTAGTTTGCGGGACTGGTGCCCGCGCCGTCCTGCCCCGCGGGACGATCCACTGAACCGCGGCGCTGCAACACGATGGCGACGCTGCTGCACAACAAGGCCCAGGCCGAGCCGAGACTCCACCCGGCCAGGATATCGCTGGGATAGTGAACCCCCATATAGAGACGACTCAATCCGACCAGCAAAGTGAGCAACAGGGCGCCGCCAAGGCTGAGGACCTGCAGGCGCCGGGTCGGCGCAAAGCGGGCCAGCAGTGCGCCAAGCGTCAGGAAGGTGACGGCGGACAGCATGGCGTGGCCGCTGGGAAAGCTGGCGGTGAACTGCTCGGACATGGTGGTGAGGTCGGGTCGCGGGCGATTATATCCCATCTTGAGGACCGTGCTGAGCAGGGTTCCACCCAGCACCGATACCAGCACGAACAATGCGGCGGACCGCATCCGGGCCAGGTAGAGATAGGCGCAGACGCCCAGCACGATCAGGCCAAGGAGGGAGAAGCTGCCCAGCGCGGTGATGTCGCGCACCATTTCGTGCATCCAGGGAGGGCCGATCACCACATCGGGATTGGCCGGATCGCGGAACAGCAACAGGATGGAGCGATCGAAAGCTTCCATCTCGCCCTCGATCATCTCATCGGCGATCTGCAGGAAGGCGAGAACCAGCCCGCTGACGACGGCCATCACCATCAGCAGGGGAGCCTCCGTCACGACAAAGGAGGCGACTTTGCGGGGGTGCAGGGACCGGGTCAGGCGATTGAGCATGGCTTCTCCTTGGCGCTACGGAACGCCACTGTGGCGCCCACGTTCCACGGCTTCACTGGAGAATGACCCCACGCGTTCGAAAAAGGAAACAGGCGCCTCGCGGCGCCCTCGACCCGATCGGCAGTGCGATATCTAGAACAGTTCGGCGTCGCCATGGCTCTGGTGGGCGGCGATGCCAGACAGCGCGGGGACGCGCAATTCGTCGAGCGTCAGGCTGGACCAGATCTCGTCATAGACGCTGTCGGGGGCATTGGAAGGCAGCAAAGCGAACTGCCGGACGGCCAGCGCCATGTTGTGGCAACGCTGCTCGATGCGGTCCTGACCCTGGAGGGCCGTGACGATCATCTGCACGGCTTCGCGGATGGAAGCGTCCTTGGTGAGGTTCTTGTCGGCGAGCAGTTCAAGCGCTTCCGTGATGCCTTCTAGCATCGACGCGGTCTGGCGCGCTGTCTCATCGAGTTCTCTCGCGAGTTTCTGCAGTGACATAAAGATAGATCCTAGCCCCGTTCAGACCACCGTATCCCAGTATTTCTAAAGCTCTTCTTGCCGATATCGGGGTGGCTACATCACTGTGTCGGCGTGGTTAGCGATTGGCTAACGAGTTCCCCGCTAGGATCAGACCGTGGCGCGTTAGAGTAGCAAGACGACAATGGCACTGCCGAATTCCCTACCACCCGAGTTTGACCGTGGGGTGGTGACCACCGTCCACCAGGGCGATTGCCATGTGTCCGACGCCGCGGACCTCACGTATTCCACCGTGCTGGGCTCGTGCATCTCGGCCTGCGTCCGCGACCGGGTGGCCAATGTGGGGGGCATGAACCACTTCCTGCTGGCGGAGCAATCGGGCTCGGCCAAGGATCGCTATGGCGCCTCGGCCCGCTACGGCGCCTTTGCCATGGAACAGCTCATCAACAAGGTGCTGACCAAGGGAACCGGGAAGAAATCCAACCTTGAAATCAAGGTGTTCGGCGGCGGCAAGATCAATTCAGCGCTCGATGATGTCGGCCGCAAGAATATCGATTTCATTCGCCAGTTCCTGGCGGATGAAGGCTATGTCGCCATGAGCGAGGACCTGGGTGGCAACTATGCCCGCCGCGTGCTGTTCAAGCCGCATTCCGGCCGCGCCTTCGTCAAGCGCCTCGACAGCGACGCCGGCGACAATGTGGCGCGCGAAGAAGCCGCGATCGCCAAGCGCCGTATCGTGGTGCCAGCACCGGTGGACGATATCGAACTGTTTTGACGTCGAGACTTGCGTGATGCCGGCCTGCAAGCCGGCGTCTGCCTGCGCTCCGATGCTCACGCACCTGAGTGCGCTCCGCTTTGGTGCTCGTCAGCCGCGACTTTCGGCTTGGCCCGACGCAAGTCTGTTCGCAAAACTGGTGTGTTTCAAATCGAGACGTCCGTTCAGACTGTGACAATCAGGCTTACCGAAGTCTTACGCGCCCCCAAGGCTTTATAGACTTGATTAACCATTGTCGGCGTAAAGTCCGGCCATGTCGGAATTGCATCTACTGATTTGTGGATCGGGCGCACCATGCCTAATCTGCGGCTAGCGCTGATCATCACCGCATTGTGGCTCGGCGCCATGGCGCTGACTGGCGTGGCTCTGACTTTTTTGGGCGGTGGTGCAGCCGGCCAGGGGACCATCGCGGGCCTGATCCTGGTGGTTCTTGCCGCGACGCTGTTCGTGGCGACGCAGCGTGACCGGCAGGACAGCGTCATGCTCACATCGGTAGCCCTGGCCGCCGGGCTCAGTGACAGGGCCGGCGAGACGCTCACCATCGAGGGCATCGTGGCCCGCTTGGGCAAGCGCCTTGAAAAGGCTCACCATTTCAAGAGTGCCATCGCCGCGATGCACCAGCCTGCCGTGGTGGTGGACGATAATGGCCTGATCCTGGCCGCCAGCCTTGGCGCCGCGGCACTGGTCAAGGGCAAGATCGAAGGGGCAACGCTGGACCTGCTGTTCGGAGCCGGTTACCTCGCCGCCGGTGGTGGAGCGCCCGAGGAAACCATGGTCATGCTGGGCAATGGCCGGTTCACGGTCCGGCGCCGCAATATTGCCGCCGGACGCTATCTGCTCGAACTGGTGCCGGCCGGCAGTTATATCGAAGACGATGATCTGGACGCCTTTGCCGGCGCCCTGGCAGGCGGGCAGACCGGTTTCCGGTTCGAGGCCAAGGCCGCCGCGGCCCATCCCGCCCTCGCAGCGCTCAATTCCGGGCTGGGCGCGCTCGATATCGGGTTGCGGCAACTCGAAGGCCTCGCCGCCGGTGGCGGGGAAATGCCGGACGCGCTCGATGGTCCGCTGGGCGCGTTGGCGATGCGGTTGCATGATTTCATCGCGGCCATGATCGAGCAGCTTGCCGAGGAACGCGACGCCCGGATGGGGCTCGAGGAGCGGCTGGCAGCAGTGGGGCGCCTGCTCGATGGCTTCGAGCGAAAGGCGGCCCATTATGGCACGCTGGCCGCGGCTGGCCGCGACGATGCAGGGGCGACTGGCAAGGCGTTGACCGAGGGTGGCGGGCGGCTGCGCCAGGCACTGGCTATCGGCCGCGAGGCGCAGGAACTGGTGAGCCAGGCGGAACTGGGGGTGCGACGCACCCATGCCGTGGTGGGCGAGATGGACCAGATGACCCAGGAAATCGACAAGATGGTGCAGGCCATCGAGGACGTGTCCTTCCGCACCAACCTGCTGGCGCTCAATGCGGCGGTGGAGGCGGCCAGGGCCGGCGAGAAGGGAGCGGGCTTTGCCGTGGTGGCCGACGAGGTGCGCCAGCTGGCGCAACTGACCAACCGGTCGGCCCGCGATATCAGGGGCGTGGTCAAGCGCGGCAGGGCGCAATCCGAGACCGGCGTGAACGAGGCGCAGGCGCTGCAGAAAATGATCGCCGGGCTCGAGCTGCATTTACGCAATCTAAGCAATGAAACCGATATGGTCGCGGCGACACTGGACGAAGGTGGCGTGGCGCTGAAGCGCCTCACCGGGCGGATGGCGTCGTTCGGCGAGGCAGAGGAGACCAGTTCGGTCCCTCCGGCGCGGCGGGCGCGCGCTTGAAGCCGGGCCTGCGAACCGGTTGGCAATTGGGGTAAGCCGCATGGAACAGGGAGAAATCTCCCTCAGCGACCGTGAGTTTTCGCGGATCAAGAACCGGGTCTATCAGGTCGCCGGTATCTCGTTGAGCGATGCTAAACGAACGCTGGTCATCTCGCGGCTGAGCAAGATCGTGCGGGCGCTGGGCCTGCCGGGCTTTGATGCCTATGTCGACTATCTGGAGCGTGGCGGTTCGGCCCAGGACGGGCAGGACTTCGTCAATGCGCTCACCACCAACCTCACGCGGTTTTATCGCGAAGATCACCATTTCGAGCATCTGCGGTCCTATGTGGGTGCGCTGATCGCCGAAAAGCCGCGCGGCGCACGGTTGCGCCTGTGGTCGGCCGGCTGCTCGACCGGGCAGGAGCCCTACACGATCGGCATGGACCTGCTGGCGGCCTTTCCCGAGCTCAAGCGCTGGGATTTCAAGATTCTCGCTACCGACATCGATACCGCTGTCATCGCCAAGGCGGCGCGCGGCATCTATCCGGAGAACGAGCTCAACGGGCTCAGCGCCGAGCGGGCCCGCCAGTTCGAAAAGACCGGCGATGGCCATATCCGCATTCCGGCAGCGGCGCGCGAACTGGTGTCGTTCAAGCCGCTCAACCTGATCGGGCCGAACTGGCCGATGAAGGGGCCATTCGACGCCATCTTCTGCAGGAATGTGGCGATCTATTTCGACAAGGCGACCCAGGGCGAAGTGTTTGGCCGGTTGGGCAAACTGCTTGCGCCGGAAGCCTTTCTCTATATCGGGCATTCGGAAAATCTGGGCGCGGGCGGCGAGGGATTCCGCCTCGTCGGCAAGACCATCTACCAATCGAAATTGAAACTAAGCAAACGAGAAGCAGCATGAGCATCAAGGTCCTGGTCGTCGACGATTCGGCGCTGATCCGCGAAGTGCTGTCGCGCATGCTGTCGCGCGATGCCGATATCGAGGTGGTGGGCACGGCGGTCGACCCGATCGACGCGCGCGAGAAGATCAAGACGCTCAATCCCGATGTCGTGACGCTCGACATCGAAATGCCCAACATGAACGGGCTGCAATTCCTCGAAAAGCTGATGCGCCTGCGGCCGACGCCGGTGGTGATGGTATCGACCCTGACCAAGAGAGGCGCCAGCGAGACGCTGCTGGCGCTGGAACTGGGCGCGGTGGATTTCGTGGCCAAGCCGAGCGCGGAGGCCGAGGGTGGCATCGAGGCCTTCGGCGCCAACCTGCGCGACAAGATCCGCGCTGCGGCCAAGTCGGACGTACGCGGCCGCTCGGCGGGCCGGGCCGAGGCGCCCAAGATCGCGGTCAAAACCGCCGCTGCGCCGGCCGGTGCACTCATCGCCATTGGGGCCTCGACCGGTGGCGTCGAGGCGATCCGCGCGGTGCTTGCCAATATGCCGGTCGACTGTCCGCCCATCGTCATCGCCCAGCATATGCCGGCGGGGTTCACCAGCCGGTTCGCGGCGCGGCTCGACGAAATCTGCGGGCTCAAGGTGGTGGAAGCAGAGGATCGCATGCCGCTGCTGGTCGGTCACGCCTATGTGGCGCGCGGCGATTATCACCTGCGCGTCGAGCGCTCATCGGGCCAGCTCAAGACCCGGCTCACCCATGACGAGCTGGAAAGCGGCCACCGGCCCAGCGTCGACGTGCTGTTTGAATCGGTGGCGAAGACCGTCGGCCCAATGGCCGTCGGCGCGATCCTCACCGGCATGGGCCGCGACGGCGCGCGCGGACTCAAGATGATGCGCGATGCCGGCGCCTATACGGTTGGCCAGAGCCAGGCCTCGGCCCTGGTCTACGGCATGCCGCGCGTGGCGTTCGAGGAAGGGGCCGTGGTGGAGCAAGCGCCCGTCGAAGCCATAGCGGCGCGACTCGCCAATGCGCTGGTACGGCTGAAATCGGCCGCCTGAGGCATGTCGGGCACAATGCCAACTCTCAGGTTGAGAGATTTGTAACGCTTCTTGCCTAGTGTTCCGGGAGAAGAATGGGGGTTCCCGAACCCCACGCGCCAGAAGGTGAAATACGACCATGCCTAAAGCCAGCGCAGTCAGCGTCCTCATTGTCGACGATCAGCAGTCCATGCGCGGTATCTGCAAGTACATCCTCACCCAGTTGGGCTTCAAGGATATCATCGAGGCCAAAAGCGGCCGCGATGCCTTGGGCAAGCTCGAAAAATCCAATGTCGACCTGATCATTTCCGACTGGAACATGGAAGACATTGACGGGCTGACCCTGCTCAAGGTGATCCGCAAGCATCCCCGCACGCAGGCCATGCCGTTCATCATGGCGACCGGCCGCTCGGACAAGGAGCAGGTCAAGGAAGCCATTTCCTTCGGCGTCAACAACTACATCATCAAGCCGTTCGACGCCTCGACCATGAAGAAGCGCATCGAAGCCGTGATCGGCGCGCTCAGCTGAGCCTCACCAATAGTGTCGAATCAATCCAGGCCACCTTCGGGTGGCCTTTTTATTTGCGGCGCCGGCTGGCGGAAACTGTGGCGCGGGTATTTGCGCGTAAGAAGTGGTT
>JAKFDU010000207.1:0-15028 GCA_036675975.1 Devosia sp. | reverse complement strand
GATGACCCGCCGCGACAACCTGCTCAATTCAGCCAATGACATGAAGGGCAAGCTCGAAGCGGCCCAGGATGGACTGGCCGAGGCCATCGAAGACCTCAAGAAGGTCGAGCTGCTGGACCAGCGCGAGCATCAGCGCGAAGCCGCCGAGCAGCTCAAGGTGGAACAGAGCGAATATGACGAGATCGGCCGGCTGCGGTTCCGCGGGCAGTAAGATCAGCGTCAGCCGAGATGAAAAGGGCTCGCCTTGGCGGGCCTTTTTGTTTGCGCGGATTCAGGCAAGCCTGCCCTCTGGTTAGGGCGTGATCACCATGCGCTGGGCTTCGCGTTCGGCGTTGTAGGTGGCCGGGTCGTAGGCGGGCTGGTTTTCGAGTTGTTCGCGGCTGGCGTTGAGGAACAGGTAGCGGTTGCCGAGGGTGTCGGTGGAGAAGATCAGGTTGTCGTAGCCGACGGCGACCGGCTTGGCGCCAAGGCCCAGGAAGCCGCCGACATCGACGATCACGGCGTCGAAGCTGCCATCGGGGGTGATGACGATGTCGCCGATCGTGCCGATCTGCTCGTCATTGATGCCATAGACGCCAATGCCGAGCAGATCCTCGGCGGCAAGGCCGGTTTCGTCGAATTCGGAGAAGCCGGTGCGGTCGAGCGGGGTGGCAATGACGGGACGTTCGGCCTGATCGGTGGTGAGGGCGGGGTCGATATCGGTGTCATTGGGGTTGCCATCGACCAGCTGGTCCTCTTCCTCGTCTGGCGTCAGGGCGGTTTCGCCGGTCATCGCCTCGCTGTCGGACCAGGCAAAGGGCGGCGCCGCGGCGAGGGCTTCGGCCGTGGTGGCGAGCACCCAGCGGCGGGTGCCATCCTCACGCTGGGCCCATTCGAGCTGGGCGAAATCCACCGCAACGTCCTTTTCGCCAACGCCGAGAAAGCCTCCGACGCTGATGACCACCGCAGAGATGCCGAGCCCCGAGGTCACCACCATGTCGGTGATGGTGCCGACTTCCTCGGCCGAATCCTCGATCGAGGCAAAGACGGTTTCGCCGAGAAGTTGGGTAACCAGCACGTCCTGGCCGCTGGCCGCGTAACCCTGTGAGAGCACGGTGGGGCGCGTCAACCCGCTCTGCTCCAGTTCGGTGGGGGCGGCCGGAACGGCGGCTTGCCCGAAGGCGGGCGCGATAAGCAGCAAGGCGAGGGCCGGCGCGGTGACGAGCGAAGGCAGCATTGATGTCTCCTGTGACGCAGATGGGCCAGCCCGAGGGCCGGCCCATCCAGGACATAATCCGCGAGGGATCAGTTGGTTGCCGGAACGGCCGGCCAACAACTACAGGTCGGTTGCGCGCAGGCTCGGATCGGCCGCATAGGCGGCTTCATCATATTCCGGGGCAGCTTCAAGCTGCTCGCGGGTGAAGTCGCTATAAACCAGCAGATCGCCATCGGCATTGGCAGCGAATTCGAGGTTTTCCATGCCCACGGCAACCCGCTTCTGGCCAATGCCGAGGAAGCCACCAAAGTCGACCAGCATGGCGTCGATCTTGCCATCCTGGGTCAGCAGCAGGTCTTCGACCTCGGCAATGTCCTCGCCATCGGGGCCTACCACGGTGGCGTCAGTCAGGTTCTCGGCGGTCAGGGCCTCGGCCTCGAGCGGCTCGTAGCCTTCCCGGGCCATCGGCGCGTCAGCGTCAGCAGCTGGAGCCATGGCGTTATCCGCAGCCGGGGCGGGGGCAGCCGGATCGGCTGGCGCCATTGCATCGGTCTCGGCATCTACGGCGTCGGCGTCAGTGTTGGCATCAACGTCGTCGCCATCGACGGGCTCATCGTCCGCCCAGACGAAGTCGGGAGCTGCGGTGAGCGCCTCAGCCGTGGTGGGGAGCACCCAGCGTTCCGTATTGTCGGCGGCAAGGGTGAATTCAAGCTGCTGGAAGTCCACGGCGACAGCCTTTTCGCCAATGCCGAGGAAGCCGCCCACGGCGATGACCACGGCCTTGATCTGACCGTTCTCGTCGAAGACGATATCATCGATATTGCCGATTTCCTCGGCGTCGTCGCCCGCAGCGGAATAGACGGGCTGACCGATCAGGCGGGTACCGAGATTGTCGGTGTCAGCGACAGTATAGCCGGCCGACATATCCCAGGGCTCGTTGACGTCGGTTTCTTCAACAGCGCCGGACTCGACAGGGGCAGCCTGGGCTGCGGGATCAGCAGGCGCTTCGGTGGCTGCGGGGGCTGCAGGAGCCGCAGGAGCAGCGGCATCCTGGGCTATTGCGCCGGAGGACAGCAGCGCTGCAAAAGCCGTGGTGGCCAAAAGTGTGCGGATCATAGTAGGCTCCGTTCTTGTTCATTGCAAAATGGACGGGCCGTGCGGTGCAAAACTTTGCCGGTGGAGCACCGTGCGGCCCATGATGCGTCGACAACGCGACGACCATGCGAGACGTTCCCGACGGTTTTTGCCAGATCGATCGATGTTGAATTGAAAAGGCCGGCGCTCTGGACGAGGCCGGCCTTCTCCGCCTCCCTGGCGGTTTTTGTTCTGGGAAGCGCGCAACCGATGGTGCGCAAGCCGCCCGACATCGCCGACAATAGCGCAATTGCCGGGGCAGGGAATGCGCTCTCGCCGAAGAGGCTTAAGAGGCCGCTAACTGGTTAATCGGGCGGCGCATGCCGGCGGCGTCATGCACCAGTTCGTGCACGAAGCCGAGCTTGTCGATCACCGGGGGCGTGAGGATGAACGGGTAGGCGTCGGGAAGGCCCATGGCGCGGTTGAGGTTGTTGAGCATGGAGGCCAGCGGCACCCAATTGTCGATGATGGTCTGGACGTTGCTCTGCACATAGGGGTCGAAGTCGACATGCACAGCGAGGCTGGCGTCCTCGGCGCGCGGGCGGGCGCGTACGCCGAAGGCGGCAGCCATTTCCACGGTGTCGGTGATGTGGAGGTAATGCGCGAAGGTTTCGGCGAAATCCTCCCAGGGATGGGCGGTGGCATAGGCGCTGATATGGCGCTGCGGCCAACCCAGCGCGGCGCCGTTGGTGTAATAGGCTTGCAGCGCCTGGCCATAGTCGACGCGCTCGTCCCCGAACAGGGCGCGGAAGCGATCCTGCGCCGGCTGGCGGTCGACCAGCAGGTCCCAGTAATGATGACCGATCTCGTGGCGGAAGTGGCCCAGCAGGGTGCGGTAGGGTTCGCCCATGCGGGTGCGGCGGGCTTCGCGCTCGGCGTCGTCGGCCTCGGCGAGCGCAATGGTGATGATGCCACCCTCGTGGCCGGTCAGCACGGGACCCGGCGCTACCGACATGTCGGCGAGGAAGCGGAAGGACAGGCCGTGGGCGGGGTTTTCGTTGCGGGTCTCGAGCGGCAGACGGAGGCGGAGCAGGGAATAGAACAGGCGCTTCTTGGCCCGCTCGATGATCTGCCAGCGGAGCAGGTTGCTCGGGTCGTCGATCGCGGGGATGGTATCGTTGTGGCGGCAGGCAGCGCAATAGATGTCGCCGCCCGGCTCGGCACGGATCAGCCAGTTGCAGGCTCCGTGATGGGCGTTTTCGCAAAAGACATAGGCGTCATCGGGGAAGGCCGGTGTCGACCACAGGCCGCCGTCCTCGACCAGTGAGACCAGCGCGTTGCGCTCGGGCAGGTAGCCGAGCTGGTGGCCGCAGCGCTCGCAGAGCGCGTTTTCGAAATAGACGGTATTGCCGCAATGGTCGCAGGTGAAGAGTTTCATCGAAGGCCCCGGTCAGCGCGGGAACAATGGGGGTGGCGGGCAGGTGGTTCCGGTGGATGGGAATATTGCGCGGGGAGGGAAGGTTGTCACTTGATGGTTCGTGCGGCCCCCACCCCCTCCTACCTCCCCCATCAGAGGGGGAGGTTTCTCTCCACTCGCTGACCAGATCTAGTCACAACCACAAGGCAGCATGTCGCCCTTGATGGAGGAGGTTGGAAGGGCAGGTCCGCTCGCACCGAGCTTGCCGCTCCTCACAGACTTGCGTCCGGCAGCAATCCCCGGCCACAATGCGCCTCATGCCCACCAAGTTCAGCACCATCGATGCCTATGTCGCCGCGCTGCCCGATGGCGTGCAGCAGATCTTCGAGGCGGTGCGCGAAACGATCCGTGGCCTGGCGCCGGATGCGGAAGAGGCTGTCAAATACGACATGCCGACCTGGCGGCTCAAAGGCACCTACATCGTCTATGCCGCGGCGTGGAAGCATCATATCGGCCTCTATCCGGTCTATCGCGGCGATGCCGATTTCGAGGCGGCGGTGGGTCCTTTCAGGGACAAGAAGGACAGTGTGAAGTTCGTCTATAAGCAACCCATGCCGTTCGATATCGTCGAGCGCATCGTGCGGGCACGGCTCGCCGAACTGGAGACACGACCATGAGCATCGAATTCCTCGTGACCACGCTGATCGTGGTCATATCGCCCGGCACGGGAGCGCTCTACACGATCGCGGCCGGGCTCAGCCGGGGTCACAAGGCCAGCCTGTGGGCTGCGTTCGGCTGCACGCTCGGGATCGTGCCGCATATGCTCGCGGCGATCACCGGGTTGGCGGCAATCCTGCACACGAGCGCGCTGGCGTTCGAGATCATCAAGTTTCTGGGCGTGGCCTACCTGCTCTACATGGCCTGGGCGACGCTGCGGGAAACCGGCGCGCTGAGCGTCGAGGCGGACCAGGAGCCGAAATCGGCGGGCAAGGTGATTGTCCAGTCCATCCTGATCAACATCCTCAACCCCAAGCTCTCGATCTTCTTCTTTGCCTTCCTGCCGCAATTCGTGCCGGCGGCGACGCCCAATGCGCTGATGCGGATGCTGGAGTTGAGCGGGGTGTTCATGGCGCTGACGTTTGTGGTGTTTGCGGCATACGGACTGTTCGCTGCAGCCATACGCGGGCATGTGATCTCAAAGCCGGCGATCATGCTATGGATGCGCCGCACATTCGCCGGCGCCTTCGTATTGCTCGGCGCCAGACTGGCTTTGACGGAGCGATAGATTTATGGCCGACCTTTCGGGCTTTCCGATTACCAAGCTCTGGCCGGCGGCCAATCCTGACATCATCCAGCTCTATTCGTTCCCGACGCCCAATGGCGTAAAGGTCTCGATCATGCTCGAGGAGACCGGGCTGGCGTATGAGCCGCATGCGGTCAACATCAGCAAGAACGAGAGCTGGACGCCCGAATTCCTGTCGCTCAATCCGAACGGCAAGATCCCCGCGATCATCGATCCCAACGGGCCGGGCGGCGAGCCGCTGGCGTTGTTCGAGTCGGGTGCCATCCTGATCTACCTGGCCGAAAAGACCGGTAAGCTGCTCTCGCCCGATCCGGCCAGGCGCTACCAGACCATGCAGTGGGTGATGTTCCAGATGGCGGCAATCGGGCCGATGTTCGGGCAGGTGGGGTTCTTCCACAAGTTCGCCGGCAAGGACTTTGAGGACAAGCGACCGCGCGATCGCTATGCGACGGAGTCCAAGCGGCTGCTCGGGGTGCTGGAGACGCGCCTGGCGGATCGCGACTGGATCATGGACGACTATTCCATCGCCGATATCGCGGCGCTGGGCTGGGTGCGCAACCTCGTTGGGTTTTATGGTGCAGGCGAGCTGGTAGACTATGCCGGCTTCAAGAACGTGCCGGCCTGGCTCGAACGCGGATTGGCGCGACCGGCCGTGCAGCGCGGGCTTGAAATACCGGCGCGCGGCTAGCGAAGGTTACTCCACCAGCGAAAGACAAACCGTACAGGGGTGGCGGCAACGTGTAGGGTTGCGCGTGGCCCGCCTGCGGCATTGCCGCCGTAGCGGCCCGGATCGGACAATCGCCGACCCATGACACTCACGGATCAGCGTCAGCTATGAAGTGCAAGGCGATGACTGGAAGCTGGTCGTGTCGGATAACGGCATCGGCAACAGGATGATCCCACCAAGGCCAAGCAGGGCGGGCTCGGAACGGCAATCGTGCAGGCGCTGGCCAAGCATCGATTCCCGGGCAGAGACGGTTACGAGGCCCCATGGCGTACGCGAGTCGGTGACCCATGCCACCTTCACGTCGCGGCTACCGCTGGCAAGCTGACCTCTAGGCGTTGTTGAAGCCCTGGGTGGTTGCGAGCCACCAGGTGATGCCCGATGGATCGGTAATGCCGCCACGCCGGTCGGGGTCGTCCTTTTGCACCGGCTCCTGCACCACCTTGCCGCCGGCGGCCTTGGCGTCGGCAAAGCTCTGGTCCACATCGGGCACATAGACATGGACATGGGCGCCGGTGGCGCCGCCGGGCATCTGGCCAACCATGACTATGGTGTCGTCGATGCGGATTTCGGCATGGCCGATGCTGCCATCGGGCATGGAATGGATCATTTCCGGTTCGACGCCGAAGACCGCCTTGATGAAATCGAGTGTCACCTGGGCATTGTCGACGATGAGGTAGGGCGAGAGGCTGTTGTGACCGGCGGGCTTATACATGGATCACCTCGTGTGCGGGGGAAACGCCGCTTGATCCGCCGGGTTCCGCAACCGATCGGGGCCGGGATCGTTGTGGGCGGTTGTGGAGGATATCGGCATGCACACACTACACGAGACTGACATCCGCGCCCGCGCCTATGCGCTGTGGGAAAGCGACGGCTCGCCCGAAGGCAGAGCACTTGAGTACTGGGAGCGCGCACAGCGCGAACTGAGCGAAGAAAAGAGACTGGATCGGTCCGAAGAGGCAGCGGAGGTCACGCAGCCGACGCCACCAGCGGGTTTTCCCGCGCATTGACGGACGATCGCGGTCGAACTGGCCGAACAGCCGGTCAAGGTTCGACGCGGATCGTATAGTGGCGCGGCAGGCCGGCCGCGATCTCGGCCCAGGCGGACGCCTTGGCGCGGGCCTGGTGCGCGTCGAATGCGGCCCGGCTGGTGAAGACTTCGGAGACGAGAAAGCGGCCGGGCTGATCCGGGCTTGGCGTGACCGCGAAGGCGAGGCAGCCGGGTTCGGCGCGCGTCAGGGCGATATGGTCGGGCAGGGCCTTCGTCACCGCCGCAACCCGCTCGGGCGGAACCTCCAGATAGCCATCGAGATAGACTTTGCCGGACATTGCGGCTCCTCAGAGGGTCAGGGCTTCCGCCACGGCCAGGAATTCCTGGCCCTTTTCGGTCTCGCCGAGTTCCATCAGGTGGAGGCCAGTGGAGACGCGTTCGATATAGCCCCATTGCCAGATGGCTTCGGCCGGAACCTGCGTGCGCGAGGTCAGGTGGCGGGCGTGGCTGCGGGCGATATCGTGGGCGTGGCGGCCTGAAATGCCTTCATGCCAGGCGCGGAGCAGCACGCCGAGATCGTAGGCGGGCTCGATGGCCAGGCCGTCCGGATCGATAAAGTTCCACTGCCGTCCGTCCGTCCCGGGCACTTCCAGAATATTGGCCGGGTGCGGGTCGCCATGGGCCAGCACGGCATTTTCCGGCCGCCAGGCTGCGGCGCGGTCCCGGCAATACATCAAGGCGGTGTCGATCACGGCCTGAGGGCATGGCTGACCCAGTTCCTGACTCAGTCGCAGCACGGTTGTGGCAAGGCTGTTGGCCTTTTCTGCCCCGGTCGTCCAGGCGAAGCCGGGAGGCACCGGCATCCACGCCTCAAGCAGGGTGCCACACATGACGTCGATCTTGTTGCTGTAAGGCATGTCGCGATCGTCGAGTTGCCCGCCGAGGCGTTCAAGCAGCATGGCGTTGCGGGCGGCATCCTGGCGGATCAGCCGCACATAGCCCTTGCCGCGGGCAAGAGCGAGAACCGTGACCTCGTGACGCCCGATCAGGCTGCCGGGGGTCGCGACCTTGATGATGAAGGTATCGCCTGATGCGTCGACGGCATCGGCGACAAAGGCGGTGGTGCCGCCCGGCATGGCTTCGCCGATGGCGAGGCCCCATTCGCGTTCGAGTTCGGACAAGGTCTTGTCCAGTCCAGTCAGCCAGGCTCGCCCGTCCGCCCCTTCGCCCAAGGCGCGGCGGCGGACAATGTCGGGAACGGGGAACCTGACATTATCCGGCATGGTCACACGCTGCCGACGGTCTTGAGGCGGATGCGGGGATGGACCTCGTTCTGGCTCATGACCACTGTCTGCGGGCGGAAGCGCTCGATGATGGAGCGGACATGCGGGCGGATCGAGGGCGAGGTGATGAGCACGGGCAGTTCGCCCTGCTGCGCGGCGCGCTCATAGGCGCTCTGGATGGCGCCGATGAACTGCTGCAGGCGGCTCGGGGCCATGGCCAGATGGCGGTTCTCGCCGTCGCCGACCATGGCTTCGGCGAAGTCGCGCTCCCATTGCGGACCCAGGGTCAGCAGCGGCAGGTTGCCATCGGGGCCCAGATTGGCGGCGCAGAGCTGGCGGGCGAGGCGGCTGCGGACATGCTCGGCAATGGTCTGCACCGAGCGGCCGGGGCCGGCGATTTCGGCGATGCCTTCCAGGATTGTGGACAGGTCACGAATCGAGATGCGCTCGTTGAGCAGGGTCTGCAGCACACGCTGCACGCCCGAGACCGAGATGAGGCCGGGGATGATGTCCTCCACCAGCTTCTGCTGGTCCTTGGGCAGGCCCGAGAGCAGCGCCTGCACATTGGCATAGCTCAGGAGGTCGGCGACATTGGCCTTGAGCACCTCGGTCAGGTGCGTCGAGATGACGGTCGATGGATCGATGATGGAGAGGCCGCGCAGCTCGGCCTCGTCGCGCAGAGCCGGCTCGATCCAGGTGGCGGGCAGGCCGAAGGTGGGTTCGGTCGTGTGCGTGCCCGGCAGATCGATCTGGTTGCCATAGGGGTCCATGACCATGAGCTGATTGGCGTAGATCTCGCCGTTGCCGGCTTCCACTTCCTTGATGCGCACCTTGTAGACGTTGGGCTCGAGCTGCATGTTGTCGAGGATGCGCACAGGCGGCATGACGAAGCCGAGCTCGATGGCGAGCTGGCGACGCAGCGCCTTGATCTGTTCGGTGAGACGATCGCTGCCGTTTTCGTCTTCCTTGACCAGGCTGAGCAGTCCATAGCCGAGCTCGAGCTTGAGCTCATCGATCTTGAGACTGTCGGTGATGGGTGCCTCGGCAGCGGCTGCCCCCGGCGCACCTGGCGCGCCGGGCTGGGATGGCTTGCTCAACAGGTCGAGCGCGGTCTGGGCGTCCTTGACGTCCTTGGTGCCGGCGGCCCGCCAGGCGACGTAGCCGACGCCGCCGGCCAAAGCCAGGAAAGGAATGACGGGCATTCCGGGCAGGAGGGCCAGGAGGGCCATGACGGCGGAGGACATGCCAAGCGCGCGCGGGTAACCGGTAAACTGGGCGGAGAGGGCCTTGTCGGCCGAGCCGGTCACGCCGGATTTGGACACCAGGATGCCCGCCGCGGTCGACACGATCAGGGCCGGAATCTGGGAGACCAGGCCGTCGCCGATGGTGAGCAGGGTATAGACGTTGCCGGCTTCCTGGAACGACAGGCCTTCCTGCATCATGCCGATCAGGATGCCGGCGCTGACATTGATGAAGGTGATGATGAGGCCGGCAATGGCGTCGCCGCGCACGAATTTGGACGCACCGTCCATGTTGCCGAAGAAGGCGCTTTCGCCCTCGAGCTCGGCGCGGCGGCGCTTGGCGGTGTCTTCGTCGATGAGGCCGGCGCTGAGATCGGCGTCGATGGCCATCTGCTTGCCGGGCATGGCGTCGAGGCTGAAGCGGGCGGCGACTTCGGCGATGCGGCCGGAACCCTTGGTGATGACGATGAAGTTGACGATCACGAGGATAATGAAGACGACGATACCGATAACGAAATTGCCGCGCGTGACGAAGTTGCCGAAGGCCTCGATGACGTGGCCGGCGGCATGGGTGCCTTCGTGGCCGTCGGAGAGGATGAGGCGCGTGGTGGCGAGGTTAAGGCCCAGCCGCAGCATGGTGGCAATCAGCAGCACCGTCGGAAAGGACGAAAATTCGAGCGGCTTCTGGATGAACAGGGCCGTCATCATGATCATGACCGAGAACACGATCGAGATCGCCAAGAGACCATCCACCAGCAAAGCCGGCATTGGCACGATGAGGATGACGATGAGGCCCATCACGCCTGCGGCAAGGGCGATATCGCCCGAGCGCAGGAGATCGATCACCGACCCGGGCGTCGGAATCTTGAAAGCTGGTCTGGCGCCGCCGGTGGGCAGGTCGGTCATCTAGATCCTAGGCCACAGAGCGGCGTTCGCCGGGATCGGGCACAGGCGTGCCTTCGTCGGCATATTGATTGAGTTTGTTGCGCAGGGTACGGATCGAGATGCCCAGGATATTGGCCGCGTGTGTGCGGTTGCCCAGGGTGTGATCGAGCGTATCGAGGATGAGGTCACGTTCGACATCGGCCACGGTGCGGCCGACGAGGGCTGCCGACATGGTCTGCGCCGTCTGGGCGAGCTGGGCCGAGAGCGAACTGGTGGCAGCGGCCTCGGTCAGCCCCATGCCGTCCGGGAGAACAATGGCGTCTGGCCCGATGATGTCACCTGAAGACAGCAGCACGGCGCGGTGGAGGGTATTTTCCAGCTCGCGTACGTTGCCAGGCCACGGTGCCTTGAGCAGCGCGGCGCGGGCCTCGGGCGAGAGTTCGCGCGGCGGCAGGCCATTGGCCTTGGCATATTTGGCGACGAAGTGCTCCGAGAGCGCGGCGATGTCGCCCGGACGGTCACGCAGGGCCGGCAGCTTGAGGTTGACCACGTTGAGGCGGAACAGCAGATCCTCGCGGAAGCTGCCTTCGCGCACGGCCTCGTTGAGGTTGCGGTTGGAGGTGGCGAGAATACGGATATCGACCGGCACCGGCTTGCCGCCGCCGACGCGGTCGATGACGCGTTCCTGAATGGCACGCAGCAGCTTGGACTGCAGGCGCACGTCCATTTCGCTGATTTCGTCGAGCAGCAGGGTGCCGCCCGAGGCTTCCTCGAACTTGCCGATGCGGCGGGCGATGGCGCCGGTGAAGGCGCCCTTTTCGTGGCCGAAGAGCTCGGATTCGAGCAAAGCCTCGGGAATGGCGGCGCAGTTGACGGAGATGAAGGGCTTGTTGGCCCGCTTGCTACGCGAATGTACGTATTTGGCGATGACTTCCTTGCCGGTGCCGCTTTCGCCGGTGATCAGGATCGAGGCATCGGAGCCGGCGATCTGGTCGGCCATCTTGACGACGCGTTCCATGGCGGGGTCGCGGAACAGGAATTCGGAACTGTCGCGCGCCACGGCGGCGATGACAGCTGCGATCAGCTCGGCATCGGGCGGCAGGGGGATATATTCCTTGGCGCCGGCGCGGATGGCGTTGACGGCGGCCGCGGCATTGGCCTCGACGCCGCAGGCGACCACCGGAATGGCGATACGCTCGGCTTCGAGCCCGGCGATGAGGCCGGCAATGTCCATGACCACGTCGACCAGCAGCAGGTCGGCACCACGGCCGGCGCGCAGGGCGGCCAGGGCAATTTCAACGGATGGGGCATGCGCCACCTTGGCGCCGCCGTTCATGGCCATCTTGGTGGCTTCGCTGAGTTGGCCCTCGAGGGCTCCGATGATGAGCAGACGCATCCTGGCCTCCCTTACTGTGGTTTGATGATTTCGGTCATGGTGACGCCGAGCTTGTTTTCCACCAGCACGATTTCACCACGGGCGACGAGGCGATCATTGACGAAGATCTCGACCGCCTCGCCAACCTGGCGGTCGAGTTCGATGACGGTGCCGGTATCGAGCCGGAGCAATTCGCTCACCGGCATCTTGGTGCGGCCGAGCACGACCGAGATGCGGACGGGAACGTCGAACACCGCCTCGAGATCGGCGGCGTTGCGCTCGACGTGAGCCTGGGGGCCGTCGGGACGGTCAGGAGGCACCATTTCCTCAAAGGAAATACCGTCCTGCATGGTGATGTCGTCGTCGCCGGGTGGGGAAGCGCTCATTGGTCGCTCTCCTGCTGCTTGGCCTGTCCACCGCGCGCGGCGAGATAGGCAGAAATCTTGAGGTCGATGTCCTTGGCGACGGCGCCGATGTCGCGCACGAGGCCGCCGTCGACCCATTCCAGGCGCCCGTCACCCAGGCGCAGGTCCGGATCGCCCATCACCACGAGCCGTCCGGCAAAGCCGGAGGTCTGCATGTGAGCGGTGGCGACGTCACGGATGCCGTCGGCAATGGCCGGATGGCAGCGCACCACCAGGTGTGGCACGGCGCTGAGGCTCTGCATGCACTCGCCGATCAGTGCATCGAGTTCGACCGTGGGATAGCGGGCGAGCAGATGCAGCGCCAGCTTGCGGCCGATGCTGGCGGCGAGTTCGACCGCTTCGCGCCGCGCCTGGGCGGAGGCGTCATCGAGCGCGGCGGCCATTTCGGCGCTCTGGGTGGCCAGCGTACCAGCGGCGGCGGCAAGGGTCTGGGCGGCGACGGCCGTGGCATTGCGCTCGCCGGCGGCCACGCCCTCGGCATAGGCTTCCTCACGCGCCTGCGCCAGCAGTTGGGCCACCAGGCGCTCGGGCATGGTGGGCTCGGGCGGCGCCGTGGGTGTCGTGCGCTTGCCGAGGTCGAGGTCGAAGGTGAAACGGGCGGGAGACGGTGCCATGGGTTACGCCACCATCTGATCGTCGGCTTTGGACTTCATGATCAGGATTTCGCCCTTGGCGGCGAGATCCTTGGCCGTGGAGACCATGCGGCCCTGCGCCTCGTCGACATCCTTGAGCCGCACGGGGCCCATGACTTCCATGTCGTCCTTGAGGAGCTTGGCCGTGCGGCCCGACATGTTCTTGAAGAAGGTTTCCTTGACGCTCTCGTTGGCGCCTTTGAGCGCCATAGCCAGTTCCTTCTTGTCCATCTTGGTGAGCAGGGTCTGGATGGCCGAGGATTCGAGCTTGGCCAGGTCTTCGAAAGTGAACATGAGCGCCTTGATGCGCTCGGCATCGTCGCGGCTGTGTTCTTCGAGCGTGGTGATGAAGCGGGCCTCGGTCTGGCGATCGAAGCTATTGAAGATTTCGGCCATCTGCTCGTGGCTGTCACGGCGCTTACTATGGTTGAGCGTTGACATGAATTCGGTGCGCAGGGTGGTCTCGATCTTTTCGAGGATTTCCTTCTGCACCGGATCGAGGCCGAGCATGCGCTGCACCACGTCCATCGCCAGCTCTTCAGGCAGCACGGCGAGCACGCGCGAGGCGTGGTCGGTGGCGATCTTGGAGAGCACCACGGCGATGGTCTGCGGATATTCGTTCTTGAGATAGGCGGCGAGCACGTCGGCCTGCACGTTGGAGAGTTTCTCCCACATATTGCGGCCGGCCGGGCCGCGGATTTCTTCCATGATGGCATCTACCTTGTCGGCAGACAGGAAGCTCAGCAGCAGCCGTTCGGTGGAATCGGTATTGCCCGACAGCGAGCCGTTGGACGAAACGGTGGTGACGAACTCGATCATCAGGTCATCGAGCATTTCCTGGGTGATCGGCCCCAGGCGCACCATGGCGCGGCTGAGCTGCTTGACCTCGAGTTCATCGAGCTCGTCGAAGATGGGCTTGCCATAATCGGGGCCCAGGGCCAGCAGCAGTGCCGCGGCCTTTTCGTCACCCTTGAGGACGCGCTGCGCGTTGGCGTCGCCAACGACGAGCTGCTTGCCGACGGCGACACTGGTCGGGAGATCTGGTTTTTCTGCGGGTTGGGCGGCCATGGTTACGCTGCACTACCCAGCCAGTCGCGCACGATCAGCGCGGCCTGCTTGGGATTTTCTTCGACGAGGGTGCCGACGGTTTTGAGGGTTTGAAGCTGGGTCTCGCCCATCGACTTGGCGTTGGTGACCCAGGCGGGCGTCTTGTCCTTGGGTTCCTCGGGCTCGGAGATCACGTGGCCATCGGCGCTGAGCACGCCGTGATGGCCGAGTTCGGCGGCCGAGGGCAGAGCCAGCGGCTGGGATTCGGGGGTCATGACCTTCTTGAGCAGCGGACGCATGACGAAGAAGACCAGGGCCAGCGCGATGAGCAGGGTCACGGCCATCTCGGCGCCGTTCATCAGGTCGTCGCGGGTGAAGTCGAGCAGGCCGCCGGTGCCGTCGGTGCCCGGAACAGCCAGTTCGGGCCGCTCGGCAAACTGCATGTTGACCACTTCGACGCTGTCGCCGCGCGCTTGCGAGTAGCCTACGGCGGAGCGAACCAGGGTCAGGATCTGGGCGATCTCGTCGGCACTGCGCGGGGCGTAGACAGGGTCGCCATTAGGGTCGGAGGAATAGACGCCATCGACGACCACGGCGACCGACAGGCGCTTGATGGCGCCCGCTTCGGTGACGGCGGTCTGGGTGGTCTTGGAAATTTCGTAGTTGGTGACTTCCTCGCTGGAGGTGCCCTGTTCGGTCGCGCCCGCCTCGCCGGTATTCTGGCTGGCGCCCGGCAGCTCGTTTGCCACGGTCACCTGGCCATTGGCGCCAGCCGTGAGGTTTTCCGTTTCGCGAACCTGGCTGGAGCGGACAACCTGGCTTTCCGGGTCGAAGGTTTCCTGCGTGGTGGTCGAGCGGTTGTAATCGACCTCGGCGCTGACTTCGACGCGGGCGCGGCCGGCGCCGACGACATTGGCCAGCATGTCTTCGATGCGGGTGCGCAGCCGGTTCTCGAAACCCAGCGTGCGTTCGGCGGCCTCGCCCGCGATGGCGCTCTGCTCGTCATCGCCAGCACCCGAGGCCAGGAGGTTGCCCTGATCATCGACGATGGAGACGCGGGTCGGGGTCAGGCCTTCGATGGCGGAGGCGACCAGGTGCTGGATGGCGCGGATTTCGCCGGTCGCCAATTCTCCGCGCACCGAGAGCACGATGGAGGCGGAGGGGTCGGTGCGTTCGCGGCGGAACAGTTCGCGCTCTGGCAGCACCAGGTGCACGCGGGCGGACTTGATGCGGGTCAGCGAGCCGATAGTGCGCGCGAGTTCGCCTTCGAGCGCGCGGACATTGTTGAGGTTCTGTACGAAGCTGGTGGCGCCCAACGTCGACTGCTGGTCGAAGATCTCGTAGCCGACCTGACCGCGCTGTGGCAGGCCGGCGCCAGCCAGCGTCATGCGCGTGGTGGTGATCTGGTCGCGCGGGATGAGGATGGTGTCGCCTTC
>JAKFDU010000206.1:0-14811 GCA_036675975.1 Devosia sp. | reverse complement strand
TGAACTGATATGGCTGGAGTATTGCCATGACCATTGACCACCAGCTTCTCGCCGCCGGCATGGGTCTCGGCTATGGCGACCGCAAGGTCGTCGAGGACCTCAACCTGACCATTCCGGCTGGCAAGCTGACCGTCATCGTCGGCGCCAATGCCTGTGGCAAGTCCACCGTGCTGCGCGGCCTGGCGCGCCTCTTGGCGCCCACCCGCGGCGCCGTTTATCTCGATGGCAAGCCCATCCACCAGATGTCCACCCGCGAGGTCGCCACCATCCTCGGCGTGCTGCCGCAATCGCCCATCGCGCCCGATGCCATCGTGGTCGCCGACCTCGTCGGTCGCGGCCGCTATCCGCATCAGGGCTGGTTCCGCCGCTGGACCCCCGAGGACGATGCCGCCGTCGCCGAAGCCCTGCGCGCCACCGATACGCTGGATATCGCCGACCGCCCGGTCGATGAACTCTCCGGCGGCCAGCGCCAGCGCGTCTGGATCGCGATGGCCCTGGCGCAGCAGACCGACGTACTGCTGCTGGACGAACCCACCACCTTCCTCGACATCAACCACCAGGTCGAAGTGCTCGACCTGCTGACCGATCTGGTCAAACA
This sequence comes from Devosia sp., assembly GCA_036675975.1. Classification (GTDB taxonomy): domain Bacteria; phylum Pseudomonadota; class Alphaproteobacteria; order Rhizobiales; family Devosiaceae; genus Devosia. The sequence continues at coordinate 14,213 of JAKFDU010000206.1, read as the reverse complement.
CAACGGCCGCACCGTGGTGGTGGTCCTCCACGACCTCAACCTCGCCTGTCGCTACGCCGACCACATCGTGGCGATGAAGGCCGGGAAGCTGGTGGCGGAAGGGCGGCCGATGGAGGTCATGACCGAGGCCGTGGTGGCCGATGTGTTCGGGATGGCGTCACGGGTGGTCATCGACCCGATCTCTGACACGCCGATGATCGTGCCGATTGGGCGGCATCATTTTGGGGCAGGGGTGGTGGCCTGAGCGTTGACAATTGCGGGGCGAGGGCCTTAGCAGCTTAGCAAGCACCTTTGGTGTCGGCGGTTCCCAAACCGCGTCGACAGCACTATGGGCGGAGGCATCACGGAGGTATCGATGCTGAGCGATTTGCTGCTGAAGTCCGAATACATTGTTCGCGCCATGCGAGGCTACTTGCTGAAGGCCAACGGCATGGGGGAAGAAGAGCTCTTCATCGCAGTAAACGGCGGAATGAATGCAGTATTTGCGTTGCGCGACGAGCTTAAGCGAATCCGAGATAATGATCCGGTGTGGGAGCAGGCGGTGCGAGCCTGTGGTGACGAGATCGAAATTGAAAGCGCCGTTGGGCATCTAAGAAGGCTAAGAAACAAGGCAACCCATGCGGGGGCGCTGCACTTCGGCGAGAGGTATGAATGGGTCGATACCGGCTCTGATGGTCAGCAGCAACTTGCATATCCAACGATCGTCCTCGGTCTCGATGCCGACCGCGTCACTCATTCCGCGGGCTCATTTTTCTCCGAGATTGAAAGGGCAGCGCTCTGGTGGCGAGACCACATCTTGCGTGTGAGTGATGCCTACGAGGGACTGGTTGGATCAAGGGAAGGCATGTTTGAAACGTTGCCTTACTGGCTTAGTGACAATGAAGCACTGTCACCGCCACTTCCGAAGACGGTCGCCTGACCGCACCGGCGGGTGTTACATAACGGCGGCACATCGATTTGCGGCTAAGAGAGTTCCTGGTACGGCCACGGGGAATCGAACCCCGCTCTGCACCGTGAGAGGGTGCCGTCCTGACCGATAGACGATGGCCGCGAACCTAGGAACTTCTGGCTTAGTGTAGGCCATTCCCAACGAAGAGGGAATGGTACGCCCTAGGGGAGTCGAACCCCTCTCTGCACCGTGAAAGGGTGCCGTCCTAACCGATAGACGAAGGGCGCCTAAGCGCTGGTGGTCGTATAGTTGGGTGATTTCCGATGCGCAACCCCTTGTTGGCGCAATCGGGAATTTTTTAACAGCCCGAGAAGGTGACCGGCCGATTGTAGCCCCGCGGACGGTCGCGCACGTCGACATGGATGAACTGCTTGCCCGGATAGCAGCCCAGCCCGCCTACGCTGCCGGTGTTCATCGCAAAGGCGATGAGCTGGCTCTTGTCGACGCCGGGGATGTAGAAGTCGGCGGCCATGCATTTGGTATGATAGGAACTATCCGCGCCGCCGGCCGCTGCGTTATGCTGGTTGTCGCGATAGCCGGAGCTCATGATCACCTTCTTGCCGAAGTGACCCTCGAATTCCCAGATCAAGAAACGCAGCTTGGGCGCGATGCAGAACGCGTTCACTTCCCGGCTCGAAACGAACGTGCCCCAGTCGCTGCGCTTGCCGGAATAGCCCGCGCCGCTGGAACTGGCGAACATCGCCAGTGGGGCACAGGCCGCCAGCATCAACGCGGTGACCAGCAGGGCGGCAATGGAGCGGGTTGTCGTATGCATAGCGGCTTCCGAGTGACCGCCTGTTGCGCGCGCGCAACAGGCAATGGCCCGTTCTGTGAAGTCGCTAAAATACCAGCGGTTTCGCTAACCGCCGCCTAAGCGTGACGGTTAGCGAAACGCTAACTCTGGATGGCCGAGCCTACCACTTGCCGGTATTGGGCATCGACAGCCACGGCTCCTGCGGGGGCAGGGTGCCGTCCTGGATCAGCTCGATCGAAATGCCGTCCGGCGAGCGCACGAAGGCCATATGCCCGTCGCGCGGCGGCCGGTTGATGGTGACGCCCATATCGCTGAGATGCTGGCAAAGCCCATAGATGTCCTGGACCCGATAGGCCAGGTGCCCGAAATTGCGCCCGCCGGTATATTCCTCCGGGTCCCAGTTATAGGTCAGCTCCACCTCGCCGCCCGCATCATCAGGAGCGCGCAGGAAAATCAGCGTGAAGCGACCCTTCTCGTTCTCGGTGCGCCGGACCTCCTCCAGCCCCAGGCCTTCGCAATAGAAACGCAGGCTGTCCTCGACATTGGTCACCCGGACCATGGTGTGCAGGTATTTCACGGTGCATTCCTCCTTGGCGAAATCGGTGCCGGTGGCCTAGCAAGCCCCACCGCGCGCCGCAACCGGTGCAATTCCAAACAGACTCTTAACAATTGCCCCTGAATCGGACACAGTGTGTCTCTGTCTTGTGGAGTACCTCGCGGCGGCGGGGCGAGTAAAAGGGCTTTGGGAATATGGGGGCCAAGTTTAGTGGCGAAGGCGACGAGGGGGCGATGCTGTCGGCAGAGACAGGATCGGTGAACCGTAGCGATGCCCTGTCCTCCGGGGAAGCCGGCTCCGACGCGACCATCGAGGTTTCCGGCGCCATCAAGTGGTTCGATGCCGGCAAGGGCTTCGGCTTCATCATCCCCGACAATGGCATGCCCGATGTCCTCCTGCACGTGACCTGCCTTCGCCGCGATGGCTACCAGACGGCCTATGAGGGTGCCCGCATCGTCGTCGAAGCGCTCAATCGCCCGGGCGGCCTCCAGGCTTTCCGCATTGTCTCGATGGATGAATCCACCGCCCGCCACCCCGCCCAGATGTCCCCGCCACGCACCCATGTCGTGGTGGAGCCGACCTCGGGCATGGTGCGCCTCGAGGTCAAGTGGTTCAACCGCATCCGTGGCTTCGGCTTTCTCTCGGCAGGCGAAGGCACGCCCGACGTGTTCGTCCACATGGAAACCCTCCGCCGCTTCGGCATCACCGAGCTGCGCCCTGGCCAATTCGTGCTGGTGCGCTACGGCAATGGTCCCAAGGGCCTTATGGTCGCCGAAATCCGGCCCGACGGTTGGGGCGACGCGCCGTCTTCCCACTAGGATTATTGCCCATGTCCAGGTTTGCCCACGGCATCGCCCCGGTGCTCCGCCGCGCGGCGATCGCGATCGCCATAGCTTCGGTGGCATTGCCGCTGGCCGCCTGCAGCGACGAGGGCAAGCTGGTGCTGCACACCTCCACCGGCGACTACAGCTTCAATGTTGACGTGGCCGACACCAACGAAAGCCGGCAAAAGGGCCTGATGTTCGTTCAGGAATTGGCCGACGACGCCGGCATGCTGTTCGACTTCCAGCAGGAGCGCGAAGTTTCCTTCTGGATGCGCAACACCTTCATTCCGCTCGACATGATTTTCGTTGGCGCCGATGGGGTGGTGAAGACCATTCACGTCAATGCCCGCCCGCACGACGTCACCTCGATTTCCTCGCAAGTGCCGGTGCAGTTCGTGCTGGAAATCCCCGGCGGCCGCTCAGTCGAGATCGGCCTCAAGCCGGGAGATACGATGGACCACGCGCTGGTGGCAAAGCCGGCAAGCTAGGATTAGCCACTGGGCGCACCCGCTAAAGCCGGTGGATGACCATGCAGTCGATCACCGCCCACAGATGCAGGCTGGCGCCCGTCACCACGAACACATGCCACACTGCGTTCTGGAACTTGAGCCGTTCCCACAGATGGAAAATGATCCCCAGGGAATAGGTGATGCCGCCGGCCAGCAGCAGCCACATGGTGGTATCAGGCAAGGTCTGGGCCAGCGACTGGAACACCAGGATGCCGCTCCAGCCGATGGCCAGATAGAGCGCGATGGCCAGGCGCCCGAAGCGTTCGGGCACGATCAGCTTCAGCGCCACCCCGATCAGTGATGCCCCCCAGACGAAGGTGGTCATCAGCACGCCGGTCGTCGTGCCGCCCAGCACGGCCAGGAACGGCGTGTAGGTACCTGCGATGAACAGGAAAATGGCGGCCTGGTCGAACCGCGCCAGCAGCTTCTTGATCGGTGATACCGGCCACAGGTTATAGGCCAGCGACACGCCCAGCACCGCGACCAGCGAGCCGACGTAAACCACCAGGGCAGGCGCCACTTCGGGCGCGGTTTCGATTATGGCAAAGGCCAGCAGGACCGACCCGGCGGCAATGGCAACGATCAGCCCGAGTATATGGACGACGCCGTCCACCACCAGCTCGGCGCGGGTGTAGGGTCGCTGCTCGCGGCTCCACCATGAATATTTTGCCATTCGATCCTGCACAGGCGTCTCCTTGACCCCGATTATTGCGCAGGGAAATGACCAGATTATATCGGCGCCGCGTCTCGGTGCAGCAACAAGCCCAGCCTAACGCATCTGGTGAATAACCGGTTGCAGCACAAGTGTCGCGCTTGACGCGTAACGCGACCGTTACTACTGCAGCGATGAACCCACGGATACCACAATGCCGCCCATCGCCGTCCTGGTTGCCCTCGCCGATCCAACCCGCTGCCGCATCATTGAAATCCTGCACCAGGGACCCCAGCCGGTACATACCTTGGCGAGTTCGTTCGACATCAGCCGCCCAGCCATTTCCCGGCACCTGCGCGTGCTCAAGCAGGCAAAGCTGATCAGCGAGAAAAAGGCGGGGCGGGAGAACCGCTATGCGCTGCACGCCGCCCGCCTCAAGCCCGTGCGCGATTGGCTGGAGGTGTTGAATGGGGCCAGGGCAAAGCCCGAGGGCAAACCGCTCCCGTCCAAGGCAGTCCACGCCACCAAGCCGGTCCCTGCGCCCACGATCTCTCCGCCGTCGCAACCGCAGCCGACAAAGACCGTCTCGCAGATGGGCTTTGACTTCTAGTCCCGATATTCCACGCCCAATTCCTTGAGCGCCCGCCAGACCACGCGGCAGGTCTGCGGCCGGTGACCGGGAGCATGGAGCAGGACGACATCTGGAATGCCGGCCACCTTGGCCACTTCCAGCTTTGCACCCGTATCGGAGACGTTACGGATGATGCAATCCAGGCGGGAATGGCCGAAGCTGAGGGCCGCCTTGATGGCGGTGTTCCGGCGCGGGGCAATTCTGCGTTCGAGCAGCAGGGCCGACTTGCCGGCGGAGGAAGTAAAAAGGTCACGCATGCCGATCACCTACCGATGCGGGCCTTGCCGAACTCTTAAACCCCACCCACCGGCGACGGAACGGCGTTAGCAGCGCGCCAATCTGGTCCGCACAATTTTAGCAGCTCCCTGCGTCAGGCAATGCTCAGGGCCTCGGTCGGCGCCAGCCGGGCAGCGCGGATGGCCGGATAGAGACCGGCAATGCCACCGATGAGCAGCGTCGCCACCATTCCGCCACCCGCCACCCAGACCGGAATGTCGACGGGCCAACCCTGCAGCCGCGCATAGGCGGCGGTGAGCAAAGCGCCCGCGAGCACCCCCGCGCCGCCGCCAAGCAGAGCAAGGAGCAGGGCCTCGCCGAAGAACTGCATGCGGATGTGGCCCCGGGTCGCCCCCTGCGAACGGCGCAGGCCAATCTCGGCCCGACGCTCCAGCACCGAGATCACCATCGTATTGGCTACGCCGATGCCGCCGACCAGCAGCGCGACCGCGCCAAGGCCAAGCAGGAGGCCGGTGAAGGCCACGTCCGCGGCGGCCTCCGCTGCCAGCGCATCTGAAGGTCGCGACACATCGACCTCGTCGGGCCGCTCGGGATTGGCGGTGCGCGCCAGCAGATCACGCACCGCCTCCACTGCAGCGGGCTCGGTGCGCACATAAAGCGTGGTGATATCGCCCTCGAACTCGAGGTAACGCTCGCCCGCTGGCCAGCCGATCAGCGCACAGAGGTCGAGCATAGGAACCAGCGCCACCGGCTCGAGGATGCCAACCACGGTGAACCAGCGGCCGCCAAGCCAGATCGGCTGGCCGATGAGGTTGGCTCCGATGCCCAGCCGGGTCGCCGCACGGGCGCCAAGCACCACGGTCGGGTAACCAGCCGTTGCCGCATTGAGCCAGGACCCCGCTGCGACGGTGGCGCTGACCGTGTCGAGCAGGTCGAGGCGGGCGGCATAGACCGCGAGCCCCCCCGACTGGCTCTCCGGAATGCGGTCGCTGCGATAGACCTTGGCGTCGGCAAGCTCGCCGATCGCGCTCACCGCCTCCACATCGGCCATGCGACCGATCATCGCGATGGATTCAGGGGGCATGATCGCGGCCTCGCCGAACATCGAGGTACCAGGACCGGCGCTCAGCAGATTGGTACCGAGTTCGGACAGCAACTGGTTGAGCTGGGCCCGGCTTGAGGTGGAGACGCCGACCACCGCGATCATCGCCGCGATACCGATAGCAATCCCCAGCGCCGAAAGCACCACGCGCAACGGACGTGCTCGCAGCCCATATGCAGCAAGCCGCACGACGTCGACGGCGAGTAGCTTGGCCGGTTCCAGCCTGGTCACGCGGCACCTCGCCTGGGGTCCTCGACCAATTGCCCGTCGCGCATCGACACCTGCCGGTCAAAGCGCGCCGCCAAGTCACGGTCATGGGTGATGACGACCACCGCGGTACCCTCCCGATGCAGTTCGAGGAGCAATTGCAGCACACCCTCGCCGGAGGCCGTGTCGAGCGCACCCGTCGGCTCGTCGGCCAGCAGCAGTAACGGGCGGCGCACCAGCGCTCGTGCGATCGCCGTGCGCTGCCTTTCGCCGCCCGATAGCTGGTGCGGACAGTGGTCGAGTCGATGGCCAAGGCCGACCTGCCGCAAGGCCGCCTCGGCCCGCTGGCGGCGGTCGCGAAGGCCGACGCCAGTGTAGAGCAGGCCATCCGCGACGTTGTCGAGCGCCGAAACTCCCGACGAAAGATGGAACTGTTGGAACACGAAGCCGATACGGCGCGCGCGCAATGCCGACAGGTCGCTGTCCTTCAGCTCCGCGACCTTCAGCCCGTCGATCACGACATCGCCCATGCTCGCCCGATCGAGGGTGCCGATGATGTTCAGCATGGTCGATTTGCCGGACCCCGAGGGACCGACGATCGCCATGAGTTCACCGCGCGCGATGTCGAGACTGACGTCGCGCAAGGCGAAGACATCGCCGTCGAAGGCGCGCGTGACGTTGCGGAGCGAGACGATGGACGCAGTCATCCGGGCACGCCCACCAGCATGCCCTGGGCCACGCCGTCGCCTGTGACCTCGACACGCCCGGCGGCGAACAGCCCGGTATCGACTGGAACGAGGGCGCCAACACCCCCGGTCACAACTTCGACGGCATATCCGCCTTCAGGGCGCGCGAGCAAGGCTGCCACCGGCACTGAGAGCACATCGTCGCGGCTGTCGCTCACAAATTCCACGTCCACCGATGCGACCTCAAGACCGCTGAGCGCGACCTGGTTACCGATGGTGACAGTCACATCGACAGTGCCCTCCGTTACCACCGAGCCGACGTCGGAAATGGTGCCCTCGACTTTCCTGTCGTCGGGCAGGGTCACGGTGACGGGGCGGCCGACGGCGGCGAGGCCGCGGTCACCAACACCCAACGGCACGATCACCAGTTTTTCGACGCTGGAGTAATCGAGCACCGAACCACGCTCGGATGACGACGCGACGAGGGTTTCGCCGATGCTGGCGCCATGGGCAGCGATATGCACGGGACCCGAGGCAACGACCAGATGGCTCGGACCAATACTGCCGGTTACGGGGAGGCCAGCGTCGCTCTGCCAGCCGCGAACCTGGGCGGGCAGGGGACCCTCGTAGCCAAGGGCCGCGAGATTGTCGGCGATTTGCCTGACGTCGCTGTTATCAGACGCCCGCGCGACCAGGGTCTGCAGCGTGATATCGAGCTCTTCGATCTCCGCTACGGCAGCTGCGACGGCCACGCGGGCGGCCGCCGCGTCGAGCCCCGCACCGGCGACGTCCTTGCGCAGCCCACGGACAGCCGCATCGAGTGCGGCGCGGGCGGTGGCGAGTTCCGCTTCGGCCGACGCGACCTCGATACTGGGCGCAAGCTCCGCGGCAGAGAGGGCGCTGACCCGGCCGAGCTTGGCCTCAGCCACCCTAACCGCTCCCGCAACCTCAATAAATTCGGCGGTCTCCGGCGTGTGCGCGAGGGCGTCTGCCAGCCGGGCGGTGGCATCGGCCATGCGGGCCTCGGCGTCGGCGAGCCGCTCCTGCTCGAGCCGGAGCTTGAGCCGAGCGGCTTCGATTGCGGTTTTGGCCCGTTCGAGCTCAACCCAGACCGGCGCTGGCGCGTCCAGGTCGAAGCGAAGCGTCCGGTGCTGCGGGACCGATCCGTAGAACAGGATCGCCGGCTGGCCGTCGAGCGAGTAGAGCGGTTTGCCCCGCTCCACTGTCGAGCCGACAGGCGCGATCCAGGTGGCCATGGCGGAACTATCGACCAGAGCAGGCCGCAGCGCGCTGAGGTCGCCATAGCCCAACGTGCCCGTCACCGTCTTGGTATCTAGCAGGGTCCCGCGCGTGATTTCGGCCGTGGCGGCGGGTGCTGCGGAGGGCGCGGCCGCAGGAGGCGCCGTGTGCAACCAGATGAACCCGACAATGACGACGGCACCGGCGGCAACAATGATCGCGCCACCCGCGAAGATGGATCGGGCGCGCGTCATCCCCCAATGAGGATCCGGCCAGCGCCCTGGCGAAGCTCTCCACAGGCATCCATGGCGGCCTTGAGCTGCGGATCGTCCGGGCCGTTGCTGATGCCCCTGAGGTTATAGCGGCCATCAGCGTCAGGATCGGGGAAATCGGGGACGCCGTTCTCCCGCACGCATTGCGAGAGTTTCAGCAATGCCTCGAGCGCCTCGGACGTGATCTGCTCGTCACGCATGCCTTCGGGGGCGAGATGCTGGCAAGCCGCTGCGGCCTTGTGGAAGCGCGGCGCACCGTCGGGTGTGATCTGGAACCGGATTCCGCCATCGGGTGTCGGATCGGGGAATTCGGCATAGCCGTTGTCGCGCATGCATTGGGCATAGGCGAGGTCGGCGTCCCAGCGGTCAGCGGGCGCCTGCTGCGCCATGGCGGCCGAGCCGGTTGCGAAAGCCACGATCGCGAGGCTGGCGCGTAGCGTGGGGAAAAGTCTTTGGCGTATCATCGTCACGTCTCCGTCTTGGGAAACAACGAGATACGAAACCGCGCGTTAGATGGCTGTTAGGAGGTGGTGCCTTCCGACGCGGCTGGAAACCGCACGCGGACGATCAGACCGCCGCCGTCGCGCGGTCTGGCCTCAACATCTCCGGCATGCGCATGGGCGACCGAGCGCACGATCGACAAGCCGAGGCCAGCGCCCCGGATGGCCGCACTACGCGCCGCGCCGGCAATTCGATCGGTCGTGGCCAGCCGTCGGAACGGCTCGAACAGCCCGGGAACTTCGTAGCCCGGGACCGCGGGGCCGGTATTTTCCACGACAAGCTCAACCAGTCCGGAGGCAGTATCGGTTTGAACCCGGACCCAGCCATTCTCGGGCAGATTGTACTGAATGCCATTCTCCACCAGGTTCTGGATCAGCCGCTCGAGCAGGAACGCGTCGCCCGCAATGAGGCCGGGCCGCAGATTGGTCTGAAGAGCAATGCCGGTTCTGTCCGCGATGGGACGCAGCTCCGACACCGCATGGCCAGCAATCTCGCCAAGATCGACCGGGTGAAAATCGGCAACACGCTGCTCGCTGCTCGCCAGCGTGAGCAGCCCGTCGGTCAGTTTCTCATGCCGCTGGTTTACCGCGAGCAGGGTCGTCCCCAGATTGCGCATCTTCTCGTCGGCCCCTGCATCGAGCAGGGCGACCTCGATCATTGTGCGGGTGATGGTCAGCGGCGTGCGCAGCTCATGGGAGGCATTGGCGATGAAGCGGCGCTGGCCGTCAAAGGACCGATCGAGCCGTTCCAGCATGGCGTCGAGCGTATCGGCGAGATCCTTGATCTCGTCATTGGGTCCGGCGAGCGCGATGCGCTCATGCAGGCTCCGGTCGGCGACGCGCCGTGCGGTGGCGGTGATGTCGCGCAGCGGCCGAAGCGCTTGTCCCGCGACCAGCCAGCCAATGACGCCGGCGAGAACGGTGAGGACGCCCACGAGCACGAGCGAGACGACCAGCATGGTGTCGAGTGTGTTAAGTCGCGCCTGGCGGACCAGAACGCTGACGCGATCCGCCTGATCCATCAGCTCGCGCGGCGGCAGCACTCCTGGCGCTCCCAGTTGCCCTTCGGCGGTCGGGGCGTTGTCGTGCACGAGCCGGATGCTGAATTGGCGGTCGAGCACCACGCCGAGATAGAGATAGATGGCGACGATCAGCGTCACGCCGGCAACAAGGAACGCCCCCGCATAAAGCAGGCTCAGCCGGGTGCGGATGGTCCAGGGGAAGCCGAGGATCTTCATTTGAGCCGGTAGCCTACACCCTGCACGGTCTCGATCACCTGGGGATCGCCGAGCTTGCGCCGCACCATCATCATGGTGAAACGCACGACATTGGTGAAGGGATCGATCTGTTCGTCCCAAGCCTTTTCCAGCAGCTGCTCGGCAGACACCACCCCGCCATCGGCTCGCATCAGCTCCTCGAGTACAGCAAACTCCTTGCGCGACAGGTCGACAGGCCGCCCGGCGCGCATGACGCTGCGGCGATGTGTGTCGAGGCGGATGCCAGCCCGTTCCAGGATTGGCGGAATAGCCGGTCGCGCCCGTCGCGCCAGAGCCTGCACGCGGGCAACCAGTTCAGCAAAGGCGAAAGGCTTGGTGAGGTAGTCGTCGGCCCCGAGCCCCAGCCCGGCAACCCGCTGGGCCACTGCCGTTGCCGCCGTGAGCATCAGGATGCGGCTCTGCGACCCAGACCGCACCAGCGTCGCGCAGACTTCATCACCCGAAACCACGGGCAAGTCGCGGTCGAGCACCAGCACGTCGTAATCATTGACGCCGGCCCGCTCGAGCCCGGCCTCGCCGTCATAGGCAACATCCACCGCGATTCCATGCAACCGCAGCCCTTCGGCGATCGAGTCGGCAAGCTGCCGCTCATCCTCAACTACCAATACCCGCACGCTGCCACCCTGCATGATCGGCCAATCGGCCTGACTAGGCTACGCGTTGTTAGATTCGCGTTAGGTCCGAAAAATGGTCAAGGAGGGCAGTGTTCCAGGACCCGTAGTTGACGGCGCGACGAAGCCTCCCAGCGGCGAAGAAGCTGGGCGGCCCGGTTGTTAGGCGGGGCTCGTTTGATTAAGCGCTGCTACCTTACCTTCAGCAGCAAAGAGTAAAGTATCGCCGATATGATCAGATGAATTATTATGAACCGGAACAATACCTGGGTCCCTGTCCATCCAACTTCCTTGCGAAAATGGTCGTGGAGAGGGAACCTGACTTGGCCAAAGACCAGAATTTTGAAAAAGCGTTTGAGGCTTACCTTAAACAGCCCCGTCGCCCCATTGGCCAGGACCACGAAGCCAACGACAACTATGAGCGCGACGTTGTGGCTGGCGCATACGAGGATTCCGACGAGCAGGCCGATTGGGCGTGAGCCCGCATCACCCATCAGCATTTGGCTGGGAGGCGCGTTGTACCAGAGATATCCGGCGATGCATCCGACCATAATAAAAGCAGGATGTGCCCAGAGCCCCGCGCTCGCATCATAGGGGATGAGAAGTTGTGTCGCCGTCACCTCGTCTCCGACAACGCCATACAGCAGAAAAGCCAGAAAGATCAGGGAGACGACACTCAAACTGCCCGACAGGCCGTCAACCCCATCACTGCAGTTGGTGGCATTGATCGAGAGCCATACAATGCCGGTGAAGATTGGCAGTGCCACCGGCAGCGACAGGGTAAAGGAGCCGCGGACGAAGGGGAGCCAAAGATCAACGGAGCCATCCAGGCCAATGAGTATCCATGAACAGAGAAGGGCGACCACCAAGTCAAAGAAGGCCAGGAGATACTCGGAAAGTCCACCGGTCCAGTCATCGACAATTCCGACCACGGATGCTGCAAGAATTATCGGAAGTATGAACAGGATGTCTGCTCGCCATGGGATGAACACCAGGGATACAAGGACGAACACCGCGACTAGATAGATCCCTGCGCCCAGGGGCTTTCCGACGCTCTTTTCGGATTCTACGGCGAATGCTCGGCCTCTGTCCTTGGGCAGCATCCAGATTATTCGTGGCAATCCGAAGACGCACAGCAGAAAACCAGCGGCCGCGCCTGTGGCGATCAACAAAAGATCCGAAGACAATAGTCGTGTCGGGCCATAATATACAGCAAGCCAATCAGAAATGGCGGAAAGCAGCTCGTCCTCCTGAGTTAGTGTTGTGTCTTCGAGACGCTTTCCTGCCCGCCGGAGCTTCAGTCGGGCCAGGATTTCGAACTATTGTGTTGCGCCGGTTGCTAGCACGAGGGTCGTAGTAGATCGATCCGTAAATCTACAGATTAGGAGAGATACTTCCGGAAATCTGCAAAATTGACTTACGGAGCAATGCCTTCATTATCCGGGCGAAGAACACAGTCCTCGCCGGAGGGTAGATGCACGAAGCACAGCCGCGCGACGCCACATGGCGCCGACTGATCTCGCACGCACGCGGCGGCCTCTTGCGGTTGCGGGGTGTCTATGGGCGACAAATCAAAACCTCGAAGCAAATATTACCTGATTCCTCATCCTCCTACCTCGTTGATTGTTACCTCTACGCCGAACCCGACGAATTCGATGTGGAGGAACTATGCACACTGGTCGGGCAGATCTGCATTTCCATGGATCGAGACGGCGACGTCATACGGGGATGGATCTTCCCGATGGTCAGGTTTCGGGTGCAGGTCTGCCTATCGAGCGAATGCAAGCTGCCAGTGGATCGAACCATTCGCCATGCAGCGGCGGTCGACGACGTCAGTGCGATGCAGGTTGAAGCCACCTGCACACGGTGGGCTCGGCTGAGTTTGCAGCAGCTGCTAGACGCCTTTCATGCGCTCGAGGCTGGTGACAGTTCGACCGCAAGGTTGCACATCGTGCTTGCTCAGGGTCTCATTGTGCAGATCGCAGCGAGCCTGGCTTGGCGTTCAACCGACGGTCATCTGTCTCGCCTCCCCTTTGGCGCGCAGCGATCGGTGTTGGCCGACCTCGCGATGAGCGGCGAGCCAGTGTTCGCGCTCCGGACTGCGCTCGCAAGTCTGGTGAATCTGGCCGACAGCATCGCTGAATTCGGCACAGGCACCCAAACCGACGATCTCTTGCGGCTCTTGGGAACGGCAAGGCGAGCATTTCAAGCTGAAGAGGTTACGGCGCCGTTCTACGGCAAGCGGGCTGCCCAGGTATATGACCGTTTTCGAAAGTTTCCTGCGCCAGTCGAGGAGCGGCTTCGGGCTATCGCTCGCCATTTCGCCGACCAGCATGTGGTCGAACTCGGGGTTGGGACCGGACGGCTGGCCGCGCTCTTCGCACCAACGGCAGCCTTTGTCACGGCGACGGATGCCTCGCCGGATATGCTGAGCGCGTTCGGGCAGCGGTGCAGCGATCACGGCCTGCGCAATGTGCGCGCTTGTCGCGCCCATATCGGGTCTACACCACTCGACGCGGGTAGGTGCGATCTGCTCATCGAGCACGAGGCATATGTATTTGTTCCGTCGGCCACGCGCCTGGCCAGTGAAATTGACCGCATACTGAGCCGGCGCGGTTTGGTGCTGCGGCTTATCGCGACGAGCACGCCCGACGAGGCCACCATACGCGCGATGAAAACGTTCGATCACCTCGTGGCGAAGTCCACCGCCGACGGCATCGTATTCATCGGCGAGGACATCGACGCACTGCTCGATGCTGAACTGAAAAGGCGAGGCCTGGGTGTCGCGTATATCGGGTTTTGGGACGGGGTGGAGACGCTGCCTGGCGACCAGTTGTTCGACGCGTGGCGCGCCCGCGCATACCCCTATCTCTCGCTGACATCCGATGACGTGATCGAGCGAGCGCTCGCCGCTGCCCGTCAGCAAAAGCCGAGCGGCCCTAGTACGATTCACTCCCGCTATCGGCTGGCCTTTAGCTGGCGCCGCGATGCTTATTCGAATGACGAAATCCAGCGCAGGCTGGATGTCCTGCAAGAACAAGCAGCTGTGGCGTAAGTCATGACGGCTCGATCCAGCGTACTGGTTTCAAAAAGGGTATTGCCGCTTCTCGACCGCACGGCTCCCGCAGGCCTGGCCGAACTCGCCAAGCCGCCGATGAACGCCGTGGTGAAGGTCGGCGGCGCCAGCGGCGCCTTCGTGTCGAAGGA
>JAKFDU010000205.1:0-1630 GCA_036675975.1 Devosia sp. | reverse complement strand
GGCCAACCTGCGCCTGGTGATTTCCATCGCCAAGAAGTACACCAACCGCGGCCTGCAGTTCCTCGACCTGATCCAGGAAGGCAACATCGGCCTGATGAAGGCGGTGGACAAGTTCGAATACCGGCGCGGCTACAAGTTCTCGACCTACGCCACCTGGTGGATTCGCCAGGCGATCACCCGCTCGATCGCCGACCAGGCGCGCACCATCCGTATCCCGGTGCACATGATCGAGACGATCAACAAGCTCAACCGCATCTCCCGGCAGATGCTGCAGGAGATGGGTCGCGAACCGACTCCGGAAGAGCTGGGCGAACGCATGGAGATGCCCGAGGACAAGATCCGCAAGGTCTTGAAGATCGCCAAGGAACCGATCTCCATGGAAACCCCGATCGGCGACGACGAAGATTCGCATCTGGGCGACTTCATCGAGGACTCGACCATGCAATCGCCGATCGACGTGGCGACCGTGGAAAGCCTCAAGGAAGCCACCCGCGAAGTACTCGCAGGCCTCACCGCCCGTGAAGCCAAGGTCCTGCGCATGCGCTTCGGCATCGACATGAATACCGACCACACCCTCGAGGAAGTCGGCAAGCAGTTCGATGTCACCCGCGAGCGGATCCGTCAGATCGAAGCCAAGGCGTTGCGCAAGTTGCGCCACCCGACGCGAAGCGAGCACCTGCGCTCCTTCCTCGACGAGTAAACCCAAACCCCCGGCGCCAACCGGGGGTTTTGCTTTCTGCCTGCCCAAGCATCGCGCCCCGTCTACACTCGAACTATCAATAGCTCCGCGACGAGGCCGCCATGCCGCGATTGCCGGCCATCCTCCTGCTGTGCCTGGCGTATTGGATCAATCCGGTTGCGGCCTTGACGCTCAGCGAAGACGAGCGCGCGTGGCTGGCCGAACATCCGGTGCTGCGCCTGGGCATCGATGCTTCGTGGCCGCCCTTCGAGTTCCTCGACGAACAGGGACGCTATCGGGGACTGTCCGCCGACTACATCGCCCTGGTCGGGCAACGCCTGGGCGTCAGCATCCAGCCGATCGGGCCGAGCAGCTGGAGCGAGGTATTGAGGCAGGCCAAGGCCGGCACGCTCAACCTGCTCCCCGGCGTGATGGCGACCCCCGAGCGGCAGGCCTACCTGACCTTCACCCGGCCGTACCTGGACTTTCCGATCGTCATCCTGGCCCGCACTGGCGGCCCACAGCCACGCAGGCTGAATGACCTCTACGGCCTGAAAATCGCCGTAGTCGAGGACTATGCGCCCCACGAACTGCTGCGCAGCCTGCACCCGGACCTCAACCTGCTGCCACTGCCGACCGTCAATGCGGCGCTGCAGACCCTCGCCACCGGCCAGGCCGACGCCCTGGTCGGCGATCTCGCCTCCAGCGTCTGGAGCTTGCGCCAGCTCAAGCTGGAGGGCCTGTTCATCAGCGGCGAAACGCCCTATCGCTATCAGCTGGCCATGGCCGTGCCGCGCGACCAGGCGATACTCGCGGGGATACTCGACAAGCTGTTCGCCGAGCTGAGCAGCGCCGAAGTCACGGCCCTGCAAGCGCGCTGGGTCGGCGGCATGCTGGATCGGCGCAGCATCTGGCGCGAACTGCTGCTCTATGGCCTTCCCGGCCTGCTGG
>JAKFDU010000204.1:0-14171 GCA_036675975.1 Devosia sp. | reverse complement strand
GGCAACCAATCTCGGGGTGGTCCAGCCGGTGGTTGCGCCGCAGCCCATGCCCGCGCCGCAGCGTCAAAGCGCCGTCGTCGTCGCCCCGACGCCTGATGTGACGCAGGAGACGACCGGCAGCGTCGCCACGGTCCCGCCCGTAATTCCCGCGGCGCCCGTCGGCAATACCGACGCCTTCGCCGTCCAGAAGAAACTGGCCGAGCTTGGCATGTTTAGCGGCACTGTGGATGGGTTCTACGGACCGATGACCGCCAACGCGATTCGCGCCTTTGAGCAGCGCAATGGCCTCGAACCGACCGGCGCCATGACACCAGATGTCATCGACGCCATCCTGCGCGCCGATGCGGCAGGCATGGTGCCGGTGGCCCAGCCGGCGCCCGTCGTGCAGCAGCCCGTCGCCGTGCAGCCCGTCGTTCAGCCGCAGGCGGTGGCCGTTCAGCCGGCGCCGCAGCCCGATCGTGTGGTGGCGCGCCTGCCGACCCTTTCGCCGGTGGATGAGGCGGTCGATACCATCGGCAATGCTGCGGCCCAGACCATCGATTCCATCGTGGCTGCCGTCGATGGCGGCCGCACCACGCCACCCGCTCCGGCGGTGAAACCGGTGCCGTCCCTGCCGCTGGCTTCGGCGCAGCCAATGCCCGCTCCCGTGCAGGTCGCCTCGCTCGAGCCGATGGCCGCACCTCGGCCGGTGACGGCGGCGCAAACTCAGCCGGCGCCGCAGCAGGCAGTAGCCGCAACGACGACGGTCGCGCCGGCAAACAACGCGCAATTGGTCAGCACCATCCAGCAGGGGCTCGCGAGCCTCGGCTTCTACCATGGCTCGATCGATGGTCATCCGGGCGATGGCACGGCCAAGGCCATCCGCGAGTTCGAGAACTTCCACAGCTACCGGGTCACCGGTCAGGTGAAGCCCGATCTGGTTGACTTGCTGCGCCAGGCTGGCGCTGCCATCTAGCGTGAGCACGCTGCGCAGCGACCTGTGGTGTGGGGTGTTCGTCCGCCGTCACAATGACCTGGGCCATATGTGCGTCGTCGCCCGACGCGGCGACCCGATTGCCGGCCAGGTGTTCATCGAGGTGGATCACCTCGATGGCACGCGGTCACTGTTCACACCGGCACCCATGGCCAGTCGCAAGGACGATGCGAGTCTGGTCTTCCAGCGCCGCTTCGACCATGTCGAACCTGCCAAGGTTATCGACCGCATCGCGCGCGAAATCGAGTTCGATCCTGATCTGTGGGTTCTCAGCATCGACCTGCGCGGCGATGACCTCGGCATCGAGGTCATCTAGCGGCAAAGTTCAAGCAGACTGCAAGAAATCTTGCGGCAATTAGCCGGCACGCCGCGCGCCGATACGAGCCAGTGCCTCGATGGCCTGATCGACCACCGGGTTGTGTGCCGGGGCCAGCGTATTGCTCGGCGTGCGGCGGCTGGTCTCGACGAAGGGCTTGTATTCGGGCTTGTTGAGCTCGAGCAGGTTCACCTCGCCGCGCCAGGCGCTCATAAGGTAAGCCATTGATTCTGGTGAGACATTGCCAAACAGGGTGGCGAAATCGGCCAGCGCCCGCGAACGTTCGCTGTCATGGCTGGTGGCATGGATCAGCACCTTGAGCCCGTCATAGGCCGAGCAGCCAAAGGCACGCAGGATGACGAACAGCGAAGCGCCCGTAACGTCATGCGCAATCTGCCCGCAACGCACCTCATCGAGCCCGGTGATCTGCGACAGGAGGCGCGTGACTTCCGGGCGACGGTTCTCGGAGAACAGCTTCATCAGCGCCTTGGTCAGTTCCTGATTGGCGACGGTGAGCTGCTCGATGGTCTTGCTGATCGGCGCCTTGGGCGTCTCGCGATGGGCAAAGGCCTGAATGACCTTGATGCGATCGACATCGGACAGGTCGAAAAAGGCAGGGGCCAGCAGGGCGGCATCGAAGTCGGTGCGCTTGGCCAGCGATTCGGCGACCAGGTGGTCCATCTGCGCCGAACGGGCGAGGGCGCTGAGATAGGCGCCGCGCGGTACGATGGCGAGGTTGGAGGCCAGGGCCCGGTAAACCTTGCGTGAATTCATCTGGAACAGCTTGGCCAGAACGACATTGGTCAGGTCGTCGCGGGCTGCGATGGTGGCCGCACCAGGCACGTCGTAGCGGGCGATGATGTCGAGCATGGTGGGCTCGGACAGGTCGGTCGCGCCAGCCAGGAACCCGTTGAGATCCTCGCCGATATTGTCGACCACCAGCTGCTCGAGGGCAGGGGAAAGCATCTCGGCGCGGCCGAGGATGGCGGCGCCCTTGGCCCGGGCTTGCGGGCCGGCAATGGGGAACAGGCGTCCGGCCAGGGCCTCGAACTGTTCCATTTCGGGAGGGGTCGGCTTGCCGCGCCGCGCATAGGCGTCGCAGGCCGCGATCAGCAAGGTATTCGTACGGTCGACGCCGCCTGTCTCGATGAGCAGTTGAAACGTCTCGTAAGGCTGAAAACCAAGCATGTCCGGGGAACCGTCTATTCGGAATCGCATCACATTCGATGCGCATTCACTCTTGCCGCCAATTCGTTAGCAGACTGTTAACCTTGACGATCTCTTAATGCGGACATGAGCAAGGGGTGCGAGGGCGTCACACCACCGATTTGCAACGCGAACCGTGGCCTCCAATGGGAATGGGGGAGCGAGCAACTGGAGGACAGCTTGGGAAAGCTCGTCAAATTCGATGGGCGGCGAAAACCCGCCACCAGCAGGGTGACGAAGCCCGGCGGCGCCCAGATACTGATTTTTACCGGGGTGCGTTATGAGCGCGGGACATCGCAGCCGCCGAATACAAGGCTCGATCCTACGCGGCCGAAGCGCAAGCGTGGATAAGTATGTTGGTTTGGCCGGGGCCCTGGCCCTGACCGCAATGCTGGCGGGCTGCGTGGCGCGTCCGGTGGGCGATTTCGGCCGCGCCGCGCCCAGCTGGACCCACGACACGGCCATGCCGGCGGCGGGTGACTTCATTGCCGGCAATCGCGGCGAGCCGGTATCAAGCTTCAACAAGACCGACCAGGAAGACGAGATGCATGATCGCGTCTGGCGCTTCCTTGTCGCCGCCCATGCCCAGGACTGGCAGTTCGATAGCGCCGTCGAGCTGCAGCGCACCCGCATCGTCCGCCCGCGCGACGAGCGCTTCACCATCGAGCGCTACTACCAGTGGCTGAGCCGCACGGAATATGCTTCCTCGCGCACCCGCTATTCGACCGTCGGACGGCACATAACCGCCGATATCGACACCCTGCCCACAACGTTCCTCGCGATCTGCAAGGTGATCGAAATCGACCGGCAGCGCGCCATTGCCTATGGCACGCTCGGTCACGACCTGGCGCCCCGGATCGGCGAGGAGGTCGCTGCGCGGAAATACGAGAACGACGCCTTCATCGACTGGTTCGTGCGGGCGCTGAACTACCGCTATTCAAGCTACGACTTCGCGCTCGATAACCTGCTGGTGGAAACGCCGCATGAGCAGTCGCTGGCGGTTGACGAGGCACTGCGGCGGATGTCGGTCTATGTGAACCGTGCCGACCGCCGGGACTTCTGCGCCAGCGGCAATGCCGGCTATGGCGGCGGCGATGTCGTCATACCGTCACGCTTCCAGCATATGGGCGACACGGAAATCGTGCTGCCAAAATAGGCGACGGCGACAATGGGGACAAGGGTGGAGCAGGCCACGGCGGCAGGATCCGGGTCGGCGGGCGAAGTCTTCCTTGCCTTCCTCAAGCTCGGCCTGACCTCCTTTGGGGGCCCGATTGCCCATCTCGGCTATTTCCGCGACGAGATCGTAGTGCGGCGGCGCTGGATGGACGAGGCTCAATATGCCGACCTCGTGGCCCTGTGCCAGTTCTTGCCCGGGCCCGCATCGAGCCAGGTCGGCTTCGCTTTGGGTCTGTGGCGTGCCGGACCGCTCGGAGCACTTGCTGCATGGATAGCCTTCACGCTGCCATCGGCGATCCTGCTGGTGCTGTTCGCGCTGGGGGCCGCGGCCCTGCACGGACCGCTGGCGCAGGGTATATTGCACGGGCTCAAGCTCGTCGCCGTGGCCGTGGTGGCGCAAGCGGTGTGGGGGATGGCGCGCAGCCTGACGCCGGACCGCCAGCGGGCGACGATCGCGGTCGGTGCGGTACTGGTGATCATTGCGGTAGGCGGATCGCTGGGCCAGATCGCGGCAATCGTGCTTGGGGGCCTGGCGGGCCTGGCCTTCTGCGGAAACGGCGCAGGCACCACCGTCCCTCCGACGGCATTCCCCGTCAGCCGCTCTGCCGGAGTGGTCTGCCTTGCCCTCTTCGCCATTCTGCTCGTGGGCCTGCCCCTGCTCGCCTCTGCGGGGAATGACCATGGGCTGGGTCTGTTCGACGCCTTCTATCGTGCCGGTGCGCTGGTTTTCGGCGGCGGGCATGTCGTGCTGCCGCTGCTCGACGCCGAGACCGTTGCGACCGGTTGGGTGAGCAAGGATGCCTTTCTGGCCGGCTACGGCGCGGCACAGGCCGTGCCGGGGCCGCTCTTCACTTTCGCCGCCTATCTCGGTGCGGTGGGTGCGCAATGGCCCAATGGCATTGCCGGCGCGCTCATCGCTCTCCCTGCAATCTTCCTGCCGGGCTTCCTGCTGCTGGTCGGCGTGCTGCCGTTCTGGGACGCGCTGCGGACCAGGCCATATGCCCAGGCGGCAATGCGGGGCGCCAATGCAGCAGTGGTCGGCATTCTGGGGGCGGCGCTCTACGATCCGGTCTGGACCGGCGCCGTGCTCAGACCAATTGATTTCGCCATGGTACTGGCCGGTTTCGTGGCGCTCGTCGCCTGGAAGGCGCCGCCCTGGATGGTGGTGGTAGCACTGGCCGTGGCGGGCGGCGCTATGGGCGCAGCGATCTAGGTCGCAAAACCGTGGCTAGGCTGAAGCGGGGATGGCAGGTTCTGCTCCCCCAATGCGCCCCGAAGCTCGATCTCGATATCGCGGCAGATCTGGCTGATCGGCACGTCGTTGGCGTTGCCCTCGAACGGGTTCGAGGTGCTCTCGCCGACCTGGTCGAGCGACAGATACATCCAGCCCAGCAAGGTGCAGAACGGAACAGTCAGCCAGATGGCAACGGCGCCGAGGATGCCGCCCAACCCGCTCAACTCGGCAAAGACCGGCACGGCACCGAACGGTAGCAGGGTGCAGAATATGGTGACGAACATCGTGCCGACGATGGCGTATTGCCTTGGATAGGGGTTGTCCTTGATGCGGTCGCAGCGACTTTGCTGGTCTTGGAGGTCGCGCATCGATTTCATCATCTCGCCATAGATCTGCGGGGGTACCGCGCTGCCCTTGAGCAGCTGGCCGACATGGTGCGTTTGCGCGTCGAGCAGGTGCAGGGTCGGGAAGCGAGCCGCCAGAGCCGGCTCAGCATCGGTCCCGAGCAGGGCTTCGAGCTCGCTGCGCAGGGAGCTGGTGTCCTCAACGATATGGTAGCGTTTGCGGAATTCGGCATTGGCGGGACGGCCCATCGTCTCCCAAGGCATGGGACGGCGCAGCGAGAACCGCAGGGCCGTGAGCCAGGCCAGATGCCGGTAGATCAAGGTTCGCGCGGTGTCGGCGTCGGTGAAATCGCGGCAAAGACTGCCCCAGATGCGGCTGCTGGCGGCAATCTGGGCAAAGAGCTGCAGGGCCTCGCTGCTGCGGGACAGTACCTGCGCATTCTTGAAGCCGGCCACCAGCGAAACCGTCGTGCCGAGCACAACGATGACCGGCCAGGGTATGGCAAAGCCGGCAATGCCGGGGATGTGGTAGGTCCCGATCGCCAGGAGGCTCACCACGATCATGTAGATCACGCTGCGGCGCGACCAGAGCACGAAATCGATCAGCCGATAGGAGCGTCCTACATGCATCTATCTTGCTCCCTCCAGATTTGTGTGGCGATCCGCGGCCGTTGCGAAACGGGCGGCGCCGTTATTGCATGAGCAGACGAAGACCAGCAACACGCTGGTGCAGGTTGGCCGGCAAGGGTGCGGAGGCGACCGGGGCTGGCGCTATATTTCGTTGACGGATTTGGACTTGAATGCTTGGTGCACCCTCGCCGAGCCGCCATTCTCCGGGATCGCAGGCTGCATTGTGCCTTATCTTCGGCGCAGCGATTGAGAACCGTTCAAGGTGTGTCGTCGCCCTCATCTTCATCGTCGTCTTCAAAGCACTGCCAGAAGAACGCGTTGAGAGCCTCGTCGGCTTCGCCCTGTGACACGCCAGCTTTTGTCAGTGCGGATTTCTTCAAAACATAGGCCTGCTGAGCGGGAGACGTCAGGTTCTTTGCCGTAGCGTCGTGACGGCGAAAATCGATTGCCATTGTGCCCCTGGAATTGCGCAACGCGCCGATCGATCAAAAGATAAAAGGCCCGCCAAAGCGAGCCTTCCAAAGCGCAAAGCGCCAGTGCTTAAGGCGGTAGCCAGCTCGCGCGAGCGGGCTGGCCACCCAAGGCTCGACTAGAGCAGCGTCAGGTTGACGGCAGATTCCTTGCCGTCACGGCCGCTTTCGATGTCGTAGGTGACCTTGTCGTTCTCATACAGGCCCTGCAGGCCCGACTGCTGAACGGCGGAAATGTGCACGAATGCATCCTTGCCGCCGCCTTCCGGCGAGATGAAGCCGAAACCCTTGGTCGTGTTGAAAAACTTTACGGTACCGGTGATGTTGCCCATCGAAATAGTCCTTAAAAGCTCGGAGCCTTTGGCGCGAGCGGTTGTTAACAGCGACATGCTGACAAACATAACGTTCACATTTTGGAGCAGTGAGCCGAGGACGGAAATGACCGGCAAAGGCAGTCGTCGTAAGCTGGAAACGCTGAGACTGTATGCAAGCCTTATGATCAAAAAGCAAGGCTGGCGGTAATTTGGCAATCCGGCCGACTGCCGCCGTCGCTTCGCGGAGGAACTTGCGTTCTGTCGCGATTGGGCACAGGAACAGATTTCAAGATTTGAGGCATGATGGCAAGAAAACCAAATTACGACTTTGAGCGCAAAGAGCGAGAGCGTCTCAAGAAGCAAAAGAACGAGGAGCGCGCCCGGGCGAAGCTCGAGCCAGTGCCGGCCGATGATGTCGCCAGCGGCGCAAGCGACCGGCCGCCCAAGGAGGAAGACTAGGTGTTGCGCCGCAACGGCCGCGCGCTTTGGATAACTGACTTCGCCATCCAGGGACCGCAGTGATGGCGTTTCCGGATGGCCCGGGATTCGAGCGACTGCACCCCCTTGGTTGGAAGAGCTTTTTCTCGGACCAGTTGAGCGCGGATGACCTTGCGCTCTCGCCCCTGCGTATCGATGCTGTCCACCGGGGGCGTCTGACGGCGCTGTCGGATCAGGGACAGTTCCAGGTCGCACTGCCGCCCCGCTCCGATACCGCAGAATATGCGGTGGGCGACTGGATACTGGCGCATCCGGTGACGGGCATGCTGTCTCGCCGCCTGGATAGAAAGGCGCTGCTCCAGCGCCCTGGCGATGGGAAAAGGCCGACACAGCTTGTCGCCGCCAATGTCGACACCCTGTTTATCGTCGGTTCGTGCAATTCAGACTTCAACCTGGCCCGCCTGGAACGCTATCTGGCATTTGCCAATGATGCAGGCACCGAGCCGGTTATCGTTTTGACCAAGGCCGACATGGCGGAAGACGCGCTGGATTATCAACGACAGGCCGCCGCCCTGCAGCGCGGGCTTGCCGTGGTGACGATCAACGCGCGTGCGCAAGATGCCGTGGCCTCATTGAAACCATGGTGCGGCGCCGGGGCGACCGTGGCACTGGTGGGCTCCTCCGGCGTTGGCAAATCGACCTTGGTAAATACCCTGGTCGGCAAGGGCCGGAGGCAGCCGCAGCAGACGGGAAGCGTTCGCGAAGGCGACTCGAAAGGTCGACACACAACAACGTCGCGCTCCCTTCATGCGATGACTGGCGGCGGCTGGGTAATCGACACGCCGGGGGTGAGAAGCCTGCATCTCAAGGATGTCGGCGAAGGCCTCGACATCCTGTTCGCCGAAATCACCGAACTCGCACCACAGTGCAAATTCCGCAATTGCACGCACGACCATGAACCGGGTTGCGCGGTTCGCGCTGCCGTCGCAGCGGGGAGGCTGGATCCCGGTCGCCTTGAGCGCTGGCGGAAGCTTCAGGCCGAGAGCAGTGGTGGCGGAGGATAGCGGACGAGGCCCTACTGGCTGACCGCCGAAACGCCTGCGTCCCTGAACGCGATCCAATAGCAGACAGTCCGCATTCCACCCGGTCCGATGACTGCCCTAGGCAAATTGCCATGCCCTCCCTGGTCTGGATGCGCCAGAGTCCAGCATCAGGTCTTCATGGGCTCACCCGCGCGTACCGCATTCGACCTCGGACAGTTCCTGCTCGAAACGCGCCCGCATGACGCGGTGGGGCGGGGCGAGGCGGACGAGGATCAGGAGCTTGTCGCTGGCCGATTCCACGACGAGCAGGCCCTCGGCGATGTCGAGCTGTTGCTGGGCCAGCAGCCGCGTCTGGGCGGCGTTGAAGATGCCCAGTTCAAGCGTCTGGCCAATGCCGTCGCGGTTGGTGGTCGAATAGGTGACGATGCCCGAGGGGTTGAACAGCGCCACCGACCAGAAGGCATCGGGCAGGACGCCGCTCACATAGGCGGGGCCATTGGCCAGGTCGACGCGGCAAAGGCCATATGCCAGCTCCGGATCAAGCCCGAGCGGGTTCGGCTCGCCGGCCAGCACGGGGGGCAGGATGACCATGCGGTTGTCGGCCTCGAGGGTCGCAACACGGCTCCAAACCGACTGCTCCGCCAGGACAGGCAGCGTCAGGATGACGATGATGTGGATGATGCCACCCAGCACCAGGCCACCCAGCAGCCAGAGCAGGGGACGGATCATGCGCAAGCCCCCCGGATGATGGATGGCATCGAGGCATCGCTGGAAAAGCCGGAAAAGGCGGCCGTGTCGTAGAGGGTCAGCACCAGCCTGAACGGGCCTTCGCCCGTCAGCTCCAGCCAGTTTCGCGGCAACAGGCGTGTGCCAACATTGATCACGATGGAGCCATCGTCGGCTCGGGCTATGCCGCCGCTGCGCATGGCCGGGGCGACATCGGATGCGGCGATGTTGATGCCGGCCTCGTCGACGGCGACCAGCGTCCAGAAGGTCGCGAGCGGCGTCTTGCCATCGATACGGTAGGCGCAGTCGCGGGTCAGTGCCTCGCCATCACTGTCGGCGGTGGCGATGAACTCCAGCCCCTCGGCCTGGCCCAACTCGAAGGCGGCCGTGCGGGCGAGGTGGCCACGCGTATAGGGATTGGGCGTGTTGGCGCCGACATCAGGCCAGGCATGCCAGGGCCCCACCTGGGCGACGCCGAACAGCCGCCCGTCGGTCAGCGCGTAGTAGCTGAGCCCGAAACCGACCCCGAGCGCCACCGATATCATCATGAGGAGATAGAAGACGAAACGCACGGTCTAGCGGCTCGGAGAGGCAAAGGACGGCATGGGCGGCGAGACCTGCGCGCGGAGTGGCTGCCTCGCTTGTAGCAAGGTTGGCCGGCGGATCAAACGAGATCGTCGATAGTGACGCTCAAAGCAACGGCCAGCTTGCGCATGGTCTCGACGGAACCCTTGCTGCGGCCTGCCTCGATATCGGCGATCTGTATGCGATTGACCCCCGACACCTTTGCCAGGGCCGTCTGTGTCATTTCCCTCAGCTCGCGGTACATCCGCACGGGGCTCTCTCCGCCAATCATGCGCTTAACCGCTCGCGAATAGGCTTCGAAATCCGCAAGGTTCTCAGCCGCTTCCCGCAGGCGGTCATACTCCGCACGGGTAATGGTAATCATTTCGTTCATAAGAACCTTCGTTCAATCATAGATGCCGCCACGTGGCCCGATCTCAAGAATGTCGAGCACCACGCCATCCGAAGGCTACACTGTAGTCAACAACTACAGTGCAGGCGTCGGACCGGTAGCCGGCACGCTGGCCTGGTCCGCTAGTGGATTGGCGGCCTCCAGCGTCGCCGCGAAGCGGTCGGCGAGATCGACGAGCTTGCGGGCGGCCCCCGGCGTCAGGCTGGGGGGGCGCTGGATGACTTCTTCGGGCAGGGCTTCCGGATCCGCCTCAGCCACGATGGGCGGTTCGATGGCGAAATCGACCCCGAAGACCGGCTGGATCTCGATATTGGTATGGGCATAGGCCATGAATTTCTGCCAGGCGATGGCGGGCAGGGTGCCGCCCGTCAGATTGTTGGTCGGGTGGTAATCGTCATTGCCGAACCAGACTGCGGCGACGTAGTTGCCGGTGAAGCCGCAGAACCAGGCGTCGCGGTAGGACGAGGTGGTGCCGGTCTTGCCCGCCACCGGCACACCGGGAACGTCGGCACGGCGGCCGGTGCCGCCGGTGATGACGCCGCGCAGCATCGAATTCATGTTGGCGACGGTGGTTTCGCTGAGCACACGCTCGCGCGGCGCGTCGGGGTCGATCTCATATACCTGCTCGCCGTTGAGCGTGGTCATGCGCGTGATGCCATAGGCCGGCGTCTTGTAGCCCTGGTTGGCCAGCACCGCGTAGGATGATGTCATGTCGAGGACCGATACCGAGGCCACCCCGAGAGCCAGCGAACGGGTGACCGGGTAATCGGCCTGCAAGCCCATGCGATGGCTGAGTGCGGCGATAGTATCGCGGCCTGTCTTGATCGATAGAGTGACCGGCACGGTATTGAGCGATTGGGCGAAAGCCGAGGCCAGCGTCACCGTGCCCTTGTAGCTGCGGCCGTAATTCTGCGGGCACCAGTCGCCGATGCAGACCGGGCGGTCCGTGATCATGTCTGATGGTGTCAGGCCGAGTTGCTCGAGGGCTTCGGAATAGACGAAGATCTTGTAGGCCGAGCCGGGCTGGCGGGTGGAGACGATGGCGCGGTTGAACTGGCTTTTGCCGTAGTCCATGCCGCCGACCATGGCCCTTATGGCGCCCGATGTATCGGTGACGACCATGGCGCCCTGCTCGACGTCATACTGCTCGGCGCCCTCGCGGATAGTCGAGATAACCGCCTCTTCGGCATATTTCTGCAGCGTCGTATCGATAGTGGTGCGCACCACGAAATTGTTGGTCGCGTGGTACTCCTGCTCGATGAGCAGCTTGGATTGCTCGAAGGCCCAGTCGAGGAAATAGTTGGGCGAATTGGCGTCGGCAGCGCGGCTGATCGGGGTGGCCGGATGGCGGCGGGCCGCGGTAACCTGGCCCTCGGTGAGGAAGCCGGCAGCCACCATGTTGGAGAGCACAAGATTGGCGCGGCCACGGGCGGCGGCTAGGTCGACATGCGGCGCATAGCGGGTAGGGGCCTTGAACAGGCCCGACAGCATGGCCGCTTCGGCAAGGTTGATGTCCTGCACCTTCTTGCCGAAGTAATAGTCGGACGCAGCCACCACGCCGAAATTGCCGCCACCCATATAGGCGCGGTCGAAATAGAGCTTGAG
The DNA here is from genome assembly GCA_036675975.1 of Devosia sp. GTDB lineage: Bacteria > Pseudomonadota > Alphaproteobacteria > Rhizobiales > Devosiaceae > Devosia. Next base: position 2,720 of record JAKFDU010000204.1, on the reverse strand, counting down.
GATCTCGTCCTTGCTGTAGTGCCACTCAAGCCAGACCGCGAGGAAGGCCTCGATGATCTTGCGCTCGAGGGTTCGTTCGGAGCTCAGGAACAGGTTCTTGGCCAGCTGCTGGGTGATCGAGGAGCCGCCCTGGGTGGAATTGTCACCCTGGGCATTGCTCATCAGGGCGCGCAGGGTGCCGACCACGTCGATGCCGAAATGGTCGTAGAAGCGCCGGTCCTCGGTGGCGAGGGTGGCCTTGAGCAGGTAATCGGGCATGTCGTCCAGAGCGACCGAATCGTCCGAGCGAATGCCGCGGCGACCGATCTCGGTGCCAAAACGATCAAGGAAAACAACGGAATAGTCTTCGGCCTTGTTGAACTCACCCGACGCCGTAGCGTCGAAGGCGGGCAGGGCGAGAGCCGTCATCAGCACACAGCCGATGGCGAAGAAGGAGAAGCCGTCGCTGAGGATTTCCACGAGGAAGCGGCGGATGCCGGCAACGTGGAAGATGCTCATGAAATCCTGGAAACGCGTATAGGCGCGACCAAGCGACTGCCAGAATTCGTAGAGCGAAGAATCGAGCCACGCATCGGCAGCAAGCATGCCGCCCGATTTCTTGCGCTTTTCCTTGGTATAGAACGGATCTTGCACCAAACGCCCCCGGCTCGGCCTGACGGAAGCTTGTCCGCACCCGGCGATCAACGCAACACAATCGCTGGAATATGATTGCGCTTGGCCGCCGACAAGAGCAAACCGGCAACACGATTAGCAGCGACGGATTAAGATGGCCTTCTGGGACGAAAAAACCCTGGACGAGATGACCGAGGCGGAGTGGGAAGCGCTCTGCGACGGCTGCGGCCGCTGTTGCCTGATCAAGCTCGAGGACGAGGATACGGGGATACTCATCACCTCCGATGTCCGCTGCCAGTTGCTCGACGGCGATAACTGCACCTGCACCGACTATCCGGGTCGGCAGGCCAAGGTGCCCGATTGCATCAAGCTGACGCCGCAGAATGTCACCGAGATCAAGTGGATCCCCACCACCTGCGCCTATCGCCGCATTGCGGAGGGCAAGGGGCTGGCCTGGTGGCATCCGCTGATCTCGGGCGATCCGCAGACGGTGGTGGATGTCGGCGTTTCGGCTCGTGGGCGCACCTTCGCCGAACAGGATGTGGCGCCGGGCGAGTGGGAAGACCATGCTGTCGACTGGCCCGAATGGGAGCCGCCTGAGAAGCTCTAGGCGTTTACACGCCGTTAACCATGTTGTGGCCTGATCCTGCCGTGCGCGAGCCCAGGACAGGCGGCAATCCATGACTGATACCGCGATAAGCAAAGAGCAGGTCGAGCCATTCTGGACGCGGGTCCGGTCGGCGCTGGGCGCCATGCGTCCGGCGCGGCAGGAGCGGGCGCCGGCCTATGGGCAGGCGGCAATCGCGCGGTCCATGGGGATGAAGCCAAAACTGGGTGCGCGGATCGAGGAAGAGCTGAGCCAGGGCTGGAGCCATTGCGCGGCGAGGCATGTGTCGATGAGCCTTATGGTCATCGAGATCGACCGCTTCGCCGACTATTTCACCGCCTATGGCCGGGGCGAGGCTGACCAGTGTCTCCTCACCGTGATGCAGGCGATTACCAGCACCCTGCCGCGCGAGGGCGACACTTGCCTGCGGCTGGGCGCGGCGAGCTTTGTCATCGTGCTGCCCGACCTGCCCGCGCTGATGGCGCGCGCCACCGCGGCCAAGATCGCCGAGGCGGTTCGCGACCTCGCCATGCCGCACAAGGAAAGCCATGCCGGCATCGTCACCCTCAGCATGGGCCTGGCGGTGACCAATCCGCATGGCGGCTACGACAAGAAATTCTTCGAGGCCGCGGCCGAGGCGCTGAAAAAGGCCCAGCGCAAGGGCATGGGCCGCATGGAGGGCGTCGACCTGCGCCCCGCCCTCGAGCGCAAAAGAAAGCCGGCCCGCGCGGCGTGAGCTTGCCAGTCGTGACCTGAGTCTCTAAGAAGCCCGTCCCTTGGCGCCCCAGGCGCATTCCCATGATGGACGGCATGCCATGACCCTTGTTTGCGGCCTCGACTTCGGCACGTCCAATTCCACCATTGCGCGCCGCGATTCCGGCGGCGTGCCGCAATTGCTCAAGCTGGAGGATGGGCGCGAAACCATCCCCAGCGTGATCTTCTTCGGCTTTGAGGACGACAGCATCCATTTCGGCCGGCAGGCCGTGGCTGAATATGTCACCGGCGCCGAAGGGCGGCTGATGCGCTCGCTCAAGAGCGTGTTGGGCACGGCGCTGATCGGGGACACGACCCGGGTCAAGGCGCGCAGCTATGGCTTCATCGATATCCTGGGTATCTTCATCGCCGAGTTGAAGCGCCGGGCCGAGGCGGAACTGGGCGGCGAGGTCGATACGGTGGTCTGCGGCCGGCCGGTGCATTTCGTCGACGACGACCCGGTAGCCGATGCGGCGGCGCAGAGCCAGCTTGAGGGCGCAGTGCGGGCGCAGGGCTTTAGGCATGTCGACTTCCAGTTCGAGCCGATTGCTGCGGCGCTCGATTATGAGCGGCAGGTAAGATCGGAGAAGCTGGCACTGATCGTCGACCTTGGCGGCGGCACCTCGGATTTCACGGTGATCCGCGTCTCGCCGGAGCGCGCCAAGTCGGTGGAGCGGGGCCAGGATATTCTCGCGACGGCGGGGGTGCATGTCGGCGGCACCGACTTCGACCGGTTGCTGTCGATGGG
>JAKFDU010000203.1:0-44220 GCA_036675975.1 Devosia sp. | reverse complement strand
CGCCCTGGCGGCATCGCGGGCGGCGTAGTCGAGCCTTTCGCTTCGCTCCTGACCATTGGCGCCGCGATGCCGCGGGGCCGCACTTCTGGAAGCGCGACGGTTTCTTCGCGGCGCTGTCGATCGGCATGGGAGCTGGCGAACATCTGGGCTACTTTTTCACCGTCGGGTTGGCCTGTGGTGCGGTCGTCCGAGGGGCCGCGCCAGACGGTATTGCTATCGATGAAGCTGGGCTAAGCTTGGAGACCGTTACACGCGAGTCCGTCCCATGAACAGTATCGACCTCCATGACCAGATCGCCGTCGTCACGGGCGGCGCGCAGGGTATTGGCTTTGCCATTGCGCGACGGCTGATTGCCTCCGGCGCGCGGGTGAGCCTTTGGGACATGAATGCCGAGGCGCTGGCGCTGGCGGTCGGCAACCTTGGCCCGCAGGCCTCCAGCAAGCTGGTGGACATTACCGATCTGTCCGGCCTGCGGCGTGTGCATGCCGAGGTCGAGGCGGAGGTGGGCCCGGTGTCGATCCTGGTCAATTCGGCCGGCGTGGCCGGGCAGAATGCCTCGCTGGAGGACTACGACCCGGAGGAGTGGCGGCGTGTGGTCGAGATCAATCTCAACGGCACTTTCTACGTCAACAAGGTGGTGATCGCCTCGATGAAGGCGCGCAATTACGGGCGCATCGTCAACATCTCCTCGGTGGCCGGGAAAGAGGGCAATCCGAACCTGTCGGCCTATTCGGCGGCCAAGGCGGGTGTCATCGGACTGACCAAGTCGCTGGGTAAGGAACTGGCCAAGTACGACATCGCGGTCAACGCCATCACGCCGGCGACCGCCAAGACGCGCATTCTCGATACGCTGACCAAGGAATTCATCGATTACATGCTGGTGCGTATCCCGCGCGCCCGGTTTCTCGAAGTTGACGAGGCGGCGGCGATGGTCGCCTGGCTGGTCAGCAAGGAGAATAGCTTCACCACCGCGAGCGTCTTCGATCTGTCCGGCGGCCGCACCACCTACTAGACCAGGCGGGCCTGCTGACCGTCCGCATGAAACCTGTTAGTGCCCATGGTCATGATCAAGCGGTTCTTTTCCTATTACGCCCCCTATAGGGGCCTGTTCGTGCTCGACTTCGGCTGTGCCGTCATCGCCGGGCTGCTGGAACTCGTGTTTCCCCTGGCCGTGGCCTACTTCATCGACTCCCTTCTGCCGCGCTCGGAATTCGGCCTGATCCTGATTGCCGGCGGCGTGCTGCTGGCGATCTATGCCGTCAACGCCGTACTGCACGCCATCGTCAATTATTTCGGCCACGTGCTGGGCGTCTCGATCGAGACCGATATGCGCCGGCAGGTCTTCGATCATCTACAGAAGCTCAGCTTCCGCTTCTTCGACAACAACAAGACCGGCCATCTGATCACCCATGTGACCAAGGACCTCGAGGATGTGGGCGAGGTGGCCCATCACGGGCCCGAGGATATTTTCCTTGCGGTCATGACCTTCGTCGGCGCCTTCATCCTGATGTTCGTCACCAACTGGAAGCTGGCGTCGGTCACCGTCGTCATCGTGCCCATCGTCACCTGGTTGGTTAGCAAATACGGCTCGCGGATGACGCTCAACTGGCAAGAGCTGTTCGGGCGCGTGGGCGAGTTCAACACCCGCATCGAGGACTCGATCGGCGGCATCCGCGTGGTGAAGGCCTTTGCCAATGAGGGGCATGAAGCCAAGCTGTTTGCCGGCAACAATCAGGCCTATCGCACCACCAAGCTCAAGGCCTACGCCATCATGACGGCGAGCATCACCATCACCTATCTGAGCACGCGCCTGGTGCAGCTCGTAGTGATGCTGTTGGGCTCCTGGCTCGTGGTGCAACAGGAGATGAGCTATGGCGGCTTCGTCAGTTTCCTGCTGCTGGTCGAGGTATTCCTGCGGCCGATCGACAAGATCACCGGCGTGCTTGAGAGTTATCCCAAGGGCATTGCCGGTTTTCGCCGCTTCACCAGGCTGATCGATACCGAGCCCGACATCGCCGACCGCAAGGGCGCCAAGGTAGTGACTGCCCTCAAGGGCGATATCGAGTTCAAGGACGCGGCCTTCTCCTATGAGGAAGGCCGCAAGGTGCTCGACGGTCTCAACCTCTCGGTCCGGGCCGGCGAGACAGTGGCTATCGTCGGGCCCTCCGGCGCCGGCAAGACCACCCTCTGTTCGCTGCTGCCGCGGTTCTACGAACTCGATAGCGGCACCATCACCATCGACGGGACAGATATCCGCGACATGACGCAGAACTCGCTGCGCAGCCAGATCGGCATCGTGCAGCAGGACGTGTTCCTGTTCGGTGGCACCATCCGCGAGAACATCGCTTATGGCCAGCTTGGGGCCAGCGATGACGCGATCTGGGATGCCGCCAAGCGCGCCCGCTTTGACACCGTGATCAAGCGACTGCCCGATGGCCTCGACACCATGGTGGGCGAGCGCGGCGTGAAGCTGTCGGGCGGGCAGAAGCAGCGGGTCGCCATTGCCCGCATCTTCCTCAAGAACCCGCCGATCCTGATCCTCGACGAGGCAACTTCTGCGCTCGATACCGCAACGGAAGTGGCTATCCAGCGCTCGCTGGCGGAACTGTCCGAAGGCCGCACGACACTGGTTATCGCGCACCGGCTGGCAACCATCCAGCATGCCGACCGGATCGTGGTGATCGACGAAACGGGGATCGTGGAAGAGGGGACGCACGAGGCGCTGCTGGCCAGGGACGGCGCCTATGCGGTGCTGCATAAGGCGCAGTTCGGATACTTGGCGTCGGCCGAAGGCAAGATCACGCCGGTGGCGTGACTTTAGGCGACAAGGCCATGAGGGCTATGCCCAAATGGCGGCTAGGGTAGGGGAGCTTCCCTTCTCCCCTTGAGGGAGAAGGTGCCCGAAGGGGCGGATGAGGGGCTTGCGCTATCGGCCAGCATCAAAGCATGGGATAGCGCAACACCCCTCACCCAGTTCTTCCGCTGAACGCGGAAGAGCGTCCCTCTCCCTCAAGGGGAGAGGCCAGGCTCCCTACTGCGCCGCCACGGCCTCAGGCTGATCCAGCCCAGCAAGCTCCCGCGCCCGGCGCAAGCTTTCCGGCTGCTCACTCCGATAGCGGGGGCCGACTTCCATCATCAGCACGGTGTCGGGCAAGAACTCCAGTTCGGCAAAGATGCCGTCCCAGTCGATGTTGCCCCAGCCCAGCGGCAGATGCAGATCGCCGACGCCCATGGCGGTATTTTCCTGGGGGAAGAACGGCTTGTAGAACCCCTGCGGACGGCCGAAGCTGTCATGGACATGCAGGTGCCCCGTGACCGGGGCCATCGCGGCGATCTGGGCCCGGAAGTCGAGACCCTTATAGGTGCTCTCGATATAGGCGTGGCTGAAATCGATCAGCGCCACGACGTTCGGGTGGTTCACCGCCTTGACCGTTTCGGCCACCTCGGCCGGCGTCTGGCGATACTGACCCAGTTCGGTGGTGAAGATGTTCTCGAGCGCAATGCGCACGCCATAGGGGCGGGCGAAGTCACCGAGTTCGGTGAGGGCCTCGCGCTCACGGATATCAGCCTCGGCGCGCTGATGGATCTGGTCAGCGCGCAGGCACCCGCCATGCTGCACCAGGATACGCGCATCGATGCGATCGCAGACTTCCACCAGCGCCTTGGCGGCTGCCATCTGGTAGGCGAGCGTGTCCGGGTCCATGAAATTGGACGAGACCAGGCCATGCACCGTGTAGCGGAAATCGAACTGCTCGGTGACGGCGATAAGGCGCTCGAGGCGCTCCGGAATGATGCGGCCACCCGAGATCAGGTCGATACCCGTCAGGGCCAGCTCGACGGTGTCGACACCGATATCGGCGAGACGACGCAGGTCGGCCTCAAGGCTGAACAGTTCGCCGTCGTCGGAGCCGGAATTGAAGCCAGTACCTGTGATATTGCTCATGATGTTTCCTCGGGATCAGGCGTTGATACGTGCGTTGCTGGCGGCGCGATGGGCGGCGCTCAGTTCGATGCGGCGGCCGGTGTCGTGGCTGAAAACGTGCAGGTCGGCCTCGTCGATGGCGAAGTGAACAGGCAGGCCCGTGCCGAGCGGGTCATTGGCGGTGTCGACTGCGATGATGCGGCTGCCGTCGACATCGGCATAGACCAGCCGGGACGCACCCAACTCTTCGGTATAGTCGACCACTGCAGCGATGGCGCCCTTGGTGCCAGCAGGGACGCGGCGGATCAGTTCGGGGCGCACGCCGATGGAGACTTCCTGGCTGACCAGGCCTTTGGCGGTCGCTGGCAGGTGGATCATGCCGCCCTTGCCGTGGCGGAAATGACCGTCCTCGCCGAAGAAGCCGCGCACCAGGTTCATCGCCGGTGAGCCGATGAAGTCGGCCACAAACAGGCTCGCGGGGCGGTGATAGACTTCGCTGGGCCTGCCCACCTGTTCCACGACGCCGGCATTCATGATGATCAGCCGGTCGGCCAGCGTCATGGCCTCGGTCTGGTCGTGGGTGACGAACACCGAGGTGACCCCCAGGCTCCGATGCAGGTTGCGCACTTCGGCGCGCATGGCGACGCGCAGCTTGGCATCAAGATTGGAGAAGGGCTCGTCGAACAGGAACACCTTGGGCTCCCGCACCATGGCGCGGGCCATGGCGACGCGCTGGCGCTGGCCGCCGGAAAGCTCGCCCGGCTTGCGGTCGAGATAGGGCTCTAGCCCCACCGATTTGGCGACCTTCATCACCTTGGCGTCGCGGTCGGTGCGCTTCATGCCGGCCACCTTGAGGGCGTAGCCGACATTCTCGCGCACCGTCATATGCGGGTAGAGCGCATAGTTCTGGAACACCATGGCGCAGCCACGCTCGCGCGGCTCGAGCGTGTTGACGACCGTGCCGCCGATGGCGATCTCGCCCTCGGTGATGTCCTCAAGCCCGGCAATCATGCGCAGCAGCGTGGACTTGCCGCAGCCTGATGGCCCGAGAATGACGACAAACTCGCCCGCTTCGATTTCGACATCCACGCCGTGGACGACATTGGTCTTCTGGTAGCGCTTCTTGACGCCGGAAAGGGTGATGGCGGCCATGATGATCTGTCTCACTTGTCGCGGGAGATGAGGCCGCGCACGAACCAGCGCTGCATGAAGGCAACGATGAGGAGCGGCGGCAGCATGATGATGAGGGCACCTGCCATGGTGACGTTCCAGTCGGGCAGGCCGTTGGTGTCCGGAATGAGCGCCTTGAGCTGCATCACCACCGTGCCGTAATTGGCGCGGTCCGTGGTGATCAGCAGCGGCCACAGATACTGGTTCCAGCTCGAGACGAAGAGGATCGTGGCGAGCGCCAGCATGTTGGTGCGGCTGAGCGGCAGGAGCACATCCCAGAAGAAGCGTAGCGGTCCTGAGCCATCCATCTTGGACGCCTCGACCAGTTCATCGGGGATGGTCATGAAGAACTGGCGATAGAGGAAGGTGCCGGTCGCCGTGGCCACCAGCGGCAGGATGAGCCCGGTATGGGAGTTTAGCAGATTCCATTCCAGCCCGATGCGCAGGCCGGACAGCATCTCGACGAGCCCTGTAATGCCCAGCGTATCGAGCACGACCTGAAACGGCAGCAGCGCGTTGGCGGCAATCGAATAGGTCGGCACGATGCGCACTTCGAGCGGCAGCATCAGGGTGACGAAGATCAGCCAGAAGCACAGCATGCGGGCGCGATAATTGAAGAAGACGATCGAGAAGGCCGAGAGCGATGCCAGGACGATCTTGCCCACCGTCACGCCGACCGCGACGATCAGGCTGTTGATCATCTTGGGCCCGAGATCGGCCCGGGTCCAAGCCTCGTTCAGGTTCTCCATGAGGTGGGACGATGGCCACAGCACGATCGGCACGTTGCTGACTTCCTGCAGCGACTGCGACGCCGCCACGAAGGTGATCCAGAACGGCGTCAGCACCAGCAACAGGCCAAGCGTCATGGTCGCATAGGTGATGAAATCGAAAATGGGGGAGCGTTCGATCATGTGCCGGCCCTCAGTTATAGTGGACGCGTTTTTCGACCCATTTGAACTGGACGAAAGTGAGCGCGATGACGAGGAGCATCAGGACGATCGACTGGGCAGCGGCGCCCGAATAGTCGAGACCTTTGAAGCCGTCGAAGTAGATTTTGTAGACCATCACCTCGGTCGACCCGACCGGACCGCCTTCGGTCATCGTGTCGATGATGCCAAAACTGTCGGTGAAGCTGGAGATCAGGTTGATGATCAGCAGGAAGAACACCGTCGGCGCGATCAGCGGCAATTGCAGGTCGAACATGCGCTGGTACGGGCGGGCGCCGTCCATGGCACCGGCTTCGGTAATTGAGCGCGGGATCATCTGCAGCGCGGCCAAAAAGAAGATGAAATTGTAGCCGATGCCCAGCCAGGCATGGCACATGATGACCATGGCGAGAGCCTGGAAGCCATTGATGGCCGGGTTCCAGATGCCGGGCCACAGCTCGTTGATCGAACCGACCAGGCCGGATTCAGGCGCGAAGATGAAGCGGAACGCGACGCCGGCAGCCGGCGCGGCGATGGCATAGGGCCAGACGAAAACCGACTGGAACAGCCGCGTCCCCTTGAGGGCGCGATCGACGAACACCGCCAGCGTCAGCGCCACCGTCATCGAGAGGCCGGTGGTGAGCGAGGCGTAGAAGGCGCTGCGGGCTACCGTCGTCCAATATTCCCGGTCGCGGAAGATGCTGAGGAAGTTGTCGAGCCCTACCCAGCTATTGCCGCCGCCCCAGGCCTGCTCCAGCGTGAAGGCCCAATAGAGCGCCTGTGCCGTGGGCCAATAGAAGAACACCAGGACCAGCAGCAGCTGGGGTGCAATCAGCAACCAGGGGAGCGTTCCGTTGCGATAGTAGGCGCGTCGTTCCATGGCCGCCTCCGAATGGACGTTGAAAGAAGCACGGACGGCCGGAGCCGTCCGTGCGGGCTCAGGCTGCGATCAGGGGAGAACGGCGTCCTTGTAGGTCGCCTGGAAGCGGCGGAGGATTTCGTTGCCCTTGGCATCGAATGCCACCAGCGATTCCTTGACGTCGGCATTGTTGAACAGCACGTCCTGGATGGTCTTGACCATTTCGGCGCGGATCGAGGCATAGTTGCCCAGGCGGATGCCGCGGGTGTTCTCGGTCGGCGGGGTGGCAATCAGGCTGGCAATGGCCAGTTCGCGGCCCTTGTAGGGAGCGGCGGCGTAGAAGCCATTGGCAGTCATGGCCTCAAAGCCCGAATTGGTGACCGGGATGTAGCCGGTAACGGTCGACCACCATTCGGCCTGCTCCGGGGTGGCGAGGAAGGCGAAGAACGCGGCAGCGCCCTTGTATTCTTCCGCGCTCTTGCCCTGAAGCGTCCACAGCGATGCGCCACCGACCAGGCTATTGGTGCGTTCGGTGCCTTCGAGGACCGGCAGCATGGCGACGTCCCAGTTGAGGCCTTCGACGGCCTTGGCGGTCACGGTGCCGTGGCTGGCGATCGACCCCGAGAAGACCTGGCAATTGCCGGCGGCAAACGCGTCGAGATCGGTCTCGCCGACATCCTTGCTCTTGTGGACGAACAGACCCTCGTCATACATCTTCTTGATCCAGGTCAGCTGGTCGACCCACAGGCCCTGGCTGGCGGCCATCTCGGCGTCCAGACCGCCAAAGCCATTGCCCTTGGTGGCGATCGGCTGGTTGTGGATGGCGGAAAACTGCTCGTACCACTGCCAGACGCCGGCTGGATCGAAGGCGACCGGGCACTCATAGCCGGCTGCCTTCATCTTGCGGGCGACGTCTTCGACTTCGGTCCAGGTGGTGGGCTTGCCTTCAAAGCCAACCTTGGCCAGGGCGTCCATGTTGTAATAGATCATGGCGGTCGACGAGTTGAACGGCATGGAGAGCAGTTCGCCGCCGCTGGTCGAATAATAGGAGGCGATGCCGGAGAAATAGTCGACCCAGTTCACGTCATAGCCATTTTCGCTCATCAGCTGGCCGACGGGGATGTAGGCCTTGGAGAGCATCAGGTCGAGCGTGCCGGCGTCGAAGATCTGGGTGATCGTCGGGTGCTTGTTGGCGCGGTAGGCAGCAATGGTGTTCTGCAGGTTCGCGTCGTAATTGTCCTGGCTGATGCAGACGATCTCGTAATCGGCCTGCGAAGCGTTGAAGTCCTTGCACATATCCTGGATGCGCTCGGAAAGGTCGCCGGACAGGCCGTACCAGAATTCGAACTTGGTCTGGGCCATCGCGGGGGCAGTCGCCAGCGCAAGCGCTGCGATCGTGGTTGCTGCGCTGAGCAGCCGGGTGCGGGTCATTTGGACGTCTCCGGTAAGGAATGCCGATGGGCGGGCGGACTCCTAGGACGTGTTATTGACGGTTCGCTTGCAGGTTGATGACTATTAACCGACAGTTCATTGACGCTTGGGTGACCGAGTCCCGGTCGCCAAACTGTCATCAAACTGGGCTAGCGCAGGGCAAACGCACAGGCTCACGAACACACAGAAATGGCCCTTCCATGAACACCGTCGCCCTCGGGGAACTCGTCCTGACCAATGCCCGGATCGTCCTGGCCAACGAGGTACTGGAGGGCTCCGTGCGTGTGGATGGCGGCGTCATCACCGACATCGGCGCCCCGAGCCGCACGGGCGTCGATCTCGACGGCGACTATCTGATCCCGGGCCTCGTCGAGCTCCATACCGATCACCTCGAAACCCACTACGCGCCACGCCCCCGCGTGCGGTGGAATCCGGTGGCGGCGGTGCAGGCGCATGACGCCCAGATCGCGGCATCGGGAATCACCACCGTTCTGGACGCAATCCGCGTCGGCCTCGACCAGGATACCGATGTAACCGCCAGCGAGATGCGCATCCTTGCCGACGCGATCGGCGCCGGCATGCGCGCCGGCCGGCTTCGCGCCGAGCACCACATCCACCTGCGCTGCGAGGTGTCGGCGCCAGACTGCCTGGAGAGCTTCGACTTCTATCGTGACGATCCGCAGGTGCGACTGGTGTCCCTGATGGATCATGCGCCCGGGCAGCGGCAATTCACCAGCATGGATGCATGCCGGGCCTATTATCAAGGCAAGCGCAAGATGAGCGATGCCGTCTTCGACGAATTCGTCCGCCTCCGCAACGAGCAGTCGCAGGCCTATGCCGGACCGGCGCGTCGGGCCCTCGCCGAAATCTGCAACGAAAAAGGCATAGTGCTGGCCAGCCACGACGATGCGACGCGAGAACACGTCGAAGAGGGGGAAGCCCTTGGCATGCACATCGCCGAATTCCCCACGACGCTCGAAGCCGCCAGGGCCTCCCGCCAGGCCGGCATGGCCATTCTGATGGGCGGACCCAATGTGGTCCGCGGCGGTTCACACTCCGGCAATGTCTCCGCACGGGCGCTCGCCGAGGCGGACCTGCTCGATATTCTCTCGTCCGACTACATTCCTTTCTCCATGCTGCAGTCGGCATTCTTGCTCGCCGAGACGGTGGAGGGGATCAGTCTGTCCAAGGCTATCCAGTTGGTGACCAAGCGCCCTGCCGAGGCCGCCGGCTTCGATGATCGCGGCGAGATCGCCGTCGGCAAGCGCGCCGACTTTGTGCATGTCCGGGTTGAGGACGGTATTCCCATCGTGCTGACGGTGTGGCGCCAGGGTCGGCGGGTGATATGAGCGGAACCTTCGTCGCCGTCGTCGGAGCCAGCGGTGTGGGCAAGGACAGCCTGATCGACTTTGCCCGCTCGCGGCTGGCGGCGAGCGGGCGCGTGGTCTTCGTGCGCCGCGTGGTGACCCGGTCCGCCGATAGCGCCAGCGAAGATCACGATAGCATGGACGAGGCGGCCTTTGCCGAGGCCGAAACGTCCGGCCAGTTTGCCCTGAGCTGGGCGGCGCATGGGCTGCGCTACGGCCTGCCGATCGCGCTGGAGGCCGATCTCGAGGCCGGACGCGTGGTGGTGGCGAACCTGTCGCGCGCCGTCATTCCCGCGCTGATGGAGCGCTATCCCGATGCGCTTGTCGTGTCGGTAACAGCGGACCGCGACGTTATCGCCAGGCGTCTGGCCGGCCGCGGGCGGGAAACGGCCGAATCCATCCAGCGCCGGCTCGACCGCAGCGTGAGTGACCGACTGCCGGCCAGCACGGTGCTGATCGACAATTCCGGCGCACTGGACGTGGCGGGACTGCAGTTCACCCGATTGCTGATGGATGCCGCCGGCTTGACCGAGCGAGCCTAGACCACCAGTTCCATCCGCTCTGCCGGAAAGCGGCTGAGGGCGTAGGAAATCGGCGTCCCATCCGCATCAACGTCGATCGCTTCCGACACCAGCAGGATTGCGCCGGGCGCGAGGCCCAGCAGCTTGGTTTCCTCGACATCGGCGTGGCGGGCTGAAATGCGCGTGCTGGATCGCGCGTAGTCGGCAATGCCATAGCTGGCAAAGACGGCGGTGAATGAACGGCGCTCGATGACCCTTTTGGCGAAATCGGCGAAGCGGCGATAGGGCAACCAGGTGGTGGCGCGTGACAGCGGCCGGCCATCGGCCGAGGAAACGCCTTCGATGCGAACCACCTTGGTGCCGGGCTTGATCGCCAGGGCCGTAGCGACCGCAGCGCTCGCATTCTCGATGCGGTCTCCCAGATGCTGGGTAGCAAGCGAGCGGGCCTGGCCGGCAAGACCCTCCGAAAAGCGCGTCCGTTTGCCGATGGGATAGCTGAGCCGTCTGGCGCTGCGCACAAAAGTGCCGCGACCCTGTTCTGCACCGACGACCCCTTCTTCGGCCAGCACGGCGAGGGCCCGGCGCACCGTATGCCGATTGGCAGAAAACCGCTCCGCCAGGACAGCTTCGGTTGGCAGCCGGTCGCCCTCGGTGAGCTTGCCACCGACGATGTCGAGGCGGATGCCGTCGGCGATGCGGCGCCAGAGGGCAACCCCGCCCAATACGTCTTTCAAAACCGTCATTGCAATTTCACACAGGAAGCCTAAGACCGGATTCAAGACATTAGTTGTCTAGTTCATTAGACAAATTGAGGCAAGCAAGCATGCGCGCAGCATCTTCGCAGCGAGACCCAGGCAGGAAGGCAGCACTGGACGTGCTTGCCGCGGCCCCGGCCCGGGCTTTGGCCGAACTCTGGGACCATTGGGCCGACAAGCCGGCTCATACCAAAGTGCGCGGTCCCGAGGTTGGGCTGGTGATGGTACGCGGGCGGGCCGGTGGCGGTGGCGCTCCGTTCAATCTGGGCGAGGCCACGGTCAGCCGAGCCAGCGTGCGCATTGTAACCGGCGAGGTGGGGCACGGGTACAGCCTGGGCCGCGACCTCGCCAAGGCCGAAATCATCGCCGTCATCGACGCCCTGTGGCAACGCGACTCCGCGCGAGTCGAAGCCGAAATAATTGTTCCTTTACAGGCACTTGCTGTCGCGGCCGATCAGAAACGGCGCGACGAGTCGGCGGCCACAAAGGTCGATTTCTTCACCATGGTTCGGGGGGATAACTGAGATGGATATTGGTCTCGACGGCGGCTTCGCGGACCCCGTGCTGCAATCGCAGACGGCCTTTCGCGCCATCATGGATGCGCTGGCCAACCCTGGAACGGTGCAAAAACTGGTCGCGCCTGGTGCCATCACCAGTAGCATTCCCACCGAATTGGCTAGCACACTGCTAACGTTGAGCGATCACGACACCAGCATATGGCTGGACGATCGGCTACGGGCCGACAGTGCGGTTCTCGAATTCGTCAACTTCCACACCGGCGCCCCGGTGGTGCGGGAGCCGGGCAGGGCGGTCTTCGCCTTCGCTGACGGCGCCGAGCATCTGCCGCCCTTCGATCAGTTCAGCCTCGGCACACAGGAATATCCCGATCGCTCCACGACCATCGTGCTTGCCGTACCGGCACTCAGCGGCGGCGCCGAGCTGATCACCCGCGGGCCGGGGGTCAAGGACCACGGCCACATTAGCCCCGCCGGACTGCCGGGGGATTTCTTGGCGCAGTGGGCCGCTAATCGCGAACTGTTCCCGCGCGGCATCGATCTGTTGCTGGTGGCCGATGGCGCCGTGATGGGTCTGCCGCGCTCGACGCGCATTGCCGAAGGACATTGACATGTACGTAGCCGTAAAAGGTGGCGAAACCGCCATTGCCAATGCCCATGCACTCCTCGCCGACCGCCGTCGCGGCGACCGCTCGGTGCCGGCTCTGCGCCTCGACCAGATCGTCGAGCAACTTGGCCTGGCTGTCGATCGCGCCATGGGCGAGGGGTCGCTTTACGACAAGGAACTGGCGGCACTGGCGTTGCTGCAGGCGCGCGGCGATCTGATCGAGGCGATCTTCCTCGTCCGCGCCTATCGCACCACGCTGCCGCGTTTCGGCTATTCCCGGCCGGTCGATACGGGCGAGATGCTGATCGAGCGGCGTATCTCGGCGACGTTCAAGGACCTGCCCGGCGGCCAGATGCTGGGACCGACCTTCGACTACACCCATCGCCTGCTGGATCCCTCGATCGTCAACGGCGATGTGCCTGCGCCACTGCTGCGCGAGGCGGATGCCGACCAGGCGCCGCGAGTGACAGACCTGCTTGGCCGCCAGGGTTTGATGGAGCCTGATGGCGAAACCGATCCCGACGCCGAGGTCGGAGACCTGACGCGCGAACCATTGGATTTCCCGCTCGATCGCGACCTGCGACTGCAGGCCCTGGCCCGTGGGGATGAAGGGTTCCTGCTGGCTCTCGGTTACTCCACCCAGCGTGGCTACGGCCGCAGCCATCCCTTTGTCGGCGAGATCCGCATTGGCGAGGTCGAGGTGGAATTCGACGTCCCCGAACTTGGCTTCGCCGTGAGCCTCGGCCGCATCCGCGTCACCGAATGCCAGATGGTCAACCAGTTCAAGGGATCAGCAAAAGTGCCACCGCAGTTCACCCGCGGCTATGGGCTGGTCTTTGGCCAGGCTGAGCGCAAGGCCATGGCCATGTCGCTGGTCGATCGCGCCCTCCGCGCCCGCGAATTCGGCGAAGACATCGTCGCCCCGGCGCAGGACGAGGAATTCGTTATTTCTCATTCGGACAACGTTCAGGCGACCGGCTTCGTCGAGCACCTGAAGCTCCCCCACTACGTGGATTTCCAGGCCGAACTCGACCTGATCCGCCGCATGCGGGCCGAACATGAAGCCGCCGAAATGAAGGAGGCCGCGGAATGAACGCCGTCGCCCAATACAACTTCGCCTATCTCGACGAGCAGACCAAACGGATGATCCGGCGAGCCATTCTCAAGGCTATCGCCATTCCCGGCTACCAGGTGCCGTTCTCGTCCCGCGAAATGCCCATGCCCTATGGCTGGGGTACCGGCGGCGTGCAGGTGACGGCCTCGATCATCGGGCCGGAAGACGTGCTCAAGGTCATCGACCAGGGCGCCGACGACACCACCAACGCGGTGTCCATCCGCGCCTTCTTCGCCAAGGTCGCGCAGGTGAAGACGACCACTCACACGGCCGACGCCACCATCATCCAGACGCGCCACCGCATTCCAGAGAAGGCGCTCGGGCAGGGACAAATCCTGGTCTACCAGGTGCCGATCCCAGAGCCTTTGCGTTTCCTCGAGCCGCGCGAAACCGAGACACGCAAGATGCATGCGCTCGAGGAATACGGGCTGATGCATGTCAAGCTCTATGAGGATATCGCGCGCCACGGCCGCATCGCCACGACTTATGCCTATCCGGTGAAGGTCGAGGGCCGCTACGTCATGGACCCGTCGCCGACGCCCAAATTCGACAACCCCAAGATGCATATGAGCGAAGCGCTGCAACTGTTCGGCGCCGGGCGGGAACACCGCATCTATGCAGTGCCGCCGCATACGGAAGTGGTGAGCCTCGACTTTGAGGACCATCCTTTCACCATCCAGCATTTCGAGGAGCCCTGCGCCCTGTGCGGCGCCGAACAGGTCTATCTCGACGAGGTGATTTTGGATGACCACGGCGGGCATATGTATGTCTGCTCGGACACCGATAATTGTGAAGAACGCCGCGTCGCCGGGCATGTGGGTGCGCTGGGCCAACGCCAGGAGGCGGCGGAATGAGCGAACAACCCCTTCTCCGCGTCGAGAACCTGACCAAGTATTACGGCAGCCGCCTCGGCTGTGCCGATGTGAGTTTCGAGCTTTGGCCGGGCGAAGTCCTGGCCATTGTGGGGGAATCCGGCTCGGGCAAGACCACGTTGCTGAACTCCCTGTCGGCCACGCTGGAGCCGAGCTCGGGCCGGACCCTCTACCGCATGCGCGACGGGCAATGGCGCAACATCTATGACCTGAGTGAAGCCGAGCGTCGCTTCCTGGTACGAACGGACTGGGGCTTCGTGCACCAGAACCCGGCGGACGGTTTGCGCATGACCGTTTCGGCCGGTGCCAATGTCGGCGAACGGTTGATGGCGGTGGGCGACCGGCATTATGGCCGCATTCGCGAGACGGCCCTCGACTGGCTCGGACGCGTCGAGATCGCGGCGGACCGGATCGACGATCAGCCGCGACAGTTCTCCGGCGGCATGCGCCAGCGGCTGCAGATCGCCCGCAACCTGGTGACGGGTCCACGGCTGGTCTTCATGGACGAGCCGACCGGCGGGCTGGACGTTTCTGTGCAGGCGCGCCTGCTGGATCTGTTGCGCGGACTGGTGGGTGAGTTGGGCCTTGCGGCGATCGTTGTGACCCACGACCTCGCCGTTGCCCGGTTGCTGAGCCATCGCATGATGGTGATGAAGGACGGCTACGTGATCGAGGCCGGGTTGACCGACCGGGTGCTCGACGATCCGCGCGAGCCCTACACGCAGTTGCTCGTCTCCTCGATTTTGCAGGTGTGAGTTCCGTGTTCAGACCAACCCTCACCCTTGATCCCTCCCCACATGGGGGAGGGAAGCCTGTCTGGCGCGATGATGAGATTGTGCCACCGACCATAGTCCCATCGTCTCCCTTCCCCTTGCGGGGAGGGATCAAGGGTGGGGGTTTCTTTCTCGCACGCGGAGCCCAATCATGACCGCCCTATCCGTCCGCAACCTCGCCAAGACCTTCACCATGCATTTGCGCGACGGGGTGATCCTGCCGGTGGTCGAGAACGTCAATTTCGAAGTCCTGTCAGGCGAATGCGTCGTGCTCGGCGGTCCCTCCGGCGCCGGCAAGTCCTCCATCCTGAAGATGGTCTATGGCAATTACGGCGTCGATGCCGGCTCGATCACGCTTCGCCATCACGGCGAGGCGGTCGATCTCGCCACCGCCGATCCGCGCACGGTGCTGACGGTGCGCCGGGACTCGATTGGCTATGTCAGCCAGTTCCTGCGCACCGTGCCGCGCGTCTCTGCGCTCGATGTGGTGGCGGAGCCGCTGGTAATCCGCGGCAAGGACCGAGCAGAAAGCCAGCAAACTGCAAGAAATCTTCTGGCACGCTTGAACTTGCCCGAGCGCCTGTGGAGCCTGCCGCCCGCGACCTTTTCGGGTGGCGAGCAGCAGCGTGTCAACATCGCGCGCGGCTTCATCACCGATCATCCGGTATTGCTGCTCGATGAGCCAACGGCGTCGCTCGATGCGACCAACCGGTCGGTGGTCGTCGCCATGATTGCAGAGAAGAAGGCAGCCGGCGTGGCGCTGCTGGGAATATTCCATGACGAGGAAGTGCGTGCCCAGGTGGCGGACCGCATCGTCGATGTCACCGCTTTTGCGCCGCGAGCTGCCGCATGACCCGGCTCAGCGAAAAGGCCTATGTGCACCCGACAGCGCAGGTGACCGGCTCGACTCTGGGGCGATACACCGAGGTTGGTGCAGGGTCGCATGTGTCGCGCTCGACGCTCGGCGATTACTCCTACTGCGTGGAAAACACACAGATCGCCTATGCCGAGATCGGCAAGTTCGCCAATATTGCCAGCCATGTGCGCATCTATGCCAGTATGCACCCGATGGAGCGCGCCTCGCTGCATCACTTCACCTATCGTTCCGCATGGTATTTCGAGGGCGAGGAGGATGACCAGAGCTTCTTCGACTGGCGCGCGGGGCAGGGGATAACCATCGGGCACGATACCTGGATCGGCCATGGTGCGGTGATCATGCCGGGCGTGACGATCGGCAATGGCGCGATCATCGGCTCCAACGCGGTGGTGACGAAGGATGTGGCCGACTTCGCCATCGCGGTGGGCGTGCCGGCACGAACCATCAGGCAGCGTTTTAGCGATGGCGTGGCGAGCCGGCTCGATGCCATGGCTTGGTGGGACTGGAGCCATGACAAGCTGCGCCAGTCGCTGCCCGACTTCCGCAAGCTCGGGATCGAGGCACTTCTCGAGAAGTACGAGTAGCTGACTACGGCATCAGCTGGCCGCCATTGACCTCGATGACCTGGCCAATGATGTAGCTCGACAGGCTTTCCGAGGCGAGGAACAGGTAGGCGCCCACGCATTCCTCGGGCGTCCCCATGCGGCCCTGCGGCACGGTGGCGATATTGGCCTTGAGCTGCGCTTCGGTGGAATAGCGCTCGTGGAAGGGCGTATCGATGACCCCGGGGGCCACCGCATTGACGCGGATGCCGAAGGGTATGAGTTCCTTGGCCATGCCGCGCGTGATGTTGGATACCAGCGCCTTGGACGAGCCATACAGCCCCGCACCATTGCTGGCGCCGTTGCGCGCGGCAATCGAGCTGGTGTTGATGATGAACCCGCCCTGGCGCTTGAGATGGGGAATGGCGGCACGCGAGGCGGCGATCACCGAGCGGCCGTTGAGGTCCATGACCTTGTCGTAATAGGCGTCGTCCATATCGGCATAGGCCATGCGGCCGACCATGCCACCGGCATTATTGACCAGGCCGTCTAGCCGGCCGAAAGCGGCGGCGGTGTCTTCGACGGCGCGGGCGATCTCGTTGGAACGCGAGGCGTCGGCGCGAACGAGGAACGCAGTGCCACCCGCATCCTTGACGGCATTGGCGACCGCTTCGGCGGCGTCCTTGCTCGAATTGTAGTGTACGCCCACCATAGCGCCCTGGGCGCCCAGGGCCTTGGCCAGGGCGGCGCCGATACCGGTAGAAGCGCCGGTGACGAGCACGGCCTTGCCAGCGAGATCGGGAATGGAAAGCTGGGTCATGCTGGCCTCGACTTGGTGTTGCAATGCCGAAGTGATAGGAGGCTGTTAGCGCTAATACAAGGGACCGGCATGGCCAGACCGATCGTTCGGCTGAAGGATATCGCGGACAGGACCGGATTTTCGGTGAACACGGTGTCGCTGGCACTGCGCGACAGCCCGCGCATTCCCGAGGAAACGCGGCTGATGATCCGGCAAGCGGCGGAAGCGCTGAACTATCTGCCCAACCACATCGCCAAGTCTCTGGTCAGCCGCGAGACCAGGACGATCGGGCTGGTGCTGACCTCGATCACCAATCCCATCCTGACCCGCGTGGCACAGGCCATCGAATTGCGGCTGGCGGAGCGGGGCTACCTGACCCTCTTTGCCACCTCCAATGGCGACCACCAGGAGGAGAAGAAGGTCATCGAGATGTTTCGCTCGCGGCAGGTGGACGGCATGCTGATCTACCCGCGCAGCCATAGGGAACTGGATCATATCCGCCGGTTGCGCAGCGCCGGCTATCCGGTCGTGCTGCTGGTCGGTGACAACGATGCGGGCGTCGATGTGGTGAGCATGGATACGCGGCAGGGCGGCTACAAGGCCGTGCGCCACCTGCTCGAGCGCGGTCATCGCCGCATCGGACTGATCGACGGCGGGCAGCAGCGCGGCAATCTCGAAAAGCAGGACGGCTATGTGAGGGCGCTGGCCGAGGCGGGCATTGCCGAGGACGCCACGTTGCATGCGGTGCCGGGTACGCATTCGCTGATGGCCGGATATGATGCCATGGCGGAGTTGATGGCGCGCAACAACAGCATGACGGCTGTGCTGGCGGCCACCGATTCCATGGCGCTGGGCGCCTTGCGCTGGACGCAGCAGCACGGGGTGCGGGTGCCCGAGGACATGGCTATTGTCGGCTTCGACAATATTGAATTCGCCGAGCACGCGGCCACGCCGATCAGTACAGTCGATTATGCCGTCGATCGAGTCACCGAACTGGCGGTGGACCGGCTGATCGACCTGATCCGGGCCGATGGCCTGCCAGAGGCAGAGGTAACGCTGATCGAGCCGGGACTGGTGGTGCGCGAAAGCAGTGCCGGTAGGCGCTGACTGGCCGCAACCACCGGGCCGCACCTGCCCCTTGATGGGGGGAGGCTGGGAGGGGTGACGAGAGGCCCTGAGACCGGGCTAGCCATCCCCCCAAAGGGGAGGGTATCGACTGAGAATGTCGGCGACGTTACGTCCGATCCCGGAACCGCCGCTGATAATCCGGATCATAGAGCGAACTTTCCCGGAAATCGTCGGCGCCAAGACCCTTGCCCACGAAGATGATCGCGGTGCGCTCGACCGGATCGGCGGCGAAGCGTGCTTCGATGTCAGCCAGAGTGCCGCGGATGATCTTCTGGTCGGGCCAACTGGCGTGGAACACCACCGCGGCCGGGCAATCGCCGCCATAGACCGGGGTAAGTTCGGCAACGACGCGGCCGAGCGCATGGATGGCGAGGTGAATGGCCAGCGTCGCGCCCGTGGCGCCGAAGGCGGCCAGTGTTTCGCCGGATGGCATGGGCGAAGCGCGGCCGGAGACGCGGGTCAGCACCAGGCTTTGCGCCTCGGCGGGGATGGTCAGCTCGCGGCCAAGCGCAGCGGCGGCGGCGGCAAAAGCGGGGACGCCCGGGGTCAGCGTATAGGGAATGTCGAGACGTTCGAGCCGGCGCATCTGCTCGGCGACGGCGCTCCAGACGGACAGATCACCCGAATGGAGCCGCGCCACATCCTGCCCGGCGGCATGGGCTCGGACATATTCGCCCTCGATTTCATCGAGCGACATGGGCGCGGTGTCGACCATGCGCGTATCGGGACCGCACCAGGCCAGCATGTCTGGCGGCACAATGGAGCCGGCATAGAGGCAGACAGGGCAGCGGGCGAGGAGGTCGCGGCCGCGCACGGTGATGAGGTCGGCCGCGCCGGGGCCGGCGCCAATGAAATGGATGGTCATGGCTTGGTCCACACCCATTGCATGATCGGCATCGCCGGCCGCCAGCCGGTCATGCTGCCGATGGCGTCGGCTCGGGAAATGTCGATGCGGGTGAGGCTGCCGCCGAGCGCGGCGTATTTGGCGAGGAGCAGGGCTTCCAGCTCCAGCGTCACGGCATTGGCGACCAGGCGCCCGCCGGGACGCAGGGCGGTGATGGCGGCATCGAGCACGCCAGGATCGGAACCGCCGCCGCCGATGAAGATGGCGTGGGGCGGCTCGAGCCCAACCATGGCCTCGGGCGCGGTGCCGGTAATGATCGTCAGGTCGGGGACGCCGACATTGGTGGCATTGCGGGCGACGCGGGCAGCGCGCTCGGCATCAGCCTCGATGGCAATGGCCTTGAGGCTCGGATCGGCCAGCATCCACTCGATGGCGACCGAGCCAGAGCCGGCGCCGACATCCCATAGCGTTTCGCCGCGCCGTGGCGCCAGGGCCGACAGGGTGAGCGCCCGGACCTCACGCTTGGTGATCTGCCCGTCATGCTCGAACAGAGTGTCGTCGATCCCCGGCGTTAGCGGCAGCACGCGAGCACCGGGCAGGGCGACGACGCTGATGGCGCAGACGTTGAGCGGGTTGATGTCGGCAAGCGCAAAACTCATGGCAACGTGGGAGCGGATGGTTTCGCTCGGTCCGCCAAGCGCTTCGAGCACGGTGACGATGGAAATACCGAAGCCGGTTTCGGTGAGAAGCTGGGCTAGCTGGGTGGGACCTTGTTCGTCCGAAGTCAGCGCCAGGATGCGGGCGCCGGCATGCAGGTGCGGGCGGATGAGGTCAATGGGGCGACCATGCAGCGACAGTGTCAGCACGTCCTGCAGCGGCCAACCGAGCCGGGCGGCGGAGAGGCTGAAGGAGGAAGGGTGCGGATAGACCCGCATCTGGCTGGCATCGACATGCCGGGCCAGGGTGGCACCGACGCCGTAGTGGAACGGATCACCCGAGGCGAGGACGCAGACGGCTCCACCGCGCAGGGCCAGGACGGCGTCGATGGAGTCCGAGAATGGTGACTGCCAGGGATGGGCCGATCCCTTGATAACAGGCGCGGCGAGCTCGAGATGGCGCGCACCGCCGAAGACGTAATCGGCCCCGGCAATGGCGGCCTTGGCGGCGTCACCAAGCCCGGCCAGGCCATCTTCGCCGATGCCGACTATGGTGAGCCAGCTCATGATCCGCCTCCGGCGGAACGCGGCGAATAGACTAATGGCGGCAGGCCCTCGCGCTGGATGATGCGGGTTTCGGGCGAGCCGATGATGACGCAGGTTGCCATGTCGGCTCGAGCCGGATCGGCCTCGGCCAGCGTCATGATGGTGATGGCCTCGTCGGGCCGGCCGGCGGCGCGGCCGAAGATGACCGGCGTCGACCACGGCAGGACTTCGCGCAGGATGGCGAAGGCCGTGCCGAGCTGCCAAGCGCGGGCCTTGCTGATCGGGTTGTAGAGCGCGATCACCAACCCCGCTGTTGCAACAGCGCGCAGGCGCGCCTCAATGACGGTCCAGGGTTTGAGATTGTCCGAGAGCGAGATGGCGCAGAAATCGTGACCCAGCGGCGCGCCGGCGCGGGCGGCGACAGCCAGCATGGCGGTAACGCCCGGCACGATCTGGAGATCGACGGCGCGCCAGGCGGGTGGCCCGGCCTCGACGGCTTCGAGCACGGCAGCGGCCATCGCGAAAACGCCGGGATCGCCGCCGGACACCACGCAGACACGCTCGCCCGAGGCCGCGGTGTGCAATGCATCCTTGGCGCGCGCCAGCTCCTCGCGATTGTCTGATGCCACCCGGCGCTGGTCGGAGCGCAGGGTCAGCCGATCGAGATAGGGGCCATAACCGAAAAACACATGCGATGCGTCGATGGCGGCGAGTGCCTCGGCCGTGGTCTGCTCCGGATTGCCGGGGCCCGTGCCGACGACAACGAGCCGACCGGTCATGGCCGCGTGCTCCAGCCGGGAACGAGCACTATGGCGAAATAGGGCGCCACGTCATCGGCCTTGTCGACCAGCCGGGTGGAGTGACCATTGGCCATGGTGCCGCGCTCGACATAGACGGCGCTATCGAGCCGGCCAGCAAGTTCCAGCGCCCGTCGGATCTTGGGCAGGTTGCGGCCGACCTTCATGATAACGGCGCCGCCAGTGCCTTGGAGGCGTGTGCAGAGATCGACTTCGTCCAGCGTGCCGGGCAGTACGGACAGGATGTCGTCGCCCTGCACCAGCGGCAGCCCGGCTTCCGACCAGCAACCGGACATGGCGGTGATGCCGGGGATGACCTCGGTCGGATAGCGGGCGGCCAGGCGAACATGGATATGCATGTAGCTGCCGTAGAACAGCGGGTCGCCCTCGCTGAGCACGGCAACCGTTCGGCCAGCATCGAGATGGGCGGCAATGCGGTCGGCGGCCTCGCCATAGAAGGCTGAGGTCGCGGCCTTGTAGTCATCGTGGCGGCGGTCGATTTCCGTCGTGACCGGATAGCCGAGCTGCTCTTCGAGCTGCGTGCTGATGAGGTCGGCGACGATGGCCCGGGCATTGCTGGCATTGCCCTGTTTGGCGAAATAGGCGACGACGTCGGCGGTTCGAACCGCGCGGACGGCCTTGAGGGTCAGCAGGTCCGGATCGCCCGGCCCGGTGCCGACGCCGATGAGCTTGCCGATCATATGCCCGACCTCGCCAGGGCATTGAGCGCCGCCGCCGTCATGGCCGAACCGCCCAGGCGCCCGCGCACGATGGCATAGGGCACGCCATAGGAATTTTCGGCAAGCGCGGCCTTCGATTCGGCGGCGCCGACAAAGCCGACCGGCATGCCCACGATAGCGGCAGGCCTGGACGCGCCGTCGCGCAGCAGTTCGAGCAGGAAGAACAGGGCCGTGGGCGCGTTGCCGATGGCGACGACGGAGCCGCCCAGCCGCGGCAGCCACAGACGCAGCGCGGCAGCCGAGCGGGTATTGCCGATTTCGGCGGCTATGGCGGGCGTCGCTGGATCGCGCAGCGTGCAGATCACGTCGTTGCCAGCGGGCAGGCGGGCAGCGGTGACGCCGCGGGCGACCATTTCGGCATCGCAGAAAATTGGCGCGCCGGCGGCCAGGGCGGCGCGGGCAGCGGGGACGAACCCCGGGCCGAACTCGAAATGCTCTGCTGCCTCGACGGCGCCGGCAGCATGGATCATGCGGACGGCGATTTCGGCTTCGTCAGGGGAAAAGCGGGACAGATCGGCCTCGCCACGGATGATGGCGAAGGACTGGCGGTAAATCTCGTCGCCATCCTTGATGTAGTCGTATTGAGGCATCGTCATCCTTGCGCTGCGGGACCGAGGGCGGTCTCCAGCTGGTCGGCGCGGAGCACGGTCAGGGGCGTATCGCCCGCCGTTCCGTCAATGACAAGGCCGTATCCATCCGGGCGGCCGACCAGCGTCAATCCGGCGCGGCGTGGATGGGCGCAGCCCTTGGCGCAGCCGGCGACATGCAAGTCGGAATGGTTGTCCATGACACCGGCCAGGCGGTTGGCTACCTGGCGGGCCGGTATATGCCCGGAGGCGCAGCCATCGCTGCCGATGCAGGCGCTGATGCGGCGGCGCGGATCGGCCGGATCGATGATGAAATCGGTATCGCCCAGGTCTTCGAGCAGCGCCGGATCAGCCCCGACGACCAGGATGGCATGGTGCGGCGCCAGGCGGAACTCGGTCGCTCCGTGATGCGACGCAAGGGTGGCCAGATCGACGATGGCTTGCCAGGGGCTGGCACCAAAAGGCAGGCCGAGGCCGATGACGCCCGAGGTCTTGAGGTCGAGTCGGCCGATGGGCGTAGTCCCGGGTTGCAGCGGCGCTGGCGCGTCGGTGCAGAGATGCCCCAGCGCTGCGAGCAACTGTATGTGCTGCAAGTCAGCGGCACGGGCGTCGGGACCATGGCTGGCCAGCAGCGACAGCACGGCCAGCGCCGCCTGCGCCGGCTGGGTGGTGGCGCCGAAATGGTGCCGGCCCGCGGTGATGGTCCAGTTTCCCTCTGCCGTGGGGACAAGCCGGATATCGGCCTTGAGGTCGGTCAGGTTGAGCTGGCCATTGCCGTCGACGATGACGGTAACCTTGGGACCGAGGCGTGGCGCTAGCGCCGCCGAGCCGTCTCGGATCGCCCGGGCCAGCGGACGCGGGTCGAGGACCTCGTAGGGGTCGCTGCCCGCGAGTGGTGGGGTCTCGACCACCAGACCACGTTCAATACTCACGATGGCCTCGACTGCACGGGCGAAGGGCGCCGCTCCGGCCGCCCGCAGGCCACGGACCTGCAGATTGCCCCGGGCGGTGATTTCGATGGCGCCATTGCCGAAACTGCCGGCAATACCGGCCAGTTTCCCGAGTGCCGCAGGCGTCAGCCGGCCGCCGGTCACGCGCAATCGCGCCAGGAGGCCGTCTCCGGTCTGCATGGGTGCATCGAGCGACGGACAGGCGCCGCGGCGCGTACCGGCAATGGGCAGGGCGATGGACATGGCATGGGTTTAGCGGATTGGACGCGCGGGGCCAAGCAGACCGATGACTATTCGCGCTTGCGCAACAGATACGTGTCCATGATCCAGCCATGCCGCGCCCGGGCGGCCTTGCGGGTCTCGACGATCTGGTCGCGCACGTCGCCCAATCGGCCGGCTATGGTGATTTCGTCCGGCGTGCCCAGATACGCGCCCCAGAAGATGTCTAGCTCAGGATCGGCCGCCGTGAAGGCGGTCTGTCCATCGAGCATGACGATGGTGTCATCCATGACGGGGCCAAGACGCCGGCCGGTGGTGATGTGCACCGGTTTGCCGATCCGGTTGAGGGCGATGCCATGGGCAGCGGTGAGGGCTTGGATGGCGGATATGCCGGGGATGACCTCGATGGCGAAACGATCGCCCAGCCGCTCGATGATGCGGATGGTCGAATCATAAAGGCCCGGATCGCCCCAGACCAGAAAGGCGCCGGCGCCTTGCTCGGGCACCTCCGACAGCAGCGACTCAAAGCGCAGTGCCAGGGCGGCGTGCCAGTCATCGACCCCTGCGCCATAGTCGGGATTGGCGGCGTCGCGCTTCGGCACCGTGTATTCCACGGTGCAGCTGGCGGGATTGGTGACGTAGCGGGCAACGATGTCGCGGCGCAGGTCGGCAAGGTCGGACTTGGCGGCGCCCTTGTCGGGAATGAACAGTATATCGGCGCGGTTGAGTGCGTTGATGGCCTGCACCGTCAGGTGCTCGGGATTGCCGGTGCCGATGCCCACGATGAGGATGGTTTTCATGGCTTCTCATTGCCCGAGGCGCGGGGGTGTTGACAAGCGGTGCCATCGGATGTATTCAACCAATTAGTGTTATACAAAGCGGTTGAATACAAATGACCGACGCCCTGAGCACCACGCTCGCTGCCCTTGCCGACCCGACCCGACGGGCCATTCTCGCCCGGCTGTCGCTTGGGGAGGCGAGCGTCAACGAGTTGGCAGAACCGTTCGACATGACGCTGGCCGCCGTTTCCAAGCACATCAAGGTGCTGGAAACCGCGGGCCTGGTGAGCCGCGGCAGGCAGGCCCAGTGGCGGCCCTGCAAGCTGGAAGCGGCGCCGATGCGCGACGTTGCCGCGCTGATCGAATTCTACCGCAAGTTCTGGGAACAGAACCTCGATCAGCTCGACGCCTACCTCACCAAACTGCAGACCCCACAAACCAAGACGAAGAACTGACAAGGAGACGAGACATGAATGCCCAGACCTTCCCCAATCCCTTCAAGACCGAGTTGCCCGCCGACGAACCCCTCATCATCATGTCGCGCACCTTCGATGCGCCGCTGGACCTGGTGTGGAAGGTGTGGACCGAAAAAGAGCACGTCGCCCATTGGTGGGGGTTCGGCAACAATGAGGTGATCGAATACGACGTGCGCTCCGGCGGAAAATGGCGCATCGAGGGCACCTCGCCCGACGGCACGCTGTGGGTGATGTTCGGCACCTACCTGGCGGTCGAGCCAAAGACCATGATCCGCAACACCTTTGTCGTGGAAGGTCAGTTCGAGGAAGATGCGCGGTTCTACGAGGAGCACCATTTCGAGGAGCGTGACGGCAAGACCTATTACCGCTCGGTCAGCAACGTCGACTCCATCGCCACCCGCGACGCCATCGTGGAGACCGGCATGGAATGGGGCGCCAATGTCTCCATGGTTAAGTTCGACGAGATTTTGGAGCGGCTGAAGGCGGAGAAGTAGATCCGGATAATTCCGCATCCACTGTGCGGCACCTCCCCCCGTGGCGGGGAGGTTGGGAGGGGTGTGTTTGGCCGGATATCCGGGCAAAACATCCCCCACCCTTGATCCCTCCCCGCAAGGCGGAGGATGTCGGCTGCGACGCCGGGCGCTAAATCAATTCGCCCCTTCGCGCGCCAAAAACGCCCCCAACTGATCCAGCAGTCCCGCAGTGCCTTCCCGGCGGATCTCGTTGCCATCCCCCGCGAAGCCGTCGAGAAACGCGCCATGCTCGGTCATGACGAGGATGGTGTAGTCGCCGTCCGGCTTGATCTCGAAGCTGGTCAGCGACACCGAAATGCGCACGTCGTCCAGATGCATGTCATAGCTGTAGATGATGCGCTCGTTCGGCACGATGTCCTGGTAGACCGCCCTGAAGCTGTGCACGGCGCCGCCGGGCGGGCCGCCGACGCTGGTCTCGATGCCGCCGACACGGAAATCCATGTGGTGCACATCCTTGTTCCAGGTCTCGGGCGGGCTGAACCATTTCTGCTTGGTCGCCTCATCGCTCAGTGCTTTGTAGAGCCGTGCTGGCGTGGTCTTCCAGCGGCGTTCCAGCGTGAAGCTGCCATGGGTGATACTGCGCTGGCTCATGTCCGGGTCTCGGGCTCGTCGGCGGTTTCGGCGAGGAAGTCCCCCAGCCGGTCGAGGCGCTTGACCCAAGCGGTGCGGCGATCGTTAAGCCATTGCTCGGCAAGGCTCAGCGCTTCCGGCTGAATTTGCACGGTGCGGACGCGGCCGACCTTCTGCGAGCTGACCAGGCCCGAATGCTCCAGCGCCTGCAGGTGTTGCACCACCGCCGGCAGCGACATGGCGAAGGGCTTGGCCAGTTCACTGACCGAGGCGGGGCCGCGGCTGAGACGGTCGATCATCGCCCGCCGCGTCGGGTCGGCGAGGGCCTGGAACATAAGATCGAGGTTGGACGGTTGGTTAAGCATGATATTAAGTAACAAATCCGCGGCGGCCATGTCAACGCGCTTGACCTTCCCATCGGGGAAACCCGCAAGGTTGTGCGATCAGCCTAAAACGGAGTTTCTGCCATGAAGACCCTACTGCTCGTTTCCGCCATCGTTCTTGCTCTCGGCACCCCGGCTTTGGCCCAGGAGCACATGGACCACGCCGCCGGAGCGGGAAGCGCTGCCACCGAAGCCTACATGGCCGCCAACGCCCAGATGCACACGGATATGGATATCGAATTCACCGACGACCCCGACGTGGACTTCATTCGCGGCATGATCCCCCATCACCAGGGCGCGGTGGCCATGGCGCGCGTAGTGCTGGAGCACGGCACCGACCCTGAGGTGAAGGCCCTCGCCGAGGGCGTGATCAAGGCGCAGGAAGAAGAGATCGCCTGGATGCAGGCGTGGCTGGCCAAGAAGGGGCTGTGAGGTCGGCAGGCCCCGATCGGATTCCCTCCCCTTGATGGGAGGGTTATGGTGGGGTGGGGCCGCGAGCGCAGCGCGTACGACTCACCCCACCCTTGATCCCTCCCCAAAAGGGGGACGGAGACGACTGAGCATGCAAAGCCAGCGCTAAGCCTTCACATACACCCAGGCGTCGCGGCCCGATGCCAGCCGCACCCGCACGCGCTTGTAGTCGGCGACTTCATAGGCGTCCGCTGCCGCGAGTTCGGCCTCGGTGATGGCGAAGACCATGCCGGCAATTTCGTCGGCGGGGTTGCCCGTTTCCGTTACGATGGGGTGGAACCGGCTGCCGCTTTTGCGGATGACCTCGAGATCGGTGATCTCCACCAGAGTCTGCGCATAACCGGGCAGGGTGTCGTCGCTGCCATCAAGCAGCCGGCCGAACTGGGCGAGCTGTACGTCGGCGAGCTGCAGCGTGCCATAGGAAAACAGCAGGACGGTATGGTCTTCGGTCACGATCGATCGCTCCCGGGACGGCTTACCGAATTGCGTACGATCAGCTCGGCGCGCAGCAGGACCTCGGGGCGCCGCGGTGGCTTGCCCTCCAGCAGTGCCAGCAGCAGGTCCATGGCTTCCTCGCCGATCTTGAGCCGGGGTTGCTTCATGGTGGTGAGCGAAGGGGTGACAAAGCTGGCGAAGGAAATGTCGTCAAAGCCCATCACCGAGAACTGCCGCGGCAGGTCGTATTTGCGGGCATTGAGCGAGATGATGACGCCGAGGGCGGTGGCATCGTTGACGCAGAAGAAGGCCGTGGGCAGCACGTCGCGCACGAACATCTGCTCGGCGGCGGCGCGACCCGATTCGGTGGTGCCGTCGCCGTCAAGGATCAGGCGCGGATCAATGGGCAGGCCGGCGCCCTGGAGCGCGGCGCGGTAGCCCTGCTCGCGCAACTGGTTGACGGCCTTGCTGGTCGAATGGCCGATAAAGGCGATGCGGCGATGCCCCTGCGAGATCAGGTGCTCGGCGGCCACGCGGGCGCCTTCGAAATTGTCGACGCCGACAAAGGGCACGTCGCTGTTGGGCACCGGCTCGTTCACGGCAACGATGGGAGGCAGGCGCCCATCGCCACCTTCGCTGCCAAAACCATAGGGCAGGTGGCCGGTGAACAGGATCAGCCCGTCCGCCTGGTTGGAACTGATGAAGCGCAGGTAATCGGCTTCGCGCGTGGCATCATTCTGCGTATTGCCGATCAGCACGCCATAGCCGCGTTTGCTGGCCTCGGTTTCGAGCCCCACCAGGATATTTGAAAAGTTCGGGTCGCCCACATCGGGGGCGAGAATGAGGATCATGTTGGAGCGGCGCATGCGCAGCGAGCGCGCCATGGCATTGGTGGTGTAGCCGGTCTGGGCGACGGCCTCGGTCACCCGGCGACGGGTTGCGTCGGCCACCTTTGTCGGCTCGTTTATGGCGCGGCTGACCGTGGCGATGGATACGCCGGCGATCGCCGCAACATCCTCGATGGTGGCCAGTTTATGATGCTGCAATTGGCGCTCCGCCCCGCGCGATCCGGCTCGGCGTCCCGCTTTTCGTTGCCTTAGCAGAAGGCGCGGGTTGTGCCAGACCTTGCGGCTACGGTTATACAGTTTTCGGGTTGTGTAAACCTTTACATCAATCATGAAAACCTTTACATCGATGGCTCATGGACGAAGAGACGGCCTGAAACCGCTGCGTCCTGGAGGGGTCACCGTCATGTCCAGCGTCGAAGGCACGCCCGCGCCGATCATCCTGTCAGCCAACAGGATATCGAAGTCGTTCGGTGAGATCCCGGTGCTGTTCAGCGTCGATTTCGACATTCGCCCCGGCGAAGTGCACGCCATCATCGGCGAAAACGGCGCGGGCAAATCCACCCTCATCAAGATCCTGTCCGGCATCGAGCAGCCGACTTCCGGCTCGATCACCTACGACGGCCAGACCGTGGTGTTGCCACCCAATGGCGCGGCCGAAGCCATGGGCATCGTGCTCATTCACCAGGAGCAGAACCTGGCCGAACACCTGACGGTGTCGGAGTCCATCTTCCTCGGACGCGAGCTCAAGCGTTTCGGCTTCCTTGACCTCGGCGAGATGCGCAAGCGCGCCCATGCGGTCATGGAAATGCTGCATGTGCATGTCGATCCCGATGCACGCATCAATACGCTGTCGGTCGCCGACAAGCAGATGGTGGAGATCGCCAAGGCCATCAGCCGTGAGGCCAGAGTGCTGATCATGGACGAGCCGACGGCCGTGTTGTCGGTCGGCGAGACCGAAACGCTGTTCGAGCAAATCCGTCGCCTGACGGCGCGGGGCGTGGCGGTGATCTTCATTTCGCACAAGCTCGACGAGATCATGGAGCTGGCTGCGCGCGTCACCGTGTTGCGCGACGGACAGTTGATTGCCACTGTCAGCACCGAGGCGCTGACGCCGGACTCCATCGCCCAGATGATGGTGGGGCGCGAACTATCCAATCTCTATCCGCCCAAGCATGAGCCAGATGTCGATGCGCCAGTGGTGCTGGGCGTGCGTAACCTGGTGGCCAAGGGCGTCAGGGACATCTCCTTCGACCTGCGCAAGGGCGAGATTCTCGGCTTTGCCGGCCTGATCGGCTCGGGCCGCACCGCCGTCGCCGAAGCTGTGGTCGGGCTCAGTCACCGCAGCGGCGGCGACATTGCGCTCAATGGCAAGCCGGCGAACTTTGCGCGGGTCGCCCAATCGGTCGATGCGGGTCTCGCCTACATGACCAAGGACCGCAAGGGTAAGGGGCTGCTGCTCAATATGGGCTTGCGGCCCAACCTGACCCTGCTCACGCTCAAGCACCATCTGAAATTCGGCTTTCTCGACGGCTCGAGCGAAGCCAAGGCGCTCGAGCGCGCGGTGCGGCGCTTCGACATCAGGGCGCGCGACGCCTCCGTCGCGGTCGGCCGGCTCTCGGGCGGCAACCAGCAGAAGCTGATGCTGGGCAAGACCATGGAAAGCGAACCCGACATCATCATCATGGATGAGCCGACGCGCGGCATCGATGTCGGCACCAAGCAGCAGATCTATCACATCATCGCGGCGCTGGCGGCCGAGGGCAAATCGATCATCCTCATCTCCTCGGAAATGCAGGAAGTAATCGGCCTCAGCCACCGCGTGGTGGTCATGCGCGAGGGACGCCTCGCGGGCGTGCTCGAAGGCGCCGAGATCACCGAATCCGAAATCATGCGGTACGCCGCCGGCATCAAACAGAGTGAGCATCATGACCGCATCAGCGCCTGATACGGCCGCAAAACCCGCGCGCGCCTTCCGCGTCGACCTCAAGACCGTAGGGCCGCTGCTGGCCCTGGCACTGCTGGTCCTGCTCGGCATCTCGCTCAATGAAAACTTCATGAGCTACAGCAACCTGACCAACGTGCTGGCCCGCTCGTCCTTCATTGGCATCATCGCCATCGGCGCAACCTTCGTCATTACCTCGGGCGGGCTCGACCTTTCCGTCGGTTCGATGGCGGCCGTCATCGCCGGCGTCATGATCATGGTGATGAACTGGCTGATCCCGACCATGGGCATCGGCTGGGGCGTGGTGCTTTCAGGCATGGCGGCAGGCATTCTGCTTGGCGGCGTGGCTGGCGTCTTCAACGGCATGATGATCACCCGGGGCCGTATCGAAGCCTTCATCGTGACCCTGGGCACCATGGGCATCTTCCGCTCGCTGGTGACCTTCCTCGCCAATGGCGGCACGCTGTCGCTGAACTTCGAAGTCGCCGACGTCTATCGCCCGGTCTACTACGATGGCCTGCTGGGTGTGCCGTGGCCGATCATCGTCTTCGCGCTGGTCGCAATCGGCGGCGAAATCGTCATGCGCTACACTGCCTTTGGCCGCTATTGCGCCGCCATCGGCTCCAACGAGCAGGTGGCCCGATACTCCTCGATCAACGTCGATAACGTGCGGCTGATGACCTACATCCTCCAGGGCATCCTGGTGGGCGTTGCCGTACTGCTCTATGTGCCACGCCTGGGCTCGGCCTCGAGCACCACCGGCGTGCTGTGGGAACTCGAAGCCATTGCCGGCGTGATCATTGGCGGCACCACCCTCAAGGGCGGCTATGGCCGGATCTGGGGCACCGTGGTCGGCGTCGTGATTCTCGGCCTCATCGGCAACATCCTCAACCTGCAAAGCCTGATCAGTCCCTATCTCAACGGGGCGTTCCAGGGCGTCATCATCATTCTGGCAGTGCTGCTGCAACGCGGTCGCCGCACCAACTGACCAACAAGTTTACATCGCCCGTTCAAGGGCACTTATGGGAGGACTACAAATGAAACTGGCTAAAACCCTCATGGCAGCGACGGTTCTCGTCGGCGGCCTGACCGGCGCGGCCGTCGCCCAGGACAAGGTGACCATCGGCGTGTCGGTGCCGGCGGCGGACCATGGCTGGACGGGCGGCGTCAACTACTTCGCCCAGCAGGCTATCGAGCGCCTGAGCACCACCTATCCGAATGTCGAGTTCGTGTTCGCTTCCGCGCCCGACGCGCCCAAGCAGATCGCCGACATCGAAGACATGGTCGCGACCCGCGGCATCGATGCGCTGGTCATCCTGCCGGGTGATCCGGACGCGATGACCTCCGCCATCAAGCAGGTCAAGGATGCCGGCAAGTTCGTGACCGTGGTTGACCGCCAGCTTTCGATCGACGGCGTGGAAAACCTCTATGTCGCCGGCGACAATCCGGGCCTGGGCGCCAACTCGGCCGAATACTTCAAGCAGGCCATGCCTGACGGCGGCAACATCGTCATCCTGCGCGGCCTGCCGATCCCGATCGACCAGCAACGTTTTGACGGCTTCATGGCCGGCATCGAAGGCACCAACATCACCGTTCTCGACGACGAATTCGCCAACTGGAACCGCGATGACGGCTTCAAGGTGATGCAGGACTTCCTGACGCGCTTCCCTGACATCAAGGGCGTGTGGGCACAGGACGACGATATCGCCCTGGGCGCTATCGAAGCCATCAAGCAGGCTGGTCGTGAAGACGAGCTGTTCATCGTCGGCGGCGCCGGCATGCAGCAGATCCTGCAGGCGGTTGCCGATGGCAGCACCCTGACCCCGATCGACGTCAGCTACAGCCCGGCCATGATCGCCACGGCCATCGAGCTGACCACCTCGCACTTCACTGGCGGCATCCAGGTGGCCGGTCGCTACATCCTCGACTCGACCGTCATCACCAAGGACAACGCAGCCGAGTTCCTCGATCCGGAAAGCCCGTTCTGATCTCCCAACGATCAACGGAAATGCAAAGGGCGCCCACTGGGCGCCCTTTGTTTTTGTGGAGACGTCCGACGGCGCCCAGACTGCGAACTCAGCCTACGCCGCTTCCGGCGTATACCCCGCCTCGCGGATCGCTTCCTCTCCCTTGGTCCGATCCCCGGTGAACTCCACGCGATGTGTCGCCAGGTCAACCGAAATCTCCGCCCCCGGCAGTGCCTCTTCCAGCGCCTTGCGGACGGTGCCGACGCAGTGGCCGCAGGTCATGTCGTTGACCGTGAGAATGGTTTTGTCGCTCATATTCAGTGTCCTTTCGAAATGGGGTGTTCGCCCGCGAGATCATCGAGAATGGGGCAATCGGGACGGTTGTCGCCGCCGCAGCAATGGGCCAGGTGCTTGAGGGTTTTGACCATGCCCTGCAGCTCCGCGATCTTGGTTTCGAGCGCTGCAATATGGCTGGTAGCGACGTCCTTTACCTCCCCACTGGCGCGCGTCTTGTCCTGCCACAGTCCAAGCAGCGTCGCGGTTTCCTCGACGGAGAAGCCGAGTGTCCGGGCACGCTTGACGAAGCGGAGGACATGCACCTCGTCTTCGCCATAGACTCGATAGTTACTGCCGGTGCGCAGCGGCGCCCGGATCAGGCCGATGGATTCGTAATAGCGGATCATCTTGGCCGAGACGCCAGTGGCGTTGGAGGCCTCGCCAATGTTCATGCGGATACTCCCTTGATGGCGCGCAGGCGCTGCGCATTGCCGACGACGAAGATCGAGCTGAGCGCCATGGCGCCGGCGCCGATCATCGGATTGAGCAGGATGCCGAAGGCGGGGAACAGCACGCCAGCGGCCACCGGGATCAGCAGCACATTGTAGCCGAAGGCCCAGCCGAGGTTTTCCCAGATGTTGCGCATCGTCGCACGGCTGACCGTGAGCGCATTGAGCACACCCTTGAGGTCGCCGCCGAGCAGCACCACGTCGGCGCTCTCGATGGCAGCATCTGTGCCGGTGCCCACGGCGACGCCGATATCGGCCTCGGCGAGCGCAGGGGCATCGTTGATGCCGTCCCCGACATAGGCGACCGGTCCCAATGCGCGCAGCGCCTTGATGGTCGCCACCTTGTCCGCCGGCAGCACTTCAGCGCGGACTTCGTCGATGCCAAGCTGGCGGGCGATAGCCTCGGCGGTACGCCTGTTATCGCCCGAGATCATTGCGGTCTTGAGGCCCATCGCATGCAGCGCCGATATCACCGCCTTGCTGGAAGGCTTGATGGTGTCGGCGACCACGATGGCGGCGGCCAGCTTGTCGTCGATGGCGGCAAAGACCGGGGTCTTGCCTTCGGCGGCGAGCTTGTCGATGGCCTCGGCGAAGTCGGAGAAATCGAGATGGCCGAGGTGGCGTTGGGAGCCCACGGACACCAGCCGCCCGCCAACGCGCGCGGTGACGCCAGTGCCGGCATGCGACTGGAAGTTGGTGACGGCGCCAAAGGTGAGCCCCGCCTTTTTGGCCGCCGCGACGATGGCATCGCCGATCGGATGCTCCGACTTGGCTTCGACCGCGGCCACCAGTGCCAGCACCTCGTCATGCTCGAAATCGTCGTCGAGGATGAGATCGGTCAAGGTCGGTTTGCCCTGGGTCAGCGTGCCCGTCTTGTCAAAGGCTACGACCTTGACGTCGCGCAGCTGCTGCAGCGCCTCGCTCTTGCGGAACAACACGCCGAGTTCGGCAGCGCGGCCCGTGCCGACCATGATCGAGGTCGGCGTGGCAAGACCCATCGCGCACGGGCAGGCGATGATGAGCACTGCGACGGCGTTGACGAGACCGAAGGTAGAGGCCGGCTCGGGCCCCCAGATCGCCCAGACGGCGAAGGTGGCAATGGCCAGCGTGATAACCGCAGGCACGAACCAGGCGGTGATCTGGTCGACCACGCCCTGGATCGGCAGCTTGCCGCCCTGGGCTTCTTCGACCATGCGGATGATCTGCGCTAGCATGGTATCGCCGCCGACCTTGACTGCGCGGAAGCTGAAACTGCCCGACGTGTTGAGCGTGCCGCCGATGACAGTTGCGCCTGTCGTCTTGGACACGGGCAGCGGCTCGCCGGAGATCATGGATTCGTCGACATGGCTGGAGCCTTCGATGATTTCGCCATCGACGGCGATCTTCTCGCCGGGGCGGACGAGGATGATGTCGCCGGCCACGACCTGTTCGATCGGCAGTTCCAGGGCTTTGCCGTCGCGTTGCACACGGGCGGTCTTGGCCTGCTCGCGCACCAGGCGTTGGATTGCCTCCCCGGTGCGACCCTTGGCCAATGCCTCGAGCCAGCGACCGACCAGGATCAGCGTCACGATGACCGCGGCGGCTTCATAATAGATGTAGCGCGTGCCCTCGGGCAGCAGCTGCGGCGCGAAGGTGGCGACGACAGAATAGAGGTAGGCGGCGCCTGAGCCGAGGGCGACGAGCGAATTCATCTCCGGCGCGCCGCGCAGCAGCACCGGAATGCCGATCTTGAAGAAGCGCCAGCCGGGACCGAACAGCACGATACTGGCGACGACGAAATAGGACGTCCACAGCACGTCCATCGAGACCGTGGCCATCAGCCACATATGGAACGGCATATAGAGATGGCCGAGCATCTCCAGGACGAACAGGGGCAGGGTCAGCACGCCGGCGATCAGGACGTCGCGGCGGAGGATTGCCGCATCCTCGTCGTGATGCTGATGGCCGGAATGGTCGTGATGGTGGACATCGGGCGTCTTTTGGCCCTTGTAGCCGGCCTTCTCGATGGCCTTGAACAGGGCATCGACATTGTCGGTGTCGCTGAGCTGCACCGTTGCGCGCTCGGTCGCCAGGTTGACCGATGCGGACGTGACACCGGGTACCTTGAGCAGCGACTTTTCCACCCGCGACACGCAGGAGGCGCAGGTCATGCCTTCGATATCGATGGAAACTGGTTTGGAATGGACGTGTTCGTTCATGATGTTCACCTCGTCCTGAAGGCATATAGACCTTCCCATCGTGGTAAGGTCAAGGGGCGAAAGAAGCAAAGAATACCCCCACCTGACTTCCCCCCGAAAAGGGGAGAATTCGGCCCGTGGTTGGGCGATCGTGCCCGCACTCGATCAGTCCCTCCCCCCTTCACGGGGAAGTTGGGAGGGGGATATTCTTCCCTGCGGCAGGTTGGCGCTGCGACAGTTGCGCAGCTTAAAGGCTTGACGGGACAGGCCTATATCCAGGCTGTCAGGAGACGGTATGCCATGCAGCCCGTTCGCGCGGCGGGCCGTATTCCTGGCTGTCAGGAGACGACTTGCCATGCAGCACGTCCGCACGCGGCGGGCTTGCATCCAGGCTGTCAGGAGGCGACTTGCTATGCAGCCCGTCCGCAACGACATCCACAATTCCGACCTTCCCGTACTCTGCCAGAGCTGTGAATCTCGTCATCAGGGCATTTGCGGTGCTCTGACTCCCGAGCAGCTATTGTCACTGTCCCGGCACACGCGTCGGGTGCACCACGAGGCTGGCGACGAGCTGCTGGCCGATGCCGAGCCGATCACCAGCTACGGCAATGTGCTGCATGGCGTGGTGAAGCTCTCCAAGGTTCTGGAAGACGGTCGGCAGCAGGTGGTCGGGCTGCAATTCGCGCCGGATCTGCTCGGGCGGCTGTTTGCCAATGAGAGTAGGGTGACGGCGGAAGCGGCGTCCGATGTCGATCTTTGCATGATCCCCAAGGCGGCGTTGGAAGCGCTGGTGCGTGAAAACCCGGCGCTGGAGCACCGCGTCATGCTGCAGACGCTGCGCGAACTCGACGAAGCGCGCGACTGGATGGTGACGCTGGGCCGCAAGACGGCAGCCGAGAAAGTCGCAAGCTTTCTCTACCTGATCGCCAGCCACATCGATCCCACGGGCGACGTCACCACCTTCGACCTGCCACTGAGTCGCGGCGATATCGGTGATTTTCTCGGACTGACCATCGAGACGGTGAGCCGGCAGATGAGCAAGCTGAAGGCGGACGGCGTGGTGGAGATCGAGCACCACCGGCATGTGTCGGTGCCGGATCTGGCCCGGCTCAGGGTGCGGTGCGGGTAGGGGGCTCTCCACCTCTCCCCCAAAGGGAAAGGTGGAACAAGTGCTCAGTCCAGCCGTCCATTCCGCATCGTCAGCACCCGATCCATCGGTCCCTCGGGGATCGCGGCATGGGTGACAACGATCACCGTGCGTCCCTCCGCCGCCTGATGCAGCGTTTCAAAAAACGCTACCTCGGCTGGGCGATCCAGGCCGGTGGTGGGCTCGTCCAGCAGCAGAATTTTCGCTGGCGATAGCAGCACTCGCGCCAGGCACAGGCGGCGGGCCTGGCCGGCCGAGACGGTGCGGCTCCCTTCGCCGATGAGTGTGTCGAGGCCGCGCGGCAGCGCGCGCACGAAGGGTTCGATCCCCGCCGAGGTCAGCGCCGCCCACAGCGCGGCATCGTCGGCATCGGGTCGGGCGATCAGCAGATTGGCACGGATCGTGTCATTGAACAGCGGGCTATCCTGGCTGAGCAGCGCCATTGCCGTGTGCACGTCGGCCTGGC
This sequence comes from Devosia sp., assembly GCA_036675975.1. Classification (GTDB taxonomy): domain Bacteria; phylum Pseudomonadota; class Alphaproteobacteria; order Rhizobiales; family Devosiaceae; genus Devosia. Next base: position 7,724 of record JAKFDU010000203.1, on the reverse strand, counting down.
GCAACGCGGGCAGCGGCGTACCGCCGAGGGAGATGCGGCCCATTTGCGGCTCGGCCAGGCGAAGCAGCAGGGTCAACAGACTCGATTTGCCGCTGCCGCTAGGACCGGTAATGGCGATGTGTTCGCCCGGCGTAATGCTGAGGTTGAGATTGCTCAGCACCGGGGGGCCATCGGGATAGCTGAAGGTGATGTCCTCGACGTCAACGGTGAAGTCGGCGGGCAGCGCGGACGGTGTAGCGGGATCGGCGATGACAACAGGGCTCTCGGCGATGGCGGTGAGGCGTTCGGCGGCGGCGATTGCCGTGGTGAGCTTGCCCACGCTGCGCACGATGACGCTGGTGGCCTCGAAACTTCCCGCAATGGCCAGCAGGAGGCCGGCGAGGACTGGGCCATCGACGGCGCCCACGCCCAAGGCATCGAGCCCGCGCCACAGCGAGCCGGCTAACGCCAGAGCTGCCAGCGCCTGCACCGCAAAGCCGGCAATCGCGGCCAGGGTCGCAAGGCGCGCCTTGGCCTGGGCAAGGCGCTGCGTCGTTCGGGCGAACTCGGCCTGCGCCGTGCCGAGCACGCCGAAAATCGTGAGGTCGGCATGGCCTTCGATGCCATCGAGCACAGCGGCACGCGCCTCGGCGGCGCGCGATATCACGTCATGGCCAGCGCCACGGCTCCCAAGGACGAGGCCGGCCGGCACCGCGAGCACGGCGAAGGCGAAGCAGACTGCGTAGATCGGGGCGGCACCGGGCAGCAGCCAGCCGAGCAGTCCGGTCAGCGCGGCGCCGATGATCAGGGCGGCGATGACAGGACCGATGGCGACGAGGAAGGCAGTATCGAGCGCATCGACATCGGCCGTGAGGCGGCTGACGAGATCGCCATGGCGCAGGCTGCGGTCGGTAAGTGGCAGCCGCGGAAAGAGCCGGCCAAACAGCCATCCGCGCAGATCGGCGAGCAGGCGCAGCGTCGCGTCATGGCCGCTGAGGCGCTCGCCATAGCGGGCGAGAATGCGGATGAACGAGAAGCCGCGCACCAGCGCCGAGGGCACGAAGAGGTTGAAGGCAAGCCCGGCGCTGGTAAGGGCAGCGGCAGTGATGAACCAGCCGGAGGTGCCAAGCAGGGCAACGCCGGCCGCCAGCGCCACTAGCGACAGCAGGAGGGCCAGGGCAAAGCCCCTGACCTGCACCATGAACAGGCGGCGGAAGGCGAGGAGCGATTTCATGCGACGCTCCGGTCTTTGCGTGCCGGCACAGGCATGGGCAGCAGCCGCTCGCCGGCCATGCGCCAGGCCTTGTCCATGCGCGATGCCACGGCGGGCGAATGGGTAGCGACGACGAGTGTGCGGCCGCGGGCATACTGCTTCAGATCGTCGAGCACCACCTGTTCGAGTTCGGCGTCGAGATGTGCCGTGGGCTCGTCGAGCAGGACCAACCCGGCATCACGCAGATAGATGCGCGCCAGCGCGATGCGCTGCGCCTGGCCGCCGGAAAGGCCCAGGCCGCCTTCGCCCAGCAGTGTATCAAGGCCCTCGGGCAGCGCATCGGCGAAGCTTGCGACATGGGCGCGCTCGGCGGCACGACGGACATCGGCGGCCGATGCACCCGGGCGGGCAAGGGCGATATTGTGGGCCATCGAACCGGCAAAGATGCGCGGCCTCTGGCCCAGCATGGTGACACGGGCGCGCAGTTCCGCCTCCGGCCAGTCGGCAAGTGGCCGGCGATCCAACGCTATGGCGCCTTCATGGAGCCGCAGCCGGGCGATCGCCTCCAACAGCGTCGACTTGCCGATGCCGCTGGGGCCCAGAATAGCCACGTGTTCGCCGGCGGCCACGGTCAGGTCGACATCATCAAGGACCACGCGGGCGACGTCAGGCGTGCGGAGGGTAAGGGCCGCGAGTGTCAGTCCGAGTGCGCCGCTCGCTCGACCCAAGATGGTCGACCTCTCCTCCAGAGGGAGAGTTGAAGAGGGCAGGGAGCCGAGTTGCGCCTCGATTTCCCCGATGGCCGCCCTGGCGGCGGCCCGGTCGTGATAATGCGCGGCGAGCAGGCGCAGCGGGTTGTAGACCTCCGGCGCCATCAGCAGCAGGAACAGGCCCAGCTCAAGCGTGAGCGGGGTCGAACGTAGCTGCAGGTAGTCGATAAAGGTCAGCCCGACATAGAGCGCCACGCCCGCCACGCCCAAAGCCGCGAAGAATTCCAGCACGGCCGAGGAGAGAAACGCGATACGCAGCACGCGCAATGTGCGGCGACGGAGTTCGTCACTGGCGGCGACGATGCCTGCTGTCTCCGCCTCGGCGCGGCCGAACAGCTTGAGCGTGAGCATGCCCCGCAGCCGGTCGGCAAAGCGGCCACTCAGCAGGCTCAGGGCTCGAGCCTGCTTGTTGGTGGCGATCTGGGCGCCCCAACCGGCCAAGGCCATGAAGACCGGGATCAGCGGCGCCGTGACGAGGAACAGCAGCCCGGCCAGCCAGTCGAGCGGCAGGATGATGGCGCCAAAGGCGACGGGCAGCACGGTGGCCTGGATCATCGCCGGCAGGTAGCGGGCAAAGAAACCATCGAGCGCGTCGACCTGGTCGATGACGGCGGCGGACACAGCGCCGGATTGCGGCTGCTCAGCCGCACGCGGCGAACGTGCGAGCAGGTGTGAGAACAGCGTCGCGCGAACGTTGAGCTTGATGGCCTCGGCGGCCGCAGTGCCAGCACGTTCGCCGATCGCGCCGAGGGCAGCACGGGCGAGCAGCAGTCCGGCGATCAGTACGATGCCGGGCCCCAGGGTTTCGATCGGCGTCCCGCCTTCGATGGCGTCACCCAGCACGCCAGCCAGCGTCCACGCCTGCCACACCAGCAGTGCACCACCCAGCAACGGCGCGGCAATGGCGACCCAAAACCATGGCCCGCCGTGGCGGCCAAGGCCGGAAAGTGTCTTGCCGTTTTGGCGATCCTGGTGGGTCATGCGCAAGATATACAACGCGTGTGCTGGATAGCCTTGATCTGAATCAAGGCATGGGCGAGTCTTGTCGTGCATAGAGTGCGCAGTGACGGCCGCGACTCAGGCGTGCCGCCAAGCATAAAGGCTGTATCGCCATGATCGACATGACCGTTGTCGAACTCTCGCGGTGGCAATTCGCCGCCACCGCCATGTACCACTTCATCTTCGTGCCGCTGACCATTGGCCTCTCTTTCATGATGGCCATCATGGAGAGCACCTATGTGATGACCGGGCGCGAGATCTGGCGCAAGGCGACCCTGTTCTGGGGCACGCTGTTCGGCGTCAATTTCGCCATGGGCGTCGCCACCGGCATCGTCATGGAGTTCCAGTTCGGCATGAATTGGAGCTACTACAGCCACTATGTCGGCGACGTCTTCGGCGCGCCGCTGGCCATCGAAGGGCTCATGGCCTTCTTCCTTGAAGCCACCTTCATCGGCCTCTTCTTCTTCGGCTGGGACCGGTTGAGCAAGGTGGGCCACCTGGCCGTCACCTGGCTGGTGGCATTGGGCGCCAACTTCTCTGCCCTCTGGATCCTGATCGCCAATGGCTGGATGCAGAATCCGGTGGGCGCCAAGTTCAATCCGGACACCATGCGCATGGAAGTCACCGACTTCATGGCAGTGCTCCTCAATCCCGTGGCGCAGGCCAAGTTCGTGCACACGGTCAGCGCCGGTTATGTCTGCGGGGCGGTGTTCGTCTTCGCCATTTCCTGCCTGTTCCTGCTGCAGGGCAAGCACATCGAGCTGGCCAAGCGCTCGATGGTGGTGGCGGCCAGCTTCGGCCTGGCCTCGGCATTGTCGGTGGTCGTACTGGGTGATGAGAGCGGCTATGTCGCGACCGAACACCAGAAGATGAAGATCGCCGCGATGGAGGCCACCTACGAGACCGAGCCGGCTCCGGCGCCGTGGACCCTGTTCGCCATTCCCGGGTCCGATGGCGGCAAGCCGAGCTTCTCCATCCAGGTCCCCTGGGTCGGCGGGCTCATCACCACCCGATCGTTGACCGAGGAACTGGAGGGCATCGATGAACTGGTCGTCCACGCCGAGACCCGCATCCGCTCGGGCATGATCGCCTATGAGGCGCTGCAGGACATCCGCGCCGATGGCACCAACGCTGCCGCCCGCGCCGTGTTCGACGAACACTGGGCTGATCTGGGCTATGGCCTGCTGCTCAAGCGCTACCGCGAGGATGTGGGCAACGCGACCGATGCGCAAGTGACTCAGGCCGCCGAAGATACCGTCCCGAGCGTGTGGCCGCTGTTCTGGACCTTCCGCATCATGATGGGGCTGGGGTTCTTCTTCATCGCCTTCTTCGCGTTCTGGTTCTACCGCGCCTCGCGCGGCTGGCTCGATACCAACCGTCCGCTGCTATGGATAGGCCTTCTCATCCTGCCCTTACCCTGGGTCGCCATCGAATTCGGCTGGTTTATCGCCGAGTTCGGCCGACAGCCCTGGGTGGTCGAGGGTGTGTTGCCCACCTTCTACGCCGCGTCGAGCCTCAATTTCTGGGATCTCGTCATTTCGCTGACCTTCTTCGTCGGCCTCTACTCGGTCCTTCTGGTGATCATGGTCATGCTGATGGTCAAGATCATCAAGGCGGGCCCGCAGGACAAGCTGTTCACCGCCGCTGACGAAGGCGAGGACGAAGATTTCGTGGTGGCTGCGCTGCCGGCCACTGCCGCCAACAAGGAGCTCGGCTCATGAGCACCATTCCGCTCGATTACGAAACGCTGCGCCTCATCTGGTGGGCGCTCCTCGGCATCCTGCTGATCGGCTTCGCCGTCATGGGAGGGCGCGATCTGGGGGTCGGGGCGCTGCTGCCCTTTGCCGCCCGGACCGATGAGGAGCGCCGTGTGCTGCTCAATCTGGTCGGGCCCACCTGGGAGGGCAACCAGGTGTGGCTCGTCCTCGGCGGCGGGGCGATCTTTGCCGCCTTTCCACCCCTCTATGCCGTGAGCTTTTCCGGCTTCTACCTGGCTATGATCGTGATCCTGCTCGCGCTCATCCTGCGGCCGGTCGGCTTCAAGTTCCGCGGCAAGATCAAGGACGCCAGGTGGCGGGCCACCTGGGATTGGTCGCTGTTCGTGGGCGGGGCGGTACCATCGCTGATCCTGGGCGTGGCTGTAGGCAATGTACTGCTCGGCGCGCCGTTCTATCTCGATGACACGATGCGGGCATTCTACACCGGCAACTTCTTCCAGCTTCTGATGCCCTTTGCACTGCTGTGCGGCTTGGTGAGCCTGGGCATGATCGTGACCCAGGGGGCCGCGGTGATCGCCGGCCGCACCACCGGGCCGCTGGCGGAACGGGCGCGGACCTATGGGACAGTTGCGGCGCTGGCGACGATCGCTCTATTCGCCCTGGGCGGCGTCTGGGCGGCCTTCGGTATCGATGGCTATGCCATATCGAGTGCCGTGGATGGCAATGCGGCAATCAATCCGCTGGCCAAGACCGTGGTGCTGACCCGCGGCGGCTGGCTGGCCAATTACGGGCTCTACCCTTGGATGATAGCAGCGCCGGCGCTCGGCTTCGCCGGTCTTGTCGGCGCGGTCATCGGGCTGCAGGCGCGGCTGCGGCTGCCAACGCTGCTGGCATCGAGCATCGGTATCATTGGCATCGTCGCCACTGCGGGCGTGTCGTTGTTCCCGTTCCTGCTGCCGTCCTCGACCGTACCGGAATCCAGCCTGACGTTGTGGGACGCAAGTTCCAGCCATCTGACGCTGTTCATCATGCTGCTGGTCACGGTGTTCTTCCTGCCCATCATCCTCGCCTACACGGCTTGGGTATTCCGAGTGATGCGGGGCACCGTTTCGACGCAGTCGCTCGAAAAGAACCCCAACGCCTACTAGGAGAACGTCATGTGGTATTTTTCGTGGATCCTCGGCGTTGGCCTCGCCTGCAGCTTCGCCATCCTTAACGCCATGTGGTTTGAAATGCGCGAGGATCGACGCATTGCGCGTGAGCAGGGCCTGGAGCCCACCCAGCGCTAGCCGCATGGCTCTCGACCAGATGGTCAAAAATTGGTTAAGGCGGGAGCGGCGGAAGTTGATCCCGTTTTCATGAGATAAATCATATGGTTAGTTAAGTGTGCTGGCGATACTCGGGTCGCCGCCGCCAGTTCTGGTCTGAAGCGAGCCTGAACATACTGCCTCATTTGCTTGCACCCACTGCATAACGGATGTGCACAGAGTCCATCTTCTAATCACGACCTCCTGACTATAGATATTAGTCATCGAAAACGAAGGGGAACCAAAATGAACATCCGCCAGAAAATCGCACAGTTTGCCCAGTATCAGCGCACGATGCGCGAGCTCAACGCTCTCGACACCCGTCAGCTGAACGACCTCGGCATCACCAAGGGCGACATCAAGAACATCGCTCGTGGCGCTCTGGCCCGCTAATAGCGGCCCAAGCCGACCAAGTCAGACTTGAGATGAAGGCGTCCAATCGGGCGCCTTTTGTCTTTTCTGATAGTTCACGTCACACCCCCCTCATCCGGCGCTGCGCGGTGCCCGAAGGGCGGATGAGGGTGTGGGCACCATGCTGGCTAACGCCGCAGCAACAACATCAATCCGTGATCGTGAACCGCGTCACGCTGCCAGCGCTCAGGGTCAGGCGTTCGTAAGCCTCGCCACCGCCGAACTCGCCGCCACCCACATCCCAGCAGCCGGCCGACAGTGTGAAGCTGCGGGCATCGCCCGGTGCGATCGAGTCTCCGTCCGACAGGCGGTTGAAGCCATAGGTGAAGTTGTCGCAATCGGAGATGACGATCGCATCGAGATAGCCATAGCTGCCATTGACGATGATGAGGGTGGCTGTCGGTTGTCCAGGCCGTATCAGGTCGCCACCCGTTATGCTGCAGCCCGCCAAGGTCACCGCGGTCAAGGCCGCGACGCCAAGCGCCAAGAACGTGTTCATGAAAATGTCCCTCCAAGGATGAGGGGACAATAGGTGGTGCGGAATTGGCGACTATCCCTGAACAGGGGTGCTAGCGGATCAAGTCCGCCGCCTTTCCACCCAGTGCCGTGACCAGGTCGTCCGGCTTCATGCGGATCTGCAATCCCCGCTGGCCACCGTTAAGGAAGACTTCGTCCTCCAGCGTCGCCAGTTCCTCGACAGCCGTCGGCACCGGCTTCTTCTGACCGAACGGGCTGATGCCGCCCACCTTGTAGCCGGTAAGCCGCTCTGCATCGGCCGGTTTCATCATATGCGCCGACTTGCCGCCGAAAGCCGCGGCGAGCTTTTTCATGTTCACTTCTTCGTCCGACGGGACGACGACGCAGACCGGTTTTCCGTCGACCTCGGCCATCAGGGTCTTGAGCACGATGGATGGCGGCACCCCCATTGCCTCGGCCGCCTGCAACCCGACCCGGTCGGCGTCTGGATCATAGTCATAGGTCGCCGTGGCAAAGGCGACGCCGGCCTTGGTGAGCGCGATGGTGGCGGGTGTGGTCTTGGACATGGGAACGTTTTAGTGAAGTCCCATTCCGCCATGCAAGACCTTGATCGCTGCCCACCACAAGGGGGCGACTGAGACACTGCGCTACAAAAACTTATCCCCGCCCCTCGCGCCCTCCTGCATACTCCGCCCATTCCCGCCAACACCCGGCCCCGACGCAGGGTCGGGCGGGGAGACTGGAGACGGGGGCGCCCGTTTGGCCTGGGCAGAAAGTCGGCAACCACGCTTGCAATACAGCGTGCTTGATACCGGACCCGGTGAGGAAACTCCAGATCGTGATGGGCGGC
>JAKFDU010000202.1:0-41267 GCA_036675975.1 Devosia sp. | reverse complement strand
TTCCGCAAAGAAGGCAAGAAGAAGTAAGGAGCGCCACCTATGGCTATCAGTGCAAAAGGTGCGGAACGCCGCAAGGCTCGTGTCCGCAAGGCGCTCAAGGCTCGTGCCTTCGGTCGTCCGCGTCTGTCGGTTTTCCGTTCGGACAAGAATATCTACGCCCAGATCATCGACGACGCGACCGGCCGTACGCTGGCCGCTGCCTCGACGCTCGACAAGGACATCAAGTCCAAGGTCAAGAACGGCGCTACCTCCGAAGCTGCAGCGACGATCGGCAAGCTGATCGCCGAGCGCGGCACCAAGGCGGGCATCGCTGAAGTGATCTTCGATCGTGGCGCATACATCTATCATGGCCGTGTGAAGGCCCTTGCAGACGCTGCCCGTGAGGGCGGCCTGCAGTTCTAGGCACGGACAAGGAAAGAAACATTATGAGCAGAGACGTTCAAGAACGCGACAGCGAATTCGTCGATCGCCTGGTCCACATCAACCGTGTGGCCAAGGTGGTCAAGGGCGGCCGTCGTTTCGGTTTCGCCGCACTCGTGGTTGTCGGTGACCAGAAGGGCCGCGTTGGCTTTGGTCACGGCAAGGCCCGCGAAGTTCCAGAAGCCATCCGCAAGGCTACCGAAGCTGCAAAGCGCACCATGATCCGCGTGCCGCTGCGCGATGCGCGTACACTGCACCACGACGTGCAGGGTCGCCACGGCGCCGGCAAGGTCATCCTGCGTGCGGCCGTTCCCGGTACCGGCATCATCGCCGGCGGTCCGATGCGCGCCGTGTTCGAAACGCTTGGCATCAACGATATCGTTGCCAAGTCGCAGGGCACTGCCAATCCATACAACATGGTGCGGGCCACCTTCGATGCGCTGAAGCGCGTCGATAGCCCTCGCTCGGTTGCTTCCCGCCGCGGCCTCAAGGTTTCGGAACTTCAGGCTCGCCGCGGCGAGACTGCGGTCGAAGCTTGATCGCCGGTCAGGAGATAAATCATGGCTGAGAAAAAGACCCTTATCGTCAAGCAGATCGGTTCGCCGATCCGCCGTGACAAGGTGCAGCGCGCGACCCTGATCGGTCTCGGGCTCAACAAGATGAACAAAGAGCGCGAGCTGATCGATACGCCCGAAGTGCGCGGCATGATCAACAAGCTTCCGCACCTCGTCCGCGTTATCGGCGAGTAAGGAGCAATCATGACCCGTTTGAATGAACTTCGCGACAATCCCGGCGCCAACAAGGTCCGTATCCGCGTTGGTCGCGGTATCGGTTCCGGCAAGGGCAAGACCGGTGGTCGTGGCGGCAAGGGCCAGACCGCACGTTCGGGCGTTGCCATCAACGGCTTCGAAGGCGGCCAGATGCCCCTTCACATGCGTATGCCGAAGCGTGGCTTCAATGCGCTGAACCCGGGCGACTGGAACGAGGTCCGTATCGACCGCCTCCAGGCCTATATCGACGCCGGCAAGCTCGACCCCAAGGCGGTGATCGATGCTGCTGCGCTGATCGCGGCCCGCGTGATCCGTCGTCCCAAGGACGGCGTCCGCCTTATCGGTTCGGCAGGCTTCACGGCCAAGAAGGTGACGTTCAACGTCAACTACGCCACTGCCGGCGCCACTGCCGCTATTGAATCTGCCGGTGGCAAGATCGATATCATCCCGGCGAAGGCGCCGTGGAAGAAGACCCCATACGCCGGTTAAGCATCGGCATGGCGCACCCGGCCGAGTGGTCGGGTGCGCTTTTTTTGGTTTGTTGCGTTAGGGGCGTAGATGCATCTGCTCCCGAAGCGCTCCGAGCGCACCTGGCCTTGAAGCCATAGGAGCGATATATGGCGTCCGCAGCCGAACAGCTGGCACGTAATCTCAATTTCTCGACCTTTTCCAAGGCGAAGGCTCTGCAGCAGCGCATCTGGTTCACACTGGGAGCGCTGCTCGTCTATCGTCTGGGCACTTTCATTCCGGTGCCGGGCATCGACCCCGACGCCTTCGCGCAGACCTTCCAGCAGAGCCAGCAGGGCATTCTGGGCATGTTCAACATGTTCGCCGGCGGCGCTGTCGAGCGCATGGCGATCTTTGCCCTCAACCTGATCCCCTACATCACTGCCTCGATCGTCGTGCAGGTCATCTCGACAGCATCGCCGCGTCTGGAGGCAATGAAGAAGGAAGGTGGCGAGGCTGGCCGTCGCAAGATGAACCAGTATACCCGCTATCTCGCCGTCGTGTTCTGCGCCGTGCAGGCCTATGGCATCGCCGTGGGTCTCGAGGCCAGCCAGGGCGTCGTGCTCAATCCGGGCTGGTTCTTCCGCGTCTCGACCGTGATCACTCTGGTCGGCGGCACCATGTTCCTGATGTGGCTGGGTGAGCAGATCACTTCGCGCGGTGTCGGCAACGGCATTTCGCTGATTATCTTCGCCGGTATCGTGGCCAACCTGCCGACGACGTTCGTGCAGACGCTCGAACTGGCTCGTACCGGCGCCATCCCGGCCATTGCTGGCTTCGCCATGCCGGTGCTGGCTCTGGTGGTCATTGCTGCCATCGTGTTCTTCGAACGCGCCCAGCGGCGGTTGCTGATCCAGTATCCAAAGCGCCAGGTCGGCAACAAGATGTTCCAGGGCGACAGCTCGCATCTGCCGCTCAAGCTCAATACCTCGGGTGTTATCCCGGTGATTTTCGGCTCGTCGCTGCTGCTGCTGCCGGCAACCATTGCGTCCTTCGCGGCGCAGGGTAATGCCCCGCAGTGGCTGCAGGTGGTGACGGCGCTGCTTGGCCGTGGCCAGCCGCTCTATCTGGCGCTGTTTGCGTTCTTCATCATCTTCTTCGCCTTCTTCTATACGGCGATCGTGTTCAATCCGGTCGAGACGGCCGATAACCTGAAGCGCTCCGGCGGCTTCATTCCGGGCATCCGCCCGGGTGAGCGGACCGCCCAGCACATCGATTATGTGTTGACGCGCATCACGGTGATCGGCGCGCTCTATCTGACCGTGGTGGCGCTGATCCCGGAAGTCCTGTTCAGCCAGCTTGCCATCAGCCAGTTCATCGGCGGCACCTCGCTGCTGATCATGGTGACGGTGACTCTCGACACCGTGTCGCAGATACAATCGCACCTGATCGCGCAACAATATGAGGGGCTCGTGAAGAAGTCCCGTCTTGGTGGAGGCAAGCGTCGATGAGGTTGATACTGCTCGGACCGCCGGGAGCGGGGAAGGGGACGCAGGCCAAGATCCTGGTCGACACCTACGGCATCCCCCAGCTTTCGACGGGCGACATCCTGCGCTCGGCCATCCAGAACCGTACGCCGCTCGGGCTTGCGGCCAAGGAAGTGATGGATCGCGGCGACCTGGTGTCGAACGATATCGTCAATGGCATCGTGTCCGACCGGCTTGATGCGGACGACTGCAAGGCCGGCTTCATCCTCGATGGCTTTCCGCGCACAATCGGCCAGGCCGAAGCGCTCGACGGAATGCTTGCCGACAAGGGGATGGAACTCGACGCGGTTATCGAGATGACCGCAGACGCCGATGTCCTGGTGTCCCGCGTGATCAACCGCGCCAAGGAAAGCAACCGCCCGGATGATAATCCGGAGGTGATCCGCAAGCGCCTCGAGGTCTACAAGAACGATACCGCGCCGCTGGTGGATTACTACCGCAAGCGTGGCCTGGTGAAGACGGTGGACGGCATGGAGCCGGTAGAACAGGTGACTGCAGCCATCCAGGCTGCCATCGCTAACTAAAATTCGGGCTTGACTTGGAGGTTGACTCCTCGGAATCGAGCCCTTAATAACCGCGTCAGTCTCATGGATTATTGGGCTGGATTCGGTTTTCCACATAGTGGGGGTCGAATTCGGTCCCTTGTTGTTATAATGGCGCCGGCCGTGATGGTCCGCGCTGAATGAAGGAGAGCAGACGTGGCCCGTATTGCTGGCGTCAATATCCCGACGAATAAGCGCGTTGTCATTGCGCTGCAGTATATCCACGGGATCGGCGACAAGTTCGCCGGGGATATCTGCGCCAAGGTTGGCATTCCGGCTGAGCGCCGTGTGAACGAGCTCACCGATGCTGAAGTGATCCAGATCCGTGAGACCATCGACCGCGACTACGTCGTGGAGGGTGACCTCCGCCGCGGCGTGGCGATGAACATCAAGCGCCTGATGGACCTGGGCAACTATCGTGGCCTGCGTCACCGTCGTGGCCTGCCGGTCCGCGGTCAGCGCACCCACACCAACGCTCGTACCCGCAAGGGTCCGGCCAAGGCGATCGCCGGCAAGAAGAAGTAAGAACCCGTTCCGGGTTCTTCGATGTAGCTGCCGGGGCACTTTCGCTAACGGCAGCGCTGATATCGATCAGAGGAATTAGATGGCTAAGACTGAAACCACGCGCGTCAAGCGCAAGGAACGCAAGAACATTACCTCGGGCGTTGCCCACGTGAATGCTTCGTTCAACAACACCATGATCACCATCGCCGACATGCAGGGCAACACGATTTCGTGGTCCTCCTCGGGTGTCATGGGCTTCAAGGGCTCGCGCAAGTCGACCCCGTATGCGGCCCAGGTCGCTGCCGAAGATGCTGCCAAGAAGGCGCAGGAACACGGCATGAAGACCCTTGAGGTCGAAGTTCGCGGCCCCGGTTCGGGCCGTGAATCGGCGCTCCGCGCCCTGCAGGCTGCAGGCTTCAACGTCACCTCGATCCGTGACGTGACCTCGATCCCGCACAATGGCTGCCGCCCGCGCAAGCGGCGCCGCGTCTAATTTAGACCGACTAGAGAACTCCCGGCCGATTGAATGGGCCGGGAGTCTTATTGCGTTTGCGGCGGTGCGGCTCGGGCTGGAGCCGCGATTTTGAAAGGACATAACCGTGACGATCCAGAGGAACTGGCAAGAACTGATCAAGCCGACCAAGCTGGAGATTGTTTCGGGCAGCGACAACGCGCGCGTGGCCTCGGTTGTTGCCGAGCCGCTTGAGCGCGGTTACGGGCTTACCCTTGGTAATGCCCTTCGTCGCGTGCTGCTGTCGTCGCTCCAGGGCGCGGCAGTGACTGCAATCCAGATTGACGGCATCCTGCATGAATTCTCGTCGCTTCCGGGCGTGCGGGAAGACATTACCGACCTCGTCCTCAACGTGAAGGAAATCGCGTTGAAGATGGGTGGCGAGGGTCCGAAGCGCCTTGCCCTGTCCCGTCAGGGACCGGGCTCGGTCACCGCTGGTGACATCAAGGTCACCGGCGACATTGAAGTGCTGAACCCCGAGCTGGTCATCTGCCATCTCGACGACGGCGCCGAGATCAATATCGAGTTCACGGTCGACACCGGCAAGGGCTATGTCGCGGCTGACAAGAACCGTCCCGAAGACGCCCCGATCGGCTTTATCCCGGTCGATGCGCTGTTTTCGCCGGTTCGCCGCGTGAGCTACAAGGTCGATGCGACCCGTGCGGGCGAAAGCCTGGACAAGGACAAGCTGACCCTGCAGGTCGAGACCAACGGCGCGCTGTCGCCGGAAGATGCCGTGGCGTTTGCCGCACGCATCCTCCAGGACCAGCTGTCGGTGTTCGTGAACTTCGAAGAGCCGAGCAAGGAAAAGGCACAGGATGCCGTTCCCGAGCTGGCCTTCAACCCGGCCCTGCTCAAGAAGGTCGACGAGCTCGAACTTTCGGTCCGCTCGGCCAACTGCCTGAAGAACGACAACATCGTCTATATCGGTGACCTGATCCAGAAGACGGAAGCCGAGATGCTGCGGACGCCGAACTTCGGCCGCAAGTCGCTCAACGAAATCAAGGAAGTCCTGGCACAGATGGGGCTTCATCTCGGGATGGACGTGGCCAACTGGCCGCCCGAGAATATCGATGACCTCGCAAAGCGCTACGAAGATCACTACTGATCCCGCGCTGCCAAGCTTTTAGGAGACTCCCATGCGCCACGGTAATTCCGGCCGCAAACTCAATCGAACCGCCAGCCACCGCAAGGCTATGTTCGCCAACATGTCCGCCGCGCTGATCAAGCACGAGCAGATCGTTACCACCCTGCCCAAGGCGAAGGACCTGCGTCCGATCGTCGAAAAGCTGATCACCCTGGGCAAGCGCGGCGATCTGCACGCTCGCCGCCAGGCGATCGCCCAGGTTCGCGATGAGGGCCAGGTTGCCAAGCTCTTCGCAGTGCTTGGCCCGCGCTACAAGGAACGCCAGGGCGGCTACATCCGCATTCTCAAGGCCGGCTTCCGCTATGGCGACAATGCGCCGATGGCTGTGATCGAGTTCGTCGACCGCGACGTCAACGCCAAGGGCCTCGACAGCGGCCCGGTACAGGTTCGCGACGAAGACGAATTCGAAGCCGCGTAAGCGTCCTTCACCAGACATTCAAAGGGCGGCCGCGACACCAGCGGTCGCCCTTTTTGTTTGCTGGTGCGTTTTCTTGGAGGCAGGGCCGTCGGCTCTCGTGAGCCGGTGAAGCACCACAGGTAGACTTTTGCCAGCGGCTGCGGTTCATTCCGTGGCCGTCTTGGCTTGGGGGAGTAGGGGACGATGCAGTCGGGTCTGGTTCTGGTTACCGGTGCCAATGGTTTCGTCGGCAAATGGACCGTCATCGAACTGCTGCGGGCGGGCTTTGATGTTCGTGGCACCGTGCGGTCCGAGGGTAGGGCGGAGGCCGTGCGGGCGGCCGTCGCCGGTCAGCTCGGAAACGGTGTGTTGCCGCGCCTTAGCTTTGTGCGCACCGACCTGATGCAGGACAGGGGCTGGGCTGAGGCCATGGCCGGCGTCGCAGCCGTGGCGCATGTTGCGGCGCAGATCCTCGCCGAGGAACCGCGGGATGTCCAACGGGTCATCGGCCCGGCGCTCGAAGGCACCGAGCGCGTATTGCGTCATGCCATTGCGGCCGGGGTGAAGCGCGTAGTCATGACCTCGTCGATCGCCACGGTCGGCTATGGTCACGGCCATGACCGCGGCCGGCGCACCTACACCGAGGAGCATTTCACCAACCTCGACGCCATGCGCTTCAGCTGGGCCTATTGCATCGGCAAGACGCGGGCTGAGCAGGCCGCCTGGGCCTATGCGCGCGCCGAGGGGCTGGAACTGACCACCATCCATCCCGGCGCCATCCTGGGGCCGGCCCTGGACGAGGATGCCAGCATCTCGCTTGGCATGGTCTCTGGCCTGCTGGAGGGTTCGACGCCGGCCATGCCGAGCAACGGCTTCTCCATCATCGACGTGCGCGACGTTGCCGCCATGCATGTCGCGGCTTTGCAGCAGCCGTCGTCCATTGGCCAGCGCTATCTGGCGACGTCAGACTATGTGCCATTCCCGGAAGTGGCGCGTATCCTGACCGACGCCTATCCCGATCGGCAGATCACGCAGAAGATCGTGCCGGATTGGCTGATCAAGCTGATTGCGCGCTTCGGCGGCCCGACGCGGCAGATCATCAACGATATCGGCAACGAGAAGTACTTTTCCCGCACGAAGGGCGAGGCGCTGCTGGGGCGGCCGTTCATCTCAGGCGGGGAAGCGATCCTGGCGGCTGCGGAGAGCGTGATCCGACTGGGCCTGCTCAAGCCTCAGTAAGGCAGCCTTACCGATCCAGTCCCCACTGGCGATAGAGCGTCTTGAGCTCGTTCATGGAATGGCAGAAGACGTAGGGTAGGCCGGACTCAACCGCGCGCTGTCGGGCCTTGGCGCTGTGGTACCGGGTCTTCCAGATCCAGCTGATCATCGCCCATTTGATGCTGTCCCGATTGCCCTCCAGGCCGCCGGCTCGCCGGCGTTGCAGGGTTGATCGCCAGAAATAGCGACCGAAGCGCTTCACATAATGATCGTCCACCACGATCATCCCGGTTGCCCGCGCCAAACGCTGCGGCATGAGGACGGAATAGCTGCCATCCATCACCCATTCGGGCTGCAGGATAGCGGCATCGTGCAAGCTGTGGAACTCCGCGTCAGGCCGTTCCTGCCAGTCGGTTTCCGGTAGGTGCCGCAGCTGATCGAGATGGATGGCGGGAACGGACAGCCTTCGGCTCAGGGCCTGGGCGAGGGTCGATTTGCCTGAACTGGACGGCCCCAGAATCATGATGCGACGGCCGAGATCGGCCAAAGGCAGGACGGTGTGCATTTTCAGTTCCGATATGCTTGTGGATCGGGGTGGAAAAGGCTGGATGTGTGGAAGACAAAAATCCCCGCCGGAGCGGGGATTTCAAAATTGGCAGATGCCTGCGGTCTAGTCCGGCTGCTGGTCCTTGCCGGTGTAGACTTCCTCGACCCAGAACTGGTCGCGGCGGTCGAAACCGTTGAACGGGGTCAGCGAGGCCTGGGTATAGGCGCCCATCAGGCCGAATTCGATCCAGTCGTCCTCGTCGATATCGGCCGGCAGGGTGAAGACCTGGGGCAGCACGTCATAGCTGTCGCAGGTGGGGCCCCAGATGGTGAATTCGGAGAATTCCTGGTCGTTGTCATGCACGCGCGCCCCGCGCCACACCCGCACCGGCGGGGTGAAGTGCATGAATTTGACTTCCATCAGGCTGCCATAGGCGCCGTCATTGACATAGACCGACTGGCCGCCGCGCTGGTGCTTGACGCGCAGCAGCAGCGAGGTCGAGGACGTCACCAGGGCGCGGCCGGGCTCGATGATCAGCTCTGGCTTGCGCTTTTCGCCGAAATGATCGCTCACGGCCTGGCTGATGGTCTCGAAATAATAGTCCATCGGCGGCGCTTCGCTGGTCGGGTAGGGGGCCGGATAACCACCGCCGATATTGAGGCGCTTGAGTTCGATATTGGACTCTTCGACGATACGCGAAGCGGCCGCGATGTGGCGCTCATAGGCATAGGCGTCTTCGCACTGGCTGCCGACATGGAAACAGAGGCTGGGCGTGTAGCCCATCTGGTCGACCATGGTGACGATTTCGGCGGCGCCCTGTTCCATGACGCCGAACTTGATACCGAAGTCATAGGACTTGAGCGCCTTGCCGGCCTTGAAGCGGGTGGTGACTTCCACGTCGCGCGACGGCGATACGACGGCGGCGAGCTGGTCAAGCTGCTGGGGGTGGTCGATGGTGAAGGAGCGGACCCCGAATTCCTCGTAAGCGCGTGCGATCTCGCGCTTGTTCTTGATGGGGTTATTGTAGTGCATCACGGCGCCGGGCGCATGGTCGCGCACCAGTTCCATCTCGGTATTGGAGGCGACGTCGAAGGCCTTGAGGCCTTCCCGATGCAGCTGGGCGATGATGTGCGGCGACGGATTGCACTTCACCGCATAGGTCAGCAGGCCGTCAAAGCCCTTCCTGAACACCTTTGTAGCCCGGTGAAGCTCACGTTCGGAGAACAGGAAAGCCGGAAAATCCGGCGCTTCCGCCGCGATCAGGGCGGAGGTGTTCGAATAGACGTGGTTCGGCTCGGTGGTCATTGACGACTGGCCTTTCGGGGCTCGGAGATGCGGGAACGACAACGCGTTTCCAGGAAAAGTGGCTCCCGGTTTTCCGTTGGAAACGCGCGAAAGTGAGCGCTGCATATAGGGCCACGCGACCCCCGGCGCAAACGTTTATTTGGACGCAAAATGCGACGGTCAGATGACGCGGTTTTCCCTAGGGTTTGCTGGGCGTTACGACCCTAATCCAGCACGGGCTTGGGGAGTTCCATCACCGCCAGGGACTCGATGGCACTGTTCCGCCAGTCGGCCAGGCTGGCGATGAAGCCGGAGGCCTCGTCGCCATAGCCGCGGCGGCTGATGCCGACCAGCATGAGTCCCTCCCCGTAGGGCACGTAGCGGTAGGCATTCCACTCGACGATGACGTGGCCGGTGCTGGAGTCGCTGAGCAGGAAATCGAGGATGAGTTCGCCGGTTGCCTCGTTGGCGATCATGTCGAAGTTGACCACCGGATCGCTGGCCTTGCGCTGCTCGAGCCCCGCGATCATGTCCGCGGCGGCGGCTTCCGGGTTCGCGCCCTCAGTCATTACGTCGACCATGAACATCTGGGTGTAGTTTTCCAGCGCCTCGCCGGCGGGGAGGTATTCCTGCTTGTAGTAGGTTTCGTTGGGGTGGCTGGTCCAGGCGAGCTCGAAGGTGGTTTCGTCGAACACGATCGGCCCGGGAATGCCCAGCGCCTCCTCCTGCGCCATGACCGGCATGAGCAGGGCAGCCGCGGCGACTATAGTGGCAGCAAGGCGTAGCAGCGGCATCGGGAAGTCCTCCGGTTGCCCGGACTAAACCGCAGATTGATGCCGCTGGCAAACGGCTTCGATATGCCCAAGAGGGCGTGGCACCGCATCGGGCAATCGGCTAGAACAGCCTCATGTCCGATCTCTTTGCCGCCGACCCGTCTGACACCGACCGCGCCCGGCCACTGGCCGACCAATTGCGCCCGCGCACGCTCGATGAGGTTATCGGGCAGACCCACCTGCTCGGCCCCGATGGCACGCTGCGCCGCATGATCGCCAGCGGCAGGTTGGGCTCGCTGATCCTGTGGGGACCGCCGGGCACGGGCAAGACCACCGTGGCGCGGTTGCTGGCTGACCAGATCGGCTATACTTTCGTGCAGATATCGGCGGTTTTCTCTGGCGTCGCCGACCTCAAGAAGGTGTTCGAGAAAGCGCGGTTCGAACGCCTGTCCGGTCATCGGACGCTGCTGTTCGTCGACGAGATCCATCGCTTCAATCGGGCGCAGCAGGACGGCTTCCTGCCGGTCATGGAGGATGGAACTGTCGTTCTGGTCGGCGCCACTACCGAAAATCCGTCCTTCGAACTCAACGCGGCCTTGCTGTCGCGCAGCCAGGTGCTGCGGTTCGAATCGCTTAACCTGGATGACCTCGAAAAGCTGGTGCAGCGCGCCGAGGAGCTGACCGGCGCGGCCCTGCCGCTCGAGGTCGAAGCGCGCCAGACGCTGCTCACCCTGGCCGATGGCGATGGCCGCGCCTTGCTCGGCCTCGTCGAGGAGGTGCTGGCCTCGGCCAAGGAGGGGGAAACGCTCGACGCGGCCGGCCTGCTCACCGTGGTGCAGCGCCGCGCGCCGATCTACGACAAGGCGCAGGATGGGCACTACAACCTGATTTCTGCCCTACACAAGACCATCAGGGGCTCCGATCCGGATGCGGCGCTCTACTATTTCGCGCGCATGCTGGTGGCCGGTGAGGACCCGCTCTTTCTGGCGCGGCGTTTGATCCGCATGGCCTCCGAGGATATCGGGGAGGCCGATCCCCAGGCGCTGCCAATGGCCGTCGCCGCGCGCGATGCCTATCAGATGCTGGGGTCGCCCGAAGGCGAGCTGGCCTTGGCGCAGGTGGTGGTTCACCTGGCGCTCGCGCCCAAGTCCAACGCCGTATACACCGCCTTCAAGGCCGCGATGAGCGTGGCGCGAGAAACCGGCTCGCCTATGCCACCCATGGTCATCCTCAACGCGCCGACCAAGCTCATGAAGGGTTCGGGCTATGGCGAGGGCTATATCTACGACCACGACACCCCGGACGCCTTTTCCGGCCAGGAATATTTCCCCGAAAAGATCGGCCGCCAGAAATTCTACGAGCCGGTTGAACGCGGGTTTGAACGGGATTTGAAGAAGCGCGTGGACTACTTTGAGCGGCTGCGGGCGCAGAAGCGGGGCGAGCAATAGAAATGTACCCATTCCTTCTCGTCGGCGCTGGTGGCGCTATTGGCGCCATGGCCCGATACGGCTTTGCCAGCCTTGTCGGCCGGGCCTGGCCGATGTCCTTTCCGCTGGCCACGCTGCTCATCAACATCATCGGTTCCGTCGTCATGGGCCTGTTCATTGGCCTGATGGCCCGCTTCCTGCCGGCCTGGCAGAGCGAAGCGCGCCTGTTCATTGCCGTGGGTATTCTGGGTGGTTTCACCACCTTTTCCACCTTTTCGCTCGATACCGTCGCCTTGATCGAGCGTGGCGAACTGCTGCAGGCGGGCTTCTATGCGCTGTTGTCGGTTGTGCTCTGCGTCATTGGGCTTTATCTCGGGCTTTTGGTGACCCGAGGCGTGGCATGAGTGGCGTTCAACAGCGGCAGGTGAATGACGATGAAGACGGCATGCGTCTTGATCGCTGGTTTGCTACCCATTTCCCCCAACTCGGCTTCGGACGCCTGCAAAAGCTCATCCGCAATGGCGAGGTCAAGGTCGACAAGGCCAAGGTGACCACCAGCACCCGGCTGGTTGGCGGCCAGACTGTGCGCATTCCGCCGATCGACGATCCGGACACCGTCAAGCCGGTCAAGCTCAGCAATGCCGATGCCGAGTTCCTGCGCAGCCTCATCATGTATGAGGACGAGGATATATACGTCTTCAACAAGCCGCACGGCCTTGCCGTGCAGGGCGGCAGCGGCCAGAGCCGGCATATCGACGGCATGCTCAAGAGCCTGCCCAATGCCAGGGGCGAGGCCCCGCGCCTCGTGCATCGCCTCGACCGCGATACGTCGGGGTGCCTCGTCGTCGCCAAGACCAAGCAGGCAGCCAGCCATTTCGGCAACGTGTTTCGTTCGCGCTCGGCCCGCAAGATCTACTGGGCGGTGGTCGCCGGCAATCCGCATCCGCAGCAAGGTGAAATCTCCTGCTTCCTGGCGCGCCAGAGCACCGACGATGGCGAGCAGATGGTCGTGGTCCGCAATGGGGCCCCGAACGCCCAGCATTCGCTGAGCTATTATTCGACCACCGATACCGCCAGCAAGCGCTTCGCCTGGGTGACGCTCAAACCGGTGACCGGCCGCACCCACCAGTTGCGCGTGCATATGGCGCAGCTCGGCACGCCGATCATTGGTGATCCGCGCTATTTCAATATCGAGAACTGGCAGGGCGCGCCGGGCCTCAGCGAGGGCCTGCACCTGCATGCCCGCCGCATCGCCATTCCGCTGCGCAGCGGCAAGCGCCTCGACATCTCGGCGCCACTACCGCCGCATATGCGGGCGAGCTTTGAAACGCTTGGGTTCGACCCTGATCGTTACGACGTCAGCGGCGATCCGGAGGACGGGGCATGAGCCTCGTCGTCTTCGACATGGACGGCACCCTGATCGACAGCGGCGCCGAGATCACGGCGCGCGTGCAGAAGGCGTTTGCCTCGGTTGGGCTGGCCGCGCCGTCAGGGCAGGTGATCCGCGCCAATGTCGGCCTTTCGCTGCCAATCTACCTGAGTGCGGTTTCCGGCAGTGACGATCCCGAGGTGATCTCGGCGCTGTTTGACGCCTACCGCGCCGCCAGTGCGGCCTCGCTTCCCGGCCAGATGCCGATGTTCGATGGCGCCCGCGCCTTGCTGGAGCGGCTTGCACAGCGGCCGGACACCCAGCTCGCGGTGGCGACCGGCAAGGGCATGGTTGGGCTCGACAAGACCCTGGCGCAGAACGATATGGCCCACTATTTCGTAAGCCTGCAGACGCCGGACACCAATCCGTCCAAACCTCATCCCGGTATGCTCCATTCCGCCATGGATGCCTGCGGCGTCGGACCCGATGAGACCGTGATGATCGGCGACGCAGTGTTCGACATCCAGATGGCCCGTGCCGCCGGGGTGCGGTCCATTGCCGTCGCCTGGGGTATGCAACCGGTGGCGGCGCTCGTCGCAGCAGGGGCCACCGCCACTGTCGACCGCTTCGACGCCCTCTACGATCTCATCGATGGTTTGCTGGGAGAAAAAGCCCATGCGTGATCAGCTCGATGACATCCAGAAACATCTCAACGACGGCTATGGCCGCGCCCAGCACCTGAACAAGGTCGAACTGCCCAAGCGCTTTTACAAAGACGTCGCCGCCGGGCCGGTCGATGGTGGTTTCGTCGTTACGCTCGATGGTCGCCCGGTGCGTACGCCAGGCAAGAAACTTCCGCTCATCGTGCCCGCCGCTGCCATTGCCACGACGTTGGCCGAGGAATGGTCGGCGCAGGGCGAGTTCATCAATCCGGCCACCATGCCCATGGTCCGCCTGATCAACTCGGCCATCGAGAGCGGCGAGGAGATGATCCCGGCGTTCCGCGAGGAAATCGTCAAATTCGCTGCCAGCGACCTGATGCTCTATCGCGCCGAAAGCCCGCAGGAGCTGATATCGGAGCAGGAACTGGCGTGGGACAAGGCGCTGACGGCACTTGCTCGCCACTTCGGCGTCAGTTTCCGGCCCACCATGGGCATTATTCACCAGTCGCAGCCCACGGCGACGCTGGACCGACTGGCTGAGGCGCTGGTTGGCGAGAACCTGTTTGTCCTGACCGCACTGGTGTCCATTACCGGACTTACCGGATCAGGACTTCTGGCCATGGGTCTCTGGCATAAGCTCTTTTCGCCCGACCAGGTGTGGACGGCAGCGCATGTCGACGAGGATTTCCAGATCAGCCAATGGGGCCAGGACGAAGAGGCCGCTGAGCGACGGATCATGCGCCGGGTCGAGTTCGATATCGCCGTGGCGGTGCTGGACGCGCTGCGTCCCTAGCGCGGTTTTGCGGCGGTCGATTTTACCCATTCAATGACATCGGGCGCGATTTCGCCGAGCGGGTTCAGCACGAAATCGCGCTCATGCGCATAGGGGTGCGGCAGGGTCAGGCGGGGCGATTTTATCTCGAACTGGTCGAAGGCGATGATGTCGATATCGATCAACCGCGGCCCCCAGACCTCCTCGCGAACGCGGCCCATGGCCAGTTCGATGCCCAGCAGAACATCGAGCAATTCCATCGGCTTGAGGCTGGTCTCGACCTCTATCGCCTGATTGGCGAAGTCGGGTTGATTGGTCTTGCCCCAGGGCTTGGTGGCCAGCACGCTCGATTGCTTGATGACGCTGATCGCCGGATGCCCGTCGATGCGCAGGACCGCGTCGGCAAGTTGCGCCGCGGGGTTGCCCAAATTGGCGCCAAGGCTCAGCCAAGCCTTTGAGATCATTGTTCTTTCCGTCGCCGATGCAGTTCGATCGCCGCTTCGCCGCGCACCATGGCTATCGGCGCCTCGGGTTTCCGTACGCGGATGACGATCCACTCAACCCCTTGAAATGCTTCGAAGACTGCGTCGACGATGTTCTGCGCCAGCGCCTCGAGCAGCTTCATGCGCTTGGTTTCGAAGGCTGACTTCACCACGTCGTAGATCTCGGCATAGGAGATCCCTGTACTGAGGCGGTCGGTGGCCGCTGGAGCAGAGAGATCGACACCCAATTCCAGATCGATGAAGAATCGCTGGCCGAGCTTCGCCTCCTCCGCGAAGACGCCGTGATAGCCGTAGAAACCTAGATCTTTCAAGATGATACGGTCGCCCGCGAAGTCTTGGCTCATCTGCTATTCCCGTTCTGCCGGTGGAGCCTACTGGCCCGCGGGCGGACCATACAGCGTCGCCTGCGCTACGCGAAGGGCGTCGCGGTTCGCCTTGACATCGTGCACGCGGAAGATGTGGCCGCCATTGATATAGCCGAGAACTGACGTCGCGATGGTGCCGGCGAGGCGCTCGTCGGGCTGGTTGTCGAGCAGCTTGCCAATCATCGACTTGCGCGAGGTGCCGACCAGGATGGGGAAGCCGGAAGCATGCCGCGAGAATGCTTGGCCAATTCCTGCAAGCTGCCGCAAGACTGCGTAGTTCTCGGTGAGCGTCTTGCCGAAACCGAAGCCGGGATCGAGGATAAGACGGTCGTGACTTATCCCCGCCGCCTCGGCCAGTGCGATACTGCGGGCGAAATAGGCGGCCATGTCGTCGAGCAGGGGGGCGGTCCTGTCGCGATGCTCCTGCCAATGCATGATGATGACTGGCACCTCGTGCAGAGCGGCGACTTCAGCCATTTGTGGGGCGCCCTGCAGGCCGTGCACGTCATTGATGATGCTGGCCCCGGCCTGGATCGCCTGGTCGGCAACGAGGGGCTTGTAGGTGTCGACGGAGATGGGCACATCGACCCCGCTGGCAACCAGCGCATCGATGACCGGCATGACGCGGTCGAGTTCCTCCTGCACGCCCACCGGCTGCGATCCGGGGCGGGTGCTTTCGCCGCCGACGTCGATGATGTCGGCACCCTCGGCGATCATCCGCCGCGCGTGGGCGACGGCATTGTCGAGCAGGTTGTGCTGGCCGCCATCGGAAAAACTGTCGGGCGTGACGTTGAGGATGCCCATGACCAGCGGTGTTTGGCCGAGAATCAGCGGAGCCCGATTGGGCAGGGCAATGGTGTGCTCGGTGTGCATCGCGGCACGACCTCTTGGGTTCGACAGGCTCACCATGAGGTCTACTGCAGATTCGGCGTGGTCAGTAGTCAGAACGGCCAGACCAGCATGAGCACAGGGACGCCAACCAACACAACGAGCGCCGACAGCGGTGCGCCCAGGCGCCAGTAATCGCCAAACTTGTAGCCACCCGGACCCATGACCAGGGTGTTGCACTGATGGCCGATGGGCGTGAGAAAATCGCAACCTGCGCCGATGGCCACAGCGAGGAGGAAGGCCTCGGGAGCATAGCCCAGACCGGTGGCGAAGGTGGCGGCAATAGGCCCCATGACCAACACGGTCGCGGCATTGTTGAGAAACGGCGTGACCGCCATGGTTGCCACCATGATGAGGGCCAGCGCGCCCCAGTCGGGCAGGGTGCTGGCGGTGGCCGACAGCCAGCTGGCGATGAGATCGGTGCCGCCGGAACTGCGCAGGGAGTCCGATACCGGGATCAAGCAGGCCAGCATGATGAGAATGGGGGCGTCCAGGGCGTTGTAGACGTCGCGCAGTGGGATCGATCGGGTCAGGACCATGGCGACTGCCGCCGCGAAGAAGGCCGGTGCCACTGGAACCACGCCCAAGGCAGTGGCCGCCATGGCGACAAGCAGAATGGCGAGCGGGACGAGCCCGTTGCGGACGCTGCCCAGCCGCAGGCCGCGCTCGACCAGCGGCAGGCAGTCCCATTCCCGCAACAGTTCTGGCAGACGCCCCATATGCCCCTGCAGCAGGATGACGTCGCCATTCTGGAAGCGAATTTGCCCCAGGCGCTCAGTGAAGCGCTGGTCACGCCGGCTGACCGCCAGCAGGTTGAGGCCGGTGCGGTCGAACAGGGTCAACTCCTGGGCGGTCGCGTCGATCAAGGCTGAGCTTTCCCCAATCACCGCCTCGATGGTGCCGATATTGGCGGCGTCCTTGGTTGCCGCGCCGCGCCGTTCGGAAAAGACCAGGCCCGACTGGGTCACCATGTTGTCCAGCGCGTCGGCGGCGCCCTCGATGACCAGGATATCGCCGAGGCGCAGCTTCATGTCGGGCAGGGGCGTCCGGCGCTGCCCCGATGAGCCCAGTATGCGGATGATCATGGCGCGACCGTCGGCATTGCGCTGGATCTCGGCCACCGTCTTGCCGATGGCGGGCGACTCTTCGGCTACCCGGGCCTCAGTGGTGTAGTTCTTGATCTCGATGGCGCTGTCCATGCCAATCTCCTGCCGCTGGCGCTCGGGCAGCAGGCGATAGCAGAGGATGAGGAAGATGACGCCGACCACGGAAAGCGCCAGCCCGGTCGGCGTATAGTCGAACATGGTGAAAGCCTCGCCCGTCATCTCCTCGCGAATGCGGGAGACGATGATATTGGGCGAGGTGCCGATCTGGGTCATCAACCCGCCAAGCAGGGAGCCGAATGACATAGGCATGAGAAACAGCGATGGGGATACGCCGGACTTGCGCGCCATCTGGAAGGCGATCGGCATCATGATGGCCAGTGCGCCGATATTCTTGACGAAGGCGCTGAGCACGGTCACGACGACGACCAGCAGGATGAGCTGGGCGCGGGGTGAACTGACGCCGGGAGCGAAGCGCCGGACGGCCGCCTCCATGATGCCGGAATAGGATACGGCGGCGCTGACAACCAGCGCACTGCCGACAATGATGACGATATCGTCGGAAAAGCCGCTGAAAGCCTCGGCGGGCGGCACGATGCCAAGCGCCATGGCGGCGAGCAGCGCACCCACGGCCACGACGTCATACCGCCAGCGGCCCCACACGAAGGCCAGCATCATCAACCCGATGGTCGCAAAAACGAAGACTTGCTGCAGGGTCATGGGTGTTCCGAAGCGACAACCTGCGCAACACACCGCAGATCGGGTCGCATCGGCAAGTGCCAAATTTGCCGCGTTGCAGATATAGGTATGGAACCAAATCAAAATCGCGCCGAATGGCGGAGGAGACTCCATGAAGCAGCTTTTCACCACGCTAGGCCCACGAACCAAGGATCAGCTGGGCATGATCCTGCCGCACGAGCACGTGTTCGTGGACCTGCGAACCCCAGACCAGCCGGGCTATGCGCAGGCCGAGGCTGCCGATGTGGTGGCACTGATGGCGCCACAGATCGAGGCGATCAAGGCACAGGGAATCACGGCTCTGGTCGAGTGCTCGACCGGCGGCGTGGGGTTGCGGGTGGACCTTGACCTTGCGGTGTCGAAGGCAACCAATTTCCCCATCGTGGTGCCTACGGGCAATTATCGCGAGCCATGGATCCCGGATTGGGTGAGCAAGGCCAGCGAGGCCGAGCTCGAGGCGGCCATGCTGCGCGATCTCAAGGACGGCGTCGGCGACACGGGCGTCAAGGCCGCCTGGATCAAGATCAGCGCCGGTGATGACGGCATTACGCCCATCGAGGCCCGCATCTTGCGCGCTGCCGCACGCGCCGCCAAGGCGACGGGTGCGGTGATCGGCTCGCATACGATCAAGGGGCGCGTGGTGATGGATCAGCTCGATATCATCGAGGCCGAGGGTTACACGGCCAGCCGCTTCATCTCG
The DNA here is from genome assembly GCA_036675975.1 of Devosia sp. Classification (GTDB taxonomy): domain Bacteria; phylum Pseudomonadota; class Alphaproteobacteria; order Rhizobiales; family Devosiaceae; genus Devosia. The sequence goes on along the minus strand of JAKFDU010000202.1, from coordinate 22,633 downwards.
ATCCATACCCAGGCGGAGCCGGATTTCGAGATGCACAAGGCGGTCGCGGCACGGGGTGCCTGGATCGAGTATGACAACCTGGGTTGGGTACCCGACGAGGAGAGCGTACCGCGGATACTCAAGGCGCTGGAGGCGGGGCTGGGCAACCAGCTGCTGCTGAGCCACGATATGGGCTGGTTCGATCCGGCCAAGCCAGGTGGGGGCGAGCCGCGGCCCTATACACATCTGGTGAACAACGTGCTGCCCAAGCTGCGTGCGGCCGGAGTGGACGAGGCGATGATCGTGCAGCTGACAGAGGTCAATCCGTTTGAGGCGTTTGCGCGATAGGCGGCCGACCGGACGGTCTGTGCTTTGGGCACCACCCCCTCCTACCTCCCCCATCAAGGGGAGGTTTCTCTCACCCTTGATGCGCCATCGAGCCCCAGCCACCGGACCGCACTCCCCCTTGATGGGGGAGGTCGGGGGGCCAAGCACTAGGCGTTCGCAGCTACCCCGCAAACGCCGCCCGATAGTCCCTTGGCGTGGTTCCCTTCAGTGCCTTGAACTGCCGGTTGAAGTTGGCCAGCGAGTCGTAGCCGACTTCGCCGGCGATGACGCCGATGGGTGTGCTGCCGGAGGAGAGCAGGGCACAGGCGCGGCCGATGCGCAGGCGGATCAGGTATTGGCTTATCGTCTGCCTTGTATGCCGCCGGAAGGTGCGGTGCAGTCCGGACGGGCTGAGGGCGGCGATGTCGGCGAGCTGGGCGATGGTGATCGGCTCGGCGAAGTGGCTGTGAATGTGGTTGAGCACCCGGTCGACGCGGCCGCGATCGACGGACGCCGCCGCCAACTCTGGCGCGGTAGCCGAGAGGGGCGCGGCGTCCCGGTCCTCTGCCAGCCGGGTCAGCACCGTCACGAGGCCGAGGAACCGTTCCACCGGCGGCAGGGTGAACAGACTTTCGATCAACGGTCGGGCGGCGGCCGAAGCCTCAGGCGAGAAATGCAGGCCATTGGCTGCCCGGGCCAGCATAGCCGCCAGGGCGCGTAGTTCGGTGTTGGCCGTGAGCCGCTCCGCCCAATCGGGCAGGAACCACATGACCAATGCGATATGCGGCTCGGCTGGTTCAGGCCGGTCGAGCGAATGCCAGGTGTGGGGCAGGTAGGGCCCGATAAGCACCAGGTCCCCCGGCTCGTAGCGGCCGATATGGTCGCCGATGAAGCGCTGGCCGCGCGAGTTGAGCGTCAGGGTGAGTTCGAACTCGGGGTGATGATGCCACTGGAAGGGGATGCCATCCTCCAGCCGGCGGTTGAGCGTGGCCCAGGACGCGCCCTCGTCAGTCGTCAGATGCTCAAGATAGGGCTTCATGTGGCGCGATCTGGCTCCGGTAGGCCAGAATAGTACCAATACTGGCCAGTGCTGGGCAAGCCGGTCGGTTCGGGCGGACATATGCTCCTCTCATCAGCAAGCCCGAAGGGGACAGCATATGGGAGCGATACATGCAGCCGATCACCAAACGCGACAGCCATCCCACCACGCAGGTGGTGACCACGCAGCTCAAGGACATCGTCAAGAAGCTGCCCCTGCGGGTGCTGAGCCCTGCGGATTGGGAGCATTGGGTGACGAAAGGCTATGTGATTGTTCGCGGTGCGGTGCCGCAGGACAATGTCGAGCGGCTCAAGGCCTTGCTCTGGGAATTTGACGAGAAGGACCCCGGCGACCAGACCACCTGGTATGCGCCGCAGCGGCGGGACCACATTATGAAGGAGCTCAACGGCACCGGCATGGTGGAGATCTACAATCACCAGTTGCTCTGGGACAACCGGATGGAGCAGCGCGTGTACGACGCCTTCGTCGATATCTGGGACATGGAAGAGCTGTGGACCAGCATCGACCGAGCCAATCTCAACGTGCCCAAGAAGGTGCATGGCAATCCCAATGGCTTCATCCACTGGGACAGCGACACCTCGCTCGATCCGCTGCCGATCGGGGTGCAGGGTGTACTGAGCCTGGTCAAGCAGGATGGCGATGTGGGCGGGTTCCAGTGCATCCCCGAACTGTTCTACGACTTCGACAATTGGGTGAAGACCCAGCCCGCCGACCGCGACCCGATGCATCCCGACACAACGGGGCTCAAGATCACCAATATCGAGATGGAGCCGGGCGACCTGATGATCTTCAACACGCTGCTGGCCCATGGCGTGCGGCCCAACCACTCCAAGGACCGGGTGCGAATGGCGCAGTATATTTCCATGTTTCCGGCCGACGAGGCGAACCTGGCCGAGCGCGCCGAACGCATCCGGCTGTGGCGCGAGCTCGATCACCCGCAGCGGGATGCCTTTCCCGGCGATCCGCGCGAGTGGGAGAAGAAGAATGCTACGACGGCGAAGCTGACGCCGCTGGGTGAGAAGCTGCTGGGGCTCAAGAACTGGCACTGAGCCCCGGCGGGCAGATCACAGATCGAGGAACCCGATGGCAGCCTCGGCCAGGCGCAAGTCGCTGCCGATGGCATAGTGGGTGACGCTGGGGATGACGGCGAAACGATTGGGCGTCATCCCCGAGCCATCCCAGCCGCCATCGGCCTTGCCACCGCCGAGCAGTTCGAAGAAGGCGGTGGCGTGGCTGATGCGAACGGCGTCGTAGTCTCCCACCACCAGCAGCGTCGGGGCGGTGATATCAGGGATTTCGGCCGACCAGTCGTAGTCCTTGCCGATCATGCTGCCCATCTGCTCGAGCAACTTGGGAAAGTTCTGTGGGTCGGGCGCAACGGCGGCATAGGCGTCGTAGATGGGGGTACCCATCATGCCTTCGGCCAGGTGGGCGCCCATCTGGCGCATGCCTTCGGCATTGTAATCGTGCCAGCCCGAATAGGCGAAGGGCGCCGAGACCACGATAAGTTTGTCCACCACCTGGGGGTGATCGATGGCGGTGCGCAGGGCAGTAATGCCGCCGAACGAATAGCCCATGATGTCGGCCTTCTCGAAGCCGAGCCACTTGATGAGCTCGGCAATGTCGGTGGCAAGGGCTTCGAACGTCATCGGCCGGTCGAAGGGCAGGGTGCGACCATGCGCCTGCAGGTCGACACCGATGACCTGGCGGGTCTCGGCAAGCTTGGTCAGGACAGGGCCGAACATTTCCATATTCATCAGGCCACCATGGAGCAGCACCAGCGGCTCCCCCTCGCCATAGACGGCGTAGTAGACTTCGACGCCGTTGACGGGGGCGTAGCCGGATTTGGACGGGGCGGGCAGCATGGCAGCTCCTTGAGCAGGCTGGGTGGGTTGCTGGGAATGCGCGGGCAATGCCAGGAGCGGCAGCAGCGCGGTGGTCAGGGACAGGAATGTACGTCTGAGCATGGGAACCTCCTCGGGTCTCTGCCTTGACGACGAGCGGAAGCGGAGCGGATCGACAGGCGGCCCGGAAGAATATTCCGGCCGCGTCGCCGATTACGGAAAACGGTGGGCGAGCAACCAGTTGGCGACCCGCCTGCGGCCTGCTACATCGGCGCGCGATGTCCTCGGTTCTCCCACTCATCAAGCGGTTCGTGCCTGGCCTGGCCCCTGTCAGCCTGGGCGAGCGGCTGCGCGCATCGATCGGGGCACTGATCGGCATTCTCGTCACCGGGGCGGTGGCTGGACTGGCGCTGGGCGGGTCATCGGACGTGCCGCTGCTGATCGCGCCGATGGGCGCCTCGGCGGTGCTGCTGTTTGCGGTGCCGACAAGCCCACTGGCGCAGCCCTGGTCGATCATCGGCGGCAATACCATCGCGGCGTTGATCGGGGTCACCTGCGCCCGCTATGTCGGCGAACCGATGCTGGCGGCTGCGCTGGCTGCAGGGCTGGCCATCGCGGTCATGATGGCCCTGCGGTGCCTCCATCCACCCAGCGGCGCCGTCGCGCTGACCGCGGTGCTGGGCGGGCCGGCCATTCAATCGGCGGGCTACGGTTTCGTGGTCTGGCCGGTGCTGGTCAATTCGGCACTGCTGCTGCTGGCGGCGCTGCTGTTCAACAATCTCACCGGCCGGCGCTATCCGCATCTGGCGCCGGCGCCGGGCAATCCGCATCGTACCGCCGATCCCTTGCCGATGGGCCGGCTGGGCGTGACGCAGGAAGATATCAGCGCCGTGCTGGCGCAGTATGACCTGGTGCTGCCGGTGGCGACCGACGACCTCGAAGACATCCTGCACCGGGCGGAAATCCGCGCCTATGACCGGCGCTCGGGTGGCATCACCTGCGAGCAGATCATGAGCCGCGACGTGCAATCGGTCGGGCCCAAGACCAGCCTGCGCGAGGCATTGCGCCACCTGCGCGAGCATCACATCAAGGCGCTGCCGGTGGTCGATCTCGACAACAAGGTGATCGGCATCCTGACGCAGACCGACCTGCTCGACAAAGCCGACTGGGGCATGTCGGCGACGGGCTCCGGCCTGGGCTGGCGGTTGCGCTCGATGAGCAATTCGGACCGCCGCCTCAAGGGCCAGGTGGAGGACATCATGAGCGCGCCGGTCAAGGCGGCGCGGCCCGAGACCCACATCGCCCAGATTGTGCCATTCATGGCCGATGCGGGCCTGCACCATCTGCCTGTGGTGGATGAGGAGGGGCACCTGGTGGGCATGGTGACCCAATCGGACGTGATGGCGGCGATGTTCGCGGTGGCGGCGCAACAAGACCTGTAAGTTCTGACATTTCGAGCGCCGGCCACACGCTGCTTTCGGGTGGCCAAAACAAAAAAAGGCGCCGCTCGCACGACGCCTTCTCAATCTGAGTCCGAAATCCCGGCTAAGCTGTTGTCAATTCAGCGCCTTCACCGGTGTGGCGAACAGGTCATATTCGTCGCTGTCGGTCACCACCACGTCGAGCATATCGCCCGGCTTGATGCCATCGGCGTTGGCGATGATGACATTGCCGTCGATTTCGGGCGCGTCCCACTTGGAGCGGGCGATGGCCTTGTTGGCCTCGGGTTGCACGTCATCGACAAGCACCTGGATGGTACGGCCGACCTTCTTGGCGAGCTGGCCGGTGGACACGTTCTGCGCCACTTCCATCAGGCGTTCGAAGCGATCCTGCATGACCTCGTCGGGCACGATGCCTTCGAGTTCATTGGCCGGGGCGCCGGTGACGGGCTCGTACTTGAAGCAGCCGGCGCGGTCGATTTCGGCTTCCTCGATGAAGTCGAGCATCATCTCGAAATCTTCCTCGGTTTCGCCGGGGAAGCCGACGATGAAGTTGGAACGCACAGTCAGATCAGGGACTTGGCGCTTCCAGTCGAGAATTCGATTCAGGGTCTTTTCCTGATGCGCCGGGCGGCGCATGGCCTTGAGCACCTTGGGGGAGGCGTGCTGGAAGGGAATGTCGAGATAGGGCAGGACCAGGCCATCGGCCATCAGTTCCATCACCTGGTCGACATGCGGGTAGGGGTAGACATAGTGCAGGCGGACCCAGGCGCCGAGCTGGCCCAGTTCCTTGGCGAGGTCATAGAACTTCGCCTTGACCGGGCGCCCGCGATAATTGCTCTCGGCATATTTGATGTCGACGCCATAGGCGCTGGTGTCCTGGCTGATCACCAGCAGTTCCTTGACGCCCGAGCGGATCAGGCCTTCGGCCTCACCAAGGATGCCGGCAGCCGGGCGCGAGGCCAGGTCGCCGCGAATCTGCGGGATGATGCAGAACGAGCAGCGGTTGTTGCAGCCTTCGGAAATCTTCAGATACGCATAGTGGCGCGGGGTCAACTTGAGGCCGGTTTCGGGCACCAGGTCGACGAACTTGTTGGGCACGGGCGGCAGGTGCTCGTGCACCGCGGCGACGACATTCTCGTATTGGTGCGGGCCCGAAATGGCGAGCACCGACGGATGGGTCTTGCGGATCAGCTCTTCCTCGACGCCGAGGCAGCCGGTGACGATAACGCGGCCGTTCTCGTTGAGGGCTTCGCCGATGGCTTCGAGCGATTCCTGCTTGGCGCTGTCGAGAAAGCCACAGGTGTTGACCAGGACGATGTCGGCGCCCGCATAGTCGCGGCTGAACGAATAGCCCTGGCTGCGCAGGGTCGACATGATGCGCTCGCTATCGACGAGGGCTTTGGGGCAGCCGAGGCTGACGAGGCCAATTTTTGGCGCTTGGCTCATGAGAGCTTTGAGTTCCGATGTGGGAAATGGTTGCGCGCGTCATACAGAAAGTTTGACGGTTACGCAATGTGACTGTCTCCCGCGCGGCGCGGGGCAGGTGTGCTCGGGATGAGCGTGTCGGCATTTTTTCGGAGGGAAGGCCAGACCAGGCGTCGGGATTCGGCTGCATCGGCCGTCTAGCTAAGGTCCGTTGGGCAAACGGTTCCAGGCGTGGAGGCGTCTGGCCCGTGTCATACACAAGGAGCCACAGGATGTTTGATCGTCTCTCCGCCTACGCGCCGCAGGCCCTGTCCATATTGCGCATCGTGACGGCGCTGCTCTTCGTCGAGAGCGGCAGCCAGAAGCTGTTCGGCTTTCCCGCGCCTTTTCCATTCCCGGTCGAGGGGCTGTTGCTGGTCGCAGGTATCCTTGAGTTTGTTGGGGGCCTCTTGCTCCTGGTGGGTTTCTTTACCCGCCCGGTGGCCTTCGTGCTCTGTGGTTTCATGGCCGTTGCCTATTTCATGGGCCACTTCCCGCAAGGCTTCTGGCCGTCGGTCAACCAGGGTGGCGGCGCCATCCTCTACTGCTTCATCTTCGGCTATCTGGTGTTTGCCGGTCCCGGCGCCTGGAGCGTCAACAAGCAGTAGCGAAGCAACGCAGGGCGCCCCGGGTCCTGCCATTTGTGGCGAACACAGGGCTCTGAACACTTGATTTGACGAACAGTGTGTCCGTCGGTGGCGCGGTTTTGCGAAGCAACCGATTGCTCTAGGTCAGCTCGGATCAGATGCGCCGGTGGGATGGCGCAGCGTCCCAAGCTCAAGGAGCACCAAATGTTCGATCGTCTCTCCGCCTATGCGCCGCAGGCCCTCGCCGTGCTGCGCATCGTCACTGCGCTGTTGTTCATCGAGCATGGCACGCAGAAGCTTTTCGGCTTTCCCGTCCCCGCCGATGGTCCTGCCGAGGGCCTGATGCTGCTCGCCGGTATCCTTGAGGTGGTCGGCGGATTGCTGGTGCTGGTCGGGTTCTTCACCCGCCCTGTCGCTTTCATCCTCTGCGGCATGATGGCCGTTGCCTACTGGATGGTTCATGCGCCGATGGGTTTCTGGCCTGTCGCCAATTTTGGCGATGCGGCAGTGCTGTTCTGCGTCGTGTTCGGCTACCTGGTGTTTGCCGGTCCCGGCGCCTGGAGCATCAACAAGCAGTAGACTTGACGTTCTGAATCAAATGGGCCGCCGGATGCTAGATCCGGCGGCCCATTTTCGTTTGACGTTCAGGTCACGCCTTTGGGCGGTGGCGTCCGCTTGGCGGTGCGGCGGGGCTTGAATACCTCGCCGGAGGCGGTGGCAGGACTGCGTGGCGCCTCGCTGGCTGGCGGAACATAAGGGGCAGGCTCGGTGGCCGGGGTGATGTATTCGTCTGCCTCGGCATAGTCGGGATCGTCGCCTTCCTCGGCCAGGTCCCTGATAGCCTCGCGAACTTCATCGAGCAGAGACGCCGAATAGCGCGAGCGGTTGACCGTCTCGCCGCTTTGCTCATGGGCCTTGAACCACACCAGCAGCGCCTCGCTGGCGATGCGCAGGCCCACCAGAGACAAGAGGCCGAAGACGGCGATTTCCAGCAGGCCCCAGAGCCCATTGCCGAAACCGAAGCCGAAGCTCCAGAACAGATGGCTGACCGCCCAGAGCAGGATGCCCGCCAGACCCAGCGCATAGAAGATGGGCACCAGTCGTGGCGACAGGATCGCATCGAGCCGGAACAGCGTTTGCCGCGTAAACAGGCGCTTCAGGTCGTCCAGGGTCATCGCGTCCTCCAAGGCTCGATTCGATTGTTACGCAACTTGGCCATGCAGACCAGTGCTGACAAGGCCTTCCTCCGATGCGGAAACGGTGGGGCCGAAGCGGCCCTCGAACGCCCGGCGCAGCACCGAATCGACTTCCGGCATGGAAACGAGCTGCCCCAGATCCTCGAAACTGGTCACGCCCTGATCGGAGATGCCGCAGGGCACGATGCCGTCGTAGTGACCGAGATCGGGCATGACGTTGAGCGAAATGCCGTGAAAGGTCACCCATTTTGAAACGCGAACACCGATCGCGGCGATCTTGTCTTCCCTAAGCGCGCCCTTGTCGGGCCGCTTGACCCAGACGCCGATGCGGCCGTCACGGCGCTCGCCTGATATGTTGTGCGCCGCCAGGGTGTCGATCACCCAGCCCTCCAGCCCCTTGACCAGGCAGCGGATGTCGCGGCCGCGCTGGGTCAGGTCGAGCATGACATAGGCTACGCGCTGGCCGGGACCGTGATAGGTATATTGCCCGCCGCGCCCGGCATCATAGACCGGAAACCGGTCCGACAGCAGGTCCTGGGGGTCGGCCGATGTGCCCGCCGTATAGAGCGGGGGATGTTCGAGCAGCCAGATGGCCTCCTCGGCCTCTCCGGCGGCGATCGCCGCGGCCCGCGATCGCATGGCTTCAAGCGCCAGCGGATAGGGCACCGGATCTGCCGAAATGATCCATTGCACAGGCCGGGCGTCGATGCGTGCCAGTTTGTTACTGGTTTCGCATGCATCCTTGGTCGTCGTTAACGCTTCCATAACCATGCTTGCCAGAGAGTTACCTTATAGAGATTCAGCGGCCGCATGCTGTCGGCCGGGCGGGGCTACGCACTTATCTATGAACACCTTAGACAATATTGAAGTGGACATCACGGTCGAGTTGGGCGCGACAACGATGCCGATCCACCATCTGCTGCGCATGGGCCGCGGCGCGGTGATCGAACTGGACGCCAACGAGAACGATCCGCTCAACATCTACGCCAATAGCACGCTGATTGCCCATGGCGAGGTGAGTGTCGAGGACGGCCACCTGCGCGTGGTGATCACGGAGAAGATCTTCCGTAGAGGCTAAGGGCATCACCTGAAATGCGACGCCCCCGGTGCCCGCCTTGAGCGCTGCATGGGAAATCTCGATTTAAGCGCTTGAGGTTATGGATGACCTTTGCTACATCCCCACTCGCTTCGCCCCCTGGGGCGTGGCTCTACCAAAGTGTGCGGTCGTGGCGGAATTGGTAGACGCGCAGCGTTGAGGTCGCTGTGTCGCAAGACGTGGAAGTTCGAGTCTTCTCGACCGCACCATTCATCCTCTGGATGAGACAAAAAAGGCCGTCCCTCGGGGACGGCCTTTTGTCTTAGGTGGCGGGCGGTGCTGCCGGATCGGCGGGCGCGGCCGGGTCAGCCGGCGCCGTATTGGCCGGGGGCGCGGTGGTGTTGTCGGGGGCGTCGCCACCACAGGCAGCCAAGGCTAGCGCCAGCACGAGGGCCAGCGGCGCAAGCAGAATTCGGGACATAGGATCTCCTTTGGATCGAACCATTGATTGATCTTCGGTCTTCAAACAGTTGTGAGCTAATTGCCGCAATGGGGCGAAGATAGGGCTGATGCCGCTGTTAGTCGGCGCGTGCGTCGCCCATGCTGCCGTCCTCGCCCGACGATGCCATGAAGCGCCAGGCATCCTCCAGCCGTAGCGACAGCTCCTCGTCGTCGATGCTGTCGAGCCGGATCAGCACCGCCGGAAAGCCGACATAATGGTCTGTTTCGAAATAGATCGCGGGCGAGATTTCCATCAACAACGTCTTCTGCTCAGACGGGCAGAGCAGGACCAGCGTGGCCGAGTCCTTGAGCCGGGCAACGGTTTTGCCGCCCACTTTGAGCGACGGCGCGCCCTCGCTGGTGGCACGTGTCACCTCCGGCAGGCCTCGCGCCTGCGCGAGTTTCTCGATGCGGGTGAACACCTGGTCGAGATCAGCAGCCATCTTGTGTGCCTAACCAACGCAAATCCCTTCTCCCAGTCTGGCGCATCCCGAACCGATTGGCTACAGCTGGGCTGCCCCCGAAACCCCGGACACACAAAGGGCTCCCAATGAGCACAGATCCCGAGACAGTGCCCGGCAACGACGCCGGAATAGACTTCAACGCGCTGCGCGACGCCGAGGACCGGATCAGTCCTCTGTGGCTGGAGCGTCTGCGCGCCTATCTGGCTGCCGGCCGGGACGAGGATGTCGCCACGGTCATGGCGCCATTGCATGCGGCCGATGTGGGCGACGTGCTCGAATCGATCGATGCGGAGGAGCGCCTGCACCTGGTGCGCCTGCTGGGCGACCGCTTCGATTTCTCCGCACTTACCGAGGTGGACGAATCCGTTCGCGTCGAGCTGATGGATGCGCTGCATAACGCCGAAATCGCCCGCGGCGTCAGCGGCCTCGATAACGACGACGCCGTGGCCATCCTCGAGGATCTGGACCAGGAAGACCGCGACGAGGTACTGGCCAAGCTGCCGACCTTCGAGCGGCTCAGCCTCAAGCGCAGCCTCGATTTTCCCGAAGAATCCGCCGGTCGGCGGATGCAGACCGATTTCATCGCCATTCCGCCGTTCTGGACGGTGGGGCAGACCATCGACTACCTGCGCAGCGAGCCCGACCTGCCGGACGAATTCTACCAGATCTACGTGGTGGACGCGTCCTACCAGGTACTCGGCACCATTCCGCTCGACAAGATGCTGCGGGCGCAGCGCGCCACGGCCATCGAAGCGCTGATGAACACCAACTTTGTGCTGGTGGACGCCAACGAGGACCAGGAAGAGGCCGCCCGCGACTTCGAGCGCTACGACCTGGTGGAAGTAGGCGTGGTGGACGAGAGCAGACGGCTGGTGGGTGTGCTCACCATCGACGACATCGTCGACGTCATCCACGAAGAAGCCGACGAAGACATCAAGCTGCTGGCCGGCGTGGGCGACGAGGACATTTCGGACTCGACCATCGATACGGTGCGCAGCCGCGTGCCCTGGCTGGTGATCAACCTGTTCACGGCGGTGGCGGTATCGTTCGTCATCGGGCTGTTTGGCGCCACGATCGACCAGATGGTGGCATTGGCGGTGCTGATGCCCATCGTGGCCTCGATGGGCGGCAATGCCGGCACCCAGACCATGACGGTGACCGTGCGAGCCCTGGCGATGCGCGAACTGGACGGACGGCGCCTGCGCCGGCTTGTCGGTCGCGAAATGGTGGTCGGGGTGGCCAATGGCGTGATTTTCGCCATCCTGATTGGCCTTGTGACCTGGGCGCGATTCAACGACCTGCAACTGGGCATCGTCATCGCACTGGCCATGATCATCAACCTGATCGTGGCCGGAACGGCGGGCATCCTGATCCCCGTGATGCTCGACAAGTTCAAGGCCGACCCGGCCATCGCCTCGGCGGTGTTCGTGACGACCATCACCGACATGGTGGGATTCTTCGCCTTCCTGGGCATCGCGGGGCTGTGGTTCGGGCTGTTCTAGCATGGCCGTGCCGGGCAATATCATCTTCGTGCATGGCGCCTCGAGCAGCGGGAAATCAACGATCGCACGCGGTATCCAGGCACGGATCGAGCTGCCGTTCTGGCACATCTCGATCGACCACCTGCGCGATTCCGGTGTTCTGCCCATGGCACGGTTCAAGAGCGGCGAGTTCGACTGGAAGGCCGCACGGAAACCGTTCTTTGATGGATTCCACCAGTCCCTGGCCGCCTATGCTGCCGCTGGGAACAACCTGATCATTGAGCATATTCTCGATACGGAAGGCTGGCTGGACGACCTGGTCCGGCTGTTCGGTCCGTTCGACGTGTTCCTTGTGGGCGTGCATTGCCCGCTGCCGCTGCTGATCGAGCGCGAAACAGCGCGCGGCGACCGGCCGGCAGGCAGTGCCGAGCAGGATTTTCACACCGTTCATGTCGGCAAGAGTTATGATTTCGAGGTGTCGTCCGTCGGCGATCCCGCGGAGAATGTCGAACTTGTGATCGCAGCGTGGCGAGCGCGGACTGGTGCTTCGGTTTTCGCCAGGCTGGCCAGTGATTTGACCTAGCGGCGGCGTTCCTCGGACGGATCAAAAGCTGCGGGTTTCGCTGCATTACGCTTAACTATCCACGCAGTCATCCCTGTGGAGTGTGGCAACTTCGCCGCTTGCAAAGCATTTATGACGCGGTTAACGATTTGCTACTGGGTGCGGCAGGTGGGGTACACCTACCGAACTCGGAGTGAACGGCTGACAAGGAGCGATAATGCGAAGTCAACCGAAGGCCACAGCCACGATGTGGCGAGCAGCGACCTGGACCTTGGTCTGCCTGCTCTCAATGGGACTGGTTTTCTCCGTCGTTGCTGGCGTTTAGTTTGAAACGCTAGAGTTCTTCACTAACAGCAATTCGGAAGGGCGCCCGAGCCACTGGGGCGCCCTTCTTCTTTCCCGGGAGGCAAGCTTGAAGCTCTTGATCGGCAACCGGAACTATTCGTCGTGGTCGCTGCGGCCCTGGCTGGTGCTGCGGCACTTCGATATTCCGTTCGAGGACGAGGTGCTGCAGCTGCAGGGCGAGGGGTTCCGCGATGTGCTGGCGAAGCGCTCGCCGACCGCCAAGGTGCCGGTGCTGGAAGACGGCGATCTGGTTGTCGTCGAGACCATCGCCATCATCGAATATCTGGCGGACCGTTTCCCCGACAAGGCGATCTGGCCCGAGGATATCGGGCAGCGCGCGCTGGCGCGGGCGGCAGGGGCCGAGATGCACTCGGCGTTCCAGTCGCTGCGCAGCCATGCGCCGATGAACCTGCGCGCATCCCATCCCGGCAAGGTCAATATCGATACCGTGCTCAAGGACCTGCACCGCCTGGAAACGCTGTGGGGCGGCCTGCTGGCCCGCTCCGGTGGCCCGTTCCTGTTTGGCGCGTTCACGGCCGCCGACGCCATGTTCGCGCCGGTGGCGACACGCATCCGCACCTATGCGCTGCCGGTTTCCGACGTGGCGGGCGGCTATGTCGAGTCCATCTATGGCCTGCCTGCGTTCCAGGAGTGGCTGGCAATGGCACGGCACGAGCCGTGGATCGTCGACGAGGATGAAATCGACGTCATGCAGGGCCGCGTCAAACCGGGAACGCTTACATGATCCACATGATCAAGCTGTGCGTCGGCGTATCGAGCCTAAAGGAGCTCGAAGACTATCGCGACGAGCGGGCGCATTGGTGGGACGCCGACTATGGCGAGGACGTGCATGTCCACCGCACGCGGATGATGCCAAAGCGGGCGGCCGAGATGGAGGGCCTGGCCTCCATCTACTGGGTGATTGCGGGGCAGGTGGTATGCCGGCAGCCGATCCTGCGGCTGGCCAGGTTCACCAATGCCGAGGGCATCGACTATTGCGACATCATCATGGCGCCCGACATGGTGCGCACGGTGCCCTATCCCAAGCGCCCGTTCCAGGGCTGGCGCTACCTGCGGCCCGAAGACGCGCCGCCGGATTTGGGGGCGAACGAGAATGCGGAATCGCTGGCACTGGCCGCGGACCTGGCAAAGCTTGGGCTGATTTAGGTCGCCCATCGAGGCTCCCAAACTCCACCCTCATTCCCGCCCCACAAGGGGGAGGAAAGCCTGCCTTGTGCGGGGGCGCCATCGTGCCGCTGACCGAGGCCCCATCGCCTCCCCCCCTTGTGGGGCGGGAATGAGGGAGGGGGTGAGTCATGCGCGCCGGGCATCGAGGTGTGGTCGACACCCTTGCCGTCCTTGCCCTGCGGCCACATATTGAAGCCATGGCGAACAAGGATCCAGTTGCCCGACCTACCGGCGGCCTGCCTCAGCAGGGCAAGGTCAGCGGCGACGTTGCGGCCTTCGTCAAGAAGGTCGGCACCTTGGCGCGGCCCAATGCGGCGCAGGATGGGCGGCTGCTGTTCGCGCTCGACGCCACCATGAGCCGCCAGCCCACCTGGGACCTGGCCTGCTCGCTGCAGGCGGAGATGTTCAAGGCCATTCCAAAGGATAGCGCGCTACAAGTGCAACTGCTGTATTTCCGCGGCTTCGGCGAATGCCGGGCCTCGAAATGGGTGCTGGATGCCGGCGCGCTGGCGCGGCTGATGACCGGTATCGAGTGCCGTGGCGGCAATACCCAGATCGGCAAGGTGTTCGCCCATGCGCGGGCCGAGCACGCCAAGCGGCGCATCAACGCGGTGGTCTATGTCGGGGATGCCATCGAGGAGCATGTCGATGAACTGGCCGAAAAGGCCGGGCAACTTGGATTGCTGCATTGCCCGATCTTCGTGTTCCAGGAAGGGCGTGACGCCAATGTCGAAGCGGCGTTCCGCGAATTTGCACGGCTGACCAAGGGCGCCTATGCCCGGTTCGATGCGTCGGCGCCCCAGGAACTGGCGGCGCTGCTCAAGGCCGTGGCGGCCTATGCCAGCGGTGGGCGGGATCTGCTGAAGCTGCAAGGCAGCGGCCAGGCGCAGGCGCTGCTGGCGCAATTGCCGAAATGACCTATTTCTTCCTCGGCGGCGTAGCGCTGCTGGCCGCCCTGGCGGCCTACCAATACCTGCGCCGCATGAGCCGCGGCCAGTTCATGCACGGCCTGCGCTGGGCCGTGGGCGGTGGCGCGGCCTTGTTGGCGGTCGGGCTCATGCTGGCGCGGCGCTTCGATATCGCCGTCTTCATTGGCGCCGGGGCGTTTTCGGTGCTGCGCTATGGCAGGCTGGGGCCGTTCTCCTTCGACAGTGTGGCGCCTCAGGCCGGCAATGTCTCGCGCATCAAGAGCCGGTATTTCGCCATGGAACTCGATCATGACACCGGCACGGTCGCCGGACGGGTGCTGGCAGGGCAGTTTGCCGGTGCGGACCTCATGGATCTGGGCGAAATGGACACGCGCGTGCTGATCGCCGAAGTTGAGAGCGATTCTGATAGCGCGAGCCTGCTTGAGAGCTGGCTCGATGCCAACAGGAGCGGCTGGCGCGAATATTTCGCCGAGACGGCCGCTGCCGGCGAAGCGTCCAATACCGCCGCCCCGGAAGATTCCGACGCCGAGGCCTATGCCATACTCGGCCTGCAACCAGGCGCCAGTGACGAGGAAATCCGGGCCGCGCACCATGAACTCATGAAGGGCGTGCATCCCGATCGTGGCGGCTCAAGCTACCTTGCCTCCAAGATCAACGCGGCGCGGGACCGGCTGCTCAAGTCGTAGGATCAGGTCAATGTTAATGCCCTGTTAACCATAGCTGCCCTTGTTAGCACCCCAGTGGTGCAAGCACTGATTTGGGGGGCGACGATGGCGCGTGACGGAGCGCATGTCATTGTAGTGGGCAATGAAAAGGGCGGGTCGGGCAAGTCGACCACGGCCTTTCACCTCGCCATCTACCTGCTCTATGCCGGGCACCGCGTCGCCACCATCGACGTGGATGGGCGCCAGCAGACGCTGACCCACTATGTGCGCAATCGGCGGGCCCATGCGCGCGATAGCGGACGCCAGCTGCCCAACCCGCTGCATTTTCACCTGCCATCGGCCTGGGGCGATTCCATCAAGGAAAACCAGAAGTCCGAGTTCGACGTGTTCCGTCGGGCCGTGGGAGAGGTTGAGAACAAGGTCGATTTCCTGGTCATCGACACGCCGGGCTTCGACACCAACCTGACCCGATTGGCCCATTCGCTGGCCGATACGCTGGTGACCCCGGTCAATGACAGCCTGATCGACATTAACGTGCTGGCCCGGATCGACCCCGAAACTGGCGTGCCGGTCGAAACCAGTCATTACGCCCGCCTGGTGCAGCGCGCCCGCGCCGAGCGCATGACCGTCGATGGCGAAAGCATCGACTGGGTGCTGGTGCGCAACCGCATCTCCATGCTGGCGTCGCGCAACGCCAAACAGGTGCATGCCACACTCGAAGGCATCGCAACCCGCTTTGGCTGCCGCATGGCCGATGGCATCGCCGAGCGAGTCATCTTCCGCTCGCTGTTTGCCAGCGGCACGACGGTGTTCGACCCGCTGGACGAGGATGGCAGCGGGGAAAGCTCGTCGGTGTCCCATGTCAGTGCCCGGCAGGAATACCGCAACCTGGTGGCAGCGCTGCACCTGCCGCTGCGTGGCACGGCCGAGCCGGCGCGGCTTTCAGCCTAGGCCTGAGAGGGATGCGTCGCCGCAAACACCGGTAACGCGCCGGCGCGGGCGGACAGGGCGTCAAGATTGGCAAAGCCGGGGCGGGCAAGGGCAGGGAACTTGGTGGCCACCAGGTCATAGGCGCAGACCGCCGAAAGGCCCAGGCCAGCCAGCGGCGATGCATCCGGCCCCACCGCCTCTTCGAGCGCGACAAGGCCACTGCTGATCTGCGTCTTGAGCCGGTTGCGCCATTCCGGCCATTGCAGGTCCGCCGGCCGCCTGTAGCGCTCGTAGATCAGTGCTACGGCCTTTTCCGCAATCCCATGCGCCAGGCTGATGCCTTGCAACAGCTGCCAGCGTGCCGGTCCGCTGGCAGGGATCAGCCGGCGGCCGGGCGCGGCTGTTTCGTCGAGATAGTCGATGATGGCTGATGTTTCGAACAGGCTGAGGCCGTTATCGGTCTCGAGGACCGGCACCCGTCCCAGCGGGTTCACCGTCAGGAGACCGCCGAAATCGGCATCGAAGACGCTGACATAGCGGCGCTCCACCGGCCGCTCCTGCACAGCCAGCCACAGTTCCACCCGTCGGACGAAGGGCGACAGGCGCCCGCCATGAAGAATCATTTTTCGCTCCTTGCCCATTAAGCCTTTAACGAAATATTCACCATGCGCACCTTGCCTGTGACGGTCGAACCACCGAAGAGTCCGGGCAGGCGCAGGTAGGTGTTCGATGGCTCGGCGAGGCGTGCATGTCATCGCAGTCGGCAATGAGAAGGGCGGGTCGGGCAAATCGACCACGGCTTTCCATCTGGCTATCCATCTGCTCTACGAAGGCTTCAAGGTGGCATCCATCGATGTGGATAGTCGCCAGCAGACGCTGACCCACTATGTGCGCAACCGCCGCGAATGGGCGCGCAGCCGCGGCCTGCGCATCCCGCACACCACCCATTTCCATCTGCCGCTGTCGCGTGGCGATTCCATCCGCGAGAACCACCGCGCCGAGTTCGACCTGTTCCGGCAGGCGATAGCCGAGGTGGAGCACGATGCCGATTTCCTGGTCATCGACACGCCCGGCTTCGACACCAACCTCACCCGGCTGGCCCATTCGCTGGCCGATACGCTGGTGACCCCAGTCAATGACAGCCTGATCGATCTCAACGTCATGGCACGCTTCGACGCAGTGACCGGCGAGCCAACCGAGATGAGCCACTATGCGCGCCTGGTGCAGCGCGCCCGTTCGGAACGGCTCGCCATCGACGGCAAGACCATCGATTGGGTGCTGGTCCGCAACCGCATCTCCATGCTGTCCTCGCGCAATATGCGGCAGGTGCAGACCATGCTGGAGCGTATCGCGCTGCGGCTGGGCTGCCGCGTGGCCGACGGCATTGCTGAACGGGTGATCTTCCGGTCGCTGTTTCCCACCGGAATGACGGTGTTCGATCCGCTGGACGATGATCTTCTGGGCGGGCTGCCGTCCATGTCGCATATGAGCGCGCGGCAGGAATATCGCAGCCTGGTGGCGGCCTTGCACCTGCCCACCAGCGAGATTGCGGCGGCGCGCCGGGCGCTGGCGGCGCCTGAAGATGCCGCGCAGCGGTTCATTCACATGATGCAGACCGAGCCCTAGGCGTCGCGGTTGCCGAAGATGAGGTCGACCGCCCGCCCACCGCCCGGCGCGAAGACGTCGACATCGATGATGACAGGCTCCTGCACCATGCGTCGTGTGCGGGCCGAGAGGGCCAGCACAACGCCCAGCAGGTCGCCGACGCTGCGCTTTCTCGGCAGCAGGCGCTGGGTGATGCCCGAGAGCGCACGGTTGCGCACGGCCATGTCCTCGGACGCAAGGCTGGAGCGGCCGACAAAGTTGGCCAGCTCGGTAAGGGCAGTATTTTCGCTCATTGGGCTACTCCAAACACAGGCACCAATTTGCTTCCCCGGGCGGCCGGCGCTCGAAGGCGTCGGCTCGTTTGTCGTTGGTCGTTAGCTCTGCATGGCCAGGCAGCTCATATCCTGCTGCTTGAGCTGGTTGCACATGGCCGTCGCATCATCGCGGCCGCCGAAGCCGACGAAGCGGGCGCGATAGAAGGTCTGGCCGTTCTTTTCGAAGCGCTCGACATAGGAGCGGAAGTCGCCGAGCGTGCCGACCTTGCCGGCGGCGTCCGACAGCATGGCGCGGGCGCTGTCCTCGGACGGGCCGGCGCCGATCTGCACGACCCAGCCGGGGGCGATCCCGGCATCGGCCGTCTGGATGGCGCCCGAGGTCATGAGGTCGACCGGCTGGCCCCCCTGTTGGGTGCCGACATCGGCCGGTGGCGGCTGGAAGCCGAGCGGGGCCGACGGCGCGGTCTGGCCGAGCGCGGAGGGTGGTGCGCCCAGGTTGTAGCTCTCAGAGAGCCAGGCGCCGATGATGTCCTGGCTCGGATAGGCCGGCTGGGGCGTCTGCGACGGGGCGGCGAGAATGTTGGCGGCCTGGACGGCCGGCTGCAGGCCGAGATCGGCTGGCATCGGCGCCGGCGTCGGGGCTGCGCTGGCCACGGCCAATTCCGGCATGGGCTGGATCGCGGCGGGCTGTGCCTGCGCGCCGTTGGCGGCCACCAGCTGCGCCAGGCGGAAGCCGGGCAGGGGCATGGGCATGACGAAGACCGGCTGGCTGGGCTGGGCCACGGCGACCTGCACATTGCCATTGCCCTGGCGGCCCGGCATGGGGATCAGGGCCGTCTGCAGGTAGTCGCCGCGGCGGCTTTCCGGCAGGTAATTGGCGACGAGCTGGCGCACCTTTTCGTCGCGGGCGCCGGCGGAATTGAAGCCGAAGGCGACGACGACGATGTGGCGGCCGTCCTTCCGGGCGGCAGTCAGCAGGTTGGAGCCGGCGGCGTTGATATAGCCGGTCTTGATGCCGTCGACGGCGCCCATATAGCCAAGGACGCGGTTGTGGTTGCCATAGGTGGACTTGCCGTAGCTGAAGCTGCGGGTCTGGAAGAATTCGTAGTAGCTGGGGAAGTGCTGGTAGATGGCGATGCCCAGGATGGCCTGGTCGCGCACGGTGGTGACCTGGCCCCCATCGGGCAGGCCCGAGGCATTGCGGTAGGTGGTGTTGCGCATGCCCAGGGCACGGGCCGTGGCGGTCATGCGTTCGGCGAATTTGGATTCGGTGCCGGAAATGTGTTCGGCGATGACGCGGGCCATGTCATTGGCCGACAGTGTCACCAGCGACTTGATGGCGTCTTCCACCGTGATTTCGGCGCCGGCCCGCAGGCCCAGCTTGGTCGGCACGGCCGCGGCGGCATGGCGCGACACGGTCATCTTGGTGGACAGCTTGAGATTGCCGGCGTTCAGCTCCTGGAACAGCACATAGAGCGTCATCACCTTGGCGACCGAAGCGGGATAGCGACGGCTATCGGCGGCCTCCTCATAGAGCACCTGGCCCGACTTGGCGTCGACGACGATGCCGGCATATTTGCGGAGATTTTCGATAGCCTGGGCGGGTGCTGCCGTATGGGCGCTGACCGCAAGGGCGATAACAATTGCGGCAAAGGCGCGAACAAACACGACGCGCCATGGGGATTTCGCCTGGGAAGCCACCCGGTACTCCAACTTTACTCTCGGGCGCTTCTGCGCCCGTACGCAACACAACTGGGTGGACTATCCGGGTGAGCCCCACGCTCCCGAACAGTCCTCTATCCGCGGAGGATAAGTCAGCGCCGTTACCATTCCGTAAAATGCGAGCGATTTGGGCGAGGGTGTGGAAAGCCGGTCACGGATGGGTGATGGGTCGATGACCGCGGCGCCCAGGCGCCCGCCAGCTCATCAATGACAGCCATCACGAATTCGGGACATCTTGCCCCTTAACACGGGCGATCTTTTGCCTACATAATGGTCCTCATCATGCTGCTTCGTTTTCCTCTACGACAGATGTCTCCCATGTATGCCAATGACCTCCTCGCCTTGACCGATGAGGCCCCAGCCGCGCTGCGACTGGTGCCTGTGCCCGCCCATGCGGGGCCAAAGGAGGACGATCCTGGCAAGGGTGGGGATGGCAAAGGCAGCACCGAGACCGGGACGATCACCAAGACCCGTCCCAAAACCAAGCGCCCGAACCTGTATCGGGTGCTGCTGCTCAACGACGACTACACGCCGATGGAATTCGTCGTTCTGGTCTTGCAGGATGTCTTCAACAAATCGCGTGAAGACGCCATGCAGATCATGCTGCACGTTCACCAGAAGGGGGTGGGTGAGTGCGGCGTATATCCATACGAAGTGGCCGAGACCAAGGTCACACGGGTCATGGATACGGCACGCAAGAACCAGCATCCGCTGCAATGCGTGATGGAAAAGCAATAGGAACATCATATGCCCTCATTTTCCCGCGGACTTGAAAAGGCTCTGCATCAGGCGATGAACCTGGCGCGTGAGCGCAACCATGAGTTCGCTACGCTCGAACACCTGCTGCTGGCCCTGACCGACGACCGCGAGACGATCGCCGTGCTCACCGGCTGCGATGTCGATATCGACGCGCTCAAGAGCGACCTCGAAGATTTCATCAATGAAGAGCTCGACAGCCTGATCGTGGCCTCTGGCCAGGATGCGCGGCCGACCGCCGCCTTCCAGCGCGTGATCCAGCGCGCCGTCATTCATGTCCAGTCGTCCGGTCGGGAAGAGGTTACGGGTGCCAATGTGCTCGTCGCAATCTTTGCCGAGCGCGAAAGCCACGCCGCCTATTTCCTCGAACAGCAGGACATGAGCCGGCTGGACGCGGTCAATTTCATCAGCCACGGGATCACCAAGTCCGGTCCCAGCGAGGAGCGCAAGGTGCGTGGTGCCGAAGACGGCGAGAACCATGGCGAGGGCGGCGCCGAGGCCAAGAAGAGCTCGGCTCTGGCCGATTTCTGCGTGAACCTCAACGAGAAGGCCCGGGCCGGCAAGATCGATCCGCTGATCGGGCGTGATGCCGAGCTGCGTCGCACCATCCAGGTGCTGTGCCGCCGCTCCAAGAACAACCCGATCTATGTCGGCGATGCCGGCGTGGGCAAGACGGCGATTGCCGAGGGCCTGGCCCGCAAGATCGTCGAGGGTGACGTGCCCGAAGTGCTGCGCGAAGCCGTGATCTATGCCCTGGACATGGGCTCGCTGCTGGCCGGCACCCGCTATCGCGGCGACTTCGAGGAACGCCTCAAGGCCGTGATGAAGGAGCTCGAAAAGCTGCCCAACTCGGTGCTGTTCATCGACGAGATCCACACCATGATCGGTGCGGGCGCCACCTCGGGCGGCGCGCTCGATGCTTCGAACCTGCTCAAGCCGGCCCTGGCCTCGGGCGCGATCCGCTGCATCGGCTCGACCACCTACAAGGAATACCGCCAGTTCTTCGAGAAGGACCGGGCACTGGTGCGTCGCTTCCAGAAGATCGACGTCAATGAACCCTCGATCCCCGATGCCATCGAGATCATCCGCGGTCTGCGCCCCTATTACGAAGAGTTCCACAAGATCAAGTTCACCGACGATGCCCTCAAGGCCGCCGTGGAACTGAGCGCGCGCTATATCAACGACCGCAAGCTGCCCGACAAGGCGATCGACGTGCTGGACGAGACGGGCGCCAGCCAGATGCTGGTGACCGAGGACAAGCGCAAGAAGATCATCGATGTCGAGGATATCGAGGCGACCATAGCCACGATCGCTCGCATCCCGCCAAAGTCGGTATCGAAATCCGATGCCGAACTGCTGGGTGGTCTCGAGCGCAGCCTCAAGTCGGTGGTTTTCGGCCAAGACCTGGCGATCACCGCGCTGTCATCGGCCATCAAGCTGGCGCGTGCGGGCCTTCGTGAACCGGAAAAGCCGATCGGCTCGTACCTGTTCACCGGCCCGACCGGCGTCGGCAAGACGGAAGTCGCCAAGCAGCTCGCCGACACGCTCGGCGTCGAACTGCTGCGCTTCGACATGTCGGAGTATATGGAGCGTCACACGGTCAGCCGCCTGATCGGCGCCCCGCCGGGCTATGTCGGCTTCGACCAGGGCGGTTTGCTCACCGATGGCGTGGACCAGCATCCGCATTGCGTGGTGCTGCTCGACGAAATCGAGAAGGCCCATCCGGACCTCTACAACATCCTGTTGCAGGTGATGGACCACGGCAAGCTGACCGATCACAACGGCAAGTCGGTGGATTTCCGCAACGTCATCCTGATCATGACGTCCAATGCGGGCGCCATGGACCTGCAGAAGTCGCCCATCGGCTTCGGCCGCAAGCGCGAGCAGGGCGACGACGAAGAGGCGATCAACCGCCTGTTCACGCCGGAATTCCGCAACCGCCTCGACGCGATCATCTCGTTCGCGCCGCTGCCGCGGGAAGTGGTGCGTCGCGTGGTCGAGAAGTTCGTGCTGCAGCTGGAAGGCCAGCTGGCCGAGCGCGGTGTCACCATCGTGCTGCAGCCGGAGGCCGCCGACTGGCTGGCCGAGCGGGGCTATGATGAACGCATGGGCGCGCGTCCGCTGGGCCGCGTGATCCAGGAATACATCAAGAAGCCGCTGGCCGATCAGGTGCTGTTCGGCGAACTGGTCAATGGCGGCACGGTGACCGTGGCCGTGGTCGGCGAGGGCAATGAAGCCAAGCTGGAACTGATTGCGGTCCCCCCGCGCCCGGCCA
>JAKFDU010000201.1:0-1691 GCA_036675975.1 Devosia sp. | reverse complement strand
GCCGACCGCGACCAGCGCCGAGAAGATGGCGGTGATGCGGAAGGAGTCCAGGTAGCTGGGGTCCGCGAACAGGCGCTTGAAGTTGGCCAGGCCCACGAACTCGCTGGTGGAGCCGAAGGCGTCCTCCAGCAGCACGCTCTGGTACAGCGCCTGGCCGGCCGGCCAGAAGAAGAACACCAGGATGACGGCCATCTGGGGCGCGATGAGCACCCACGGCAGCCATGCCGATTTGAATAAGACCCTCTTCTCCATGGGCGGCTATTGTCTATGAATTGATGAGGCAATAAAAAGGGGGCGCGGAAGGCGCCCCCCTTTTTCGGTGCGGGCGATCAGCCCTTGTTCGCTGCCTGGAACCGCTCCAGCTGCTCGTTGCCGCGCTTCACGGCATTGTCCAGCGCTTCCTTCGGCTGCTTGCTGCCTTGCCACACGCCTTCGAGTTCCTCGTCGATGATGGTGCGGATCTGCACGAAGTTGCCCAGGCGCACGCCGCGCGACTTGTCGGTGGTCTTGCGGACCATCTGGTTGACCGACACGTCGGCGCCGGGGTTCTGCTTGTAGAAGCCGGACTTCTCGGTCAGGTCGAACGAGGCCTTGGTGACCGGCAGGTAGCCGGTGCGCTGGTGGCTGGCCGCCGCCACTTCGGGCTTGGACAGGTAGTTGAGGAACGCGGCCACGGCCTTGTATTCCTCCGGCTTCTTGCCGGACATCACCCAGATGCTGGCGCCGCCGATCACGGTGTTCTGCGGCGCTCCGGCGACGTCCGGGTAGAAGGGCAGGGTGCCGGTGCCGGCGGCGAACTTGCTGTTGCGCTTCACGTTGCCCGCCAGCGCCGACGAAGCCGTCGCCATCGCGCACTCGCCCGAAACGAAGGTGGCGTCGGCCTTGTTCTCGCGGCCCTTGTAGACGAACAGGCCGCTCTTGGCCATGTTGGCCAGGTTCTCGATGTGGCGTACGTGCAGCGGACTGTTGAACGCCAGGCGCGTGTCGAGGCCGCCGAAGCCGTTGTTCTTGCTCGCGTACAGCACGTTGTGCCAGGCCGAGAAGCTTTCCAGCTGGGTCCAGCTGATCCAGCTGGTGGTGAAGGGGCACTTGTGGCCGGAGGCCTTCAGCTTGGCGGCGGCCAGGGCGACTTCGGGCCAGGTGGTTGGCGGCTTCTCGGGGTCGAGGCCGGCGGCCTTGAAGGCGTCCTTGTTGTAGTGGAAGACCGGGGTGGAGCTGTTGAAGGGATAGCTCAGCATCTGGCCATTGGGGGCGGTGTAGTACCCCGAGACCGCCGGCACGTAGATGCTGGGGTCGAACTTCAGGCCGGCATCGGTCATCACCTTGGCGACCGGCACGACGGCGCCCTTGGCGGCCATCATGGTGGCGGTGCCGACCTCGAACACCTGGATCATGTGCGGCGCATTGCCGCCGCGATAGGCCGCGATGCCGGCGGTCATCGACTCGGCATAGCTGCCCTTGAAGGTCGGCGTGACCTTGTAATCCTTCTGGCTGGCGTTGAAGTCCTTGGCCAGGTCGTTGACCCATTCGCCAAGGGCGCCGCCCATGGAATGCCACCACTGGACTTCGGTCTGGGCCTGGGCCGGTAGCGCAAAGGCGAGCGCGAGAGCCGCGGCGGAAAGTTGCAGTTTCATGAAAGAAAGCTCCTGGATGAGAGAAACCTTGAAGGTTATGGACTATTTGTGACAGGC
>JAKFDU010000200.1:0-1589 GCA_036675975.1 Devosia sp. | reverse complement strand
CATCATCGTCGGCAAGACCCTGGGCTGGTTCGCCGCCCTGGGCCTGCTGATGCTGCTCATGGGCCTCGTCTTCTACGGCATGCTCGTCTTCGTGCGGCTGCCCTTGACGCCCTGGTTCGCCGTCGCGATCCTCGCCATGGCGGTCGAAACCTTCCTCATCGTCGCCGTCGCCCTGCTGTTCTCGCTGCTGACCTCGCCGACCCTGGCCTCGATCTACGCCCTGGTCGTCTTCTTCATTGGCCACCAGACGGGCGTCATCCGCGCCTTCGGTGAGCGGGCCGGCGGCGCCTCGCACATGCTCACCGAGTTCATCTATCGCTTCATTCCGAATCTCGAAGCCCTCAACCTCAAAAACGACGCCGTCTATGGCATGATCCCGCCGACTCATCAGCTGCTGGCGTCCTTCGGGTACGGGATCGCGTGGATCGTGGCGCTCATCGGCTTCTCGGTCCTGGTTTTCCGCCTCAAGGAGCTCTGATGAGGGCGATCGCGTGGGGAGTCACCTTGGGCGCGATCGTCGCCGTCAACGTCCTGCTGGGCAGCGTGCGCGACTCGGCTGATCCGATCCGGCAAGGGTATATGAGCGTTCCGCCCAAGCCCCTGGGGACCATGGTCGCGGGCTTCGACAATCTGGCCGCGGACCTCTGGTACATGCGTTTTGCCAGCTACTGGGGATACCAGCTGGTACATGGTCGGCACTTTCAGAACCTCTATCCCCTCCTGGACCTGATCACGGATCTCGACCCGCGCTTCATCCAGGCCTACGACTTCGGGTCGCTGGCTCTCGGCGACAGCGAGCAGGTGGACGAGGCGGTGAAGTTGCTCGACAAGGGGGCCGCGCACGACCCCGAGAACCACTATTTTCCGTACAAGGCGGGCCTGACGCTGTTCTTCTTCAGCGAGGACTACCTGCGGGCGGCCAGCTATTTCGAGCGGGCTGCCGGGCTGCCGGGCGCGCCTCCGGAGGCGCGCTACTTCGCCGCCCAGATGTACGAGCGCGGAACGCGCAAGGACCTAGCGATCGCCTCGTGGCGACACACTTACGACACGGCGACCGATCAAAGCGTGAAACAGGTGGCTAAAAATGCGCTAAAGCGCCTGGGCGTCACCGAAAAAAGTCCGTGAAGATTGGCTCACAGCAGTTATAAGTAAATAAGCAAGGGTATACGGTTGATGGCTTTCTCAGAAAGGGAGGATCGTCTGTGAAAAAGGGGAGCAACGCTCAAAAGGGCTTTACGCTGATCGAGGTCTCGCTGGCCATCGTCATCGGCGTCATCGTGCTGGCGGGTGCCATCACGCTCTACAATCAGTCGAAGGTCAGCGCTGGTAACTCCAAGGCCCAGGAGAAGTCGCTCGCGCTGGCGGCCGTCGTCGAGGAACTCGCGGCAGCCAACAACATGGCCTATCCGGCGATTGCCAACGTCAACTCGGCGTGGCGCACCCGTCGGGAAGACGCCCTCATGAACCCCTGGGGCGGCGCCATCGCTCAGGCGATCAGCCGTGCGGGCAACCAGGCCGGCGGCGGTGTTTATGCCTGGGGTACGGCTACCACGGGCAACTACACGACCGCGCAGGTCGCAAGCGCTGGC
>JAKFDU010000199.1:0-22652 GCA_036675975.1 Devosia sp. | reverse complement strand
CAAGGGGGAGGTGCCGATCCGGTTTGCGGATCGTCGTACGACAAACACGTGACAACCACCGCGCCCGGTGCTAAACGCCCCTCAGCCGTCCGGTGGTCTGCCAAGACTGCTGGTCTGGTCAGGTTCGATAGTGGGGATTCCACCCTCCCTATCGGACCGACCCTAACTCCCTGACATCAGCGATCAATCGAAGCTGCAAGCGCGCGGCGCGTCGGGAAAGATCAGGAAGACGCGGTCGTCGCTCTCGGTGAGATCGCCCGACCAGCCGTTCCGGCCTTCGAGGCCGAGGAAATCCCCGACATCGATGCGCAGGCCATCGCCGGTTTCGCTCACCTGGAACGTCCCGCCATCGCCTTCGAGGCTGCAGCGGTCACGCTTGTCGCAATAGGCATTTGCCGAATAGTGCTCGCCATCACGGGTGACGAAGCCGAAATCGAGCAGCACGCCCTTGTAGCCCGGATCGGGTTGGGCTGTGTGGCTGAGATAGATGGCGCTGACCTGCTGACGCGGATGGCTGGCCATGTGCGCGTCATCATAGTGACGGGCATAGCAGGTACCAAAATCTTCGAAGAAGGGGCCCAGCAATCCGGCCTGGGCCGGGAGCGGCGTTGCGGCCAAAACTGCGATGGCAACAATGAAGATCCTGCCCATCAGAATAACCCCAAACATCCACTGGTTATTCTTCGGCCGGCAGCCGCTCCAAGGTCAACCCTGGAGCGGCACAATAGTTTGCTTCAGGCCTTCTTGCCGATCCGGTCCAGCGTGGCGAAGTCGTCGTCGCTGAGCGCAATCGCGGCTGCCGCCACGTTGTCTTCCAGATGCTTGACCTTGCTGGTGCCGGGAATGGGCAGCATCACCGGGCTGCGCTTGAGCAGCCAGGCCAGTGCGATCTGGCTGGGCGAGGCATTGTGCTTCTTTACGATAGCTTCCGCATCGGCATGCCCCTTGACCAGGTCACCGCCGGCGAGCGGGTACCACGGGATGAAGCCGATGCCATTGGCTTCGCAATAGTCCAGTACGTCCTCGCTGTCGCGATTGGCGAAGTTGTAGAGGTTCTGCACCGTGGTGACGGGGAAGTATTTCTGCGCTTCCTTGATCTCGGCCACGCTGACCTGGCTGAGGCCGGCATGGCGGATGATCCCGTCCTTCTGCAACTGGGCAATGGTTTCGAACTGCTCACGCGCCGGCACCTTGGGATCGATGCGGTGGAGCTGCCAGAGATCGATGACATCGACCTTGAGGCGGCGCAGGCTGAGGATGGCGCCCTGCCGCAGAAATTCCGGACGCCCCAGTTGCGGCCAGAGATCAGGGCCGTGCCGGGTCAGCCCACCCTTGGTGGCGATAATGGTGCCCTTGGCATAAGGCGCCAGCACCTCGCCGATCAGTTCCTCGCTGATATAGGGGCCATAGCTCTCGGCCGTATCGACGAAGTCGACATTGAGTTCGGGTAGACGGCGCAGCGTCGCCTTTGCCTCCTCGGGGTCTTCAGGCGGTCCCCAGATGCCCTTGCCGGTAATGCGCATGGCGCCAAAGCCGAGGCGATTGACCCTAAGGTCGCCACCAATGGCAAACGTGCCCGAAAGGGCTGCGTCGAGTGTGGTCATAGTGATGTCTCCGTGTGGTTGCGCCGGGAGTGGCGCCGGAAATGAGCCGTTCCTGAGCTGGAGCGGACTAGATCAGTTGTGTTCTTCGGGCAGGTCCGGCAGTGGCATGAACTCGATGCCGTCATCGGCCAGCGCAATCACCTCATCGCGCGTGGCCTCGCCATAGATGCCGCGGGCCTCCACTTCCTCGAAATGGATCTTGCGGGCTTCATCGGCGAACCTATCGCCGACATAGTCGGCTTCGCTGGTGACCTTCTGCCGGTAGGCCCGCAGCAATTCGCGGAACTTGACGGCGTCTGGATGCGCCGAGCTCAGCGATACCTTCTCGTTGTCGGTGCGGGCCACGGCCGGCGCCATCGGCGCCTTCGCGATGCCGCCATCCCCGCACACGGCACAGGTCACGATGCCGCGCGCCCGTTGTTCGTCGAATGCCGCGGCACTCTTGAACCAGGCGTCGTAGCGGTGGCCGTTGGAGCAATGGAGGGAATACTGGATCACGACGACAGTCTCATGAGCCGATGCGGCTCGGTTGCTTGAACAAAGATATAGGCCGGCTTCCTAGGGCTGCAATGCCTGGGGCAGGGCAAAGTTTCGCGCATTGGCCAGCGCCGGGATGCGTTCGCGTGCGTCGGCCACCAGGTCCGGAGCAATCTCTACCACCAGAATGCCGGGCGCGTCGTGATCGAGTTCGGCCACGATCCGTCCCCAGGGGTCGATCACCAGCGAATGCCCATAGGTCGCCCTTCCATTGGCATGCTGGCCGCCCTGCGCCGCCGCGATGACATAAGAGCCAGTTTCGATGGCGCGGGCGCGCAACAGCACATGCCAGTGCGCCTGGCCGGTCGGCACCGTGAAGGCGGCAGGCACGGCGATCAGGGTCGCGCCGGCATTGGCCAGCGCATTGTAGAGCTTGGGGAAGCGCATGTCGTAGCAGATGCTCATGCCCAACGTGAACTCGCCGAGCGGCGCCGTAACCGCCCGCTCGCCGCCCGCATAGGTGGCACTTTCCCTGTACGCGTTGAGCCCGGCAATGGTGGCATCGAACAGGTGGATCTTGTCATAGGTGGCGGCGATCCGCCCATCCGGCCCGAACAGCACCGACCGGTTGGCGAAGCGCCCGTCGGGCAGCGGTACGGCCAGCGAGCCGATATGGATATGCATGCCATGCCGCCTGGCCAGCTCACCTACGCGCGCCAATTGCGGATGGCCCTCGAACGGCGCGGCGACGCTCGCCAGCTGTTCTCGGTTCTCCGGGAAGATCATGGTGACTTCCGGCGTCAGCGCATAGCGCGCTCCGGCCGCTGCCGCCTCGGCCAGCATGGGCTCGAGCGTGGCAAGATTGGCGTCAGGGTCAAGGCCCGACCGCATCTGGATGGCAGCGATTTTCATGGGTTCTTACTACTGGGCCAGCAGCGGATCGAGCGCGCCGCGGCGGTCGAGCGCCGCCATGTCGTCATAGCCGCCCACATGCGCATCGTCGATGAAGATCTGCGGCACGGTGCGGCGGCCATGGGCCCGCTCGGTCATGGCTTCGCGCAGGCTGGGGTCCAGCACCGTGATCTCGGTATAGTCGGCGCCCTTGTCAGCCAGCAGAGCCTTGGCCGCATGACAATAGGGGCAGGTCGGGGTGGTGTAGATTTCGATCTTGGCCATCACGCTTTCTCCAATGGAGACAAGGGGTTTGTTTCTTATATGGGCAAGTCCGCGCCGATGACAACGCGGGCGAAGGTCACGACGTCGACAGCATCGATCCCCGCCTTGCGCAGGCTCCTGGTCACTGCCTTGACGGTGGCGCCGGTGGTATAGACGTCGTCGACCAGCACCACCCGCCGGCCGCGGAGCCTGACCAGGGCGTCGGGATGCACGGCGAAGGCTCCGGCGACATTGCGCTGCCGTCCGTCGCCGCTAAGACCCACCTGCTGCCGCGTCTTGCGGATGCGCTGCACCAGGGCAGGATCGACATCGAGCCCGGTCAGCCGGCCGATTTGATGCGCCAGTTCCGCCGACTGGTTGTAGCGCCGCTCCCGCTGCCGCGCCCGATGCAGCGGCACCGGCACCAGCACCGGCGCCTCGATCCACAATTGGTGACCAGCACCCGCCATCAGCCGGGCGCAGAACCGCGCCAGTTCCGGCCGGTCGCCATATTTGAGGCGCGACACGATGGTGGACGCCACTTCGCCATAGATCACCGCGGCGCGCGCCCGCCCAAACGGCGGCGGATCGGCCAGTGCCTCGGTCGACAATGTGTCGGGTCCCAACGAAACCGCGAAGGGCAGGCCGAGCACCGGGCAGAGCGGCGCGGTGATGGGTCGCAGACCCTTGAAACAGGCCGGACAGAGCGTATCTGGTGTGGCGGTCGGCGCGTCGCAGTTGAGGCAGACCGGCGGATAGGCCAGATCCAGCAGCGCGCTGCCCACAAGCCGCGCCCCGCGCATGATGCGCCGGCGCCACGCCCCGGTTTTGACAAGCCCCTCTGCACTCTCCATAAGGCCATACTGCCACGTCGCCGTCAGGCCGCAAGACCATCATGACCCAGCCACCCGCCATTTTCGACACCGCGCTGATTGCCCGCCATCTGGCGCGTCGAGGTCAGGCGAGTGATTTCGTCACCGATCTCGTCCTTGATGATCTCGAGGATCGGCTTGCGGCGCTGATCCGCGACTTTCCCCGCGCCGCCATCATCGGCCCTGATATCGACAGGCTTCCCGCCTTCGGCCAGACCGCCAGCGCCCGCTTCGCCTTCGAGCGGCATGCGGCATTCACCGGCGAAGACGAAGTGCCAGCGCTCGCTGGCGACAACTTCAACCTCATCGTTTCCATCCTCCATCTGCAGGCCGTCAACGACGTGCCCGGCTATCTCGCCCGGCTGCGGGCTCGCCTCGCGCCCGATGGCCTGCTGCTGATCGCGGCTCTGGGCGGCGAAACGCTGACCGAACTGAGGGAAGCGTTCCTCTCCGCAGATGCGCTGGTGTTGGGCGGGGCTTCGGCGCGCGTCGCGCCCATGATCCAGGTGCGTGATGCCGGTGCCCTGCTGCAGCGCGCCGGGCTGGCTTTACCAGTGGCCGATGTCGAAACCCACACCGTGCGCTATTCGAGCCCCTTCGCGCTGATGGCCGAACTCAAGGCGCTGGGCGCGGCCAACCCCCTGGTCGACCGGCCCCGTCGCCTGGCGAGCCCGGCTCTGCTGGCCGCGGCCGCCAATGCCTATCTGGCCCAGGACGCCGACGCGGATGGCCGCATAAGGGCGACGCTCGAAATCGTCTGGCTGTCCGGCTGGGTGCCGCATGAAAGCCAGCAAAAGCCGCTCAAGCCCGGCAGCGCCACCACACGTCTGGGCGATGTGTTGGGGAAAGCCTGATGGACCGGTTTGCCGGCCATGTGCTGATCATCTCCGGCTCGCCGGGCTCGGGCAAGACCACCACCGCCGAGTTGCTGGCGCGTTTGCCCGGCGCCCCAAAGGTGCATCTGCACACCGACGATTTCTGGGGCTACATCAAGTCGGGCCACATCGAGCCCTGGCTGCCTGAAGCTGCCAGGCAGAACCAGATGATCATGGAAATCAGCGCCAACGTGGCGCAACGTTACGCCCAGGGCGGCTATGTCGTGGCCCTCGACGGCGTCATCGGGCCATGGTCGCTGGCGCCATACCAGGAGCTCGCCGTGCCGGTGCATTATGTGCTGCTTCGCCCGCCGGTCGAGGAAGCGGTGGCACGCTGCCGGGCGCGTGGCGGCGACTCACTGACCGATCCGGTCGTGGTGGCTGATATCCATGGTATGTTCGCGTCCTTGGGACAGTATGACCGCCATGTCCTGAACACTGGCGGTCTCGACCGGGCGGAGACGCTGGCGGCGGTCTGCGACGCGTTCAACAGCGACCGCTACCGCCTCGTCTGAACGGTGTACGCGGCCCCATTAGCATCGATGTCCCGGCCGCGCTAAAGTGGCGCCCTCAGGAGAGGGACAGACTATGGCGCAATGCAAGGTGATCCGCGGCGGCGCGGCATTCCACGGCAAGCAGGGTATGGACTATTTTGCGGGCGTATCGGCCGAAAGCGCCGGCTCGACGGCCATCTGCATGCATATGCTGGTGCTGCCACCAGGCGGCAAGGCCAAGCCGCATTATCACGCGAACCACGAGACGGCGATCTTCCAGATCGAAGGCTCAACCTCGTTCTACCATGGGCCCAACCTCGAATTTCTCGATCACGTCGACGCGGGCGATTACGTCTACATTCCCGCCGGCGTGCCGCACCAGCCGTTCAACCCCGGTGACAAGACCGCCCGGGCGCTGATTGCCCGCACCGACCCGAACGAGCAGGAAAGCGTGGTGCTGTTACCGGAAAGCATGGGGCGGGTGTAGGCACGGTCCAAGCCAAACCGCCGGGCGGCACCTCCTCCTCGATGGGGAGGCTGGGAGGGGGTGATCGCAGCCCCCGACATCCGGGCTAAGCATCCCCCACCCTGATCCCTCCCCACAAGGAGGCAGGGTGTCGACTGAAACTTCAAGCGCAGCAATAGTTCAAGCGCAGCAACAAAAAGGGCCGGTGTTGCCACCAGCCCTTCCTATTCGCCTGAAGCCTTCCGCCTACGCGGCAGCTTCCTCGTCGCTTTCCGGCTCGGCCGCAGCGTCCTTGGTCCGCTTGGGCGACTTGGCCAGGTTCTTCTCGATCAGTTGCACCGCTTCGGTCAGCGTCAGCTTGTTGACGGCACCGATTTCGCGGCTCATGCGATCCATCGCCTGCTCGAACAGCTGGCGTTCCGAATAGGACTGCTCCGGCTGCTCTTCGGAGCGATAGAGATCCCGCACAACTTCCGAAATGGCGATCAGATCGCCCGAATTGATCTTGGCTTCATATTCCTGGGCGCGACGCGACCACATGGTGCGCTTGACACGGGCACGGCCGGTCACGGTGGTCAGCGCCTGGGTGACCATATCTTCTTCGGCCAGCTTGCGCATGCCGACAGACTTGATCTTGGCCACGGGAACGCGCAGGGTCAGCTTGTCCTGCTCGAAACTGATGACGAACAACTCAAGGGTCAGGCCGGCGACTTCTTGTTCCTCGATCGAGACGATCACACCGACGCCATGCGCCGGATAGACGACATACTCGCCGGTCTTGAACCCAAGCCGTGTCTGTACCTTCTTGGCTACCATATTCATGGAACTCCTTGTTGACGCCCCAAATGGACAGTTCCTGGCGGGAAGGACCGTCCATTCCTACTCTTCGTGACTGGCGCCCGAACGGGACGCCGCGCGCAACAAAAACCCCATGACCGTCCGGTTCCGCTTTTCCCGGAGGTCAAGTCATCTAACGATGTTGTCAAAAAAATCGTGCCTTAAGGCACGGGCTGGGTGACGGGCTGAGCTGCATTGGTTTGCACCATAGCACAAAAAATCAGCAAAATCAAAAGCTACGAATCAGACGCGGATTCGCGCTCGCCGCAATAGGGCGAGGATGTGGCTGGCCATCTCCGCGACCTGTCCAGAGGCTATCACATCCCCCGGCCGTCACTCTCGGGCTTGACCCGAGGGCCCTGCACTTACGGAGCGTACGGCAAGTAAAGACCCCTCGGGTCGAACCCTAGGGTGACGATCGCGGTCAGTAAAGTCTGTACTCAGTCGCCTTCGCCGGGCGCCTCGGAAAAATACTTGGCCAGCTTGCCCTCTTCGCCGTCCTTCTCCTTGGCCTCGGGCAGCGGATCGCGGCGTTCGGTCAGGTTGGGCCACATCGAGGCAAACTTCGTATTGAGCGCCAGCCATTCATCCAGACCGCTTTCGGTATCGGGCTTGATGGCTTCGGCGGGACATTCGGGCTCGCACACACCGCAGTCGATGCATTCATCCGGGTGGATCACCAGCATGTTCTCGCCTTCGTAGAAACAATCCACGGGGCATACTTCCACGCAATCGGTGTATTTGCAGGCGATGCAATTGTCGGTGACGATATAGGTCATATCGGGCGGCAGTCCGGCAGGGGTCTCAACGGTCCGGTGCTAAACCGTTTTCGGCGGCGGGGCAAGGCTGGCGAGGCGCACCTTTTGGCGCAGTTGGGGGCCGCGGCGGAACGCTGTTCCCTTGGCTAGGCCGAATGGCGAAACACTACGTCCTCGGGGTCCTGTCGCGGCGCCAGATCATCGCGCACGGCCCCCAGCCGCTCGGCCACCGCAATGGAACGCGCATTGGCCGGGTCGCAATAACTGACCAGCGTCGGCAGGTGGCGCTCGGCAAACGCCCAGTCGCGCAGCGCCCGCGCTGCCTCAAGCGCATAGCCCATGCCCTCGTGTCCCGCATAGAGCAGCCAGCCCAGTTCCTTTTCCGGAAACAGCGGCCCGTGATTGATGCCGACCTGGCCGACGCATTCGGCGGTCTCGCGCAGGTCGATCATCAGCGCGCCATGGCCAAACATCTGCCAGCAGGCGATGTCGTGGCAGAACAGGCCCCAGGCCGCGAAGGTATCATAGGGTCCGCCCATATAGCGCGAGCGCGGCGACGCCCACAGCGCCTCATACGCGGGAAAGTCGGCAAAGACCGGCGGGCGCAGGATGAGGCGTTCGGTCGTCAAGGTAGGGATCACGGGCTCTTGCCCTCATACATGAACTTCGTCGCCGCCCCGGTCCTTGCCCTTGAGCGAGGCCACGGCCAGGCCAAGATAGAACAGCATGACCAGCGCCACCACCAGCCAGCCCGGCATGGGCCCGATGGCGGCATGGCCGATCGCCATCTCGAGCGGTCGGCCCGGATCGAGCGCCACCCCGTCCTGCAGGTCGGGCGAGGCGATCTTGAGCACCCAGGCAAACAGCAGGATCAGGAACATCCAGATGTAGTTGCGGCGCAGGCGCCGCCGCAGCGCCCGTTCGAAGGTGATGCGAAATGTTGGATGCCTCAGGTCCTGCGCCAGCATCAACAGCCACGGCTCCACGCCGCCCTTTGTCTCGGGCCCGAACAGCTGGCCAAAATAGTGCCTCTCGAACTGGCGGATGCGCATGCGATAGACATCGTAGAACCGATAGCGGCGGGCCTCCACGCAGAGCAGCAACAGCACGATCAGCATGGCAAAGAGTGGCAGGCCATGGTGGGCAGCAGGCGTCGACAGCGACACCGACAGCAGTGCAGCCACCACCGTGATCGCCCAGTTGCTGGTCATATCCAGCCGTGACCGCCATGCATTCATCCGGCCCATTTCGGCCCGGTAGTAATGGATCATGGCATTGGTCGCCTCGGCCGAATTGGCCGGAAGGGCCGCCTGGGCAACGGTGGGCGGCAAGCCAGCGGCTTCGGGCTTGCTCATGCTGATTGGCTCACTCATCATCCCCGTCCCTCAGCCGATCGGTGTCGCGGCGCTCTTTCTTGGTCGGGCGCCCTGCCCCGTCGCCGCGCGGGGCGATGGCGGCATCATAAGGCGACAGCTCGGACTTGGGCAAAGCCGGCGGCGACAGGTCTTCGTAGAGACCCTGCGCCTCCGCGGCGGGACCACGTCGCGTGCCGCAATCGAGGATGCGCCAGACCATGATGCGGCCATGGAGGCTCATGGTCAGCACATCACCCGCCCCGACCTTGAGGTCGGAGCGGTCCGTGCGTTCGGAATTGACGCGTATGGCGCCGGTCTCGATGACCTTCTGCGCCAGCGTGCGCGATTTGAGCGCGCGCGAAAAGAACAGGAACTTGTCGAGCCGTTCCTTGCGGATGGGTTCGACTATCCCTGCCAACAGCTACTCTGCCTTGCGGTCGCGCAGGGCCGCCAGCTTGGCAAAGGGGCTGTCCGGATCGAACGCCTTTTCCTTGCGCGGTTCCTCGCGTGGCCGCTCGAACGCCGGACGCTCGAACTTGGCCTTGTCGCCCTTCTGGTCATCGGGGCGGCGGTTGTCGTTGCGGCCCTTGCCGTCGAACTTGGGCTTGGGCGGATTGAGATGGCGGGCCTTGCTGACGTCCTGGACCTCACCCTCCGGGCGACGCGGCGCGGCCGGGCGGTGATTACGCTCTGGACGCGGCGCGCGGGCCTGCTGGCCCTCGCCCTCCGGACGACGGCGATTCTCGTGCCGCTTGTTGTCCGGGCGCTTGCCGGCGGGAGACCAGACTTCGTCGAATTCCGGTTCAGCCGGGGCGGCAGGCGCCGACTCGGCGGTTTCAGGCGCCGCTTCGACCACGGTGGTTGCCGGAATATCGGCTTCAACCGAAGGCGCCACGTCGGCCGGCACGGCCTCGACCGGTGCTTCTTCGACCGCATCCGTGCTGGCGGGATTCTCGGCCAGCACTTCCTCCAACGCCGGAGCTTCGGCACTCGCCTCGGCGGCAACAGCAGGCGCTGCCACCTTGGGCGTGCGCTTGACGCGATAGCCGAGCGAATTGAGGATCGAGGCAAAATCCTCGCCCGAGCAGCCCAGCAGCGAGGTCATCTCCACGGTGACGCGGAAACCATTGCCTTCGGCTGCGCCAGCCGGCAGCTCGCCGGCATAGGGGCGGCCGGCATCGAGCGCGATCAGCGGACGGATGATATCGGCGAGACGCTCGAGGATATCGACGCGCACGGCGCGCCGACCGGCCACCTTGAAGCCGGCGATCTCATAGAGCCGCGTATCGACTTCAGGATCGACCACGAAGCTGGTGCGGCCGCTCAGCACGATATGGGGGATGTCGGTGACCCCGGCCTGGCGTACTCCGCCATGCTTGAGCGCGAACAGAATCAGGGCCAGCTCACGCGGCGCCGGCTTCAGCGATAGCGGCAGGTAAATGTGGTAGGCGCCGAACTTGATGCCCAGCTTGCGCATCTTGCCGCGCACATCCTGGTCCAGATTCTTGACGTCGTCGGCAACCTGGCTGCGCGGGATGAGCCCCAGATGCTCGAACAGCTGGAAGGCGATGCCGCGAGCGGTGCCCTCCAGATCGGCCGGTGCTTCGAGCGACATGACGCTTTCGAGCACGGTATTGATATGATGGCGAAGCCACAGGCTCAGCCGGTCCTGCACGCGTTCCAGATCGGGCCCGGTGAGGGTTTCGTCCGCCAGCATCAGGATGCGCGGACGATACAGCGCGTCGCCCTCGATCAGCTCGGCGACGATATCACCCTTCCAGCGCAGGCGCCCGTCGGTCGCCAGCACGAACTCTTCGTTCGGTGCCCCGGCCAGTCTATCGGCGCGATTGTGGATTTCAGGCGCCACCACCTGATCGGCTGCCGCGCGCAACCCCTTGATGTCGGCGTCGCCATCATTGCGCGCCAGGGTGAAGCGGAAGCCTTCGAGCGTGCCGATGAGATGGCCTTCCAGCCGCACTTCGCCACGTTCATTGATCTCGGGAGATGCCATACGTTTGTCTTTCAGATGACGCAGCAAGACGCTGGTGCGCCGGTCGACGAACCGCTGGGTTAGGCGCTCATGCAGCGCATCGCTCAGCCGATCTTCAATATCCCGGGTCTTTTCGCGCCAATGTGAAGGGTCTGCAAGCCAGTTTTTGCGATTGGCGACAAAGGTCCAGGTCCGGACCTGCTTGATCCGGTTGCTGAGCGTGTCGATATCGCCGCTCGCATTGTCGCAAAAGCGCACCTGCTCGGCAATCCAGTCGTCGTTGACCTTGCCGCGCTTGACTAAGTCCGAGTAAATCCGGGTGACGATTTCGCCGTGATTGGCCGGGGAAATGCCCTGATAATCGGGGATTTGGCAACATTCCCACAGCAGCCGCGCGCCATCGAGCCCGCGCGCCAGCTGCCCGGCCTCGTTGCGCGCGACGAATTCGAGCGCGTGCTGGTCGGTGGCCACAGGGACGCGCGTCAGGCTGCGATGGTCCGGCGCCATTTCGAGACTATCCCGCAAGGCGTTTATCGAGCTGAAATCCAGCTGATTGTTGCGCCATTGCAGCACTTTCACCGGCTCGAAGTCGTGCGTTTCAAGCGCCACGACCATTTCCTCGTCGAATCCCTCGGTGCCGCCGGTGACGCCAAACGTGCCATTGCGGGCATGCCGACCAGCGCGTCCGGCGATCTGGCCGAGCTCGGCAGCGGTCAGCGGACGGCTGGTATGGCCATCGAACTTGCTGTCATCGGCAAAGGCGACGTGGTGGATATCAAGGTTCAGCCCCATGCCGATGGCGTCGGTGGCGACGAGAAAATCGACATCGCCGTTCTGGTAGAGCTCAACCTGGGCATTGCGGGTGCGGGGGCTGAGCGCCCCCATGACCACGGCGGCGCCGCCGCGTTCGCGCCGGATCAGTTCGGCAATGGCATAGACCTGCCGCGCGGAGAAGGCGACGATGGCCGAACGGCTCGGCTGGCGCGAGATCTTCTTGGAGCCGGCATAGGTGAGCTGGGAGAAGCGCGGCCGATCGACGATCTCGGCATGCGGCAGCAGCCGGCGGATGACCGGCGCCATGGTGGCCGAACCCAGCAGCAGGGTCTCGCTGCTGCCGCGGGCATTGAGAATGCGGTCGGTAAACACATGGCCGCGGTCGAAATCGGTGGCGACCTGGATTTCATCGATGGCGACGCAATCGACGCGTATCTCCATCGGCATGGCTTCGACCGTGCAGACCCAGAAGCGCGGCTTGGCCGGAACGATACGCTCTTCGCCCGTCACCAGCGCAACCGCGCCCTCGCCCACTCGCTCGACGCAGCGCTGATAGACCTCGCGCGCCAATAGCCGCAGCGGCAGGCCGATCATCCCGGTGGGATGGGCAAGCATGCGCTCGATGGCAAAATAGGTCTTGCCGGTATTGGTGGGGCCAAGAATCGCCTTGACCGATTGGGGGGGCGCGAAAGTCATTGCCGGCAATGTAGGGACTCGAAGCGGACGTTGCGAGTGGAACAACGCATTGTCCCGGCAAAGGACAGCATTGCCACGATTTTGTCACGGAAGTTAATGCCAGGAACGCAGCAAGAACGAAACGGCACCGAATCGGCGCGACCAGTTGAATCCTGCTTCGTTCACCACACTATCTGGTAGTAGAGCCGGAGCGATACCACCACGCCGAGCCTCAATGAGGCTGACACGCTCCCAAACCCGCAAAACCCGTTCAGCTTCGTTGCCAAGTGGTAAATTTCGCGCTGAATGAAGGCCTTTGTGACCGAAAGGTAAAGACATGCCCGGCAAAGATTTTTGCCCGTTCATCAAGGCCTGGGCGGCTTTGCTGGCTTGCGGGACACCAGATTGAGGAAGTCGGGTATTGACCGTGCCGAACTGGAACAGAGGCTGCTGACAGGTTCCGTCAGGGGCAGGGATCAGAACCACGGCCTCCCTGACTATATTCGGATACACTCATGTCCCAGTTTGACCCCTCCGCCCTGCCCGCCCCGCTGGCCGACTATTTCGCGGCCACCGACCGCCGCGCCATTGTCGGTCTCTTTGCCCCAGAAGCCCGCGTCCGCGACGAGGGTGAAGACCATGTCGGCACCGCGGCCATCGCCGCGTGGCTCGACCGCGTCGAAACCCGCTACCAGCCGCGCTACACCATCCAGGACGCCCAAACCTCTGGCGACCACACCATGGTGACCTTTACCGTCTCTGGCACCTTCCCCGGCAGTCCCGCCACCCTGCGCCAGCAATTCGTTCTCGCCGGCGACAAGATCGCGAGCCTCGCAACGCTCTAGCCTGTCCCGTTCCGGCACGCCGCAGCCCCCCTCTTCCTACTCCCGTTCACATCTGGTCCAAAACCGGAACGAACAGGGAGCGAATCGAGCGAGCGGCAAGAGTGCGGCTTTGTTCACCGCAAGCACTGGGGGTCTGCAGCTCCGCCGGACACAAGAGACCCGCGCCCGACCCCCGGCCGCCCCGAAAGGACCGAGAACCGCTTCATCTCCATTGCCAAAGGATGAAGATCGCTCGTTTGGGGCTGACCATGAACGGCGCATTGCCGCAAATTTTCCCCACGAATACAGCGCATTAACGCAAAGGCGCCCGCAATGCGGGCGCTCTGGCGAGCAAAATTGATGAAAAACCCGTTGACCGTCCCAGAGCGGGACTGGGGGCTTAGAAGCTCATCCGGGTCAGCACCATGCTGAGGTCGCCCATATTGGTGCCGAGCAGCACGCGATAGGGGATGAAATACCCAGTCTCACCCAGCGGCGCATACCAGATGACGATGCGGTCGCTGTCGGCAAGGTAGGTGGTGATCTCGGAGCTGGTGAAATGCCCCGACACCGGGTCATAGTCCACGGTGCATAGCACGACCGGCCCCTGATAGCCGGTGCGCGGCGAGGTCGCCTCGTCGTCGCCGGCATAGCTCATGGCAATGTCGAAGCGCTCGACGCCGGTAAAGACCTTGGCCTGGCGCTGGCAGAGGCTCTTGTCGAGCCCATCGCCCTTGAGCACGAAGGCCGAGAGAAAATCGCCCACGCTGGTCAGATGGCGGCGCTCCAGTGGCACGCGATCATAATTGTCGATGATCGGCGGCTCGACCTTGAAGGCCGAAACATCGCGGCCGGCAAAGGATACATCGACGGTGAAGGTCTCGCCATTGGCGCGGGTTTCAAGATCGAACTCGTCGGCCACAAGCGCCGAGCCTGCAGAGCGCCCGACGGAGGTCGCCTTGGCCGTCCCGCTGGCCACCAGCGTGCCCAGCCCCGCAACATTGGCGGAAAGATCGAGCGAATAGCGGCTGCCGGTATCGTTAAGATCCACCGTCATGGCCGCGACATTGATGCCGCCCAGCGTCAGGACATAGCTGGCCGAGGCGTCAACCTCGTCGGCGCCGGCCGGGTGGCTCAAAAACAGGGCCAGCGCGGCCAGGGGAACAAGACGGAACTGGGTCAAGGCAACGGGTTCTCTGCATGATGCGAATCATCACTTTGCTCAAAACTGCCCGCGCGACGGGAGCCACGCAAGGCGCTCGCGGGCGTTTGAGGGCGCTTTGCCTTGACGGCAGCGCCCGTTTTCTCTAAGGAACCGCCAGATTTCACAACAATCGAGGCCCGTCGCGGACTTCTCCGCCACGCAGGACCTTTACACAAATAGGATAT
Organism: Devosia sp.; assembly: GCA_036675975.1. GTDB lineage: Bacteria > Pseudomonadota > Alphaproteobacteria > Rhizobiales > Devosiaceae > Devosia. Next base: position 8,107 of record JAKFDU010000199.1, on the reverse strand, counting down.
CTCCCGAATGGCACGTCGCTGTGAACTGACTGGCAAGGGCGTAATGGTTGGCAACAACGTTTCGCACGCGCTCAACCGCACCCGTCGCCGGTTCCTCCCGAACCTGCTCAATGTCACGCTGATCTCGGACGCGCTCAATCGCCCGGTCAAGTTGCGCATCTGCGCTGCGGCGCTGCGCACCGTTGAGCACCGCGGTGGCCTTGATGCCTTCCTGCTCAAGCAGGACGATGCCACGCTGTCGCCGCTGGCCGCCGGCATCAAGAAGGAAATTCGCGCCGCCCTCGCGGCCTGAGCGATCGGCCGATAGAATTTAGAACCGCGTGGGGTAACGCTCCGCGCGGTTTTGTTTTGTGGGTGTTGCCCACTGACACCGCAGTCGACACCCTCCCCTTGTGGGGAGGGCTCAAGGGTGGGGTGAGCCACCATATCGGGGGCTCTCGTCACCCCTCCTAGCCTCCCCCTCGAGGGGAGGTACCGTCCGGTGGGTGTGGGCAAACCGTACCTTCCAGTCTACATAATCAAAACATGCGCCCCGGTCTTATGCCGATCGGCGCTTACAGAGGTGCATTCTGATGCTTGCTCGTTTCCTGGCGGCCGTTGCCGCCATGGTCGTGGTCGTTGCCGCGTCCAATATCCTGGTGCTTTACCCGCTGCAGGTGCAGCTCGGCTCGGTCAACCTGGCCGATCTCCTCACCTGGGGCGCCTTCACCTTCCCCTTCGCCTTTCTCGTCACCGACCTGACCAACCGCTATGACGGTGCCAGCAAGGCCCGCCTCGTCGTGCTGGTCGGCTTTGTCGTTGGCCTGGGCCTGTCATTCTATCTGAGCTATAATCCGCTGCCCTGGAATGCTGGCGGCGCCCCCGCCACCACGCAGCGCATCGCCCTAGCCTCGGCCACCGCCTTCCTCATCGGCCAATTGCTCGATATCGCCGTCTTCTCGCGCCTGCGCGCCGCCAGGGCGTGGTTCCTGCCGCCGCTGGCCGGCTCGCTGTTCGGTTCGCTGATCGACACGACGATCTTCTTCACCGTCGCCTTCGCCCCGGCTCTGGCAGGTATCGACCTGGCTTTCGGCATGGCCGACAATTCCCTTGGCTTCCCGGCACCATGGCTCGGCGTCGGCCCCGAAGTGCCGCTCTGGACCTCGCTGGCCTCGGGCGACTTCCTGGTCAAGTTCCTCGCCGCTTTGCTGCTGCTGGCACCATACCGGGCGCTGATGGGGCGCATCATGCCGCTGCCGGTCGTGGGCGCGCGGGCATAGTTCACCCGCATACCCCCTTCTCCCTCGAGGGAGAAGGGGCCTCCACCGGATGCCCGTCGCTGGCTAGGCAGCAGGGGGCGGCACGAAGGGATTGCCCGGTGCCGGCTCAAGAATGGCGAATACATTGCCGTCGGGATCCTTGAATGTCAGCAGGTGGCCAACCCTCTCGATGGCCACCTTGGGAACTATGATGGTGCCACCCGCCCTGACGATCCGTTCGCCATAGGCATCGGCCGAGGGAACCTCGATCGTCGGCGTTACCGATTGCCAGGCCTGCTCTCGCTTGGCGATGCCGCCCCCGACGCCGGCTTCCCCTTCTCCGCCCGTCCCCAGTAGCCAATAGGGCACCGGTCCTTCGAGCTTGGTGACCGTCCAGTCGAACACGTCATGGTAGAATCGGGCGGCGCGCTCCGGGTCATCGGCAGCGATGTCGATATGAACGATGGCGGGCATGATCTTGTCTCCTGGGAGAAAACATCATGGACCCCTGGTTCAAACGGACGCTTGATGCGGATCAAACGCCCTCAATCGGGCAAGGCAAATTCCAGCAGCAGCGTCCGCTGCCAGTCGTTGAAGTTGTTATCGCTTCCGATGAGGATGCGCAGCTCGCCATCGGGCGCCGTGTGGACGGTCAGCGATTCCATATTGTCGATGGTGCCACCCGTGGCCGATAGCAGCAGTTTCCCCGCCATCACAGTACCGGGGCGCACCTCCGCGGCCGGAACCCGGCGCAGGTTCATCACGAAGTTCAGCATCGAGACCCCGCGTTCCAGGACAAGCAGGTCGCCATTGGGCAGGAAGGCACAATCGGTGGGGCTGACCACCGGGCTATCCTGATAGCCGATCGGCCCCTTGTCGTTCTGGCCCAGCAGCCAGCCGCGGTGATTGCCATCGGCATCGAGCGCTTCCTCGGCCAGCAGCAGCGTCGAGCCGGCGACCGGCGAGGCTGGCGGCGCAATGCAGAGCGCTTCGAGGCTCTCGTTGGTCCTGAGGTCGCTGAGCCAGTCGGGAATGGTCACCTCGCGCGCCGGGCCACCCGGCAGGGCATCGGTGAGCGTGAAGTCGGCAACCCGCGTCAGGTGCTCGAAGCCCACCCGCACCGCCACGGCAACACCGTCGCGATAGATCGTATCGACGCTTTCGGCGTCGCGCGCATATTGGCGCGGCAGCACGTCGCCCTTGGAATTGCGCATCGGCTCGACTCGCGTGCCGATAAAGCCAAACAGCCGCCCGGCATCGTCATAGGCCAGCCGGCCACTAACGAAATTGCCGCGGTCGCTGACAAAGAGGGCCTGCTGGTCCGGCCCGGTCATGGTGAGGCTGGAAAGTCCGCCGAACGTGTCGTCCTGGCTGACCAGCGCGATGCCGCCGCGGAAGATCAGCTCACCGGCCGGCTGATCGACCTTGCTATCGCCAAACTGCGCCACCGGGCTCGCGCTGACCGTCACCTCGACCGCGGCGGCGGGGAGGCTCCCCGCCAATACCGCCACGACAATGGCCGCGCGGCCCCAGCTCATCCCCGTCCCCGCCGCCGCGTCTGAACAGGCATTTCCTCGTCGAACAGGGCGGCCAGCTCGTCGGTGAGCGCACCGGCCAGCTCCTCTGCATCGAGCAAAGTCACGGCGCGCTTGTAATAGCGCGTCACGTCATGGCCGATGCCGACGGCCACCAGCTGGATCGGCGAGCGCATCTCGATATCCTCGATCACCTGACGCAGGTGGGCTTCGAGATAGTTGCCGGCATTGACCGACTGCGTGCTGTCATCCACCGGCGCGCCGTCCGAGATCACCATCAGGATGCGGCGGGCTTCCGGGCGGGCCATCAACCGCTTGCGCGCCCATTCGAGCGCCTCGCCGTCGATGTTTTCCTTGAGCAGGCCTTCGCGCATCATCAGGCCGAGATTGCGCCTTGCATGGCGCCACGGCTCGTCGGCGGCCTTGTAGATGATATGGCGCACGTCGTTGACGCGGCCCGGATTGGGCGGGCGACCGGCTTCGAGCCAGGCCTCGCGGCTCTTGCCGCCCTTCCAGGCACGGGTGGTAAAGCCCAGGATTTCGACCTTGACGCCGCAGCGCTCCAGCGTGCGCGCGAGAATATCGCCGCAGATGGCCGCAATGGTGATAGGCCGGCCGCGCATCGAGCCCGAATTGTCGATCAAGAGCGTCACGATGGTGTCGCGGAAATCGGTGTCGTTCTCGACCTTGAACGAGAGCGCCTGCATCGGGTCGGTGACCACGCGGGTGAGGCGCGCCGTATCGAGCAGGCCCTCTTCGAGGTCGAACTGCCAGGAGCGGTTCTGCTTGGCCATCAGCCGGCGCTGCAGCTTGTTGGCCAGTCGTGCCACCGCGCCAGCCAGGTTCTCAAGCTGCTTGTCGAGGAGGCTCCGGAGCTGGTCGAGCTCGTCGGGCGGGCAGAGGTCCGCCGCCTTGACGATCTCGTCGAACTTGGTGGTGAACACCTTGTATTGGAACTGGTTGCTGAGCTGGGTGCCGCCGTCCTTGGCCGGCGGCGGCATGGGCGCATCTTCACCGGCTTCGGCCGACGCGTCGTCGTCGGTATCGGCCATGTCCGATTCCATGCCCTCGACGTCGCCGGTTTCCTCGGACTCGCCGGTCTGCTCGTCCTGCTCGCTGTCCTGGCTGTCGTTCTCGCCTTCACCCTGTTCAGGCGACTTGTCCGAGCTGTCGCCGTTTTCGGGCTCCTGGTCCTCGCCCTCTTCCTCATCGGAAGAGTCCGGGTCGTCCAATTCGCTTTCGGGCACGAGGTTGAGGTCGCGCAGCAGCGCCTTGGCGGCCCGCGAGAATTCTTCCTGGTTCTCGTAGCGCTCCAGCAGGCTATCGAGGGACTTGCCGCCCTTGTCCTCGATTTCCTTGCGCCACAGATCGACCAGCGCATGGCCCGACGGCGGCACCGGCACGCCGGCCAGCTTCTCACGCAGCAGCAGGCCCAGCGCCTCGGCTATGGGCGCATCGCCCTTGTTGTCGACTTCGGCAAAATTGGCGCGGAACAACCGGTCTTCCAGCATTTCGCCGATATTGCCCACCATGCCCGGCATGCGCACGCAGCCGAGGGCCTCGACGCGGGCTTGCTCCAGCGCGTCGAAGGCGGCCCGGGCAATGGGGTCGACAGGCGAGCGCTTGCGGTGCGTATCAGGATCGTGGCTGGCCAGCCGCATGGCCATGGCGTCGCCCTGCCCGCGGGCAATGGCGATATCGCGCCGGGTCGGCAACCGCGGCAGGTTGGCGAGGCGCGCCTTGTCCGAGGTCAGCAACGGCCGGTCGGAGGTGAAGGTCACCTCGAGATCGGCCTTGCCGCCAATGGCGCGCACCGTCGCCCCCATGGCGGATTTGAACACCTGGGTCTGGTCGGGCTTGTTGGCTTTGCTGCGCGGTGGTTGTGCCATGGTCATGCGATCCAGAAGACCCCTCACCCCAACCCTCTCCCCGGAGGGGCGAGGGGGCGCATCGGAGCATGGAGAGCCACCGCGTTCCCTTCGCCCCTTTGGGGAGAAGGTGGCCCGCAGGGCCGGATTAGGGCCTTCCGACTGAGCCGGAAGGCAGTTCCTTACGCCGTGACGGCCAGATTGGCCGAGCTTTCCGGCAGATCCTCGCCGAACACGCGCTGGTAGAATTCGGCCACCACGGGGCGTTCGAGTTCATCGCACTTGTTGAGGAAGGTCAGGCGGAACGCAAAGCCGATATCGCCGCCGAAAATCTGGGCATTCTCGGCCCAGGTGATCACGGTGCGCGGGCTCATCACGGTGCTGAGGTCGCCGTTGATGAAGGCCGAGCGTGTCAGGTCGGCAAGCCGCACCATGTTGGACACGATCTTCTTGCCCTTTTCGGTCTCGCCATAGGCTTTGTTCTTGGCGAGCACGATGCCGACTTCCTTTTCGTGCGGCAGGTAGTTGAGCGTCGTCACCAGGCTCCAGCGGTCCATCTGGCCCTGGTTGATCTGCTGGGTGCCGTGATAGAGCCCCGACGTATCGCCCAGGCCAATGGTGTTGGTCGTCGAGAACAGCCGGAATGCCGGGTGGGGCACGATGACGCGATTCTGGTCGAGCAGGGTCAGGCGACCCGCCACTTCCAGCACGCGCTGGATCACGAACATCACGTCCGGCCGGCCGGCATCATACTCGTCGAATACCAGCGCAACATTGTTCTGCACCGCCCATGGCAGGATGCCGTCGCGGAATTCGGTGATCTGCTTGCCGTCCTTGAGCACGATCGCGTCCTTGCCGACGAGATCGATACGCGAGACGTGCGAATCGAGGTTGACGCGGACCAGCGGCCAGTTGAGGCGCGCCGCGACCTGCTCGATATGGGTCGATTTGCCCGTGCCGTGATAGCCCTGCACCATGACGCGGCGGTTGAAGGCAAAGCCCGCCAGAATCGCCAGCGTGGTGTTGCGATCGAACAGATAGTCGGGATCAACAGGGGGAACGTGGCTATTGGCTTCCTTGTAGCCCATCACCTTCATGTCCGTATCGATACCGAACAGCTCCCGTGCCGAAAATTCGGTGTCGGGCAGATTGGTGTACTCAGTCATGGCAAAGCTCTTGGCGGAAAAATCGAGGCGGGAGGGCATGAAAGTCGCGGGCTCTATAGCAGCATTGTGACCGAGGCGGTAGCCACTGGAACGCCACGCTACTTTGCAACAAACCCGGTCTTCTTGAGGTGGCTGTAGGCGGCAATGATGGTGCGCAGGCGCTCTTCGGAGGATTTATCGCCGCCATTGGCGTCAGGATGGTGGATCTTGACCAGCGTCTTGTAGGCCCGCTTGATGTCCTCGGACTTGGCCTGCCCAACGATGCCCAGCGTTTCGAGCGCCCGCCTGTCCTGCTCATGCAGGGGCTTGACCCGCTCGGCCGCCGGCTTTTGCGACTGGCGATGGCGGTACTTGGCAAAGACGCCGAACGGATCACCGAAACGGTCGCCCGGGCGCAGCCCGGCCGCACCCTGTCGCGAGGTCCGCGTACCCGGATTGCCGGTGGCAAAGCTAGAACGGGATTCTGCCTTGGGCGGAGCATGCAGCGCCTCCTCAAGCTCGTCCTTCTCCATGCCGGCAAAGAAGTTGAACGCCGTATTGTAGTGACGGACATGCTCGAGGCAGAAATGGTGGTACTGGCCTTCGCTGCGGGCCCCCTTGGGCGCGCGGTATTCACCGGCCAGCTCGCACCCTTCCCAGTCGCAGACATGCTCGACCGGCGCGGGCTTTTCCTCCCGGCGCGGTTTGATGCGAATGGTATCGAAGAGCTTGGATTGCAGTTTCATTGCGCCTAGTTAAGTGCCTAAACCAGAATAGAGAACCCGACGCGATGTCCGTCACAGACACCATAACCACCAAGCTCACCAGCAAATTCGCCCCGGTCTTCCTCGATGTGATCGATGAATCGAACAAGCATCATGGCCACGCCGGTTGGCGGGAGGGTGGTGAAACCCATTTTCGTGTCAGAATCGCGACCCGCCATTTTGACGGGATGAGCCGCGTGGCGCAACACCGCGCCGTCATGGACGTTCTCGACGCCGAACTCAAGGATCGCGTGCATGCCCTCGCCATCGAGGTGTTGCCGCCCGACGGACCCTACGAACTACCCCACGGGGTGTAGTCTTGTCGCTTAAAATCGTCCGCCGCCTGCTGCCCGATTGGGGCACGACCTATGGACCCCCGGGCGACGGGCCGTTTCCCGCGATCATAATTCTGCACGGCTCGGAAGGCGGCTGGGCCGGCTGGAGCCACCGCATGGCGGTAATCCTCGCGGCGCATGGCTATCTCGCCTATCCCCACACCTATTCACGCGGCGGCAATGGCTGGAATGCCGGCTCGATCAAAGATGTGTCGCTCGACCGCACGGTTCAAGCCCTTGAAGCATTGCGGGCTTTCCCCTTTGCGGCCCCCAGACTGGGGCTTTACGGGGTCTCCCGTGGGGCGGAGCATGCCCTGCTGGTCTCGACGCTGATGGCGGCCGATGGATTGCAGGGCGCTGACGCGATAGCGGTTCTTGCCCCGCCCGATGTTGTCTGCGGCGCTTTTGACGCAGCCTATTGGCGCGATCGTGGCGACCCCGGCTGGCGAGCCTGGGACCCGGCCCAGCGCGCCTGGACCTGGAAGGGCTCCTCGGAGAATCTCCTGCCCTCGACGCCCCTTGCGGTCGAACAGATCACCGCCCCGATCTTCATGGCCCACGGCACGGCCGACACGATCTGGTCGGTCGAAATGACCCGCCGCCTCGAACAGCGTCTGATTGCTGCCGGGCGCCGCCCCGAAGTTCACTATTTCGAGGGCAAGGACCACAACCTCGACAGCGCCAGCGAAAACGACATGCATGAAAAGCTGCTGGCGTTTTTTGAGCGGACTTTGGGGTAGCGCTTCCCCTTGTGCGGATTCAGCCCCGCATGTCCTCGATAAACGCCGCCACCGCCTGGCCATCGACATTCTTCTCGATGAACGCCTTGCCGATCCCGCGCGTCAGAATGAACGTCAGCGCCCCGCGCGAGACTTTCTTGTCCTGCGCAATGGCAGCCATCAGCGTTTCGGTAGAGCCCAGCGTTCCCGGGATGTCTCCGACGGTGGTGGGCAGCCCCACCTTCTTCAGGTGGGCGGCAATGCGGCCGGTGTCCTGGCTCGGCGCCAGGCCCAGCCGCGCCGAGAAACCATGCGCAAGCACCATGCCGATGGCGACGCCCTCGCCATGCAGCAGTCGATCGGAATAGCCGGTGTCCTTTTCGAGCGCATGCCCGAAGGTGTGCCCGAGATTAAGCAGCGCCCGCACGCCGAGCTCCTTCTCGTCCTCGATGACCACCCGCGCCTTGTGGGCACAGCAGCGGGCAATAGCCTCGCCGCGTGCC
>JAKFDU010000198.1:0-6099 GCA_036675975.1 Devosia sp. | reverse complement strand
GGCAAGAAGTTCAAGCATTGCCACGGCGCGTTCTAGGACGCGGCCCGGACGAAATAAACAAGGCCCGGAGCGATCCGGGCCTTTGTCTTGAGTGAAACTGGCTGACCTTCAGCAGGTGACGCGGATCTCCGCGTAGCCGCTGATGGCGCCGCCTTCCATCGGCACGACACCGATCATGCAGGCGCTGTTGGGCAGACCGATATTGCCGCCCTGGGCGATGACCGTGCCATCGGCCAGCGAGATGAAGCCGTCGTCGACCGAGCCGATTTCAACCACCGCCGAGGTGCCGCAGACCACGTAGCGGTCGCCGGCCGCCACCATGAAGCGTGTGCCTGATGGCAGGCAGTCGCCGTCCTGTGCGGCTGCGGCCGGTGTCGCGGGCAGGGTGGGTGCCGGTGCGGCTGCGGGGCCGCTGCGCCAGGTTTCCTCGAGAATGGCGAGGCGGTTGGCGATGTCGGTCAGGGCGGCATTGTCGGTTTCCGACGGCGTGCCCTGCTGGCGACCGAACAGTTCCATGCTGAGACGAAGCTGGGCAATATCGGTGGAAAGCCGCACGATCTCGCGCTGCGTGTCGCTATAGATCCAGGCGCTGGCGCCAAGCGCGGCAATGCCGACCAGGCCCACCACGAAGCTCAGGACATTGGCCAGGGGCATGCGGCTGCGAACGGGCGCGGCGGTGGGCCGGCTCTCCCCCTGGACATCGACTGATACCGTCTCTTCCAAAGCGAGTGTCTCCGTTGCTGGGCGCTGCCGTGTTCAGATCGGCGCAGATTGCGGCCCAGATATGGTAGCGGGCGACTAGCGCTGCAACGGCGGCAGGGGCCTGGGTGCCGGCTTGCCTGAAATCACCGGCACGATATCGGCATCCTTGCCGCCGCCAAAGATGTTGCCCAGGCCACCGACAAAGCCGGAAATCGCCGCGCTGCGTTCCTTGAGGGCAGCCTCTTCGGCGGCGACACGGGCGGCGCGTTGGGCTTCACTCTCGACGGCACTGGCAAAGGCGGCCTCTTCGGCCTGCAGCTTCTCGGCGAGGCCGGCAATCTGGGTCACGGCGGGGCAGGGCCCCATGGGGTTGAGTGCACCACCACCGATGGCGTTGAAGATATATTGGCGCTCGCACACGTCCCAGGCCGGCGGCGCCTTGGTCAGCTCGAACAGGTCGTAGCCTTCCTTGATATCCTTCCAGAAACCGATATGCGGGCTGGATGCCTTCTGCGCCAGCTTGGCGGGGGTCATCTTGAATGGGAAGATCTGCAACTGGAAGCTCGAATTGCCGCCCTTGAAGGTCTCGCGCGCCAGCGCATAGATTTCAGCGATGGCCTCGTCGGTCATGGCGTAGCAGCCACGCGACGAACAATCGCCATGCACCATCAGGTCGGACCCGGTGCGGCCCCAGACGCGATCGAACTTGTTGGGAAAGCCGGTATTGAAGGCCAGGTAATAGTTGGATCGCGGATTCATCAGGCCCGGCGTGATCGTATAGAAGCCCTCGGGGCTCTGGCGGTCGCCTTCCTTGATCTTGGGACCGAGGTCTCCGGAAAAGGCGCAGATCTCGTAGGTCTTGAACATCTTGAACTGGCCGGCGCTGGTGCGCTTCCAGACTTCAAGCGTCTTTTCCTCCTTGAAGATGCGGATGACCATGGCTTCGCCGGGCGACGAGCCCATGTTGCGCAGGCCCGCCTGGGTCAGGCTCGAGAGGGGCTGGTTGTGCCTGTTGTCGCTCGATTTGGGCAAGAAGCCGCCGCAGGCGACGAGCCCGAAGGCAACCCACATCAGGATCAGCGCCGAGGAAAGCTTGCGAAGGAAAGTGGCGGTCAAGATCGGCGGCCCGGTGGTCGAAAATGGAGCGATGACCCATAGGGTCCGTTGGTTACCGCAGCATGAGTTTTGCTGGTGAACGAAGCGTTAGCACGCGACAAAAAATGCGGGAAGCGGGGGAAGATCACGCAAGCGTGTGGAATTGCTACCTCCCACTGGGAGGCAAACGATCATCAGTCATCTCCCTCCCCCTTGTGGGGGAGCAAGGGTCGGGGAAGGTCATAAACACTGAGCTTGCGGCCCACCCCACCCCCGGTCCCTCCCCATCGAGGGAGGGAGGCGGTAGAGCGGCCACCTCAGGGGTAAAAACCTAAAGCGCGCTACCGATCGCCAGGAACTTCTCGCGGCGGTGCTCGCGGGTTTCGAGGCGGCCGCGGCCGGCGAAATCGGCAAGGAAGCCTGATATGGCGCCGCGGGTGGAATCCATGATGGCCTCGTGGTGGCGATGCGCACCACCTGCGGGCTCGTGGATGATGCCGTCGATGACGCCGAAGCCGAGCAGGTCCTGGGCGGTGATCTTCTGCGCGGTGGCCATGTCCTGCGCCTTGGCGGCGTCGCGGAACAGGATCGAGGCGCCCGCTTCCGGCGAAATCACCGAGTAGATGGCGTTTTCCAGCATCAGCACGCGATTGGCCACGGCGATGGCAATGGCGCCGCCCGAGCCGCCTTCACCGATGACGATGGCGATATTGGGCACGCCCAGCTCAAGGCATTTCTCGGTCGAACGAGCGATGGCCTCGGCCTGGCCACGCTCCTCGGCGCCGATGCCGGGATAGGCGCCAGCGGTATCGACGAAGGAGATCAGCGGAATGTTGAAACGATCCGCCATTTCCATGATGCGGACGGCCTTGCGATAGCCTTCCGGGCTGGCCATGCCGAAATTATGCTTGAGGCGGGTTTCGGTCGAACTGCCCTTTTCCTGGCCGAGCACGGCAACGGACTGGCCGTTGAACCGGCCAAAGCCAGCCTGCAAGGCCGCGTCTTCGCGGTATTTGCGGTCGCCGGCAAGCGGCGTCCACTCGGTGATGAGCTTGCCGACATAGTCGGAAAAGTGCGGGCGCTGCGGATGGCGCGCGACCTGCGTCTTCTGCCAGGGGGTCAGGCGGCGATAGATTTCGACCAGCGCCTCATCAGCGCGGGCGGACAGGCGGTTGACCTCTTCGTCAATGCTGACGGCCTGGTCGGTCGCGGCCATTGCCTTGAGCTCGGCAATCTTGCCCTCGAGATCGGCAACCGGCTTTTCGAAATCGAGATAAGACTGCATTGACCTGCCCGTTGAGGGTCGTTGACGTGACCCGGGATAAGGGCCGCTGCTCTTGCGCCCTAAAGTGGCCGGAAAGTGGCGATGGCGCAATGCCGAGTCAAGGCTTGGTTGGCTGCGGGCACAGGAAAGGGGGCGTTCGGCGACGTCCGGAGCGTCCATCACCTCCCAACCTCTCCCTGCAGAGGGAGAGGAACCGCATGGTGGATGTGGCACCAACGTGCCTCGACCCCGATATGTTCCTCTCCTGTCAGCGAGGTTAGGAGGGGGGCACCCGCTGTGACCCTACCCACCTGCCAGCGGATGGTGCGTTTCCACCAGCGTCCGCAGCTTCTCGTCCAGCACGTGGGTATAGATCTGGGTTGTCGAGATATCGGCATGGCCGAGCAGCATCTGGACCACGCGCAGGTCGGCGCCACCGGCCAGCAGATGACTGGCAAAGGCGTGGCGGAGGACGTGCGGCGCGACGCGAGATGGGCTGATGCCGGCGTCGATGGCCAACTGCTTGAGATCGCGGGCGAAGACCTGGCGGCTGAGATGGCCCTCGGCGCTGGTGGCCGGGAACAGGAATGGTGATCCCGGCTCGAGCGTTGCGACATAGGCCTTGATAGCGTCGCGTGCACGGTCGTTGACCGGCACGACACGTTCCTTGTTCCCCTTGCCCACCACGGTGAGGAAGCTGGCATCGCGCATGACGGCCGAGCGGCGCAGGCTTACCAGTTCGGTGACACGCAGGCCGGTGGCGTAGAGCAGTTCGAGCAGCAGGTAGAGCCTGAGCGCCGCTGCCTGCTTCTGCGGCGAGGCATCAGAATTGGCCTTGGCTTCCGCCGTGCTCAGCAGTTTGTCTACCTCGGCGATCGACAGGACCTTGGGCAAGGCCCGTCGGCTTTTCGGGCTGGCAACGATACGCGTGGGATCATCACCGCGCATGCCGTCAGCGCAGAGAAACTTGTGGAACTGGCGGATGGCCGATAGCCGCCGGGCCGAGGACGAGGCCGACAGGCCATCGCGCTTGAGGCGGTCGAGATAGGCATTGACGGTGTCGCGGTCGACCGTGAGGAGGCTAAGCTGCCGTCCGACGACGAAGCCGGCATAGTCGCTGAGGTCGCGGCGATAGGCCTCGATGGTGTTCCTGGCGGCGCCGCGCTCGGCGCTCATCATTTCGAGGAAGGCGCCGATCAGGTGGGTCCCGCTCAATCTGTCAACGGCTCCGGCGGCGTGGCTGGCTCGGCCGCGGGGGCAGCAGCGGGCTTCTCGGCGGTCTCCTGGGCCGGCGCCTGAGTACCGGGCAATGCGGGCTGGCCGCCCGACAGCAGGTCGCGCTGCGGAATGCGGATGGTCTGCTCCTTCTGCGTCGGTTCGACGAAGGCGACCAAAGCGAACATGCCGGCATAGACGAGGCCGGCCAGAAACAGCAGCGTGATGATGAGACGGATCAGAGTGGGCATGGGCAGTCCTGCCGGCGTTTGCTTGCAGCTTGCCTGCAATTTGCCTGCAAAAGGTTTCGTTTCCGTAGGCATAGTGCGGTGTCGCGCCTTTCTCTGCAAGTTCTTGACAGGCGCGGCGTGGACGGCTTCATAGCGGCAGCATTGTTTGTCGCGTTTTCCGGGCGGCGAACCGGTATCCACTTCGCCTGAAAACGCTTGGGGAGCGTCTTTTGAACCGACCGGACGCGGCATCGCGGCAGGCTCGCGCCGAACAACTCGCCGAGCGGCTTGCCGGCCGGCCGCTGGTGCTGGTTGGCATGATGGGCGCCGGCAAGACGACGGTCGGCCGCCGCGTCGCGGCGCGCCTCAACCGCCACTTTCTCGATAGCGACGAAGAGATCGAGAAAGCGGCGCAGATGACCGTGCCCGAGATTTTCGAGCAGCGGGGCGAGCCCGAATTCCGCGCCGGCGAAACGCGCGTCATCGCCCGCGTGCTCAAGGAGCCGGGGGTGGTGCTGGCCACCGGCGGCGGCGCCTTCGTCAATGCGGAGACCCGCGCATTGGTCAAGGCGGAGGCGATTTCTGTCTGGCTCAAGGCCGAGGTCGATATCCTGTTCGAGCGGGTGTCCCGGCGCAGCAACCGCCCTTTGCTCAAGACTGCCAATCCCCGCGCCACGCTCGAAAAGCTGATCGAGGATCGCTATCCGATCTATGCCGAGGCCGATGTTACCGTGGTGTCGCGCGATGTGCCGCAGGACGTGGTGGCGGGCCACGTGATCGACGCCGTACTCGCCTTTCTCAAGCGCCAGGACTGATTTGCATGCCCGATATTGCCCACAAAGTTCACGTCGCCCTGGGTGAGCGGGAATATGACATCCTGATCGGCCCGCGGCTACTCGATGAGGCGGGGGCCATCCTGGCCGAACGGTTCCCCGGCCGGCGTTATGGCATCATCACCGACGAGACGGTGGCCAAGGCGCAATTGCCGCGGCTGCTCGCGTCGCTCGATGCGGCCGGTCTTGGCCATACCGAGATCGTGCTGCCGCCTGGCGAGGCGACCAAGTCCTGGAGCTATCTTGGCCAGGCGGTGGAAGGCATTCTCGCTGCCCGTCTCGAACGCGGCGACCTGGTCATCGCGCTGGGTGGCGGCGTCATCGGCGATCTGGCGGGCTTTGCCGCCTCTATCGCGCGGCGCGGCATGGATTTCGTGCAGATGCCGACTTCGCTTCTGGCGCAGGTCGACAGCTCGGTCGGCGGCAAGACCGGGATCAATTCGCCCCATGGCAAGAACCTGATCGGCGCCTTCCACCAGCCCAAGCTGGTGCTGGCGGATCTCAGCACGCTCGATACGCTGGCGCCGCGCCAGTTCGCCGCCGGCTATGCCGAGGTGGTCAAGTACGGGCTGATCGACGATGAGGAATTCTTCTTCTGGCTCGAAGAGCACCAGGTCGAAATCTTCGGCGGTGGCCCGGCACGCGGCGAGGCTATTGCCCGCTGCTGTGCCCACAAGGCGCGGGTGGTCATCGAGGACGAGAAGGAGCTCGGCGTGCGGGCGCTGCTTAATCTCGGGCACACCTTCGGGCATGCGCTCGA
>JAKFDU010000197.1:0-80485 GCA_036675975.1 Devosia sp. | reverse complement strand
AGGCATTGCCACCATGGCCCTCGCCTGGTTGGTGTTCCGCGAGAACGTGGATCGCCGCCTGCTGCTGGGCGCCGCCGCCATCGTTCTTGGCGCCTCAGTGCTGACGGCCCCGCTACCGAGCCTCACTCGCATTGGCACAAGCACGCTCAGATGCGCCACAAGCACCCGCACTATCCCGACCTGCACCATCGGTACAACCACGGCTGAGGGCGGCATTCGAGGCCGCGACGCGCGAGCGGCTTTCGCCAAGGGGAAGAAGCCGGGCGGGCCTGGCCTCTCGCAATCGCACATATCCTTGGGAGACAGCATGGCTACTGGCCGCATAATTCTGCTCAACGGTACGTCCAGTGCCGGCAAGACTACCTTGTCCCACGCCCTCCGGGCACAAATGGCCGAGCCGTTCTGCTTGTATGCCTCGGATCAACTGGCCGACGCAGGCTTCCCTCCGCCGGCAGCGCACCACCGCCATGCCGGTCGCGAGCGGTTCTTTGACGGCTTTCATCGGTCAATCCCCGCCTTTGCGGCGGCGGGAAACGACCTCATCGTCGAGCACATAGTGGAGACCCAGAGTAGGCCGATCAGCTCGCAACGCTGATCGGCCATCTCGACGTGTTCTGGGTTGGCGTCCACGCCCCGCTCGCGGTGCTTGAGCAACGCGAGCGCGACCGCGGAAACAGGACCGTCGGCGAGTCCGTCTACCACCTCAAAACCCACAGCTTTTGTCGCTGCGATGTCGAATTCGACACCACAGCCGGGCCGATCGAAGAGATTGCGGAGATCGTGCGAATGCCTGGCGGGCCCGCGAGGCCAGACCGGCGGGCCGACGTGCCCGATGACCGGAAAGGCCGGCGGCAGTCGCTAGAAGCTGGTGCGCAGCCAGTTGCCGACGCGGGCGAAATAGCCGTCAGTGCCGATGAGCCTCCGCGATCCGCGCGGCTCCTGGTATTCCTGGGCGCAGACCTGCGGATAGATCAGCATGCCGGCAACCGAGGCAAAGGCAGCGCCCTTCGCCATTTCAGGCAGCCCGGCAATGCCCATGGGTCGGCCGTTACGAACATTTCGTGCCAGCGTCCGCCGCGCCACTTCCGGCAGGCCGGTCATCTCGCTGGCGCCGCCGGTCAGCACAAAGCGGCGGCCGCAGACATCCATCATGCCGGTGGCCTGCATGCGGTCGCGGATGGCGGTGAGAATTTCCTCGATGCGCGGACGCATGATGCGGGTCAGCACCGATCGCGCCACCTGTCCCGGCGCCTCGTCGTGGCTGGCACCAACCGGCTGAATCGGGATCAGGTCGCGCTCATCGGCCTGCCCAGGCAGCACCGAGCCGAAAAGCGTTTTGAGCCGCTCGGCATCATCCACACTCACCGAAAGCTGGCGGGCGATATCGAGCGTCAGGTGGTGACCGCCAATGGCGATGGCGTCGGCATAGACCAGATGACCGTCGTTGAAAACCGAGACGGTGGTGGTGGCGCCTCCGAAGTCGATGCAGGCGACACCCAGCTGGGCTTCATCATCGACCAGGGTCGCAAGGCCCGAGGCATAGGGCGTGGCGATCAGCGCTTCGATCTGCAGGTGGCAGCGATGCAGCACCAGTTCCAGATTGCGCATGGCCAGCGTTTCCGAACTAACCACCGCAACATCGACGCCAAGCTTGTCGCCAACCATGCCCTTGGGGTCGCGGATACCCTTCTGGCCGTCGATAGCGTAACCGATGGGTAACGCATGGATGATGGAGCGCTCCGGGCGAACCGAACGTTCGTTGACGGCGCGCAGCACCCGATGAATGTCGGACTTCTCCACTTCCTGTCCGTCGAGGGACACGGTGGCGGAGAAGGTTTCCGAGCCGAGGCGGCCAGCGGTGACGTTGACGATGACGGATTCGAGCGTCAGTCCGGCGGCGCGCTCGGCCATACCGACCACCGAGCGAATGGCCTGCTCGGCCTTTTCGATATCGGTTACCACGCCGCTCTTGACGCCGGAGGACGGGCCATAGCCGAAGCCGATGACCTCGGCCTGGTGCGTACGGCCCCTGAGCGCCCTGCCCTCGGCGCGCGGCGTAAGACGCGCTATGACGCAGCAAATCTTGGTCGAGCCGACGTCGAGCACGGCGACCAGCGTGGTCTTGCCGGGCTGGACGGGGCGAAGCCGGGAGGTCATGGCGTCGGTCATCATTGTGTAATGGTCGTCGGTTGGGGAAAATTGGTGGAGGGAAGATTGCGCGGCGGCAGCGGATAGGGTTGCGGCGAACGGACGCGCTCGGCGATGGCAGCCTTGCGCTCCTCTTCCTCCGCCGCCAGTTCCTCTTCGGTCTTGGTGGGACGAACGGCGACCAGCGTATCGACGCGCAGGTCGATGACGGTCACATCGCGGTCGAGCAACTGGTAATCGGCCTGATAGGTTTCCAGATTGCGCAGTGCTCGCGCCACACCCAGTTCGGGCAGTTGCACGCGCAGGCCCGTATCGTAGATGAGATCCCAGCGGCGGTCTGCGATACGCGACAGGGCAACCAGCCCATCCCTAAGATCAGGATACTGATCGAGTGCGCGGATCATCACCATGGCATCGTCGTTGGCGCCGTCGCCGACGACCAGCGGCAAGTCGCCATAAGCGCCGCGGTCCTCGCCAATCTGCTCGCCTGACCCATCGACCACGAAGGTGATGCCGTCGACACGCCAGCGGGCTACCGGCTGCTTTTCCGTAATTGTGACGATCACATCGCCCGGGTAGGTCTTGCGCACAGTGACGCTGGAAACCGCCGGCAGTTCGGCGATGCGCTGGCGCGCAGCCTCAACATCGAAACTGACAGTGGAGGTATGCGGCTCGATGCCGAGGGCGTCGAAAATGGCCTGCTCGCTGGTCAGCCTCTGCCCGGAAATGGAGATCTCGCCGATGGCGAGGCCAGCGGCCGCGAAACGTCCTTGGGCCACGTCACCCAGCGCGGCGGCGCCAATGCCCAGGGGTTCGCGCAATTCATAGACGGCAGCGGTCGTAGCGAGCAGCGCTGCGATGGCCACGCCGCGCAACATGGCCTTGCGGTGCAGTACCCAGGCGCGACCGAAATTATTGGCAAGCTTGCGGCGGGGCGAGCGGACAGGAACAGGCAGTGCGCGAGGATCGATGACCCTTGCGCCAGCGAGAAAGGCCTCGCTCTTTACCTGTTGCAACTCGCGTCCTCCACCATCCAGGCGACCAGTTCTTCGAATGAATGCCCGGCATGCATCGCCTGCTCAGGCGCCAGCGAGGTGGGTGTCATGCCCGGCTGGGTGTTGATTTCCAGACAGACAAGCTCACCATCTTCTCCCGCTGCGTCGTTGTAGCGAAAGTCGGTTCGGGTGATGCCCCGGCAGCCAAGCGCAGCATGGGCCTTCAGGCTCATCTTCTGCACTTTGTCGTAAATTTTCGGTGAAATCTGAGCCGGGATAACATGTTGTGATCCGCCCACCGAGTATTTTGCCTCGTAATTGTAGAATGCCAGATCGGTGACGATCTCGGTCACACCAAGCGCGACATCGCCCATCACCGCGCAGGTCAGCTCGCGACCGGGGATGTAGCGCTCGACCATCAGCTCTTCGCCGCCCTTCCAGTCGACGCCAAGGATTTCCTGCGGCGGGTGGGACTGGTCGGCCTTGACGATCAGGATGCCAAAGCTGGAGCCATCAGCGACCGGTTTCACCACATACGGCGCCGGCATCACATGTGCACGGCCGACTTCCCCGCGGTTGGCGATGACGTGGTCGGTAACTGGTACGCCGGCCGCCTTGAGCATGATCTTGGCCTGGTGCTTGTCCATCGCCAGGGCGGAGGCCAGCACGCCTGAATGCGTATAGGGAATGCGCAGGAATTCCAGCACACCCTGGATCGTGCCATCCTCGCCGAACCGACCATGCAGCGCGTTGAACGCCACATCCGGCGCGACCTCCCGCAGCCGCTCGGCGATGTCGTAGCCAACATCGACCTCGGTGACCCGATATCCCGCGCGCCGCAAAGCCTCGGCGCATTCCCGGCCCGAGACCAGCGAGACGGGCCGTTCATTGGACAACCCGCCCATGAGGACGGCGACGTGCTTGGCCATGATCATTCCGGCTCTTTCCCGATCAGCGCGCCAAGTTCAGCCGGCAGCGCTGCCGCCCACTGGGTGATGTTGCCGGCGCCCAGGCAGACGACATAGTCGCCATCGGCCGCGCGGCTGGCGATCAGCGGGGCAAGCGCCTCCGGCCGGTCGATGACGCGGGCGTCACGGTGACCGCGCGCGCGGATGCGGCTCACCAGCTCTTCATGTGTCACCCCGGGGATCGGCTGTTCGCCTGCGGCATAAACCGGGGCGATGACCACGGTGTCGGCATCGTTGAAGCAGGCCGAAAAATCGTCGAACAGGTCATGCAGGCGCGAATAGCGGTGCGGTTGCACCACGGCGATGACATCGCGCTTGGTCGACGAGCGCGCCGCCTTGAGCACGGCGGCGATTTCCACCGGATGGTGACCATAGTCGTCGATGACAGTGATGCCGCCGACAACCCCTGTCTTGGTGAAGCGGCGCTTGACCCCGGTAAAGCCCTTGAGTCCCCTGCGGATCGCCTCGGCCGGTACATGCAACTGGTCGGCGACCGCGATGGCGGCGGTGGCGTTGAGGGCGTTATGCACACCCGGCATCGGCAGTTCGAGCCCGTCGATACGCAGCTGCGTCATGCGGATGCGATCGCGGATTTCGACGGCAAAGTGGCTGATGCCATCGATGGTTTCGAGATCGACCAGGCGCACATCGGCCTGCGGGTTGCGGCCATAGGTGATGACCCGGCGATCCTTGATCTGGCCGACCAGCGCCTGCACTTCGGGATGGTCCAGGCACATCACGGCAAAGCCGTAGAACGGCACGTTCTCGACGAACTGATGGAAGGCCTTCTTGACCCCCTCGAAGTCGCCATAATGGTCGAGATGCTCCGGATCTATATTGGTGACGATGGCAACGTCGGCTGGCAGCTTGACGAACGTGCCGTCGCTCTCATCTGCTTCCACCACCATCCATTCGCCGCCACCCAGGCGCGCATTGGTGCCATACGCGTTAATGATGCCGCCATTGATGACGGTCGGATCAAGATTGCCCGCATCGAGCAGAGTTGCCACCAGCGTGGTCGTGGTCGTCTTGCCATGCGTGCCGCCAATGGCGATGGCGGTCTTGAACCGCATGATCTCGGCCAACATTTCCGCGCGGCGCACGATGGGCAGCGCTTTGGCACGCGCCGCCACCAACTCGGGATTGTCCTTCTTGATTGCCGAGGAGACGACCACAACCTCGGCCTTGCCAAGATTATCGCCACTCTGGCCGATCTCGACCTTGATGCCCATGTCGCGCAGTCGCTGCACGTTTGGATTGAGCGAGGCATCCGAGCCCTGCACGGTATAGCCCTGATTATGCAGGATTTCGGCGATGCCGCTCATGCCGATGCCGCCAATCCCGATAAAGTGGACAGGCCCGATATTGCGCGGCATTTTCATGAACGATGATCCACTTCGACATTCTTGCCCGAGAGCATTTCGGCGAGGTCCGCCAGCTTCTCGACGGCCCGCGGCTGCCCGAGCGAACGAGCAGCGTCTGCGGCTTTGGTGAGGGTTGCAGGGTCCGATAACAGCGTCGCAAGGCGACTGGCAAGCGTTTGCGGCGTCAGCGTGGCCTGCTCCACGATCCAGCCGCCGCCCGCCGCGTCCACCACCAGAGCATTGTTCTTCTGGTCGGCGTCGAGTGCGCCGGGCAAAGGCACCAGGATTGCCGGGCGCCCCAGTACGGTCAGCTCGGCAATGGTCGAAGCGCCCGAACGTCCGATGACCAGGTGGCTGCGGGCAATCCGCTCGGGCAGATCGGTGAAGAACGCCGCCAGCTCCACATTGACCTTGGCCTTGCGATAGACCTCCGCGACGCGGTCGAGATCCTCGGCGCGGCACTGTTGCACGATATGAAGCCGATGCCGTAGCGCTTCGGGAACGGCCGCGACCGCCGCCGGTACGATATCGGACAGCGCCTTGGCGCCCTGGCTCCCGCCGAAAATGACGATGCGGATGGGGCCATCACCACTCAGCGTAGGGAAAGGCGTGTTGGCAACGGCACGCACCCGGTCACGTACCGGATTGCCCGTCACCACCTTTTCGAGGTTGAGGCCATCCGCGAACCTGGTCTGGGCGAAGCTCATGGCGAGCAGGTCGGCAAACCTGCCCAGCGCGCGGTTGGCGCGGCCCATCACCGAATTCTGCTCATGCAGAATGCCCGGAATGCCCAGGAAATTGGCAGCAAGGAATGGTGGGAATGTCGGATAGCCGCCAAAGCCAATGACACAATCGGGCCTGGCCTTGCGCAGCTTCCCCATTGCAACGGCGATGCCGCCGAGAATTTTGAGGCCGCCGCCAATGAACTTGATCGGATTGCTGAGCGAGGGCGTAGCCGAGGGCACGATATGGATCGCACTGGCCGGGAAATCGGCGCCATAGCTCTCGACCCGATGGTCGGTCATCAGCTCGACCGCATGACCCCGCCGCGCCAGCTCCTGCGCCAGCGCCATGGCCGGAAAGAGGTGCCCTCCCGTGCCGCCCGCCATGAGCATGAATTTCCTCATTCAGCGGGCGCCAATGGCGCCACGGCGCTCTTGTAGCTGGGCAGGCCTGTGGCCATACGCTCTTCGGGCTTGGTGCGGGTGAAAGCCAGCATCAGTCCCATGCCAAAGGCAATGGCGATCATCGAGGTGCCGCCATAAGAGACGAAGGGCAGCGTCATCCCCTTGGGCGGAATGAGGTTGAGATTCACGGCCAGGTTGATCCCCGATTGCATGGCGAACTGGATCGCCAGCGTCGATGCGGCAAGACGTGCAAACAGGCTCGTCTGCCTTTGTGCTCCCATCATGGCGCGGATGACGAGGAACGCGATCAGCGTCACCAGCACGAGGCAGAACAGGATGCCGAACTCACCGGCAGCGGCCGAGAACACGTAGTCGGCATGCGCGTCCGGGATGAGCTTCTTGGCGATGGACTCGCCCGGACCCCGGCCGAACCAGCCGCCCTCGAGCAGCGACTGCAGCGCACGATCGATCTGGTAGGTGTTGCCGCCCCCTTCCGGGTTGAGGAAGGTATCGATGCGGCGCGAGAAGTGCGGGAAGAACATGTAGGCGCCAAACAGCAGTCCGCCGGCGGCCCCGGCCAGGCCGAAAATGATGAACCAAGAAATGCCCGAGAGGAACAGCAGCACCGCCCAGGTGGCCAGCACCAGCGCCGTCTGCCCGATATCGGGCTGCAGTAGCAGGCCGATGACAATCGCCAGCATGATGGCGGTCGCGATCATCTTGCCGGGTACGTTCTTGTGAATCATGGATTCCGAGAACAGCCACGCGCCCAGCACGGCAAAAGCCGGTTTGACGAATTCAGACGGCTGCAGCGACTGGCCGGCAAAGGAAATCCAGCGCCGCGCGCCCTTGACCTCGGTACCAAAACGCAATGTCGCCCACAGCAGCAGCACACTAAGGACCAACGTCACCAGCGCCGATATCCTCGCCTGCCGATGGGTCAGGAATGACGTTCCCACCATCACCACCAGCGCCGGAATGCAGAACAGTGCATGGCGGATGATAAAGTGCCAGGGGCTGAGGCCCAGACGTTCGGCGACCGGCGGGCTGGCGGCAAAGCTCAGCACCATGCCGCACGTCATCAGCAGAATGAGCGCCCCCAGCAGCTCCCGGTCGATCGACCACCACCACTCCGCCAGAGGCGTCTTTTCGGCACGGGAGAACATCATGGGGAAAGCCGGGCTACTGGATACAACTCGAAACGAATTGTAGCAGCCGGTTGGTTACCGATTTCCGAATCGGCGATGCATTTTGCGAAAGATGAGGCCTACCGCAGCTTCAGCGAACTCAGCCCGATCAGCGCCAGCACGAAGCTGATGATCCAGAACCGGATCACCACCTGGCTCTCGGTCCAGCCGAGATGCTCGAAATGGTGGTGAATCGGCGCCATGCGGAAGACGCGCTTGCCGGTGAGCTTGAACGAGGTGACCTGCACGATGACCGAGACGGTTTCGAGCACGAACAGCCCACCGATGATGGCCAGCACGATTTCGTGCTTGGTGATCACGGCGATGGTGCCGAGGGCGCCGCCCAGCGCGAGCGAACCGGTATCGCCCATGAAAATCTGGGCCGGCGGCGCATTGAACCACAGGAAACCGAGCCCCGCCCCGATCAGCGCACCACAGACTACCGACAGTTCGGCTGTGCCTGGCACGTAGTTGAGCAGCAGGTAGTCCGAGAAGGTCACGCTGCCCACGAGATAGGCGATGAGCGCGAAACAGGCAGCGGCAACCATGACCGGCACGATGGCGAGACCATCGAGGCCATCGGTGAGGTTAACCGAATTGCCTGCCGCCACGACCACGAAGCCGCCGAACAGGATATAGAAATAGCCCAGGTTGAGCGCCAGGTCCTTGACGAAGGGGAATAGCAGCGAAGTGCCATATGCCCCTTGGGCCAGCTGGGAAATTGCAAAGGCGGCGATGCAGCCGATCAGCGCTTCCAGCAGCAGCCGCTGCCTGGAGCCGAAGCCGGCATGGCTCATCCGCTTGACCTTGAGATAGTCGTCATAAAAGCCGATGGCGCCGAAGCCCACGGTGACGAACAGCACGACCCACACATAGCCATTGCTGAGATTGGCCCAGAGCAGCGTCGAAATTACTGCGCCCGACAGGATCATCAGCCCGCCCATGGTCGGCGTGCCCTTCTTGGTCAGCAGGTGTCCCGCCGGGCCATCTTCGCGGATCGGCTGGCCCCGGCCCTGCTTGAGCCGCAGCATCGCGATCATTCCCGGCCCGAACAGGAACACGAAGAACAGCGCCGTAACAACCGCGCCCGCCGTGCGGAAAGTGATGTAGCGGAAGACGTTGAAGGCCGCGAACGCTTCACCGAGCTGGCCGAGAAAATACAGCATAAACCGAAGAGTCCTCGTTGGGTGGGATCAGTTGTCTTCGAACCGTTTGCGGATCTTGTTGACGATATCAGCGAGCCCCACGCCGTTGGACCCTTTGACCATAACTGCGTCGCCATAGGCAAGGTCATCGAGCACGACGTCCGCGATCTCAGCGGTTGTCTGTGTATGGCGGGCAACACGGCTCGGGCCCAGGGCCGCGGCCAGCGCCGCCATCTCGGCGCCGACCAGATAGATGCGCTCGGCCCCCGATGCGGTGACAGCTGGGGCGAGGCTCGCATGCAGGCTGGCTGACTGCGGCCCCAGCTCGAGCATGTCACCCAGGATCACCACCTTTCGCCCGTTTGGCGCGGCCTGCGCGGCGAACACGTCTAGCGCCGCCGTCATCGAGGCGGTGTTGGCATTGTAGCTTTCATCGATCAGCAGTAGCGGTTTGTCCGGTGGTCCCAGCATTAGCCGCTGTCCGCGTCCCGGCTGCGCGCCAAAGCCCGCCAGTGCCCGCAGCGCCACATCGGGCTCGATGCCGGCAAGATGCGCCACGGCCAGCGCCGCTGTGGCGTTGGCGATCATGTGGCGGCCGGGCACATTCAGCACCAGCGCATAGCGCTCGCCATCATGTTCGATCGTGGCAAAGCCTCGATCGGCTGCAGTTTCGACATCGACAATCTGCCAGTCCGCGCCACGCGCCTCGCCATAGGTGACGATATTGGCGACGTCAGCGGCATTGGCCTCGTCGAGCAGCACGCCCAGTTGTGGGTGATCGGCATTGAGCACGGCCGTACCCCCGGCTTCGAGGCCGGCGAAGATTTCAGCCTTGGCCCTGGCGATGCCGTCAAGCGAGCCGAAGGCTTCGAGGTGTGCCGCAGCAATGGTGGTTATGACCGCAATATGCGGACGCACCAACTGGGCCAGTGGCCGGATTTCGTCGGGCGCGCTCATGCCCATCTCGAACACACCGAACTGCGCATCTTCAGGGAAACGCGCCAGCATCAGCGGCACGCCCCAATGATTGTTGAAGCTCTTGATCGAGGCATGGGTTTCCCCCGCCGCCTCGAACACCACGCGGATGGCTTCCTTGGTCGTCGTCTTGCCGACGCTGCCGGTGACGCCGACCACGATGGCCCGACTGCGGGTACGTGCAGCGCGGCCGAGATCGCGCAGGCCCTCGAGCGCGTCGGGCACGACCACGCGACGCTCGCCTTCGCCCCGACTGACCAGCGCCGCGACGGCGCCGTTCTCCAATGCCTTTTCGACGAAGTCATGCCCGTCGAAACGGTCGCCCTTGATGGCGACAAACAGCGCATCCGGGCCCAGTTCGCGGGAATCGATGGAGATGGAATTGATAGGCGTAGCGGGGTCGAGGTCGGTCGAACCGCCAGTGGCGGCAAGAATGGCTTCGATTGTGTAGAGAGGCTTGATCATGACTAGGTGTGGCACCGTGGCTGAGGCTCGTCCAAATGCCTACCCCTTGATCGCCTCCGCCACCACTTCATGGTCGGAGAAATGCGTCTTCGTCGTGCCGACGATCTGGTAATCCTCGTGGCCCTTGCCCGCAATAAGCAGGACATCGCCCGCCTTCAGCCCCTTGACCGCCTCGATGATGGCGGCCTTACGGTCGGCGATTTCCTTGGCGCCCTTGGCCGCCGCCAGGATTTCTCCGCGGATGGTCTGGGCGTCTTCGGTGCGTGGATTGTCGTCGGTCACGATGACAATATCGGCAAGCTCGCTGGCGATTGCGCCCATTTGGGGGCGCTTGCCCTTGTCCCGATCGCCGCCGCAACCGAAGACCACCGTCAACTTGTTCTTGGCATAGGGGCGCAGCGCATTGAGTGCAGTCTTGAGCGCATCAGGCGTGTGCGAATAGTCGACGAACACCGCCGCGCCATTATGCTCGGCGACCAGTTCGAGCCGTCCCTTGGCGCCCACCAGCTCGCTGAGCGCCGGGAAGGCCTGGGCCTTATCGACGCCGCTCGACATCGCCAGAGCCGCCGCCACAATTGCGTTGGACACTTGGAATTCGCCGGTCAGCGGCAGGTGGAAGCTCAGCTTCTCGCCGACATGGCGCACCACGACGCGCTGGCCATAGCCTTCCGGCTTGATATCGAGCACTTCGATATAGGCCCCCTCACGCCCCACGGTCAGCAGGGTCGCGCTGGCACCCAGCGCCGCGAACATGAACGGCTCGTATTCCGGGTCATCCACATTGACCACCGCGGCACCGCCATCGACCAGCAGGTCAGTGAACAGGCGCAGCTTGGCATTGCGATAAGCGTCCATGTCCTTGTGGTAGTCGAGATGGTCGCGGCTGAGATTGGTGAAGGCCACCGCCTCGAAATGCATGCCGTCGAGACGCCTCTGATCCAGGCCGTGGCTCGACGCTTCCAGCGCCACATGGTCGATAGACTGCGCCTTGAGCGCCCGCATCGACTGGTGCAGCGTGCGCGAATCCGGCGTCGTCAGGCTGCCATCGATATGGCGGGTTGCCGTGTCGACGCCCAGCGTACCCACGCTGGCGCCAGGAATGCCGGCATAATGCCAGATCTGGCGCACGAACGATGCGACCGAGGTCTTGCCATTGGTGCCGGTCACCGCGACGGTGATTTCCGGCTGCGGCTCAAACACACGCGACGCGGCGCGGGCATAGGCGGCGCGCACGTCCTTGACGATGATAACGGGAACACCGGGATCGCCCACCGGCGCCGTGTCGCTGATGATCGCCAGCGCTCCGCGCTTGACCGCATCGGCCACGAACTGGTTACCATGCACATTGTGCCCCGGCAGGGCGAAGAAGATGTCGCCGGGCTCGATGCGCCGGCTGTCCGAATTGAGCCCGAACACGGCGCCCAGGCCCTTCTTGGGGCGGGCACCAGAGCCTTCGAGCAGTTGTGTTACACTGAGTGACACGGCGGCAAATCCTTCTGGATCAGATCTATCTGAGAGCTTGCGGGACGAGGTTCTGGTCAAGAACCTCGGAGAAATCAGGGGCAATGCCCAGCATCGGCGCGACGCGCTGTATGATGCGGCCGGTAACCTCGCCGGCATTCCAGCCGGCCGTCGTGCCCGATTGCGCGTTTTCCGCCTCGGGCTCGTCTACCATGATGATCATCGCATAGCGCGGATTGTCCATCGGAAAGGCCGAACCGAAGAAATTGGTGACGACGCTGGAAGAATAGCCGCCATTGACGACTTTTTCAGCCGTGCCGGTCTTACCGCCGACGCGGAAGCCCAGTGCCTGCTTGTTCATGCGTGTGCCCGAGCCACCTGAGTCGATCGCATTGAGGCGCATGAGATAGCGGATATAGGCGCTGGTCTGGGGCTGCAATACGCGCCGATAGAGCAGTTCGGCTTCGGCCTGGTCGCGGCGATAGAGCGTGGGGGCGATATAATTGCCGCCGTTGACGAAGGCAGCGTAAGCCGTGACCATGTGCAGCGGTGAGACAGAGAGGCCGTGGCCGAAGGCGGCCGTGGCCGCGCCGACCTCCGAGAATTCCTTGGGCACGCTAGGCAGGCGCATTTCCGGCAGCTCGAACGGTACGCGCTGGTCGAACCCCATGCGGGTAAGGAAGGCGCGGTAATTGTCCTTGCCCATGGCCTGCATGACGCGGATCGTACCGATATTGGAGGAGTATTTATACACCTCCGGCAGGGTCAGGATGCGGTGCTTGCCGTGGAAGTCGTCAATGGTGAAGCGGCCGAAGCGAACACCGAAGCGGGCATCGAACTGGTCGGTAATGCTAACCATGCCACTATCGAGCGCGCCGGCCATGGTGACGGTCTTGAAGATCGAGCCCGGCTCGAAAATGCCCGCCGTGATGCGGTTGAAGCTGTCTTTGACCAGGGCGCTGGCAGGCTCGTTGGGATCGAAATCGGGCAGCGAGGCCAGGGCGATGACTTCGCCGGTATGGACGTCCACCATCACGCCAGCCGCCGCGACGGCCCGGTAGCGGGTCAAGGCATCGACCAATTGTTCGTGCATCACATGCTGCACGCGCATGTCGACTGAGAGTTCAACCGGCGCCAGCGCATTGCCGCGCGCCAGGCCCAATTCCTGCAGCAGCGCCACATCCTCGCCATCCATATGCCGCTCGATGCCGGCAATGCCCTGGTTGTCGATATTGGTCGACCCCAGAATGTGGCTGGCCTCGGTCATACCAGGATAGAAGCGCTTGGATTCGGTGATGAAGTCGATGCCTGGAATGCCCAGCCGCATCACCTTTTCCTGGATAGCCGGGGAAAGCTCGCGCTGCACCCAGACAAAGCCCTTGTCGCCGCTCAGCCGTGTGCGCAGCCAGGCCTCGTCGAGCTCGGGCAGCACGGTGCGGAGCTCGCGCACCGCTTCCTCGACGTCGATGATACGGCGCGGCTCGGCATAGAGCGACGGCACGCGGATATCCACGGCCATTTCGAGCCCGTTGCGATCGAGGATCGGCGGGCGCGTTGCCGTGATCACGTCGCGCGCCTGCCCCTCGATAGTGGAATCCGGCACCACCATGCCTAATTGCACCAGCCGCCCGCCCACCAGGCCAAAGCCCAGCACCAGCGCCAGCACCATCCAGCGGATGCGGTTCTGCGTGAGGTTGCCGCGCGCCTTGCGACCGCCGTCCAGCGAAATGGTGGGCCCGAAATCCTCGGTCGCGACGGCCATTATTCGATGCCCTCCAGTTCGAGGATCGCGTCGATGGGGTCGATGCCGGATTCGAGCGATTCAAACAGCGAGTCCATGGCCGACGAATTGGGCTTGGCTGGCCGCATGGGCAGGTCGGCAAAAGCGCCGAATTGTTCCTGTTTCACCGGCGCAATGGCCAGCGCCAGCTCGTGCCGGCGGACGATAGGCTCGATATGACCGGGCTGGCTCAACACCGCCTCGTCAGCCTTGAGCAGCGACAGCTGGCCCTCCTGGCTGTCGATCTGGGCGATCAGCGCCGTGCGTTCGCTGGCGGTATTTTCGATGGCGAACTTGAGCGCATAGACGCCCGATAGCATCAGCACGCTGGTAAAGATCAAGAGGATGTTGAGGTTGCGGATCATGGGGCGCCCCGCACCTGGGGCACGCCGAGGCCGTCGAAACGCACCGGTCGCGCCGCCGCGTCGGAACGGGTCGCCACGCGCAGGATGGATGAACGGGCTCGCGGATTGCGGCCGATCTCGGCCTCGCCGGGCTTGACCGCCTTGGCGACATCAACCCAGCGCTTCGCGTCAGTCACCACCTGCGGCAAGTGCCGCGATTGCGCCGGTCCGCCTTTGTCGGGGTCGAAGAAGCGTTTGACGATGCGATCTTCCAGCGAATGGAAGGTAACGACAACCAGCCGCCCGCCCTCCGTCAGCAGCCGCTCGGCGGCAAACAGCGCCTCGACCAGCTGGTCGAATTCGCCATTGACGGCGATGCGCAGAGCCTGAAATGAGCGCGTTGCCGGATGCGGATCACCCGGCTTCCGCCCGATGGCCTTTTCGATGATCCGGGCCAGTTCCAGCGTCGTAGTGATCGGCGCCGTCTCGCGGGCCGCCACGATGAACTGGGCGATGCGGCGCGACTTGCGTTCCTCGCCAAAGGCATAGAGCAGGTTGGCCAGCGGCTCGGCATCGAGCGTATTGACGAGATCCGCCGCGCTTTCGCCCTCCCCGCTCATGCGCATGTCGAGCGGCCCTTCGCGCATGAAGGAAAAGCCCCGCTCGGCCTGGTCGAGCTGCATCGACGACACGCCAATGTCGAGCACCACGCCATCGATGGGCCCATGCTCTGCGGCGAGCGTATCAAGCTCGGAAAACGTGCCGGGCACGAAGATGAAGCGGCCCTCGAATTCGGCCTTCAGCGCATCGGCAAACGGCTTGACGCTGGGGTCACGGTCGATGCCGATAACAACGGCTCCGGCCTCAAGCAGCGCCCGTGAATACCCACCGGCCCCAAAGGTGCCATCGACCACGCGCTTGCCTGATAGCGGCGACAAAGCCGCGAGAACCTCGTCCAGCAGGACAGGAACGTGCGGGCCAGCATTGGGACTGGTTTCGGGCACGGAACGCTTGCCCATAAAGGCCACTACTCCACTCCCAGCGGAAAAGCCGGTTCGTAAACTTCCCGCCAGTTTGCGTCACGACGCTTAAGATTCTGTTTCCCATTAGCGGTTTGGAGACCAATTCCTGGCGGCACCCCGTTGGCTTGACGCCGCGGCCCGATCCGCGCAACGTCTGGCAGTCCTGCAATTGATCGGTGCTGTCATGGTTCGTATCGGTGCATGTGTGGTCCTCGCCGCCTCTCTGGCGGCAATAACGCCCACGCTGGCCCAGGAGCCGGCATGCAGCGAAGGCAGTCCCGATCCGATCACCGTCAAGTCGTGGACCGCTACCCCCGCGCCTGAGCATGGCGACGACGCCGTGCGGATCGACTACATCCTCACCAACAATCTCGATGTCGATCTGTACGATTTCATCGCCAGCGCCACTTACTGGAGTGAGGGACAGGAAGTCCTCTTTCACTCGCTGTACAATGATGTCTCGCCGATCTTCCCGGCAGGTGGCAACGTCAATGGCTCGGTGATCGGCAGGGGCGGCAAAACGTCATATGTGGCCGAAAATCCATCCTTGGTGACTGTCATCGCCTGCACCTCGATGGTCGTGAAGACCGACGAAAGCCGGGTCGAATACTGAGCCCGTCCGGAACTGGTCACCCGGACCTTGCAGGCGCTCTAATCCACCGCCTGCCAGTTGAACACCTCGGTAATCGGCACACCGAACGCCGCCGCGATGCGGAAGGCGACTTCCAGCGAGGGCGAATAGCGTCCCTGCTCAATGGCGACGATGGTCTGCCGGGTGACCCCGACCTTCTCGGCCAGCGCCGCCTGCGTCATCTCCCCCGCATGGAAACGCAGCGTGCGGATGGTGTTGGTTATGCCCGGCTGTCCCTTGCCCATCGGTCTAGCCGATCCGGTAATAGACCAGCTGCGAGCCGGCATCGACGGCCCCGGCCAGCATCAGCCCGCCAAACAGCACATAGACGCCCGTCGTCACCTCATAGCCCAGCGCCCACACGATCAGCGCAGCAAGCCCGGCCAGCGACGCCACCACATACGCATTGCGCATCGCCTTGGCGCCCACCAGCCGATCCCGCTCATCGGCAACCTCATCCCTGAACTCCCGCCCCTGCGCGATACTGATCAGGATGGTGAAGACGATGATCGCCACGATGTTGAAGACGATCGACGCCAGGATCGCCCAGCACAGCCGGGTAGCCACAGAGGCGAGGGTCAGCGTCGGATCCCCGATCGCATCCTTCAGCACCCAGGCCGATATCACCACGGCTCCAAGCAGCATCACGGCTGCGTTCATTTCTTTGAAAGTCATCCTGGGGCACTCCGGCCAAGCGTGGTTGCTGACAGCAGTGGTATGATAAAGTCGACATGGTGTCAAGTTTTCTATACATATAGTCGCAAATAGCGGACTTGCGTCGGCGAGACCGCGAAGCGCACATCAATGCGCCTTGGCTCCGACGGAATTTGAGCGATGTGGGCTTCCCCGAACCACAAGCCTGTGGAGCGCCCGGAAATCAACAGCCAGTTGACCTGTAAGCCGGGTTCTGTAGGGCCCGCGCCTTGCGACACGGACGTGGCGGCCATTCATCTGTGACGCCTGTTGCCAGGCGCCTCGTGCAACCAACCCGGATGATCTGGCCTCAAAACCGGCTGGGGCCGAAGCCCCGCGTCATCCCTATTTGGTCTTGCTCCCGGTGGGGTTTACCGTGCCGTCCCTGTTGCCAGGTCCGCGGTGCGCTCTTACCGCACCCTTTCACCCTTACCTGCCCGAAGGCCGGCGGTTTACTTTCTGTGGCACTTTCCCTGAGGTCGCCCTCGCCGGGCGTTATCCGGCACCGTGTTTCGATGGAGCCCGGACTTTCCTCCAGCAGCAGGTTACCCCACTGCCAGCGGCCACCCGGTCAACTGGCTGGGCGTGATGTAGTGAGTTACGCGCCCCCGCGTCAAGCGCTGGCGGGATCGGCGGTCAGTAACGGGGTCTGCTTGGGCTTGGTCAGCGCCTGATAGGCGAGGTTGATCGACTTCATCCTTGCGGTAGCCACATCGATCAGGTCTTCGGGCACCCCCTTGGCTATCAGCCGGTCGGGGTGGTGCTCGGCCACGAGCGAACGATACACCCGGCGGATCTCGTCAGCCGGCGCATTATGCGCCAGGCCCAGCACCGCATACGGGTCGATACCGGCCTCCAGCTGCACATGCTGGCTGGCCATCTGCTCGAAACGCACATCGTCAAAGCCGAAAATATCGCTGATGGATTTGAGATATTCGAGCTCCGCCTCGTGCACCAGGCCATCGGCCGTGGCGATGTAGAACAGGCTGTCGAGCACATGCTCGAGCGTATCGGGGCTGTCGGCGAAGAAGCGCGTGACCTTGCGGGCATAGGCGTCGTAGCCGGCCACATCCTGCTTGGCGAGGTTGAACACCCGCGCCACCTGCTCTTCGTGGCCGGCAGCGATTTCAACCGTGGCACGGAACGCCCGCTCTTCGGACGCCGTTACCGCGCCGTCTGCCACGGCCATCTTGGCCGCCAGCGCGATCAGCGCCAGGGTGAAGGCGGCATCGCGCCCGCCTGGCAACCAGTTATCGGGGTCGAGCGCATTGACCAGCGATCCCGCCAGGCCCGTGCGCTGGCTGAACGAGCCGACGAAGTCGCCCAGTCTCTGCCACATGTCGATCTTCTCTTCGGGCTCGCGCATGCAATGGTACCGGCTGCGCCTCATGAGGGAATCGAGCAGGCGCCCTGCCCGATATCAGGACCGCGGACAATAACGAGTGTCGGACGCGTGGTCTACCGCCAGCGGCGCATGGCCGCTCTTCGCCTAATCGGCGAAGAGGAAGAAGGGTTCGATTTCGCGCGCGATAATGCGGTCGCGCCGTGGCCGGTTGGGGCCCTCGTCGAGAAAGAACCCGTCGGCATCGACGGCCTGATCGGAAGCGTTGCCCTGCCGCTGAGCCAGGAAGTCGGCCAGCGGCCCGGCCTCCCAATCCTGGAGATCGGCGGCCGTGACATTGGCTGGCGGCCGCACGATCAAGGCTGGCTCTGCTGGCGTCAGGCCCGGCGGAATCACCACCGGATCGCGCACCAGCGCCACCGCGACCGGCTCGGGCCGCATCGACAACGGCATGGGCGTCGGCGCGACCTTCTGCGGCGCGATCGAAGCCACTTCGATCGGATCGACCGCGGCCGGCTGGGTCACTGGCGTCGTGGTGATCAGGGCGCGCGTCGGCGTGGTCGCGGCGACCTGAGCGGGCGCCGCGGGCACATCGGCGCCAGTAATGTAGCTGGGCATCTGCCGGCCCGATTGCAGGAAGGCACCGACGGCATCAGCAGTCTGCGACGCTGGAGCGGCGGCCGGCTTCACGGGCGTGGCCGCTGGCTTGGCGGGCACCACAGTCGCAACCTGCGTTGCCGGCTTCACGACTGGCGCGGCGGGGCGCTGGCTGAGCGGGGCGGGTATGGGGGCAACAATCGGCTCGATCACGGCGATTTGTGCCTGATCGGGCACAGCCGGGCCCCCAAGGAACTGCGCCGACAGCAGGTCTGCCGTGGGTACGCCAACAACGAGAAGAACCCCGGCCCAAGCCAGGCCATTGGTGATGCGACGGTCGATGTTCATGGTTCCTGCGTCCCGATTTGCTCCACCCGCGATAGGCGAAAGAGCCGGATTTTCGTGGCCATTTTGTGAAAATGGCGCACCTTGCCAGCAATGCTGCCCGCCAGCTGAACGGAACCTGAACGACGCTTACTCAGCTTCCTGCAGCGCGGGCCGCGTGCTGATGGCACCAGATCATGGTGAATGCAAGGTTAAGATCAGCCGAGATAGCTCCCTAACTGCTCGGGGCGACGTCCCAGGATGCGCGCCAGCGCCAACGCCAGCGGCGAACGGTTATGGGTATAGATGTGGAACTCGGTCACGCCCTCGTCCAGCAGTTCGGTCACCTGCTCGGCAGCGACGGCTGAAGCCACCAGCGCGTGAGTCTCGGGCTCCTCGTCGAGCCCCTCGAACCGTTCGGCCAGCCAGGCCGGGATGGAGGTGCCGCAACGCGAGGCGAAGTTGGCGATCTGCTTGAAGCTGTGGATCGGCTGGATGCCGGGCACGATCGGCGCGGTAATGCCCGCCGCTCGGGCACGCTCGACATAGCGCAGATAGTCGGCGTTCGAGAAGAACATCTGGGTGATGGCCCGGTCGGCACCGGCATCGATCTTGCGCTTAAGATTGTCGATCTCGGTCTGCCAATCCGCGCTTTGCGGGTGCTTTTCGGGATAGGCAGCGACGGAAATGTCGAAGTCGCCGATCCGCCGCAAGCCGCCCACCAGGTCAGCCGCATTCTGGTACCCCTCGGGATGGGGCGTGAACGGCTGGCCTACGCCCTCCGGCGGATCGCCGCGTAGCGCGACGATGCGGTTGATGCCGGCATCCTTGTATCCACGCACTACTGCATCAACCTCGTCCCGCGTTGCCCCGACACAGGTCAGGTGCGCCGCGGCATCGACGCCAGTCTCGGATTTGATGCGGCTGACCATGCGCAGCGTGCGCTCGCGCGTCGAGCCGCCGGCGCCATAGGTCACCGAAACGAAACGCGGCTTCAGCGGCGCCAGCTTATGCACCGTATCCCAGAACTTCTCCTCCATGACGTCAGTCTTGGGCGGGAAGAATTCGAAGGAAATCTGCAGATCGGGCCGATGTTGCGCAGTTTGCCGGCTGGCGCGGAGGTTGTCGTCAAGCATGGGTCTATCCGTTCAGGTCTTATCGCTGAGGCGCCATAGGCAAACCGTCAGGCCACGTTCGTTGGTCTGGCTGGGAAACTCGCGCACTGCCTCGACCGTGAGGCCGGCAGTCGCGGCCCAGCCGCTCATCTGACTCTGCGACAGACCAAGCCGCCGATGGGCATGCTCGCTGCGCAGGAATTCGAGGTCGTGCGGGGCAAAGTCGACGATGATCATCTCGCCACCGGGTTTCAGCAGGCGTCTCGCCTGCGCCAGCATGCGGCCCGGATCGTCAAAATAATGCAGCACCTGATGGATGACGATCACGTCGGCCGGCCCTGCTGCAAGGTCGACATCACCAATATCACCCAGCCGCACCTGGGCATGGGTGATACCCGATGTCGCCAGCCGCGACCGCGCCACCGCCAGCATCTCGCGGCTCGAATCGATGCCGATGCCACGCTTGTACGACCCCGACAGCACTTCGAGCATTCGGCCAGTGCCCGTGCCCAGATCGATGAGCGTGTCAACGCGTCGGCCTTCGAGGGCAGCTACCACCGCGGCTTCCACCGCCTCTTCGGGAACATGCAGCGTCTTGAGCAGATCCCAACTGCTGGCCACCTTGGCGAAATACTCCCTCGCCCGGGCCTGCTGGCTGGTCCGCACCGCCTCCTGCCGCTCGATGTCGCGGCGGCGTTCCTGGTCGCTGTCGTCCACCCGCTCGATCAGCCATTGCGCCAGCGCGGCGCCATCGCCCTCCTGCGCCAGGCCATAATAGGCCCAGGCGCCTTCGGCATTGCGCTCGATCAGGCCGGCATCAGCCAAGAGCTTGAGGTGACGCGATACGCGGGGCTGGCTTTGCTTGAGGATTTCGGTCAGATCCTTGACCGAATGATCGCCATCGGCCAGCAGCGCCAGCAGGCGCAGCCGCGTGCCCTCGCCCGCCGCCTTGAGCACGCCCACCAGTTCGTCCAGCTCCGCCATACGCCCCTCACGAGATATAAAGATATCTTTATATCAAGCGTTGGAAGAGGTCTAGGGGGATGTGATGCGTGGTGTGCTCCCGTGTCATCAGTCAGCACCTTCCCCCCCCTTTGGCGAGGGTGGCCCCGAAGGGTCGGGTGGGGTACGTCGAGCACAGCGTGTGCGGCCCCCCAACCCTTGATCCCTCCCCACACGGGGGAGGAAGAGACTGAGGGCTCAAAGGAAAACCCTCGGACTGGGCCCGAGGGTGATGCGCGGCGGGTAAGAAGCGAGCGCTCAGGCGCTCATCGCAGAGCGTTCTTCGCTAACCGCACGTTTGCGAAAGGAATGGGCGCGCCAGAGTTCGAAAATGCCAATCGCTTCGTCCTTATCGATGGCTTCGAAGCGGCTGACGACCATCTTCTTGTCGGCGTCGGAGGGCAGGTCACGCCAGGGCAGCGTTGCCACCGTGGCTTCGAACAGGTCTGGCGAGAGACCCGCCGCCTTGAGCGCCACGGTGATCGCGACATAGTCCTGGCTGGCCAGCCATTTGACGAAGACTTCCGGCGCCACATGCAGGATGACGGTGAGCGCCGCTGCCGCATGGTGGCCGTAGCCGAAGCGGGCAAACCGGGTCAGCGCCCGGTCGTCGAGCTGCTTGCGATCACTCAGCGCCTTGACCTGGTTATAGGCAACCTTCCACTCGGTGGCCGAGAAGCCGGCGCGGTTGCGCATGCGGTTATAGACCACCGCATTGACCTTGCCGGCCGCCACCGGGTCGAAACGTTTGTCGACCTCGCCCAGCGTCTCCAGCACCTTTGATGCCACCGAATCGATCTCGCCGCGCAGCGATTTCCAGTCGATTTCCGGCCGGTTTCGCAGGTCGGCGGCAAGCTCGGTATCGCGCGTCGCGCGTTCCACGAGCTTTTCGAGCGTTGCTTTGTCGAATTCGGCGTTGGAATTGCGCACCAGCCGCACCACCGACGGGGTGTCCCCGTGCTCGACGATGGCCTCGCCGACCCGTTCGGGCACATTGGCCCGGCCAGCAATGGCCACGCGATGCTCTTCGCTAAGACGGCTGATGATATCGATCAGGTCGTCATCGCTCAGCACGTTGGAGAATTCGAGCAGAGGCTTGGCGACCTCAATGTCGTCATTGGCCAGCTTGACCACCACAGTGCCCGGCGCGCGCTCGAGCGGCGCCAGCAGCTTGGCCACATGGGCTCGTGCTTCCACCTCGACCAGTTCGGCCAATTGGCAGAGCACTTCGTCATACTGGGCAACCTGCTCGTCGTCGCAGCGGTCCGAGACATAGCTGAACAGCTGCGCCATGTTGCGGAACAGTTGCTCACGCTCGGAGTGATTGTCGTCGCCGTTCAGCACGCGGAAACTGGAAAACGCCCGCTGGCCATCATCAAGCTCGTTCATTCGCCTGTTCTCCCGGCTTCTGCCGCAAATCTGGAGCCTGACGATGCGCAGCCACCTTCTTGCGGCCCCTGAAGGCCGGACAGGACAATTGATTCAAATTTTAACGGAATGACGCAAGGAAAAGGCCCCGGAGCGCCACTCCAGGGCCTCGTTCGTCCGGATATCCGCGGCTCAGCGCAGGTCGAAGCGATCCGCGTTCATCACCTTGACCCAGGCGGCAACGAAGTCGCGGGTGAATTTTGGCGCCGAATCGGACTGGCCATAGACCTCGGCCAGCGCCCGCAATTGCGAATGCGAGCCAAAGATGAGGTCCACCCGTGTCGCGGTCCACTTCAGCGCCCCGGTCCTGCGGTCACGGCCTTCATAAATCCCCTCTTCACCAGCCTTTGGTTGCCACTGGGTGGCCATGCTGAGCAGGTTGAGGAAGAAGTCGTTGCTGAGCGTGCCCGGGCGGTCGGTGAACACGCCATGCTCGTTGACGCCCACATTGAGCACGCGCAGCCCGCCCACCAGCACCGTCATTTCCGGCCCGGTAAGACGCAGCAGCTGCGCACGATCGACCAGCGCCTCTTCCGGCTCCATGAAGCGGCGATGGCTGAGATAGTTGCGGAAACCATCGGTCCGCGGCTCGAGCGCAGCGAACGACAGCACGTCGGTCTGTTCCGCCGAGGCATCCATGCGACCGGGCGTGAACGGCACGACAATGTCCTGCCCCGCCGCCCTGGTCGCCATCTCGATGCCCACGCCACCAGCGAGGACGATCAGATCGGCCAGCGATACCCGCTTGCCCCCGGCCTGGAACTGGCCCTGGATGGATTCGAGAACGCCAAGCACCCTGGCCAGTTGCTCTGGCTTGTTGACCTCCCAGTCCCTCTGCGGTGCAAGGCGGATACGGGCGCCATTGGCCCCGCCCCGCTTGTCCGAGCCACGGAAGGTCGAGGCCGACGCCCAGGCGGTGCCCACCAGTTCGGGCACCGTCAGGCCCGACCGCGCGATCATGTCCTTGAGCGTGGCGATATCGGCGTCATTGACCAGCTCATGGTCCACGGCGGGAATGACGTCCTGCCAGATCAGGTCCTCGGCCGGCACTTCCGGGCCGAGATAACGGACCTTGGGACCCATGTCGCGATGCGTCAGCTTGAACCAGGCACGGGCAAAGGCGTCGGCGAACTGGTCGGGATTCTCGAGGAACCGGCGTGAGATCTTCTCGTATATCGGGTCGAAGCGCAGCGACAGGTCGGTCGTCAGCATGGTCGGTCGATGCCGCTTGGTGGGGTCGAAGGCGTCGGGAACGTTGAAGTCGTCGGTCTTGGCGACCCACTGCTTGGCCCCGGCCGGGCTGGTGGTCAGTTCCCACTCGTAGCCGAACAGGTTCGCGAAGAAATAGTAGCTCCAGCGCGTCGGCGTCTGCGTCCAGGTCACTTCGAGTCCTGACGTGATGGAGTCCTTGCCCAGGCCGGAGCCGAACTTGCTCTTCCAGCCCAGCCCCTGGTCTTCGAGGTCCGCCCCCTCGGGCTCGGCCGCGATCAGCGACGGATCACCGGCGCCATGGGTCTTGCCGAAGGTGTGGCCGCCGGCGATCAGCGCCACGGTTTCCTCGTCGTTCATCGCCATGCGGCTGAAGGTCTCGCGAATGTCGCGTGCCGCCGCGACCGGGTCGGGATTGCCGTTCGGGCCTTCGGGATTGACGTAGATCAGGCCCATCTGCACGGCGCCAAGGGGATCGGAGAGCTGGCGCTCGCCCGAATAGCGCTCGTCGCCCAGCCAGGTGCCTTCCGGCCCCCAGAACAGCTCCTCGGGCTCCCACACATCGGCGCGCCCACCGGCAAAGCCGAACGTCCGGAAACCCATCGATTCCAGCGCCACATTGCCGGTCAGGATCATCAGGTCGGCCCAGGAGATGGCATTGCCGTATTTCTGCTTGATCGGCCAGATCAGGCGGCGGGCCTTGTCGAGATTGGCATTGTCGGGCCAGGAATTGAGCGGCGCGAAACGCTGCTGGCCCTGCCCTGCGCCACCGCGACCATCGGTGATGCGATAGGTGCCGGCGCTGTGCCAGGCCATGCGGATGAACAGGCCGCCATAATGGCCGAAATCCGCCGGCCACCAATCCTGCGAGTCGGTCATCACCTGGCGCAGGTCGGCCTTCACCGCCTCGAGGTCCAGCTTGCTGAACACCTCGGCATAGTCGAAGTCCGGCCCCAATGGATCGGACAGCGACGAATTGCGGTGCAGCATGCTCAAGTCGAGCTGATGCGGCCACCAGTCACGATTGCCGCGTCCCCGTCCGCGTCCGCCCCCGGCAGCGGCGCCGCCGCCATGGTTGACCGGGCACTGGCCGGCAGGCTTTTCATCATGGGGGTTTGAGGAGGGCATGTCGTCCATCGGTCGGCTCCTGTCTGCAGTTGTCGCTTTATAGGAGGATGACATTCATTAGACCAATCGATAATTCTTCCAACGTTGATAGGGAGAAGTTATCGTGGGTGTGTCCCTCAAGCAGATGCAATATGCCCTCGCCGTGGCCCGCAGCGGCCATTTCGGACGAGCTGCCGAGGCCTGCGCCATCTCGCAGCCGGCGCTGTCCCAGCAGATCCTGGCGCTGGAAGGCCAGTGCGGGACGCCCCTTTTTGACCGGCTGCGAAGCGGCATACGGCTGACCCCATTCGGGCGCGAATTCATCACCCTGGCGCAGGAGGTCATCAAGCGGGCTGAAACCCTCGATTCCTTCGTCCTCGGCCACAACGGACGACCCGACCGTCCCGTCCGCTTCGGCCTGATCCCCACTGTTGCGCCCTACCTGCTGCCCGCGATCTTCCCGGCCCTGGTCCGAGACCTGCCCGGCGTCGATTTTACGGTCAGCGAGAATCGCACCGAGGCGCTGATATCGGGCCTGGTCGATGGCAATCTCGATGTTGCCCTGATCGGCACTGCCGCACCCGACAATGGTCCCAGGCTCGTGAGCCGCACGCTCTTCGCGGACCCTTTCGTCCTGGCTACGGCAAGCAGCGAGGACACCTCGGCGCCGGTATCGCTGGCCAGCCTGTCCCCCGAGCGCATCCTGCTGCTCGACGAAGGTCACTGCTTCCGCGACCAGGCCATTGCCGCCTGTCGCCTCGGCAACGACCCGGCCCGCACCTTTGCGGCCACCTCGCTGTCCACCATTGTCGAATTCGTCGCCAACGGTCAGGGCGTGACCCTGTTGCCGCGCATTGCCCTGCGCAAGGAGGCGACCGATCCACGCATCGCCATCCACGACCTGGTCGCCCCCGGCGCCGGTCGGCTGCTGTCGCTGGTCTGGCGCGAGGGGTCTCCATTCGGCGCGACGTTCGACAAGATGGTCGAGGTGATCCGCGCCGGGCATGGCGCAAGCGCCTGACCCGACAGGGTTACCCGCGGGTGCCTATTGTCGCTGCTGGTGCCTTCTTGCCGGGCTCGCGGCGTGCCGCCTATTTCAGCCTTCGAAGGCCCGAACAAAGGATATCGACGATGAGGACAAAACTTGCAGGAACCGTGCTGGCGCTGGCCATGGCGGTGGCGGCACCCATGGCTTCAACCGTCCACGCGCAGGAGGCGGTAGTCGCCGCGACCGACAAGGAGGAACTGTTCACCAGCAGCGACCCGCAACTGCACGCCAACAAGCAGGTGGTCTACCACATCGTCCGCGACCTGCTGGAAGCCAACCACTGGGATCTCGCCGACCAGTTCCTGAGCGAACGCTACCTGCAACACAATCCCAATGTCCCCTCGGGTCGCGATACGGTGGTGCAGTTCTTCACCGAAACCCTCAAGCTCGCGCCATCGCCTATTCCCGAAACGATCACGACTCCGGTCGTCTTCGTGACGGCCGAAGGCGACCTGGTGACGGTTGCGACCGTGCGCCAGGAGCAGGACCCCAAGAACCCGGCCAAGACCTATACGACCACTTGGTATGACACCTGGCGAATCGTCGACGGCAAGGCCGACGAGCACTGGGACAGCGCCGTCAAACAGTAGCGCGACTTCTGTGGCACGACCTGTCGAAGACACGGTCGTGCCCCTTTGATTCCGGCGGCTTCCCCACTAATACTCTGGCTATTGCTGGAGTTACCTGTTGATGGCGCGTGCGCCCGCCAAACCCGCCGCCAAAGGCACGGCGCCGCGCAAGCGGACGCCGCGGCAGGCTCCGGCCGCGCCGGCAATAGCGGAGGCCCCGCCTCGCAAGCGCCGGCTCCGTGTCTCCCTGCCCTCGCTCGAGAGCAGTTCGACCCGACTGCGCAAGGTCATCCTCAATATCGCCTTCGTGCTGGCCATCCTGATCTTTTTGCCGGTGCTGGCCAGCCAGTTCCTGCGCAATCCGGTGCTGATTGAGCCAATTTCGGTGCCCAAGGCCCTGCTTCAGCGCGGCCTTTCACCCGAGGTCATGGCCAGCCGCTTGTGGGATGGCCTGCGAGACGCCAATGCCCTGGCGCGCACCTCCAAGGCCAGTGTCGACGCCATCCCCGACAGCCAGCGCGTGCAGTTTTCTGTGCCCGAGGTCGGCCTGTCGATGGACTCAATCGTTCGTCAGGTCAGGCAATTCTTCAATGTGTACCAGACGCGCATTGCGGGCGAATTCATCTGTGCTGACGCAAGTTGCGCGCCCGAAGGCATGCGGCTGCGCCTTCGCGTGCTGCGGGGCACGAGTGAGGTCATCGACCTGCCCCCCGTGGGTAACCAGGACACGCGCGCCTATTTCACCGCCGCGGCCACCGAAATCCTGCAGCGGCTTGACCCGTTCGTGGCCATCGCGGCCGTTTCGGCGGCTGAACCGGTGCGCGCGGTGACCCTCGCCCGGCGCCTGATTCGCCAGCGCCACCCGGACGCCAAATGGGCCCACCTGCTCATCGGCAATATTCGCTCGGAGAGCGGCGACGATCGCGCCGCCTGGCCCGAATACCAGGCTGCCATCACCCTCGATCCCAAATTCAGCATAGCGCGCGCCAATCTTGCCGGCGCCCTGCGGCGCCTCGGTGATCCCGCCGCCGCTCGTCAGATCTATGACGAACTTGCCGCCGAGCAGCCGCAAAATGCCAAGCCCTATGAGGGCTATGCCGAGCTGGCGGCCGCCTCCGGTGATAGCGATGCCGCCATTGCCCTGTTCGAGAAGGCGGCCGCGCTCGATCCAACCAGCCCGCACTACTTTTCGCGTATCGGCATGCTCGAACAAGAACGGGGCAATATCGACGCGGCCCGCCGCTGGTTCGCGCAGGCGCTGGCCCTTGACCCGTCCTACATCCTGGCGACAACTGCGCTGCTGCAGGATTACCTGTCGCGCGGCGACTTTGCTGGCGCCCTGCCCATGCTCCGCGCCGCCTCGCAACACGCACCTGGCGACACCATCGCCCACACAACCTATGCCTTCGTCCTGATGCTGACCGATCAGCCTGCTCTGGCGCTGGAGGCCTTCGAGCGGGGGCTGTCGGTGACGCCGGACGATCCAGAAATGCTGTTCGAGGCCGGCAAGCTGCTGCTGGCGCTGGAGCGGGTTCCAGAAGCACTGGCACGGCTAGACCGCGCCATCGAGCTCGACGCCTACAACCCCGCCCCGCTTATGTCCCGCGGTACCACGCTGGCGGTGGCGGGGCAGAACGACGCTGCCCGCCGCGATTTCGAACGCATCATCGACGTGGACCAGACCGGCCTCTATGCCCCCCAGGCCACCACCTTCCTCCAAATTCTCGACGGCCTCGACGCCGCCGCGACCCAACCGGCGCAGGCCGACCCATGAGCGAGACCGGTCCCAACGGCGCCCTTCCCAGGATCGAGGCGTTCTCGTCGACCCTGCGCACCATGTTCATCAACATCGGCTTCTTCGCCGCCATATTGCTGCTCATCCCGGCCATCGGCAGCCAATTCTCGACCAATGCCGTGGTCATCGAACCCATCGCCGTGCCGCAGATACTGGCGGATCGCGGCCTCACCTCCGAGGTGGCGGCCAACCGCTTGTGGGACGGCCTGCAGGAATTCGCCCAGAGCGCCAGCGTCGCCCGCGCTACTATCGTCGCCATACCCGACAGCCAGCGCGTCGAATTCTCCTTGCCCGATAGCGGCATTTCCCTCGATTCCGTCTCCCAGCAGATACGGCAGTTCTTTGGTTTCCACGAAACCCACATCGCCGGCGAGATCGTCTGCGACACCGCCGACTGCGCGCCATCAGGTCAGCGGCTCCGCCTGCGCGTTATCCGCAACTCCAGCGACATCATCGACCTGCCGCCCATCGGTGACCGTCCGGCGGCCGACTACTTCCGCGACGCGGCCGCTTCGGTCTTCGATGTGCTCGATCCCTTTGTCGCCATCGCGGCCCACGCCTTGGCCGACCCCGAGGGTGCGGCGAGCCGGGCCCGACGGCTGACCGTGGCCAATCACCCGGACGCCAAATGGGCACATAACCTGCTCGGCGACATTGCCCACAATGCCGATGACGCGGAAACGGCGATCCTCAACTACCGCGCGGCATTGGCGCTGGACGGCGGCTTCAACCTCGCACGCATCAATCTTGCCCGGGCGCTCGCCGATAGCGGCGACTTTGCCGGCGCCGACGCCACGCTCGCCGAAGCCGTTGCGATGGAACCGCAAGCCGCCGGCCTGCCCATTGCGCGCGCCGAAATTGCCCTGGCCAAAGGCGATCGCGAGGCGGCCGTGGACGCGTTCCTCGCCGCGGCCGAACAAGCCCCCGTCGACCCCATGCCGCTGGCACGGGCGGGTGAGCTTGAATTGCTGCTCGGCCGCACCGATCAAGGTATCGGCCACCTGGAAGAGGCACTCGATCTCGATCCCGGGCATGCCGATGCGCTGCGGCTGCTCGGCGGCGCCTACCGCGCCGACGGCGATCTCGCTGCCGCCGAACGCCTGTTCAAGGATTGGGCCGACTACACGCCCGACAGCGTCGAGGCCCATCTGGCCCTGGCCGAACTGCTGCTCGAGCGCAACGACCGTGAGGGCGCCACGGAACACTATGACAAGCTGGTCGCGCTCGACCCCGCCAATCTCGACTATGCCACGGCGCGGGCCCAACTAATGCTCGACCTCGGGCTTTATGCGCAGGCCGTCGATGGGCTCACGCCCTTCGCCGATGCCGAGACAGCCGAACCCGCCGCGGTGCTGCTGCTGGCACGCGTTCAACAGGCGGCGGGGCGCAATGAGCGCGCCGCCGAGCGCTATCGGCAATACCTGGAACTGGTGCCCGATGCATCCGACAAGGCCGAAGTGGAAGCCGTCCTGGCCGAGCTGACCCCGTGAAAGAAGCCGCTAGGCAGCAGCCCTTCCACGCCTGCGGAAGCTGTCATAGCTGAACACCATCAGCGAGACCCAGATCAGCGCGAAGCTCAGCAGGCGCAAGCCGTTGAGGTGCTCGCCAAACAGCGTGATCGCCAGCACGAACTGGATGGACGGCGCGATATACTGGAACATCCCGATCGTGGTCAGCCGCAGCCGTCGCACCGCAAAGGCAAACAGCAGCAGCGGAATCGTCGTCGCCGGACCGGTCAGCACCATAAGGGTAAAATGGTAGGGGTCGGCATGTATGCCCGGTCCCCAGGTCATGATGTTGAAGGCCACATAGCCCAGCGCGAACGGCACCAGCATGGCCGTCTCGGCAAACAGCCCGCTCGCCGGCCCCAGCTGCGCGGTCTTGCGGAAATAGCCATAGAATCCGAAGGATAGTGCCAGCCCCAGCGCGATGAAGGGAACGCTGCCCAACCCGATCGCCTGGATACCGATCGCAATGGCGGCGATAGCGATGGAAATGGTTTGCAGCAGGTTCTGGCGCTCGCCGAGCAGCACCATCCCCATCAGGATATTGACCAGCGGGTTGATGAAGTAGCCGAAGCTCGCCTCAAGCACCTGCCCCGTCTCCACCGCCC
Source organism: Devosia sp. (assembly GCA_036675975.1). Taxonomy (GTDB): domain Bacteria; phylum Pseudomonadota; class Alphaproteobacteria; order Rhizobiales; family Devosiaceae; genus Devosia. The sequence goes on along the minus strand of JAKFDU010000197.1, from coordinate 50,531 downwards.
AGACGTAGAGCAGCCAGTTGCCGGCCAGCAGCACTGCCGAAAGCAGCGTAACGAGCAGGCGCCGACGATCAGAAAACAGTGCCCGCACTTCCCTGAAGCCACCGCTGATCGCCAATATTCCCGCCAGCAGCAACAGCGACCAGACGATGCGTTCGGAAACGATCATCACCGAGCCGGCGCCCTCGATCTCGCGAAACAGCAGCGGCAGGAAGCCCCAGAGCGTATAGGCGGCCAGCGCTGCCAGCACGCCATTGCGGCCGTCAGCCGCCGCCGGGTGGGATGGCGCGATGATCTCGGTCGGCGCAATGGCCTCCGGGGCGGATTCGGGAAGGGACATCAAAAAACTCCGCATCCCCGATGGGTGCATGAAAATGCATCCCCACGGGATGCCTGAAAGCCCACTGATACCAGCGCCGTGCGCCATCAGCCAATCAGAGTTTGTGATCCGGAGACCTTGCAAAGCTGATGACCATGCCAACCTTTTCCCGGGTAGGGCGTTGATTCAGCGGCGCCAGTTCCGGCGCACCCACCCACGACCAAACCAGCAGGAGCTATTCATGAAAAAGACCGTCACCTGGGTTTTGATCGCCGACGGCGCGCAGGCGCGCGTCCTCGAAAACACCGGTCCGGGCAAAGGGCTCAAGCAGGTTGAGGGGCTCGATTGGGCCATCGATCCACTGCAGGCGCAGGATATCGTCAGCGACAAGCCAGGCCGCAGCCACTCTTCGGTCGGCAGCGGTCGCAGCGCCATGGAGCCCAAGACCGATCCGGTGGCGTATCGCGAAACCGAGTTCGTCAAATCGGTGGCGGCAACGCTCGATCGTCAGCAGCAGAAGGGCGCATTCGATCGCCTGGTCATCGCCGCCGCCCCCTTCGCCCTGGGGGACATCCGCAAGGCCATGACGCCGAACGTCAAGAAGACCGTCGTTGCGGAATTGAACAAGGACCTGACCAACACGCCAACAGCGCAACTCGATCAGCATCTGGACGGTATCTTCGCGGCCTAGCCATCCATACCCAGGAATGCGATTTGGGCTCAGTGACTTAGAAGAAAGAGGCGATTCAGCGTGCCAGCACGTTGAATCGCCCTGACAACGACGTGAATCGGAATCTCAACGGGCTGAACCAACGCAGCAGACACGTCTCCACGCCGACAAGAGAATGATCTAGCGCACTGATACGCAGTCGGTTTTCAATCCAGCCGCAAACACCGGCCCCGGCAAATCGGCGCTAGTAGTTGGGTATGAATTTGACTTCCCAGTCGTTGTCCGGAAACACGGTCAGCACAAACAGCCCTCGATCGATGCCCCGGCTCGTTCTCACCGTCACACTGCAGCTCAGCTTGTTGGCGCTCTTGTTGCGCAACTTCGAGGTCAGCACCGTCGCGCGGTCATTGCTCATGGTTGCCCCACTGGACGTGCGCATACTGACCCAGATCTCTTCCATGTCCGCGATGGTTTGGCTGTCATCGCAATTGACCCTGCTCAGGTCGACATAGCGTTGGATGTCGATTTCGGCCTGTGCCGGGGTCACGAGAAGCATCACGATGGCAGCAAGGCCGCCGGCAAATCTCAGCATCGTCGGGATCTTCGTTGGTTGGTTTGATTACAAGGTTGCTGCATCGCAAGCACCGCGCCGGCAAGGCTCAGTCGTCAGTGCCCGCTTCATCGTCCTCGTCGTCCCCGCCCTCGATCGCGTCAAGAAATTCCAGCAGCATCGAATTGACCAGCTCCGGCCGCTCGATGCTGGGAATATGCGCCACCCCCTCCAGCACGGCCGCAAAGGCGTTGGGCATTTCCTCCGACAGGTGCTCGTGCCGGTCGATGAGCGCGGTAAAATCCTCATCACCAACGAGCAGCAAGGTGGGCGCGCCGACCTCTGCCACACGCGGCCAGGCCGCCGGCCTTTGCTCCTCCAGCGTCAGCTCGGGCTTGCCCAGCGCGATAGCATTCATGTCCAAAAACAGTTCGCGCACCGCCCCGCCGACCCGGCCGCTCTGCGTCCGCGGACCATCCAGCCATTCATGCGCCTGCACCCGGTTGAGCATATCGCGGTCGCCCCGCTCCCAGGCATCTTCCTCGGCCATCTCCAACTGCTGCTCGGCCTGCGTCGCGCTCCATGGCGCCCCGGTGACCGAAGTGCCGATCAGCACCAGCCCGATCACACGCCCCGGGTGGCGCAGCGCAAAATCGAGGGCGAGCCCGCCACCCATCGAGCAGCCGACCAAAACTGCCGCATGGATATCGAGCGCCGCGAGCACGGCCTCGAGATCATCGACATGGTTGAATGCCTCGTCGGGGCTTTCTGACTCGCCATAGCCGCGCCGGTCATAGGCGATGGCATGCCACCCTTCTTCGGCCACCGCGGTCATCTGCTCGCGCCACATGCGCTTGTCGCAAACGCCAGCATGCAGGAACACCACCGGCAGCCCCTCGCCAAGCTGCCAGCCAGAGAGCCGCGCCCGGCCGGCCTCAACGACAAATGCTTCGCCTACCACGCACAGATTTCCGTATTGGTGGCGTCGCTCACCCAGCAGGCGCCATCATCCTCGGACCGGTAATAAGTCCCCGGCAGCGCCATCGAGCGCCCGCCCGCCTCGAACACTGCGCCAACCGTCGCTGCACCCGGCGCGTCGACCCAGACCTGAAAGGTCGGCTTGCCTGGCGCCGAAATCTCGAAACTGCCGGCATCGTCCAGCAGCATGAAGGCGCAGTCATACTCACCATCATCGGTGGTGTAGCAGGTCGCATCCCCGGCCATTGCAGGCGCGGAAAACGCAACCACCAGCGCCACAACGCCAGCCAGAACAGGAATTCTCATCAGCTCACTCCCGGGCCTGTCGCCCTGGTCATTCTACTGCTGTACCAGCACGCAGAATTCGTAGTCTTCCTCGCGCGCCCAGCAGCCGGGCTTGCCCTCGACGGCGCGGAACTCGTGCAGCTCATCGGGACGAGCCCCGGGCTCGGCATCGGCGTCAATGAGATACGCCGTCCCCACTCCATCCTCAATGACGGTGAAGGCAAAGATGCGGCCATCCGGCAGCGCAAATGTCAGGCCGCCACCATCCAGCGCCACGTCACAATCGAACGTGTCATAACCGGTCACCGTACATTGCCCGGGTGCTGCTGCCGCAAACGTCGTAATAGCACCACCAGCAGCGGCCGCGATCACGGTCGCCCAAATCAGTCGTTTCAAGTCTTGCCCCCAGAGCAACCAGCCAACATTGCCGCAATTCACTCTTAACGCGGGAATGCAGGGGTGTCGCGGGGATTTGTGGGGAAGGGTTACGGATGAGCGGACAAAATCGCCCGTGCCCGCAACTCACGCTGACGCGCGGCGCGTCTGCAGAAACGTCGTGCAGAAACAACGAGGGCGCAGCTCTCGCCACGCCCTCACGTTTGCTACCGCGTCAGCGGTTTGTACGTCGCGCGCTTCGGGTTCACCGCATCGGCGCCCAGTCGGCGGATCTTGTCCGCCTCATAGTCCGCGAAGTTACCCTCGAACCACTCGACATGGCTGTTACCCTCAAACGCCAGCATGTGCGTGGCGAGGCGGTCGAGGAACATGCGATCGTGGCTGATGATCACGGCGCAGCCGGCGAATTCTTCCAGCGCTTCTTCCAGAGCCGCGAGGGTTTCGGTGTCGAGATCGTTGGTCGGCTCGTCAAGCAGCAGCACATTGGCGCCTGATTTGAGCATCTTGGCCAGGTGAACGCGATTGCGTTGCCCGCCCGAGAGGTTGCCGACCTTCTGCTGCTGGTCGCCGCCCTTGAAGTTGAACGAGGACGTATAGGCGCGCGAGTTCACTTCGCGCTTGCCCAGCATCAGCACCTCGTCGCCTTCCGAGATTTCTTCCCAGACGGTCTTGTTGGGGTTGAGGCTGTCGCGGCTCTGGTCGACATAGCCCAGATGCACATTCTCGGCGACGGTGATGGTTCCGGCATCGGGCTCTTCCTGGCCGGTCAGCATCTTGAACAGGGTGGTCTTGCCCGCGCCATTGGGTCCGATAATACCCACAATGCCGCCCGGCGGCAGCTTGAAGCTGAGATTGTCGATCAGCAGGCGATCGCCATAGGACTTGGAAAGCCCCTCCACGTCGATGACGTTGTGCCCCAGCCGCTCGCCGGCCGGAATGATGATCTGCGCCGTGCCGGACATGGTCCGCGCCTCGTTGATCTTGACCAGTTCGTCATAGGCCTTGAGGCGGGCCTTGGATTTGGTCTGGCGCGCTTGCGGCGACTGCCCCATCCATTCTTTTTCGCGTTCCAGCACTTTGGCGCGGGCCGCGTCCTCGCTCTTCTCCTGGGCAAAGCGCTTGGCCTTGGCCGACAGATAGGCCGAGTAGTTGCCCTCATAGGCAACGCCGCGGCCACGATCGAGCTCGAGGATCCAGCCGGTGACATTGTCGAGGAAGTAGCGATCGTGGGTGATGATCAGCACGGCGCCCTGGAATTCGCGCAAGTGGCGTTCGAGCCAGGCGGTGGTCTCGGCATCAAGATGGTTGGTGGGTTCGTCCAGCAGCAGCAGGTCCGGCTTGCTCAGCAGCAGCGCACACAAGGCCACGCGACGGCGCTCGCCACCCGAAAGCTTGGTGACATCGGCATCGCCAGGCGGGCAGCCGAGGGCTTCCATCGCCACTTCGACCTGCGATTCGAGATCCCACAGGTTCTCGGCATCGATCTTGTCCTGGAGCGCGGTCGCCTCGTCGGCGGTCTCGTCCGAATAGTCCATCATCAGCTCGTTATAGCGATCGACGATGGCCTTCTTTTCCTTGACGCCGGTCATCACGTTACCGAGCACATTCAGCGCCGGATCAAGCTCCGGCTCCTGGCTGAGATAGCCGACCCTGGCGCCCTTGTCGGCCCAGGCTTCGCCCTGGAACTCGGTTTCGACGCCAGCCATGATCTTGAGCAGGGTCGACTTGCCCGAGCCATTCGGACCGAGAACACCGATCTTGGCATCGGGGTAGAAACTGAGATGGATATTGTCCAATACCTTCTTGCCGCCGGCATAGGCTTTGGACATTCCGTGCATGTGGTAGATGAACTGGCGAGCCATAGGCTTGCTGACCTCTTCGAGACTTCCGCGGATTGGCCGTCTATGTAGGGCAAGCCCGCGCAGGGGGCAACGGGTCGCGGCATCGGTCCGATTTGGGCCGTAATGACCCGCGATGGCTTGCGCCGCTGCCAATGAACCTGCCTATGGGCTTGTCCCGCCTGCCATTTTCCGGAGTTGCGATGCTATTGAGAAGCGCGTTGTCCCTGGCCATGGGCGCCTTGATGTCCGTGAGTGCCTGGGCCCAGGCCGCCCCATCCGAAGCGGACGTCGTCAATTTCACCCTCGAGAACGGCCTCGAAGTGGTGGTCATTCCCGACCGGCGGGCGCCCATCGTGACCCATATGGTCTGGTACAAGGTTGGCAGCGCCGATGAGCTGCCGGGCAAGTCGGGCATCGCCCACTTCCTCGAACACCTGATGTTCAAGGGCACCGCCCGCCATCCTGCCGGCGAGATGGACCGGCTCATCGCCGAAATCGGCGGCTATACCAATGCCTTCACCACCAAGGATGTCACCGTCTACCACCAGACCGTGCCGCCCGATTTCCTCGACGAAATGATGGATTTCGAGGCCGACCGCATGCGCGGACTGGTCTTGACCGAGGACGTGATCGGCGCTGAGCGCGATGTGGTGCTGGAAGAGCGCCGCCAGCGCGTCGAGGCCAGCCCGCAGGCGCTGCTGTCAGAGGAAACCGCCGCGACCGCCTATCAGAACCACCCCTACCGCATCCCGACGATCGGCTGGCTGCACGAGATGGAACAGCTCAATCGCGCTGACGCCGTCGCGTTCTATGATCGCTACTACGCGCCCAACAATGCGGTGCTTGTGATCGCCGGCGATGTAGAGCCCGACGCCGTTCGCGCACTGGCCGAGGATACCTACGGCAAGGTCACCCGCAGCCCCGACCTTCCACCGCGCATTCGCCCGGCCGAGCCACAATACGATACAGCCCGCACGGTGACGCTCCGTGACCCGCGCGTCGGTGTGCCCAGCTTTGCCAAGGGCTGGATCACCCCCAGCTATCGCGTGGCGGAACCCGGTGAAGCCGAAGCACTGGACCTCCTGTCCGAAATCCTCGGTGGCGGCGTGCGCAGCCGCTTTTACCAGGAGATCGTGGTCAAGACGGGCATCGCCTCGGCGGTCGGCGCCAGCTACGACGGCGGCGCCTACGATCCGGGCAGCTTCACCATGTTCGGCGTGCCCCAGGGCGAACACAGTCTCGTTGAAGTCGAGGCCGCCATCGAGGCCCAGGTGCTGCGCCTGATCGAGGATGGCGTCACGCCGGCCGAGCTCGAGGCCGCCAAGATGCGCTATGTGCGCAGCCTGATCTTCGCCCGCGACGAACAGTCCAGCATGGCCGACATCTATGGCAGCAGCCTGGCCAATGACGGCACGGTAGCCGACATCACCGAATGGCCCGACCGCATTCGCGCCGTGACGCCCGAACAGGTCCAGGCCGTAGCCGCCAAATATCTCGATCCAAGGGTGTCGGTCACCGGCTACCTGCTGCCCAGCGACAACGGAGCCCAATAATGTCGTTCTTCCCGTCGCTTCGCCGCCGCTTCGCGCTCCTCGCCGCGCCCGCGCTGTTCCTGCTCGCCATCCTGCCCGCGCAGGCCGAAGTGCAGTTCCAGCAGATCACCTCGCCCAAAGGCATCGATGCCTGGCTGGTGGAAGACTACGCCGTGCCCATCGTCACCATCCGCTTCGCCTTTGAGGGCGGCACCACCCAGGACCCCGATGGCAAGGAGGGTCTGGCCAACCTCATGACCTACCTCTTCGACGAGGGCGCTGGGGATCTCGACAGCGAGGCGTTCCAGATCGCCCTCGATACCGCCGGCGCCGAAATGAGTTTCGCGGCCGACCTCGACGCAGTCTATGGCTCGATGCGCATGCTCGCGGACGAGAGGGACGCTGCGCTGAACCTGCTCAAGCTTGCCATCGAAACACCGCGCTTCGATCAGAACCCGATCGAGCGCATGCGCGCCCAGGTTCTCAGCGGCATCGCCATATCAGCCCAGAATCCGGCCACGACAGCGCAGAAGCTGTGGACCGAAACGCTTTATGGCGATCACCCCTATGCACGTCCCGGCGAAGGCACGGCCGAGACGCTGGCCACCATCACCGCCGATGACCTGCGGGCCCTGCACCGGGCCCTGTTCGCCCGCGACAACCTGCATGTCGCCATCGTCGGCGCCATCGATGCGGAAACGGCCGCCGCCACGCTCGACCTGCTGTTCGGCACCCTGCCGGAACAGGCCAAGCTGGTGCCGGTGCCGGACATCTCGCCCGTCTTCGGCCAGGACCTGCAGGTGGAATATCCCCTGCCCCAGACCAGCATCTTCATGGCTTATCCCGGCATCCGTCACCAGGATCCCGACTTCTTCGCCGCCGCCCTGATGAATGAAATTCTCGGCGGCGGCAGCGTGCTGTCCCGACTGACTGAAGAAGTGCGCGAGAAGCGGGGCCTGACCTATGGCGTGAGCTCGTCCCTGCTCAACCTGCAACATGCCAATGCGCTCGTCGTCGGCACCTCCACCCGCGCCGATCGCGCCACCGAAACCCTCGACGTCATCAAGGACGTCATTACCCGCCTCGTCACGGAGGGACCGACCGAAGCCGAGCTCGCCTCGATCAAGAAATACACCATCGGCTCGGCCGCCCTGCAGGAAATGAGCTCCTCGCAGGCCATCGCCGGGACCCTGGTGGGGCTGCAATTGTGGGACCTTGATATCGACTACCTGCCGCGGCGCGCCGAACTCATCAATGCGGTCACCGTCGAGGACGTCAAGGCCGTGGCGGCAAAACTGCTGGGCGCCAAGCCCACCGTCATGCTGCTGGGGCCCAAGGCGGCGCCCTGAATACTGGCTTCGCGCCCGCCCATCACCCCACCCTCGGTCCGTCCCTCGTTCAGGGGAGGGAGGCGCTAGCTCAATTGCCACTGTTCATCGTCCCCCCTGTGGGCCTCGATCCGGCCGAAGGCAAGATCGCTCCCGCGGAGCGATCTTAGGTGAGAGGCCTTGGAGCTGCGCTCGAATGGCTGGATCAAGGGCGGGGGTGGTTTGGCTAAAAGTCCTAGGCTAGGCTGCGCCAAATCCATCAGGAGCGCCACCCATGACCATTGCTTTCCCTCGCCGCGGCCGTTCCCTGGCCCAAGGGCAGCGCTCCGAGCTGACCATTGTCGACCTCGATGGCAATACCAACGTCATCCTGACCACCGGCGAGGTGATCGAGGCTCCAAACTGGTCGGCCGATGGCCAATGGCTGGTCTTCAATGCCGGTGGGCTGCTGTTCCGCGTCGCGCCGACGGGCGGCCAGCCCGAACAGATCGACACCGGCCACCTCGCCGATCTCAACAACGACCACGTGCTGTCGCCAGATGGCGCTACCATCTATGTGAGTTCCGACGATGGCCACCTCTATGCCGTGCCCTTCGCCGGCGGCACACCGCGCCGCGTATCCAACACCCACACCACGCCCTTCCACCATTACTTGCACGGCATTTCGCCAGATGGCCTCACCTTAGCCTATGTCGCGGTCGAGCAGCGCAACGATGAGCGCCAGGTCAACGTCTTCACCATCCCTTCGGCGGGCGGTCCTGATACGCGCCTCACCGACCTGTCCATGCCCAATGATGGCCCGGAATACTCTCCCGACGGTCGCTGGATCTATTTCAACTCGGAACTCGCTGCGAGCCGACCGGGCCACGCCCAGATCTTCCGCGTGAACGCATCAGATGGCAGCGGCCTCGAGCAACTGACCTTCGATAGCTACGTGAACTGGTTCCCACACCCGTCGCCCGACGGCAAAACGGTGGCATTCCTGAGCTATCCGCCGGGCACGACAGGCCATCCACCCGACAAGGACGTCCTGTTGCGCCTGATGACCCCGACAGGCGAAAAGCAGCGGACATTGGTCAGTTTCTTCGGCGGCCAGGGCACGATCAACGTCAATTCCTGGGCGCCCGACAGCCGGCGCCTCGCCTATGTGGCCTATCCCCGAAGCTAGCCCGTCGTGGCAGCGCGGCCCGTGGAACGCATTGCCAGGCGGTGCGTTGCCGATCGGGAGAATTTGCATTGTCCGATCACCAGCTCGACGCGCCCCCTGCCACGCCTAAGGTGTCAGTCTTTCAGGGCGTAGCCACCTTTGCCCTGATCGCGGCCCTGCTATATCTGGGCGCAGGCATTCTCGTGCCCCTGGTGCTGGCCATTCTGCTGGCTTTTGCATTGACGCCCCTCGTCACCTCGCTCAATCGACGGTTGCACCTGCCCGATCCGCTTGCCGTTATCGTCGCCGTGGTGCTGGCCTTGGCGGCACTGGGATTTTTCGCCTATGTGGCTGGCACCCAGCTTGTCAATCTCACGCGGGAAATACCCGCCTACCAGCAGACCATCCTGACCAAGGTCGCGGGGCTCCAGGCCCAGTTCGGCGAAAACACGCTGTTCGACCAGATCAACAACGTCATCTCCAGCATCTCCGAGCAGGCCTCGGGCAATGATGCAAACAAGCCGAGCCGTCCGGGCGCGCCCATCCCTGTCACCATTTCCAATGAGATTGGCCCGCTCGGCATCCTCAGTTCCGTCCTCGGATCCATCATCGGCCCGGTGGCGACCGTTGCCATCGTCGCGGTGTTCCTAATCTTCCTGCTGATGGGCCGCGGTGATCTGCAGGAACGCTTTATCCGTCTGGTCAGTGGCGGCCGCTATTCCCGGGCCAATATCGCAATTGCCGATGCCAGCCATCGCGTCGGGCGCTATCTGCTGATCCAGCTGGCCGTCAATATCGTCTACGGCATCATCTTTGGCGTCGGCCTGTGGCTGATTGGCGTCCCCAGTGCGGTTCTCTGGGGCTTGCTTATCATCCTCTTCCGCTACATTCCCTTCGTCGGCGCCCTGATCATCGCCGTCGTGCCATTCCTTCTGGCCTTCGCTGTCGATCCAGGCTGGAACATGCTGCTGCTGTCCGTCGGACTGTTCCTGGTGCTCGACTTGACCACCGCCAACGTCATCGAACCGCGCCTCTACGGCTCAAGCACCGGCGTGTCCGCCATCGCCATCCTGCTCTCCGCCATGTTCTGGGCCACGCTGTGGGGGCCGGTGGGGCTGATCCTCGCAACGCCGATGACCGTGTGTCTCGTGGTTATCGGTCGCCACCTGCCGCAATTCCAGTTTTTCGAAACCCTTTTGGGCAGCGAGCCCGTCCTCACCCCATCCGAGCGCCTCTACCAGCGCATGCTCAAGGGTGATGCGGAGGATGCCATCGACATTGCGGAAGATTACGTCGAGGACCACGGCCCCACACGCTTCCTCAACGAGGTGATGCTGCCGGCCCTGTCACTGGCCAACAGCGAGTTGTCGGATCGCCCCGAAGCTCTTCCGCAGCGCCGCCAGCTCGTGCAGTCCTTCGAGGCCGTGGTCGATGAAGTCGCCCCCTTACAGTGGCCGGAAACCAGCGAACTGCTCCTCATCGGCGGCCGCACCGAAATCGATGAGTGCGCCGCGATTCTGTTGGCGCATCGATTGGCCGCCGAAGAACTGCCCTGCCGCGTACTTCCGCCCCTCGCAATTCGCCAGGAGGCCATTGGCCGCCTCGATCTGGACGGGGTCGAAGTCATCGTGCTGGTGTTCATGGGCGCCGACATCAGGGCCCAGGCCCGCTACGTTTCCCGCCGCCTGGGTCGAATGGCGCCAGATGTCCGCATCCTCGTCTGCGCTCTCAACGAAGCCAGCAACGACGAAAGCCCCGAAACACTCCATGTCGACGCGATCTTCCGCACCATCGACGACGTGGTGGAGGGTGCAATGCTGCGGGACATTCGCGAGCAGCAGGTCGATCGTGCCCGCGTCAACAAGAAGAAGCCGTTTGCCGGTGCCGGGCGTGGCGATGATGCGCTGGGCCGAGCCATCGAGCAGATTGCCAATGCCTTCGACATTCCTTTCGCCGCCATTAACTTGCTGAGCGACGAGCGGCATCTGGAAGATGCCGATGCCTACGGCTTGACGAGCATCGTCGCCGAAACCCGAAAGCCGCTGGTCGTGATGTCAGGCACGCCCCATCCGCTGGTCGGCGAGAATGCCTATCTGCAGACCAACGGCATCGACCTCTATGTCGGTGCGCCGCTGATCCTGCCTGACGGCGAATGTGTTGGAGCGCTGGTTCTGCTCGATCACGACCCGCGCGCCTTTACCGATGGCGACGTCGAGCGCCTGGTTGCCGCAGCCGACGACCTCGTGCTCCGTTTCGGCGGGCAGGACGCGCCCATCGTGCCTGAGGCCGCCTAGCGGCCCATGCCGAGCGCCTGCCGGATATGGTCATCCTGCTCGGTGCGCTGCAGGATGACGCCCCACCAGCCCAGCCCGTCATATTCCTGGTAGCCCAGGGTACGGGCGAAGGCGATGATATTGCCGTGCCCGTCATAATAGCTGCCGCGCTGCCGGTTCTCGTGGTTCAGGTCGAAACTGCCGAAGCAGCTTTCCGGCCGCGTCGAGGCAATCACCCGGCCATTGCCATCGAGCAGCATCACCTCGGTGCGCTCGGCGATCTTGGGCGGCAGCGCCGCTTCGGTTTCGACGATGGAATGCCCCTGGTCCTGCCAGTCGAAATAGACGCCCAGCGTCCCCAGCACCTGCCCATTTGCCTGGCCATTGCCCCGCACGGCGGTGCTGTAGACGAGCACCTCTCGCCCGGCATGGTGCTCGCTTTGCATGACCTCGCCCACGGCATAGTCATTGCCCGACCCGGTAGTACGCGCGGCGCGGAACCAGGCCTCGCGTGAAAAGTCGGCACCCTGTATATTGCGAGCATAGGTACCATTGGCGCTGGCCACCACCCGCCCCTGGGCATTGGTCAGCACCAGGTCGTGATAGACGCTGTAGAACTTGTTGATGGTGGCGAGCCGGTTGGTCGCGAAGGCCACGGCCTCGGCTGTCGCTTCGGCTTCCAGCGCCTGCCAGAATGCGGTATCGGTGGCCCACCAGCGCACGTCCGCGGTGCGCTCATAGAGGTTGCGCACGATCAGTTGCACCAGCGACTGCGCCAGGTCGATCAGGCGCACGCCCTCCATCTCGTCGACCAGCGTCTCGCTCATGGTGCGGCTCAGCGATATTCGCCCCACCAGCACATCCTGGAAGCGCGTCGCGATATCGGCTGCCCGGTCGGCCAGTCGCTGCACCTCGTCAGCCACCACGGCAAAGCCCTTGCCGGCGTCGCCCGCGCGCGCCGCCTCGATAATGGCGTTGATTGCCAACAGCTTGGTCTGCTTGACGATCTGCAGATTGCTGCTCGAATAGCTCTGCAATTCGCCGCTGATGCCGTCCATCACCACGCGCATGGCGCGTGGCGAAGCGGCAACAGCCGTGTTGTCTTTCGAATTCATACCTGCGTCCCAATGCACCTTGGGTCGCCCAGACGATCGAAATAATTACGAAATCCCGATCGGCACGGGTCGAAGTATTTCCCGCTGCCGATAGTGTATCGATATGGTAAGGGAACCGTTAAACCCGCCTCAGGCGCCCAACTCAGCCAGCAACCACCGTCCTATCGGCCACATCGCGGCAAAATGGGCCACGCAGCGCTCCGAAAAGCCTGGCTCCAGCGCGGCCGAAACCGGTAGGCGAATACTTGCCGTCAGCCCTTCATACAGCAGAAACTCCGCCCGCTCTGCCGGAGCCTCGAAGCCCCGCGGCATCTGCTTGCGCGTCTTCTCGCCGATCATGTAGTCGCCCGCCGCACGCACCTGCGCCACCGCCTCCACCAGCGCCTTGCCCGACCGGCCGAGCACAACGGCGCTGCGGAACGTCTCAAGCATATCCTTGTCTAGGCCATACATGCCGGTGGCAATGAAGACCTCCTCGGCGCTGACATGGAAATAGAAGCCCGGGGCGCTCCAGCTCTTCTTGTCGCCATGCCAGAACCACAGGCCCAGATGCGTCTTGTAGGATCGCTTGTCCTTGGAAAATCGGATGTCCCGGTTGATGCGCGAGACCGACCCATTGATCTTGGGTGCAAACTGCACCTCCGGCGAAATCGCCCGCAATTGCGGCCCCACCGCCTCAACAAAGGCGCGGCCCGGCTCGACATAACCGGCCTCATACAGCGGTCGGTTGTCCTCGAACCAGGCCTTTTCATTGTGTTCCGCGATGCCGCTGAGAAAGCTCAGCGTTTCCTTGGGAAAGTGCATCAGGCCTCGATCCATACCGGTACTGATTTGAACGCCGGCGTCTTGCTGCGCGGGTCCACCTCGGTGCCGACAAGCACATTGGCCTCAGGATAATAAGCCATTGCGCTACCCCGCGGCAGGTCGAACAACGTCGCGATCGCCGACATCCGTCCGGTATCCGAAGCCACAGTGACCGCCTGTCCCTCGCTCAAGCCGAATGCCGCCATGTCCTCGGCATTGAGGAACACCGCGTGCCGCCCCGCCCCGCCGCGATAGCTGTCCTTTTCCTCATAGATGATGGTGTTGAACTGCCCTTCGCTGCGCATTGTCGCCAGCGTCAGCCGCTCCCGCTGCAACCTGGGCAGTGGTGTCACGACGAAATGCGCCCTGCCGTCGGCGGTGCCGAATTCGGGCGTATGCATCACCCGGTGCTTGATGTGGAATTCCTTCTTGGCGACGTCGATGTCGGCCAGTTCCTCCAACCCCGGCACGATCGCGGCTATGGCATCGCGCACTCTCGAATGGCCGCTGAACGCCTTGAACTGGATCGGTGAACTGGGCAGCAGGCGTTGCCCGATTTCCCCCAGGATCCAGCTCTCCGGACGGACATTGTCGAGGCGCCTGATGCCGCCATCGCTGAGCCGGACATAGTTGAACATAGATTCCTGCGTCGTGGGCTCCCATTCCTCGTCGCGCGCCGTCACCGGCAGCACCAGCACTTCGCCCTCACCCAGTCCGTGCACGTGACCCATATTGAGCGTCGTCGTGAGGAACAGCTTGAAGCCAATCGCCTCCATGGCCCGGCTGGCAAAGGCCCGATCCGGCGTCGCCCCCCACAGGTTCCCGCCCATGATCACGGCAGCGTCGATCTCGTCCGCCTCGGCCGCCTTGAGGCTGGCCATGGTGTCAAAGCCCTTTTCCTCGGGGAATTTCACCCCGAATTCGGCTTCCATCTTCGCCAGCACATCCTTGGCCAACACCGGCTTGACCCCGATCGTGCCGATACCCTGCACATTGGAATGCCCGCGTAGCGGCAGCAGGCCCGCATAGCGCTTGCCCACCATGCCCCGCAACATGGCCAGATTGGCGATAGCCTCCACATTGGCCACGCCATGGATGTGGTGCGTCATGCCCATGCCCCAGGCAAAGACCACCCGATCCGCCGCCCCGTAGCGGCGCGCGATGTGTTCGATCTCGTCCCGCCCGATCCCGCAGGCATTGGTGATCTCATCCCAGCTCAAAGCTTGGATATCGGCCTCGAACGCCGCAAAGCCGCTGGTGTGGGCGGCGACGAACTCCCGCGCCTCCAAGCCCATTTCCAGCACCGCCTTGGCGACGCCCTTCATCAGCGCGATGTCCGAGCCGATGCGCGGCTGTACATAGTCCGATGCGATCTCGCTGCCGCCCTTGAGCATCGAGCTCGGCGATTTCGGCACTGCGAACTTCACCAGCCCCGGCTCCTTGGCCGGATTGATGACGATCACCTCTCCGCCCCGCTCGCGGCAGTTCTTGAGCATATGAATGAAGCGTGGATGATTGGACGATGGGTTGGCGCCGATGACGAAGATCAGGTCGGCGGCGGTGAGGTCCTCCAGTTCGACGCTCGACGTGCCCTTACCGATGGTGGTGGCCAGTCCCTCGCTCGTCGCCTGGTGGCAGTAATACGAGCAGTTGTTGACGTTGTTGGTGCCGTAGGCCCGCGCCAATAGCTGAAAGATGAAGCCGGCCTCGTTGGATGAACGCCCCGACGAATAAAAGAAGCTTCGCCGCGGATCAGTCGCCTTGAGCTTTGCGGCGGCATGATCGAGTGCGAAATCCCAGTCCACCGGCTCGAACCGGTCCGCTCCCGCCCGCTTGAACAGCGGCGTGCCGAGCCGGCCGAGATGCTCCATCTCGCGGCCAGTCAGTTCCTGCAGGTCGCCCAGGGAATGTTGGAAGATTTCTTGCGGGATGCTTGGCTGCAGATCGGTGGATTGCGCCTGCACGCTCTTGTTGCAGACCGATGGAAACTCATTGAGCTCATTGGTCATGCCGCCGCGCTGTCCGCCCATGCCATAGGCACAGGCTTTGCAGGCATTCTTGGCGGTCAGCGCCTTGCCGGCCTTGCCCACGCCCATCCGGGCGATGGTGGCGAGAGTATAAAGAACCTTCTTGGGTCCGCCGCCCACGATATGGCTGGTATCGGCCAATGCACTGCTCCATCGCGTTATCAGACATTGTCGACCGACTCTTTTTGAGACGCAAGTCTCATAGCCCTTGAACTGCGGCGAAGTCCTCGTAGCAGTCATAGTTTCGCTGCTCGATGATCCGGCCGCCCACCATACGGAACACCATGCAGAGATGGGCAACCAGCGTGTCACCGGGTTGCAGCCGGCCGAGTGGAACGACTAGGTCGCCCTCCCATCGCGCTTCGACCACCACCCGATTGTCGGCTTCGATCACCTCGCCAATAACATATCGCTGCCCGCTCATCACCTTGCCCGCCGCAGCGCGCCTGAACCCCTCACGCATCGCGGCCAGGTCATCGACACCACCCTTGGGACGAATACGGTTCGGCAATTCGTGAAAGGTCATCTCAGGATGCAGCAGCGCAAAGGCTCCGGCCTCGTCGAAGCTCTGCACGGCCTCGATATAGGCGAGGACGATCTCCCCATTGGTCATGATATCTCCTGACTAGAACGTCGTTCTACAAGGATGTCTCTAGAACATCGTTCTAGTTTCGTCTAGTGTGCTTGCATGACCGTCGATCGTCGTCGCCAGATTCTCAATGCAGCCCTGTCGGCGTTTCTTGAACGCGGCTATGCCGCCACGTCCATTGCCGATATCAGGGCCCGCAGTGGCGCCAGCACGGGCAGCATCTATCACTTCTTTTCCGGCAAGGCGGCGCTGGCCGAAGCCCTGCTGCGCGAGGCGGTGTCCGGCTGGGCGAGCCAGTCGGCGGCCGCGCTCGATCCGGCGGCGTCTCCCGAGGCTGCACTCAAGGCGTCGGTGCGCGGCCTCATGCTGTGGGGTTTCACCCACCCAGCCCAATTCCGCTTCATGGACGAAATCCGCACTCTTGCGCCGACCGATCCCGACTTTTCCGCCGTCCGCGATCTGCTCGACGACGGTCAGGCAGCCGCAGCCGCGCAATATGCCGGCATGACCAGGGCGGGCGCTGTGCGCAACATCCCCTTCAGCATCGCCCACGCGCTGATCCTTGGTCCGGCCTACTCCTATCTCCGCCGCTCCAGCCCCACATCCGAGGCCGGGGCAGCGCGTATTGCCGAGTTCTTCGCCGAAGCCGCCTGGCAGGCAGTGAAGGTCTAGCGCTTTCCTCAGCTGCCCTCCGGCGCCACGCGGATCAGCCGGCCATTATCCTCGTCGGTCAGCAGGTAAATGGCCCCATCCGGCCCCACCCGCACATCGCGGATGCGGCCCAGCTGTCCCTCGAACAGGCGCTCCTCGCCGACAACAGCGTCGCCCTCCATGTCCAGTCGCACCAGCAATTGCCCGCTGAGCCCACCGGCCAGCAGGTCCCCCTGCCACGCCGGCAGCAGTTGCCCGTCATAGAAATCGAGCCCCGATGGGGAAATGGACGGATCCCAATAGTGCAGCGGCTGCTCCAGCCCTTCCTTCTCGGTCCCCTCGCCGATCGCCACGCCGGAATAGTCGACGCCATAAGTGATCACCGGCCAGCCATAATTGGCGCCAGGCTGCGGCATGTTCACCTCGTCGCCGCCCCGCGCCCCATGCTCCACCGTAAACAACACCCCGTCATCGCGCAGCGTCGCCCCCTGCGGATTGCGGTGCCCCTTGCTCCACAATTCCGGCGCCCAGCCATCCGGCTTCGGATTATCCTCGGGCACTGACCCGTCGGGCGCGATGCGCACGATTGCGCCGGCAAGGTCCGTCATATCCTGTGCCCGATCCTGCTCGCCGCGCTCGCCCAGCGTCACGAACAGGTTGCCGTCATTGCCGATAACCACGCGCGAGCCGAAATGGCGGTTGGTGGTGGTAAACCTGTTCATGCGGAAAATGACCTGGCTGTTCTCCAGCCGCCCGCCGTCACCCTCAAGCACCAGCTTGGCCGACAACACGGCCGTGCCCTGCCCGCGCTGCAGGCCGGCATCAGCCGCAAGTTCCGAGAAGGTGAGGTAGATCTGCCCGCTCGTTTCGAAATCCGGCGCCAGCGCCAGGTCGAGCAATCCGCCCTGCCCCTCATTGTAGACATCGGGCGTCCCCTCGATCGGCTCGCCCGCAACGCCATCGCTGATCACCCGCAACTGTCCGCTGCGTTCGGTCACCAGCATGCGCCCATCCGGCAGGAAGCTGAGTGCCCAGGGATGGTCCAGCCCCTCGGCAATCACAGTGGCCGTCAGGTTGCCGGCACTGGATTCCACTGTCTGTGCCCAGGCAGGCGTGGCAATCAGCGCAAGGAGCGCGATCGAGGAAGTGGCGAGGGCATGCATGGCTCGGCCTTTCGACGCTATTGGGTCCAAAGCTTGAATGCGCGTGTGGAGATGACCATCTTCATGCTCACACCCGCTTGACCGCAACGCGTCAGCGGGGCAATTTGCGCCACTCTCCCCTCAAAACAAATCGTGAAGCGCACGCCGAACGGGATTTTGGCTGGGGAGAAGCTATTTATGCCGTGCCGAATGGAGGCGAAGAATGGAAAAGATCCCGATGACGGTGGGTGGCCACAAGGCCCTTGCCGCCGAATTTGAGCACCGCACATCCAACGAGCGCCGTCGCATTGTCGACGCGATCTCTGAGGCGCGGGCGCACGGTGATCTGTCCGAAAACGCCGAATATTCGGCGGCCAAGGAACAACAGAGCCTCAATGAGGGCCGCATCAAGGAACTCGAGACCATTCTGGCGCTCGCCGATATCATCGATGTCAGCAAGCTGAGCGGCAACACCGTCAAGTTCGGCGCCACCGTGACTTACGTCGATGAGGACACCGAGGAAGAAAAGACCTACCAGGTCGTCGGCGATCCGGAAGCCGACGCTTCGGGCGGTCGCATCTCGATTTCCTCCCCCATCGCCCGCGCCATGATCGGCAAGGCTGAAGGCGATTCGTTCGAGGTATCCGCTCCCGGTGGTGCCCGGAGCTACGAAATCATCAAGATCAGGTATGTCTAGCGCTCAAACTTTGGGCATCTGCCCATCGCGGGTGTGATATTTCCATCTGTTCCACAGGCACGTGCCTGTCATTGGAACGGTTTGCCTTGAAAGAGTGCTCCTTCGGCCTTTAACTAGCGGCCGAGGGATACTCGTTATTGTCGGAGAGCGTCGCGATGCACGCGAAAGTCATCATCATCGGTTCCGGCCCGGCCGGCTACACCGCGGCAATCTACGCGGCGCGCGCCATGCTGGAACCTGTTATGATCCAGGGACTCCAGCCCGGCGGTCAGCTGACCATCACCACCGATGTCGAAAACTATCCCGGCTTTGCCGACGTCATCCAGGGCCCCTGGCTCATGGACCAGATGAAGGCCCAGGCCGAGCATGTCGGGACGAAGATTGTCAGCGACATCGTCACCCATGTCGATTTCGACAAGCGCCCCTTCACGCTGAGTACTGACAGCGGCACGACCTACACCGCCGACAGCGTCATCATCGCCACTGGCGCCCAGGCCAAATGGCTGGGCCTGCCCAGCGAGCAGAAGTTCCAGGGCTTTGGCGTCTCCGCCTGCGCCACCTGCGATGGTTTCTTCTATCGCAACAAGGAAGTGCTGGTGGTCGGCGGCGGCAATACCGCGGTCGAGGAAGCCCTCTTCCTCACCAATTTCGCCAGTAAGGTCATCCTGGTGCATCGCCGCAACGAGTTCCGTGCCGAGCGCATCCTGCAGGATCGCCTGTTCAAGAACCCCAAGATCGAAGTGCGCTGGAATACGGAGATCGCCGAAATCGGCGGTTCGGCCATGCCGCCGTCGGTCAATTCGGTCACCCTGCGCGATATTGCCAGCAACCGCACCTATGAGCAGCCCATCGATGGCATTTTCGTCGCTATCGGCCATGCTCCGGCCACATCGATCTTTTCAGGAAAGCTGGACATGAAGCCCGGCGGCTACCTGCAGGTGAAGCCCGGC
This sequence comes from Devosia sp., assembly GCA_036675975.1. Taxonomy (GTDB): domain Bacteria; phylum Pseudomonadota; class Alphaproteobacteria; order Rhizobiales; family Devosiaceae; genus Devosia. Next base: position 31,240 of record JAKFDU010000197.1, on the reverse strand, counting down.
ACCACCGAAACCAACATCCCCGGCGTCTTTGCCGCGGGCGACGTGACCGATGACGTTTACCGCCAGGCAATCACGGCAGCCGGAATGGGTTGCATGGCCGCGCTGGAAGCCGAACGATATCTCGCCGAACACGAACTCGCCGAGGCGGCGGAGTAGACCGAACTAGAAAGCGTCAACAATGCTCGACTGGGACAAACTCCGGATTTTCCACACCGCCGCCGAGTCGGGCAGTTTCACCCATGCCGCTGAAAAGCTGGGCATGAGCCAGTCGGCCGTCAGCCGTCAGATTTCGGCGCTCGAGGACGATCTGGGCCTCAAGCTCTTCATCCGCCACGCCCGCGGCCTGGTGCTGACCGAAGTCGGCGAGCAACTGTTCCGCACCGCCCACCGCATGCACTGGGAACTCCAGCAGGTGGAAACCCAGATGTCCGAAAGTCAGGATGTCCCTACGGGCCCCCTCATCGTCACCACGACAGTGGGCATCGGCTCGACCTGGCTATCGTCGCGCCTCGACGAATTCCTCAAGCTCTATCCGCTGATCCAGCTCGAAATCCGCCTCAACGACGCCGAGCTCGACCTCGCCATGCGCGAGGCGGACGTGGCCATCCGCCTGCACCGCCCCAACCAGTCGGAAATGATCCAGCGCAAGCTGTTCACGGTTCATAACCACTTCTACGCGTCCAACGCCTATATCGAGGAGCATGGCATGCCGGCCAGCGCCGAGCAGCTCGATGATCACCGCGTCATCAGTTTCGGCGAGCCGGTGCCGTCCTATCTGGGCGACATCAACTTCCTCGAGCGCATGGGCCGCACCGATTCGAGTCCGCGCCGCGCGGCGCTCAAGGTCAACGCCATCTACGGCATGATGCAGGCCTGCCGCGCCGGCATCGGCATCGCCATGCTGCCCGACTACGTCACGGAAAAGGAAGACGGCCTGGTCCAGGTGCTGCCCGAGATCGAGCTGCCGGCCTACGAAGCGTATTTCGTCTACCCTCCGGCCCTGAAAAACTCCAAGCGCGTGGGCGTGTTCAGGGACTTCCTCGTCGGCAAGGCCCGCGAGTGGAGCTTCTGACCGGCCCTGGGACGCTGCCTGCGCTGCACGCTCAGTCGCTCGCTCTCCCCCCTTGTGGGGAGAGTAGTGTAGCGAAACTAGGGTGGGGTGAGGGAGCCCCGATATCAGGGCCAAACCACCCCCACCCTTGATCCCTCCCCACAAGGGGAGGGTGTCGACTGAGAACTTCGGAACCGCTCTCAGCTTGCACCGAGCACCATCCATGCCCATCACCACCATCGCCTTCGACGCCGATGACACGCTCTGGCAGAACGAGCAGTTCTTCCGCATCACCGAGCAGCGTTTCGCCGATCTCCTCGCGCCCTATACCGATGCTTCCGATCTCACCGACCGCCTCATCGCCTCGGTGACGAAGAACCTCTCCTTCTACGGCTTCGGCATGAAGGGCTTTGCCCTGTCGATGGTCGAAACCGCACTCGACGTCACCGACCACCGCGTGCCCGGCACCGTCATTGCCGAAATCCTCGCCGCCGGGCGCGAATTGCTGACCTATCCCATCGAGACCCTGCCCTATGTAGACCAGGCGCTGGGCCAGCTACAGCAAAGTCACCGCCTGATCCTGGTCACCAAGGGCGACGTCTTCGACCAGGAGCGCAAACTCGCCGCCTCTGGTCTCGCCGAGTATTTCTCCGCCATCGAGATCGTCGCCGACAAGAACCCGGCAACCTACGGACGCGTCTTCGAGCGCCACACTGATGGGCCGGACCGCACCGTCATGGTCGGCAATTCACTGCGCTCCGACGTCCTGCCGCCACTGGCGGCCGGCGGCTACGCCATCTATGTCCCGCACGACCTCACTTGGTCCTACGAGCATGCCGAGGAGCCGGTAAACGAGCCCCGCTATGCAAAGATCGCCCATCTCGGCGAACTCGCCGACGCCATCGCGCGCTTCGACGCTTCGCGCTAAGCTCCGTTCATCGCCAATTCAGCCGATGGCCGTTAGAGCGGCGGCACAATCATTGGGGCCACACAAATGCGTCACGCCATCACTCTCGCCACCTTGCCGCTGCTTCTCCTGTCCGCCCTGCCGGCACGCGCGGAAATGGTCTCGATCACGCCTGAACAGATTGGCCAGATCTTCTGCATCGGCAGCCTGGGCAACGACATGACGCCAGTGAGCAGCGTGCTGACCGATGATCTGCGCGCGGTCATCGACGATGCCTATGCCAAGAGCAATGAATACCAAAACGCGCATCCGGGCGACAAACCGCCAATGGGCGACGGCGTCCCATGGCGGACCTGGCCTGACTATGCTGATGGCTGCACGGTCGGGGACGCCACGGTGCGGGATTTGGTCGCGACCGTCGTGATCAACTACACCTTCTCGGAATATCCCGAGGCCAATTATTCGAACGCCCTGGTCCTGCTGCCCTCTTATCCAGAGAATGGCCCTCCATACGTCTGGCGCATCAATGACGTCGATCTGGGCGAGGGCAACACCCTGCGTGAGTTCATTTACGGCACATTCGAGGCATACGAAGAGTAGAGCCAGGCGCCGACGCGTCGCCCTGTGCTTCGCGACAAAATTGCAAAGCGATCCAACTGGCCTTGATTCGAAACGCCTATTCCAAATCGCATGCGTCGCGCGCATGGCTTGTATGTCACCTGCTCGGTTGTTGGGCAGAAGCCCGCGGCCTATATGGCGCCTAGCACAGCGGGCGCTTACTCCTCCTCCCTTGCTCCTGCTGCGTTCCCTCCTTGCGGGAACTTGTTCCTGCAACTGATGTGGCTCCGCTCTCCCCTCGAGCGGGGCCACATTCTTTTTTAAGCCTCTGCGACGCTTGCATGGCTGACATGTCAGACATTGTATTGTCGACCGGGTCGATAGAGTTCATATTGAGAGCGTCGCTGAGGCGTTCTCCGTATCCTCCTCCCTCGGACCACGTATCGCGACACCGAACCGGGATCGTATCCTCCTCCCTCGATCCAGGTTCACCGGCAGAGCGCATATCCTCCTCCCTTGCTCTCTGCCCCACTTGCGATTTGGCTTCGGCCCAGTCATCAGGCCCTGTCTCCGGACAGGGCCTTTTTTCTTGCCTAGGCGAGGGCGCAACGAAGCCCTCACGCGCGCGTTACCTCCTGGCGCAAGCAGCGCATTTGGAGCGTCAAAATGTCAGTATTGATCAGCATTCTGATCACCTTCCTGGTGATCGTCCTCATTCTCTGGCTGGTTCAGCGCCTGCCCGTCGACGCGCGCATGCGCCAGATCATCCAGATCGTCGTAATCGTCATCGGCATTATCTCGCTGCTGAAATACCTCGCAGTGTTCTAGGACGAGCGACGGCCACCGGGAGGTGTGCCGAGATTCCTTGTCAGCCGAGGCGAAAATGGTGGGTGGCGGAACCGGAGCGGAGCGTCCTCAAGTACGTGACCACCGGAAGCACGGCCAACCGCCATTTGCAGGCCGGCTGACGAGGAATCGGCGCACCGAATGACAACTTGTCGCTGTGCAGATCGCATGGCTGACATGTCAGCAGGTGCATTGCTGACCAAGCGGTCAAAATCTATATGTTGATTGTCGCTGTTGAAGCCGCTCCGTATCCTCCTCCCTCGGACCCGCTTCTTGCGACACCGGATCTAGGCCATCTCCTCCTCCCTTGGCTTGGGTCCACCCGGTTCGGCGCCTATCCTCCTCCCTGGCGCAGGACCAAAACTTTGGATTTGGCTTCGGCCCTATCATCAGGCTCCAACTTCGGTTGGAGCCTCTTTTTTTCCCATCGTCGCAGAATCTGCATGGCAGCTTTTCCCATTGCGCGTTTGCGTCCGGCCGCGAGGAGTCCGATAACCGGGACGACCTGTTCAGCGGCGTTCGTGGCGCCGCGCCTCCAAGGTCAGACGCTTCGGCTGATGACCCTTTGGCCCTGCCCATCCCCTCGGGCGGGGCCATTTCTTTCCCGGTCACTTCGTGCCCCGTTCCCGGCAAGTTCTGCCGCCCTCCGTCCTTGGGCGGGCCGCGCAGCATTGATTTTGCTGGGTTCTCCCGCGGCACGCCGCTTGCATCACGGTCTGTGACCGATTGCAGGAGCGTCCGATGGTTGCCGTCGTCAGCACCGCCTATTCCACCAATACCTATTACAAGACCGCCGCCTCGGCGCAGGGCGCCAGCACGGCGACCAGTACCGCCTCGACCGTCGCCACTGAGCAGGCGGCGGCCACTGTTACCCTCTCCGATGAGGCGCTGGCCGCCCTCGCTGCCACCGACTTCGCCACCGTCATTGCTGAAACCCGCACCAAGCTGGCGGCACTGCTCCAGGAAGCCGGCCGCACCTCCCCGCTCGAGGGCGACAAGCTGGCGCTCGATCTCACCAGCCTTGATGCCCGCCAACTCTTCGCCATGGCCAGCGACGACAGCTTTACCGAAGACGAACAAGAGGCCGCCGGGCTCGAAATGCAGCGTCGCTTCGAAGCCGCCATGGCTGGTCCTGCCGCCATTGCCGACGTCACCGGCAACTTCACCGCCCTCTACAAGGCCGCCGCCGAATATCTCGACAGCCTCGGTCCCGAGGAAAAGGCTGGCGCCGACTGGATTGCCGGCCGCGCCGCCGTCACCGAAGCGCAAAAACAGCTGCAGACCGCGCCCAAGACCATGCCCGATGCCGGCGACGCCGATCCCGTCGCGCTCTATCTGGCGCTGGTCGAAGCCGGCAAGACCGCCCAGCCTCAAGATATTGCCGACGTCGCCAAAAGCGCCCGCAAGACGCTCGACGCGCTCTATGCCGATGCCATCAAGGCCGGCAAGGCACCCACCTTCAACAAGCGGACGACTGTCGGCACCTATATCGACCTGTCTACCTTCGACAGTCGCACCTTGTCCTCCATCGTGCTCAACACCGACAACAAGTTCGCCACCGAAGAATCCAGCGCCGCCCAGGCGGCCCTGCGCGCCAAAAGCGGCGCCGCCCTGCTGGCCGGTTTCCAGGATGCCGCCAAATCCAGCGATCCCACTGCCTTCAGCCAGAACATCATGTCCATCTTCGCCTCGATGAGCACAGAGGAACGCCAGGCTGCAGGCTGGAGCGAGCAATTCTACCAAGCCGCCGTCGAGAGCTACACCAGCACCAGCAAACTCACCCAAATGTTCGCCGAAGCCGGCGGCAGCGCCACGGGGTTTTTGAGCTGGATGGGAAAGTAGGGGCTAGCACCGCGAGCCTCTTCACCTCTCCCTTTGGGGGAGAGGTCGACCGTCATCAGTCGGCCCTTGATCCTGCGCGGGAAAGGTCCCTCACCCCGCGCTAGGGAGAGCTGAGAAAGAACTCAGCTAATCCCTGCGCAAAATCCCTGGATCCGCTTCACCGCATCTTCCAGTTCCGCATTGCTCGCCGCATAGCTCAGCCTGAAATGCCCGGGCAAGCCAAAAGCCGCGCCATGCACCAGTGCCACGCCGGTCTCTTCCAGCAGCGCCATGACGAAATCCTCGTCCGTGGCCAGCAGCTTGCCGCCGGCACTGGTCTTGCCCAGCAGCCGCTTGCAGGACGGGAACACGTAGAAGGCCCCCTCCGGCGTCAGGCAGTCGAGCCCGGTATTGGCATTGAGGCCCTTGACCACCAGGTCGCGGCGATCCTGGAACACCTGCCGCCACTCGGCGAGGAACTCCTGCGGCCCGTTGAGCGCTTCCACCGCCGCCCATTGCGCGATCGAGCTGGGATTGGTGGTCGACTGGCTCTGCAGCTTCAGCATCGCCGCCAGCAGCGGCCGTGGTCCGGTGCAATAGCCGATGCGCCAGCCCGTCATCGCATGCGACTTGGAAACACCGTTCATCGTCAGCGTGCGGGGCATGAGGCGCGGCTCGACCTGCGCGATGGTGGCAAACTTGCCCCCGTCATAGACCAGCACTTCATAGATATCGTCGGTGAGGATATGCACATGCGGATGCCGCATCAGCACCTCGGCCAGCCCCTTGAGCTCCTCCGCCGTATAGGCCGCGCCCGTCGGGTTGGACGGCGTATTGAGGATCAGCCACTTCGTCTTGGGCGTGATGGCCGCTTCCAGCACCTCCGGCTTGAGCTTGAAGCCCGTCGTGTCGTCGGCCACCGCAAACACCGGGGTCGCGCCGCACAGCCGCACAATCTCGGGATAGCTCACCCAGTAAGGCACCGGCACCACGACTTCGTCGCCCGGGTTGAGCGTCGCCATCAGCGCATTGAAGATGATCTGCTTCCCGCCCGAGGCGACGAAGCAATCCGCCGCGGTTACATCGAGCCCATTGTCGCGCTTGAACTTGGCCGCCACCGCCGCCTTCAGCTCGGGAATGCCATCGACATTGGTATAGCGCGTCTTGCCTTCGTTCATCGCCTTGATGGCGGCCTCGCGCACATTGAGCGGCGTGTCGAAATCAGGCTCGCCGGCCGAGAGCGCGATGATATCGCGGCCTTCCTGCGCCATGGTGCGCGCCTTCTGGCTGATCGCCACCGTCGCCGACGGCGCCACGCGCTCCAGTGCCTCGGATAAGAACCCCATGCCAACCTCCCGGAAATCCGGGCAGACTGATACGGCCTCCCCGCAATTCCGGCAACTGCTCACTTAGTGGCAGGAGCCGCCGTGCTGTGGCGGACCAGCAGCGCCAGGTCCAGCAGTTCCGGACCATCCGGCACCGGGCCGTCAAGGATCGCATCGACCGCCCGCTTCGCAATGGCCTGCATCGGCTGCTGCACCGTCGTCAGGGGCGGCACCGATTCCGCGCCCTCCGGCACGCCGTCAAAGCCAATGATGGACACATCCTCCGGCACACGGATGCCGCGCTCGATCAGCCAGTCCATGGCATAGAGGGCAACCCGGTCCGACATGGCCAGCAAGGCCGTGGGCCGCGACGATCCACCGAACAACGTCTCAAGCCCCTGCGATATGCCCGCCTGGTCATTGTCGCTGTCAAAGAACGGCACACTTTCCGGAGCAATGCCTGCCGCACCCAACGCCCGCCAATATCCGTCGGCCCGCTCGCGGATTGTGGTATGCCGTCCCGCCTTGACCTCGTCGGGGCGCAAGGCCCGGCCCGGCGTCAGCCCGCCAATCCCCAATATCGCGAACTGCTTGTGGCCCAACCCCAGCAGATGTTCAGCCGCCAGACGCGCCCCGGTCGCATTGTCGATGGCGATGGCTGGCGTTCTTGGCGCTGCGTCGTCCAGCGCCAGCGCCACGAAGGGCAGTTCGCGCTGTTCGGTCAGGCTCACCAGCAATTCGCCCTGCTCGGCGCAGAGCAGCACGAAACCATCGACTAACGCCGATTCGATGTTCCAGGCGGCGCGCTGCCGGTTCTGCGCGGAGACCAGCGCGATGCCGGCGCCACGCGCGTCGCAGCATTCCGAGATGGCGGCCATGATCGCCCGTGCCCAGGGGTCGTCGAAGAAATAGGATAGCGGCTCCGCCGTGGCCACGCCGATCGCATTGACCTTGCCCGCGCGCAGCAGCCGCCCCTTGAGGCTCGGCCCCGCATAGCCAAGCTCCTTGGCCACGGTGAGCACATGCTCACGAACTTCCTCGCGCACCACTTCCGGCTTGCTGAAAACATTGGAAGCAGTGCCCTGCGACACCCCGGCCGCCTTTGCCACATCCTTCAGCTTGATGGTCGTTTCACCGCGATTGGCCACTGCTGCTTCGAAGTCCTTGTCGTTTGAACCACCTCTAGCAGAATTTTTGTATCGGTTCAAATTTTGCTTGACGCGACCCGGCTAACGCCCTAGATTTGAACCGGTTCAACTCCCAGCTCGTACGCTGATTGAACCGATTCAAAAGGAGAAGTGAAATGATCCCTGCCAGCTATCTGTTCAAGGATATCTACCAGCAAACCTGGGAAGAGCCCGATTCACCCGTCGTCGTTCACCATCGCCGTCGCTTCTTCGACGGCCTGACCACACCGCTTGCCGGCGCCATCAGTGCCTTGCTGGCCCGCAGTCCCAAGCACGCCGTCCATCATCTTGGCGGCCACGCCTATGAATGACCCCACCTGTCGCGCCGGCCGGTGATCGGCTCAAATGCCGACGCCGGCCTCGCGCCGCAGCACCACGCCCTGCACGCGCCAGCCCTCCCCAGGCTCGTCGGCCAGTTGATACAGCGCGCTATAAAGCCCCTGGTCACGCCCGACGAAATTGACCACCTGCATCACCGTTAGCTCGTCCACCTTGTTGAACTCGCCAAAGCTGTGCGAGCGCGAGGAGACGATCGCCTCGTAGCCCGACGCAATGATCGCTGCATAAAATGCTTCCGGCTGACCCTCGAACTGCGCGCGGAACCCCTTTCCGGCAAAACTCAGTGCCGCCGCGCCATCTTCCGCCCGAAACGCCTCGACCTGCCCCGTGATCGTCGCCTGCCAGGGCGTGTCGTCCTGCGCGTAAACCGGGGCGACCAGCCCCACCAGCATCACTGCCATAGCCACCCACAAACGCATGTTCGCCTCCTCTGCCGCCACAGTCTCGCCGCAAAATGGTACGCGCCGGACCCCATTCGACACAAACTCGAACCGCATTCGCATGGCTAATTGGACACATTGCGAAGACGAGGACGACGGATCCCATGCACAAATCTACGTCCCCCAAGCGGAAAAGTTTCAAGCTCTATGCCATTGCATCGACGGCCATCGTGGCAGCCGGTTCGGTGGCGGCCCTGGTAGCCGGCGTTTCGCCGGCAACCGCTGCCAATCTTGCGACCCAGCCGGACACCCAGATCGCGGTGTTTATGGTGCCGCTGACCATCCTGGTCATCGCAATATTGTTCGAAGCCGCGCGCATTGCCTTCCGCGGCACACTACCGGTCGAGACCCCGCTTCGCCGTCCGGCCCGGCACCACTGGTCCCCAGGCCAGAACGAAGGCTGACCTCCCAGGTTTCCGACAGACGACCCTCTGGGCTGGCCTCGCGCCGGCCCTTTTGTTGTTGGGTTATCCACCTTCGGCCTATTGCCGCATGGGCGGGCAAGGTTCACAGTCGCAAGGGTAAGGAGGACTTCAACATGCTTGTCGACACCATCCTGCGAACCAAGGGCGTCGTCGTCCACACCCTTCCCGAAACCGATACACTTGCCGATGCCGTTGCCATGCTCAACGCCCACAATATAGGCGCCGTGGTCGTCACCGATGGAGGCGGCACCATCATCGGTATTCTGTCCGAACGCGACATTGTCAGGCAGCTCGGCAAGAATCCTGGCGGTGCCTTGGCCCTGCGCATCGGCCAGTGCATGACGCGCGGCGTCGTCACCTGCACCCGCGACACCGATATTGCTGAGGTCATGGAGCGCATGACCCATCTCCGTATCCGCCACATGCCGGTCACCGAGGGTGGAGGGCTCATCGGCATCGTTTCGATCGGCGACGTGGTCAAACACAAGATCGAGGAAGCCGAGCACGAGGCCGAGGTGCTAAGGGAATACATTGCTTCCTGATTGCCGGACCGATAATGCTGCAGGTCTTCCTCATCGTGCTCTCGGGCGTTGCCGCCGCCCAGGCCTCGCCCGGCCCCAACATGTTCGCCGTCATCGAGACCGCGCTTGGCCGCGGCCGCCGCGCTGCTCTGCTGGTGGTCTCGGGCATCGCCTCGGGCACCCTGGTCTGGGCCGCCCTCGCGTCGCTGGGCCTCGGCGCCATCTTCGCCAGCGCTCCCGCCTTGCTCACCGTGCTCAAATTCATCGGCGGCGCCTATCTCTGCTACATGGGCTTCCGCGGCCTGCGCGCTGCCCTGCGCGGCGGCGACGCTGCCTTGCGCCCCGAAACCCGGGCGCTATCGGATGTCGCCGCCTGGCGCCGCGGTTTCTTCGTGGTCATGACCAATCCGAAGGCGCTGCTGATGTGGATGGCCATCGCCACCTTCCTGTTCGGCGCCGGTCTCGGCGCGGTTCAGGTCTTCGCCTTCGGCCCTGTCGTCGCCATCTCCGCCACGCTGATCTACGGCTTTTACGGCGTCATGTTCTCCACCGGCCTCGCCAGCCGTGGCTATGCCCGCTTCTGGCGCTGGATCGAAACCGCCTTCGGCTTTGCCTTCGGCGGCCTGGGCGCCACCCTGCTCATCTCCGGCGCCCGGGACTTCAGGCCCTAGACCAGCCGCATCAGCCCCGCTGCCGTCGGCCTGAAACCGCATTGGCGGTAGAACCCCTCCAGATGCGGCTCGAAATCCACATGCAGCCAATGCGCCCCGCGCTGCCGCGCCAGTTCGGCCGCCCGCTCGACCAGCCTGAGCGCGATGCCCCGACGCCGATGTGGGGGATCGACGCAGGTATCGAGGATAAAGGCATGCACGCCGCCATCCCAGGCCACATTGACGAAGCCGACCAGCGCCGCGCCGTCATGGGCGCCGACATGGGCCAGGCTGCGCTCCAGAATTGGCCGAAAACTCTCGGGTCCCTCGTCGCCCCAGGCTGCCAGCCAGAGCCGTCGCATGGACTCGTCGTCGGGAAAGGGGTCCGTCACGATCTCGATCAAATCCGCCTCCGCTTCCTTACCAACCTGACCAAGTCTTCATCTGCTAGCAAGGTCGTGAACAGGCGACACCCACTAGGGTCATTCGTGCCGGGATCAACCGGTTCCCATGCAAAGGACCCTTTCCATGAAGACGATCACGACATCCGCCATCGTGGCATTGATGACCGCGACCATCGGCCTGTCTGTCATTGCCCCCGCTTTCGCCCAGAACGCCACCCCAACCCAGACCCAGGCGCAGAACGGCCCCGGTCTCCAGTTCCGTCAGGGCAACCATGGTCATGGCCAGATGGGCGGTCAGATGGGTGGCCAGGTGGGCGGGGGCGATTTCCTCAACTTCGCGCGTGGTGCCGAGGCCGTCGAGATAGCCATGGTTCGCCTCAGCCACCGCATCGAACTGACTGCCGAGCAGCAGCCGCTGTTTGACGCGCTGAAGGCCGCCGCCCTGTCCGCTGCCGCCGATTTCGCCGCCGCCACCGAGGGCCTTCGCCCGACGCCGCCCGCTGACGGCGAAACCGCGATGGCTACCGCGCCTGATATCTCCGAGCGGCTCGACAACCGCATCGCCATCGAGACGGCCCACCTCGCCGCCCTCGAGTCCGTGAAGCCCGCCGCCGACGCTTTCTTCGACAGCCTCACCGACGAACAGAAGGCGCAGTTGACCCCGCAGCGTCCCGACCGCGACGGCATGCCCGGCTTCGGCAAGGGTGGCATGCGGCATCACCAGGGTATGCAGCAGGGTGGCCCCATGGGCGCACCCGCGACCGCTCCGGGAGCGCCGACCAACGGCTAACCACTTCGGGTCCGCCGCCGCTTGCCGACCTCCTTCTCGGCCGCTGACCCGCCTGACGACGCCTGCCGCCCCCGAACAGGCGTCGCGCAAGCCCCGGCTCTCAACGGCCGGGGTTTGCTTTTGCCGCATGATCCCCTACCAATCGGACACCCTCCGACTGGATGAACCATGACCGCCCTGCCCCTTGATCCGGCCCGCATCCGCGAGCAATTCCCCGCCTTTGCCGAACCGTCGCTCCAGGGCCAGGCCTTCTTCGAGAATGCCGGTGGCTCCTACACGTCCCGCGCCGTCCTCGCCAAGCTCGACCATTATTACCGCGCCACCAAGGTGCAGCCCTATGGCTTCTACCCCGCCTCCCAGGCCGCAGGCGAGGCGATGAACCTAAGCTTCGAGCGGTTGGCGCAGGCGCTCAACGTCACCGCCGACTGGATTCATTTCGGTCCGTCATCCTCGGCTAACACCTATGTTCTGGGCAAGGCCTTCGGCGAGTGGCTCAAGCCCGGCGACGCCGTCATCGTCACCAACCAGGACCACGAAGCCAATACCGGCGCCTGGCGCAAGCTCGCCAAGATGGGCGCCGAAATCCGCGAATGGCGTGTCGATCCCTTGACCGGTCGCCTCTCCCTCACCGATCTTGACAAGCTGCTCGACGCGAAGGTCCGCCTGATCGCCGCCCCGCATTGCTCCAACGTGTCAGGCGAGATCAACCCCATCGCCGAAATCGCCGCCCGCGCCAGATCGGTCGGCGCCGTCACCGCCATCGACGGTGTCAGCTATGCCCCGCACGGCCTGCCGGATCTCCAGGCGCTCGGCGCCGACATCTATTTCTTCTCCGCCTACAAGGTTTATGGCCCCCATCAGGGCATCATGGCCGTCCGCCCGGACCTGGCCATGGCCCTGCCCAATCAGGGTCACTTCTTCAATGACGACAAGCCCCGCTATCGCCTGACGCCGGCAGGTCCTGACCACGCCCAGATTGCAGCGGCCTCGGGGATCGTCGACTATCTCGAAACGGTCGCAGAAATCGCTGGCGACCACGTCGAGGGCGCCAACCCCTTCCGCCGCGCCCACGCCGCCATGCGCGCCCAGGAAATCGCCCTCGCCACGCCCCTGCTCGACTATCTCAGCCGCAAGAACTCCGTCCGCCTCATCGGCCCCGCCGATCCGGCGATCCGCGCACCCACTATCGCCCTCGGCCTCGCCGAACCCGGCGCCGCAGTGGCCGCCCGTCTCGCCCGCCATGGCATCATGGCCGGCGGCGGCCACTTCTACGCCTACCGCCTGCTCGAAGCCGTGGGCATCGCCCCCAGCCACGGCGTCCTGCGCCTCTCCTTCGTCCACTACACCACGCCCGAAGAGATCCAGCAGCTCATCGCGGCGCTGGATGCTGAGCTACCCTAGTCAGCAGTCAGCACCCTCCTCCCCCTTGGTGGGCGCATGCCTCCGCATCCGCGATCGTTGAGAGATCACCCCCTTGATCCCTCCCCACCAGGGGGAGGGAGACGCCTGAAACACCTCCGCTACAGCCGCACACGACAGAGACCAAAAATGTCCCGCCCCATCGCCACCCTGCTGCTCCTGATCTGCACCATGCTCTGGGGCTTTGCCTTCATCGCGCAGAAATCGGGCATGGGCACCATGGGGCCGCTGACCTTTGCCGGCGTTCGCTATCTGCTGGGCGGCCTGCTCATCCTGCCGCTGGCCTTGTGGGAAAAACGCCGTCGCCCCGAGCCGCTCACCGGCGTTCACTGGGCGCTTGTCGGCGGTGTCACGCTGGTCTTCTTCATCGGTTCATGGCTGCAGCAGGCGGGCCTCGGCACCACCACGGCCACCAATGCCGGCTTCCTCACCAGCCTCTATGTCTTCTTCGTGCCGGTGCTGGGCTTCCTGATGTTTCGCAACCGGCCCCATCCGATCATCTATGTCTGCGTCCCGCTGGCACTGATCGGAACCTACTATCTCAATGGCGGTGGCATCGGCAGCTTCAACCAGGGCGATTGGCTGGTCGCCAGTTGCGCCGTGTTCTGGGCGCTGCACGTCATCCTGCTCGGCCAGGTCGCCCGCGCCACCGGCCTGCCGATCTTCGTTTCGGCCATCAGTTTTCTCGTTGCCGGGGCGCTGGCCCTCGGCATCGCCTTCATCGTCGAAGCGCCCACGCTGGCAGGCATCACCGCCGGCTGGATGCAACTGGCCTATGTCGGCATTTTCTCGACCGCCATTGCCTTCACCTTCCAGGCCATCGGCCAGCAACACGTGCCGCCCGCCAATACCGCCATCATCCTCTCCGCCGAGAGCCTGTTTGCCGCCATCGGTGGCGCCCTGCTGCTGGGCGAGCGCCTGCCCCCCATCGGCTATGTCGGCGCCGCACTCATCTTCGCCGCCATCGTCGCCGTCGAAGCCCTGCCGCCGCTCTGGGCCAGGCGCCAGACTCATATGCCGCGAACGACGAACTAGTTTTTGTCCCAGGGCTCCACGCCCACCGGCAGTCTATTCAGGTTCCGTCCCTACTCCGCGTAGCGGAACATCCGGTACGTCTTGCAGATCACGAACGCCACGCAGCCCTTGAGCACGATTTCGTCTTCGCTCACCTGCGTGATCGTTCCGCCGGCCGTGTGGCCATAGATATGCAGGTCGCCCTTCCACTGATTGGGCTTCACCTGTCGCGCATGGTCGATCAGCAGCGTGTTGAGATAGGGCAAGTTCTCCGCATTGTCGGCGCCATTGCCCAGCCAGATCAGCGTGCTGCACAATTGTGTGCCATCGCCGCAAAGTTCGACGCTGTAGCGCGAGTCGCGCATCTCGATTTCCCAGGTCCCTTCGGGCGAGGCCAGCGCCGGCTGGACCAGCATTGCCAGTGCACCAAGCACGAGAGCGGATTTCTGCATCGCGATCACTCCAAACTGTGGATAACCAGGCTGCCAGAGCCAGCCTGAACTGCATCTGAACGCACGCTGACCAGGCTCGTCACGTCCCCGTCATAGAAGCTGGCTAATCCTGCAAGCGTTCCGGCGCATCCCCCATGTGGCCCGAACCGCCGCGCCCCACGTCCCCAACGTCGCGCCCGGCCCATTGGGAGAGTTCGGCCGCCAACCCCGACTCTTCCCGCCGATCCATTCGGCATCTGGCCGCCCCCCGGGCGGCCTCTTTTTTGTGGAGCACCCGTCTTTGCACTCGCGCCTTGCGAGGCGCTCCGGCACAACGGAGCCATGGCCAAGCTCTACTTTTCCTACGCGGCGATGAATGCCGGCAAGTCCACCTTGCTGCTGCAGGCTGCCTACAATTATCGCGAGCGCGGCATGCGGCCGCTGCTTTACACCTCGGCGCTCTATGCCGAAGACGGCGTCGGCCTCATCTCGTCCCGCATCGGCATTTCCGAGCCCGCTTCGCTCTATGCCGCCGGTGATGACCTCTACCAGTCTATCCGCGACGAGCAGGAAATCGGCAAGGTCGATTGCGTCTTCATCGACGAAGCCCAGTTCCTCACTCCCGACCAGGTCTGGCAACTGGCCCGGGTCAGCGATCGTCTCCGCATCCCGGTGATGTGCTTTGGCCTCAGGACCGATTTCCAGGGCAAGCTGTTCCCGGGCTCATCCGAATTGCTGGCTGTCGCGGACACCCTTCGCGAGATACGCACGATCTGCGAGTGCGGCGCCAAGGCCACCATGGTGGTACGCCAGAGCGCCGATGGTCGCGTGATCACTGCCGGCGAGCAGGTGTCGATCGAAAAGTCGGTCTATATCTCGCTCTGCCGCAGGCATTGGGAAGAAGCGGTCGGCCGCTGGCCGGTAAAGGGACCTTGAACATGCAGTCTGACGCCACCGAGCCGACCGGCGCGCTCACCATCCGCACCCTGGCCATGCCCGCCGATACCAATCCGGCCGGCGACATCTTCGGCGGTTGGGTAATGAGCCAGATGGACATTGCCGGCGCCATCGCCGCGGTCGAGCGCAGCGGCGGCCGCGTCGTGACCGTGGCCGTCGAGGCCATGACCTTCATCGCGCCGGTCAAGGTTGGCGATATCCTCTGCGTCTACACCACCGTCGAGCGGGTTGGCACCACCTCGGTCACCATCAGCATGGAAGCCTGGGCCCGCCGCAATCGCATCGCCGATCGCGTCAAGGTCACCGACGGACGCTTCGTCTATGTCGCGCTCGGTGAAGACGGCTCCAAGCGCCGCATCAACCCTTGATCCTGCACCAGCCCGCCTGAACGAATCCGTTCAGATAGCGTTCAGTTACGATGTGGTCAAACCGGGTCACAGGTCGAATTCGGCCCAGTATTTCGGAGTTTCACACCCATGAAACCGCTTCGCCTTGGCGTGTTTTCCGCCCTGATCCTGCTCGCCGGTACCGCCGTCGGCATGGCGCAGCAGACCGTGACGATCACCGCTGACGTCAACGCCTACAAGGGGCCGAGCACCGGGTCTGAGTTCGCCGGCACGGTGCGCGCCAACACGCCCGTCCAGCTCGATCACTGCGAAAGCAATTTTTGCCTCGTTTATTACGGCCGCGCCGCCATCTGGGTCGAGCAGCAATACGTTGCTCAAGGTCAGCCGGCGCCAGCACCGCAGCCCCTGCCTCAGCCTCAGCCCCTGCCGCAACCCAATCCAGGCTGGCCGTGGCCGCCGCGGCCTCAGCCTCTGCCGCAACCCGAGCCGCCCGTATACGAGGACTCCGCCGGCGCCTGTTTCTACAGCGAGCGTAATTTCCGCGGCTCGAGCTTCTGCGTCGACGAAGGCGACGGCTACAGTCGCCTGCGCAACTGGGACAACATTATCCGTTCCGTCGAGGTTTTTGGTGGTGCCCACGTCGATCTCTGCACCGACTCGAACTATCGGGGCAGCTGCATCACTTTACGCCGCGATGCGTCGCGCCTCCCTGGCGAGATCGATCGCAAGACGTCTTCCATCGACGTCTATTAATCACAGTCGCAGCAATTTCGGGGGGACCGGAACTCTTTACTTCATCCCCCCGTTTCTTAAGCAAACAATAACTGGTCGCCGCAAGCGTCGTCCCACCAGGGACCGGTAGGGCCAGCCACAGGAGCGCAAAAAAATGAACCGCCACACTCGCAAGATGTTGCTCAATATTGCTACCGGCGTTGCCGTCGCCGCGACGGCTGTCGTCGTCTTTCTACCGGCCGCCTATGCCGCGCCGGGCACCATCACCAGCAACGTGAACGTGCGCTCCGGTCCAGGCACCAATTACGGCGTCATCGATACCGTTCGCCGTGGCACGCAGGTCGATGTCCAGCAGTGCCAGGGCTCCTGGTGCTATATCGTCAAGTCAGGCCCCGATGGCTGGGTGTCGTCCACCTATCTGACCGCCGCTGGCGGCACGCCCGTCAATCCGCAGCAGCCCGGCATTTCGTTCGGCTTCTCGACCGGCCCCAATGGTCCCTCGTTCAACATCGGCGTGGGTCAGCCGCAGCCGCCGGTCGTCGTGCGTCCGGTTCCCGAGCCCGTCTTTGGCGAGGTGTGCTTCTACGACCGCACCCGCTTCCGCGGTGACAGCTTCTGCCTGGAATCAGGTGACAGCGTCCGCAACCTGGGCGATTGGGCTGACCGTATTTCCTCGGTCGACAATCCCGATGGCCTGGCCGTTCAAGTCTGTTCGGAAAGCAGCTATCGCAACTGCCGCACCTACACCACCAGCGCCTCCTCGTTGAGCGATTTTGACGACTACATCGTCTCGATCCGCGTGCGTTAATCCCGCTTCGGCGGCGTTAACAGGGGCGCAGCTTCGGCTGCGCCCCTTTGCGTTTGGCCCCTTGGAGCCCGGCCACAGCCGCGCTAGTGTGCAGCCGTCGCTCAAGAGCAGGGAACCCTCATGCGCTATCTAGGCCGTCTCCTGACCACACTCGCCGCCGTGATTCTGCTTGCCATGGCTCCGGCCAACGCCGCCTCCGAGAGCGGCACCCACGCCTGGAGCAGCGACACGCTCACCCTGCGCGCCGGACCGGGTCTCGCCTATGACGTTACCGGCGAGATCGCGGCCGATCTGCCCATCAAGGTGCTGCGCTGCGAGGAGCTTTGGTGCGCCGTCGACGGCGAGGGCGGCCGGGGCTGGACCAGCAAGCAGTTCATCGTCTTCGGCCTGACCTCAGCCGATTGGCCGGGCGGCATCAATCCCGATTATCCTTCGGGTGGCAGCATCTGCTTTTATTCGGGCACCAACTTCACCGGCGCCGAACTCTGCATGAGTTCCGGCCGCGTCATCCATGACCTGGCCCTGCTGGGCCTCGACAACAGCTTCTCCTCGGTCAGGGTCTCCGGCGCCTCTGCCGCCGCCTGCCGCGACCGCGGTTTCCAGAGCTATTGCGAACGGATCATCGCCGACCAGCCGGCACTCCACCCCTACCTGCGCCACGCCCTCTCCTCGATCCGCGTCTACTGAGACAAAGGCGTACCCCCTCCTGACCTCCCCTGATGGGGGGAGGGATCGATCGGGTTTGTGGCAAGATCTCTGCCACCCACCGCAGGGATTCCTCCCCCTTCAGGGGGAGGCCAGGAGGCTGTGCTACCCTGGCAACGACTCCCTGCTCCCGGTCCGCTCAGAACCTCCTTTCCGGCCTCCTCGTTCATTTTGGCGCCACCTGCGGCCACCATTGCCCCTCCCAGCTAAACAGTCCATTCAGCCGCAGTTCAGCGGCAATACTGTCTAGTGACCCTCAATAACAGGCGAGCAACATGCTCCCTGCAACGAGGGAACATGAAAATGAACGTCAGGCACATCACCGTCTTGTCTTCCGCCGCCGCAGTTGTCCTGCTCTCGACTGCTGCCGCCTTTGCCCAGCCCGGTTTCGCCACCGGCGCCGTCAATGTCCGCACCGGTCCGGGCACCGGTTACGCCAAGGTCGGGACACTCAGCGCCGGGGAACTCGTCGACGTAAAACAGTGCCAGGGCTCCTGGTGCTTTGTCGACCGCAATGCCGGCACCGATGGCTGGGTCTCCGCCAACTATCTCCAGCCCGCAGCCGCCCAGCCCGCTCCATCCGAGCCGGACATTCCGTTCAACTTCGGCGTCACCGTCGGCCCCGGCGGCCCGTCCTTCTCCTTCGGCATCGGCGATGCGCCGCCGCCGGCTCCCGTGCCGCCCCCGGCACCGGCTACGCCAAAAGTCTGCTTCTTCAAGGGCGCCTCATACGAAGGTGTCTCCTTCTGCGTCAGCCCGGGCGACAGCAATCCGATCCTGGCCGGCGGCTGGAACAACTCCATCTCCTCGATCAGCGTCCAGGGCGGTGCCCAGGTGACGGTCTGCAAGAATGCCAACTATGGCGGCTCCTGCGCCACCATCATCACCTCCAAGTCTTCGCTCAGCTCCTACAACAACGCCATCTCGAGTTTCCAGGCGCTCTAGTCGCTCATTCACCCATGCAGCGCCGCCCTTCGGGGCGGCGTTTTGCTTTCGCCCCCCCCGAACGCGGATGGATTTCCCGCGCCACCCACCTTACGGTTGGACCGCTGGACCAATTCCGTGAGGGGACAATCAAGGCCAGCTCGAGGGGAACAAATCATCATGCCACGCATATCCGAATACTACTTCCGCGCCGCGATCCTGTTTCTGCTGGTTGGCATTTCCATCGGCATCCACATGTCGATCAGCCAGAACCACAACGTCATCGGCGCGCATGCCCATATCAACCTGCTCGGCTGGGTCACATCAGCGCTGTTCGGCGGCTATTACGCCCTGAACCCGGCCAAGGCTGCCGGCCGCCTGCCGATGCTGCAATTCGCCGTCTATACACTTGGCGTCGTCATCATGGGCGTTTCGCTCTACCTGCTGCTGGCCGGAAATGTCGGCATGACACCCATCGTCGCCGCGAGCTCGCTGATCACCTTTGCCGGCGTACTGCTCTTCGCCTGGATCGTGTGGATGCCGGCAGGCGCCCCATCCGGTGCCATGCCGCGGGCCGCCGAATAACCACCACGCGCGCCGCCTGCCCAGTCGGGCGGCGCCTCGGTCAGGCTTCGGGCCCGGGCGCATCCAATGTGCGTTCGAGGCATGGTATTCGTGCGCGCAAAATGCGATTAGCATGGCAACCCATCCCGCTCCGACCAACCGAGTTTCCCGATGAACGTGAGTTCTATTTTCGCCAGCATCGTTGCCGTCATCGGCGCGGTAGCCGTCGCCATCCGCCACCGCGGCGATGGTCCGCGCCCGGCCGTCTTTGGCAATGCCCCCATCATTCCGGCCGCCAAGGCGCAGGGCAGCATTCCGACGCTGAAAATGCCCACCGCCAAGGGCTGGGAACACGGCCGCAAGCCGACGGCCGCCCCAGGCCTCAAGGTCAACGCCTTCGCCGCGGGCCTCGATCACCCGCGCCATGTGCTGGCCTTGCCCAATGGCGACGTGCTCGTTGCCGAATCCATGGGCGAGTCGGGCAAGCCGAGCAGCCTGTTCGATCACGCCATGTCCAGCACCATGAAGCGCGCCCGCGCCTCGGGCACCAGCCCCAACCGCATCACCCTGTTGCGCGATGCCGATGGCGACGGCGTCGCCGAAATCCGCCACACCTTCATCGCCAACATCCGCCAACCCTATGGCATGGTCCTGCTCGGCTCGACGCTCTATGTCGGCGCCAGCGATGCGGTCCTCGCCTTTCCCTACGAGGCGGGCGCAACCAGCATCACCGCTCCCGGCAAAGTGCTGATGACCATGCAGGCCGGCGGCCACTGGACGCGCAATCTCATCGCCAGCAAGGACGGCAGTAAGCTCTATGTCGCCGTCGGTTCGCTGACCAATATCGGCGATGGCGGCATGGGCCTCGAAGCCGGCCGCGCCGCCATCCACGAACTCGATCTGGCCACCGGCCAGTCCCGCATCTTCGCCGGCGGCCTGCGCAATCCCGTCGGCATGGCCTGGGAACCGACCACGGGCGCCCTGTGGACCGTGGTCAACGAGCGCGACGGCCTCGGCGACGAAACCCCGCCCGATTACCTGACCTCGGTGCGCGACGGCGGCTTCTACGGCTGGCCCTATTCCTACTGGGGCGTCGTCGATGACCGTGTCCCCCAGGACCCCGCCCATCCTGCCAGCACCCAGGTTCACCCCGACTACGCGCTTGGCGGCCACACCGCATCGCTCGGGCTCTGCTACCTGCCCGAGGGCACCCTGCCCGGCTTCCCGGCAGGCATGGCCATCGGCCAGCACGGCTCCTGGAACCGCAGCACGCTCAGCGGCTACAAGCTCACCTTCGTCGCCTTCGACAACGGCAAGCCATCTGGCCTGCCGCGCGACATCCTCACCGATTTCCTGTCCCCCGACGAGAAATACTCCTATGGCCGCCCGGTCGGCGTCACCCTCGCCGCCGACAACGCCGTGCTCATGGCCGACGACGTCGGCGACGTCATCTGGCGCGTCACCGCGGCCTGAATGCAGGCAACCTATTCGCCCAACCACAGGGCGGCACCTCCCCCTTGATGGGGGAGGTAGGGAGGAGGTGGCGCCTAGCGCTCGATCTCGCCATTTTCCAGCTATAGCCCCTGAAACGAAATCCCCATGCGCCCCGTCCTGACCGCCCTCTTCGCATTCTTCCTCGCCTCCCCGACCTTCGCCGCGGAAGCCCTGACTGTCGGCGTCCAGGAAAGCGGCACCGTCCAGTGGGAAATCCAGACGATTCTGGCCCTCGGCCTCGACAAGAAGCACGGCATCGAGCTCGACATCCGCCCCCTGGCCGATAGCCGCGCCGGGCAGATCGCCCTGCAGGCCGGCGCCGTTGATGTCATCCTCTCCGACTTCGTCTGGGTTTCCATCCAGCGCGGCGATGGCAACATGGTGACCATGGTGCCCCACTCGCTCGCCGTTGGCGGGCTGATGGTCCCATCAGACAGCCCCATCACCGAGGTGGCCGATCTCGCCGGCAAGACCATCGCCGTATCAGGCAGCCCGGTCGACAAGAGCTGGGTCATCCTTCAGGCTTTCTACGCCAATGCCACCGGCGGCACACTCGCCAGCGACGCCAGCGCCCGCTTCGGCGCGCCGCCGCTGGTCAACGAACTCCTCGCTTCCGGTGGCGTCGATGCCGCCCTCAACTTCTGGCAGTGGAACGCCCGCTCCAAGGCCGCCGGCATGACCGAACTACTGTCCGTCGCCGCCATGCTCGACAGCCTCGGCGTCGCCGAGCAGCCGCCCCTCCTCGGCTGGACCTTCAGCGACGACACCGCTGCAACCAAGACGGCCGCCCTCACTGCCTTCCTTGACGCCTCCTTCGAGGCCAAGGCCGTCCTGCTGTCAGACGATACCGCTTGGGAAAACCTCGCAGAGCTGATGGGCGCTGCCGACGATACCGCCCTCTTCACCCAGCTGCGCGACGACTATCGCGCCGGCATCGTCACCAGCTACGATCCGGCCAACACGGGCGCGGCCGCGCAAGCCTTCGCGCTTCTGGCCCAATATGGCGGCAGCGACCTCGTGGGTGATCGGGACCAGCTCGCCTCAGGCACCTTCTGGGAAGGGTATCGCAAATAGGCTCCCCGGCGCCCGACCGGCCGCAATCCCGCCGCCATCATACGGCGCTCGAATACCTGTCGCTGCCGCTGCTGGTGCTGATCTGGCAGGCATCAGCCATGGCCGTCAGCCATCGCCTGTTTCCAACTCCCGTCGCCGTCGCGCACGAGCTGTTCCTGCTCGCCACCCAGGGGCCCCTTTTGCCCGATCTGGGCAAGACCCTGCTGCGCGCCACCAGCGCCTTCGTCATCGCCATGATACTGGGCACCGTCCTCGGCATCATCCTCGGCCGCCGGCGCTGGCTCGACCGGCTGTTTTCCGGCTGGCTGCTGGTTGGGCTCAACCTGCCTGCTATCGTCGTCGCGATCGTCTTCTACATCTGGCTGGGCCTGACCGAGCTGGCGCTGATCACCGCCGTGGTGATCAACAAGGTGCCCCTCGTCATCACCACTATCCGCGAAGGTGTTCGCAGCTTCTCGGCCGACTATGACGAACTCGCCACTGCCCTCCGCCTCTCGCCGATGCGCCGGCTGCGTCTCATCACCGTGCCGCAGCTCATGCCCTTCATCCTCGCCGCCGCGCGCACCGGCCTGTCGCTGATCTGGAAAATCGTCCTCGTCTTCGAGGTGCTGGGCAGCGATGGCGGCGTCGGCTACCGCGTCAGCATCCAGTTCCAGTTCTTCGACATCACGGGCATCCTCGCCTATACCACCGCCTTCATCCTCGTCGTTCTCGCCTTCGAATACGGCCTGCTGCGCCCCCTCGAACGAAAGGTCCTGCAATGGCGCCCGGACCCGGCCTGACCATATCCATCGCCGAAAAGCGCTTCCCCGGCACCGACACGCCCCTGTTCGCCGATTTCCGGCTGGACATCGCACCGGGCAGCGTCGTCGCCACCTTCGGCCCCTCCGGCGTCGGAAAATCCACCCTGCTGCGCCTCATCGCCGGCATCGACCACGATTTCACCGGCGCTATTTCCGTCGACGGCATCCCCGCCCATCAGGCGCCGCCTTCAGGCTTCGTGTTCCAGGACCCGCGCCTCCTGCCCTGGCGCACCGCCCGTGACAATATCCGCGCCGCCGCGCCCACCATGTCAGCCGAAACCGCCGACCTCGCCCTCGCGCAGGTGGGGCTCGCCGACCACGCCACCGCCTGGCCCCATCGGCTTTCTGGCGGTATGCAACGCCGCGTCGCCCTCGCCCGCGCCTTCGCCACCAATCCGCGCCTGCTGCTCCTGGACGAACCCTTCATTTCGCTCGATCGCGCCCTGGTCGATGCCATGCACCAGCTCCTCGCCGACCGTATCGCCACCACTGGGCCGACCGTCATCTTCGCCTCGCACAACGCCGCCGAAGTCGCCCGTCTCGCCGACCGCGTCATCACCCTGGCCGGGCGTCCCGCCACCATCGCGCAGGATCTGACCTTCCCGCTTCCGCCCGCCCGACGCGACGCCGCCACGATCGAGGCCTACGGCCGTCAGCTCGCCACAGGAGTACCCCATGCTGCCCTGGATTAAGCTCGGCGAGACCACCATGCCCGGCGGCGGCGCCATGACGCTGATGCAGCGTGGCACCGAGTTTTCGATCATGTCCGGCGTCATCACCCTGATGAACAGCCGCCTCAGCAATTCCGAAGTCCAGCTGGCCACCCTGTCGGCCGCCCGCATCGGCGCGCGACCCAGGGCCCGCATCCTGATCGGCGGCCTGGGCATGGGCTTCACCCTCCGCGCCGCCCTCGGCTGCTTCGCCGCCGACAGCGAAATCGTCGTTGCCGAGCTGGTGCCCGAAGTCGTCGCCTGGGCGCGCGGCCCGCTCGCCGTGCTCCACGGCACCAGCCTGGACGATCCCCGCGTCCGCATCCACCAGGGCGACGTCGCCACTGCCATCAGCGGCGGCAAGCCCTTCGACGCCATCCTGCTCGATGTCGATAACGGCCCCGATGGCCTGTTCCGCCCCGCCAATGACCGCCTCTACAACGCCGCCGGCCTCGCCGCCGCCCGCGCCGCCCTGACGCCCGGCGGGCATCTGGCCGTCTGGTCCTCCGCCCCCGACCTCAGGTTCACCAAGCGCCTCAAGCAAGCCAGCATGACGGTCGAGGAAATCACCATCCGCGCCCGCAGCAACGGCAAGGGCGAACGCCACACCATCTGGTTCGCGACGCGTCCGGGCAAGGCGGATTCGGGAGCTGGAACTTAGCCGGACGAACCAAACCGGCTGAGGGCTGCTTTGCTGCGTTCACTACTCAGCGCTGATGCACCGAAAAAGTAAGACTACTGTGGCGCCCAGCGAAACCGTCGACCCAAGGTCTGGCACCCGCCGAGTCCTCGGGCTGCGCCGCGATTGTTTGGAAAAAAGCAGATAGGTCCGCTCGGTCGGTTTGAGTCCGCCCCTTCACGACTTTAGCTCTCAAATTCTAGCAGCTGCTTCCCGCTTCCCTACGGCAGAAGTGGCAAGTCCCCTTCCCCACCCACTTCGGCTGCCTAAAGAAAATCCACAGTGGCGCCTTTGGCGACCATGCTACCAAGTTCCTGGGCGTCCCAGTTCGTGAGGCGAACGCATCCATATGAGCTAGTCTTGTCGATCTGAGACGGTTCAGGCGTGCCATGAATGCCGTAGGTTGGCTTGGAAAGTGCGATCCACATACTGCCGACGGGCCCATTCGGGCCGGGTGGGATGGTGAGAACCTCCGTATTATCGCCCTGCTGGAAGTTCACATCAGGATTGTAGGTGTAGTTGGGCATTGAAGCGACCACCTCGACCAAATAACTGCCGCTCGGCGAAGGTGTGTCCTGGCTGCCAATCGTGGCGGGATAGGTGGCTATGAGATTTCCCTGCGCATCAAATGCGCGCACTTGGCGAAGTGACTTGTCCGCTTCAATGCGCCGAACGTCGCCTGTTTGATCTGCGCCCGTGACGGCCACCGAAATGGTTTCCCCGGGCTCGAATGCGGCGTTCGGATTGAGCGAAGCGAGGAGGTCGACGTCCATATGGAAGCGTTCGGCCAAGGCCTCTTGAACGCTGCCATAACCGAGGAAATCCAGCTGCGCCTTCTCCTCGTAATCGTCGGGAGTCGGACCGGTGACGTCGTCAAGGTCAGTGGCCGCTATCACATAGTCGGCGATTACCGGCTGCCCTGTTTCAACAAGGGCCAGGACAGCATCATCAACGATGCCGGTCATGGGCATTGCCGCCATGGCCTGGATGCCCATGACCGCCTTGCGCATGTTCTCCCCATCGAACCCATCGATGACGCCAGGTGACGCTCCGTGTTGGTCGAGAAGTATCTGCAAGCGCGCGACGGCGGGATCGGGCACCCCTGCTGGCGCATCGCTCGAACCAGCGCCCCCAGAGGCCGTGGCCTCTGGCGCGATGATGTAGGTCCGCTGGGACGACGCAAAGCGGGCACCTAAATCCGCCTCATTGATCGCTGATGCGCTCATTGGCTGGGGTGTTACGAGCTGGTCTTCCGCCGGAGTAGACACGATGCTGGTGAGCAGGATCGGGGCGGCGACGAACAGCGACAGCACAAATCTTAGCATGGCAACCTCTTCTCGCAGGAGGAACGGCGTGATGAGCCGTAGGTTGCCGCTGGCAAGCCTCAGCTTCGCGGCCATCACCGGCTTGAATGATGGCGAGCATTGAGCGGGTAGACCGGCAACAGACGACCTCGTCCCGGCGCTGGGTGAAAATCCCAGAAGCTGCCGTTTAGCCGGGTTGGCAACAGCCGCTGGGCGCCCCATTCCGGCGTCCACACCCCCTGCGACTTTGCCTTAAAGGCTACTGTTTCTAAAGGCCGCCCGTGAGCGCCGCCGAGTGCACAGTCGTGGCGAAGGTGGCAATCGCGGCATTATATACGGCGTGCCGTTCCAGAAACCCCATGTGGTTCACGCCCTCAACGACAGTGCAGACGCCTCTGGCATGGTCCGCAGCGATCACCTGGCCGGCCTCTGGCTTTGTTACGATGTCAAGGTTGCCAGCAAGAACAAGCAGAGGGGCAGGTATGCCCGACATCGCCTTGGTGGCGTCCCATTGGAACATTGCGAGGTTGCCGCGATGAATGTTGCCCGGCGAATTGCGTGTCGAGAGCAGCGTAGTGTGCTCAAGCTGGCTGCGCGTGACGTGCTTTCCAAAGCCCAGGCGGTTGGCCAAATGTGCAGTGCCGCTCAGATAACTCTGCCATGCACTAAGCCAAACCAGCGGTTGCAGCAGGATGCCGAGGCGCATCAAAGGCTCAAGTAGCGGCCAGCGTATAGCCTGCGCCAGTCCGCTGAGGATCATAGTCTTCAAGGGGTTAGTGTAGGTCGTATTGACCAGAACGGTGCCGGCGACGTGAGCGTTGAAGAACGCCGGGTCGTCACGCGCCAGCGTCTGAATGGTCATCCCGCCGATGCTGTGCCCCACCAGAATGACCTTCCGGTTCCCTGCCAGGCCTATTACGGTCTTTAGGTCTTGCGCGAACTCACTGAGCCCGATGGCCGAAGGTGTCGCTGGAGTGGACCGTCCCATGCCAGGCAAGTCCCAGCAGAGGATGCGGAAGCTGCGCGATAGATCACGTTTTGCGTAGAACCAAATGGTGCTGTCCATGGCCCAACCATGCACAAGAATCATGGGCGGCGCGTCGGAGGGCCCAAGTTGCTCGACATAGAGACTGGCGCCAGTGGCCCCCGTAATCATCGTCCCCCCATCCCTCTTTGCAGAGGTGGGATCGATGTCCGCCTTGGCGAGCAATGGCGTGATCAACGGCCGGCCAAGGAAGGAGAGGCCGAAGAGTGCCACCGCCACCCACAACATCCAGTCCGTCCGAACGCGCACGGTGTCCCCATCGACTTGTCGGACGAGGTTACCGTCATACCAGGTCCAGATGAGATAAGTGGCCGCGCCGAGTATGCAGAGGGAAATGAGCATAAACACGAAGCGGAATACGACGAGCATGGGCATGGTGCTGACCTTGGGGCGTGGACCTGAGCGAAAAATTGGGGCGACGGAAGCCGCCCCGCGGAAGCATCAGCGCGACGCCTTGTAGAGCTTGGAGGCGATCTCGTAGAATTCCTCGGGCGCGTAGTCGGGGGTAAACGCCGAGGGAACGCCCTGCAGTTGCTGCATCTTGCCGCCCTCCGGCATGCCTTCGACCACTTCGAGCGGGCCAGGCGGGTCGCCCGGCAGGGCCACTTCGTCATTGGACCAAATGCCCGAGATTTCCTTGTAGTCGTCCTGGCTCCACGTATAGAGCCGGCGATGCGAACCCTCATCGAGGTACTTCTGGCACTCGGGTATCTTGGAAAGGGGTATGTTCGGCGTCGGCAGCATCTTTTCGATTTCGACGCCGGTCAGCTTCTTGAGTGCCAGTGCATAGGAGTGGGCGTGCACCGAGCCACGCACAAGCAGATAGCCGCAGACTTCTCGGCCGGTCGCGTTGTCGGCGGCGAGCGTCTCATAAACGCGCAGCTTGTGCAGGCGAGCGCCGCATTCCAAATGGAAGTTGTGCAACAGGTCGAAGATGACGTTGCCGGTCGTAGTAATGAAGTCGTTGTTCCACGAGACGCCGTTTGAATTAACCGGAGTGGCACCACCGCCGTTGGACAGGAACGCCGAGGCAAGTCGGATGTCCTGCATCGCTTCGAATGGCGACTTCGATATGTCGCCGCCTGGTCCCTTGTCCCCCTTTGGCTTTTCCGGGCCGCTGTTGATCATGGCGACGCCGTTGCTCACGAGTTCCACGTGGGCAAGCTCCTCGGCGGTGATCGAGGCCACCAGGGAATAGAATGGCCGCAGCTTGTCCTTGGAGCGGAAGTTGAAGCTCTGGAACATGTAGTTCCCGAGCGTAGACATCTCGCCATACTTCCCGCCGAGCAGTTCCTGCAGCGCAGCGGCACCATTTGGGTCCTGCTTCTTGGGTGGCGGTAGCTCTGTGATCAGTCTATCGACTCGCATGAACATGGCGGCACTCCTCTTTCTGAAGAGAGCCCAACGATGTCGCTTGGCAGGCGTTCCACGAATTGAGCGACCCGTCTCGATCAAGATGAGCGCCAACGGCTCGCTAGCGAGGACGTCCGTTTCGCGGCTCTGGCGGCTGAGGCGGACTCTGACTTGTGATGTCCGCTATCGGTGAGACTAGCTCCAGAAGCCGACAGTCCGCTTCCGGCCCAGTTCGCAATCGGCTTGTGTCTGCTTTCCTGCCGGCTGATGCAAAAGCCGACAGTGCGTTACCCACCCCATTCCCGCCCCAACCGGGTGGGCGCTGATCGGCCATGGCTTGATGCCTGTTGATGCCGCGCTAGAACTGGGCCGGTTGCAGGCACGCCCGAGCGCCGTGAGTTGACTTCGCAGCTTCAGCCCCACCCCGGCGGACCAAATCCACGGCCACACCTCCCGCCTCAACCCGCCTGAACACCCCGGCCGATCACCAGCGTGGTCAGCGTCTCCAGGTCCTGCAGCAGCGGCCGGTAGGGCGTGAGGTCGCTGCCCCGGCAGGCGTCCTGGCGGGCGAAGACCAGGGCATCGGCAAAGCACGCCGCCTCGTTGGCGTCCATGCTGGCGCCGTCCACCGCCACCGCATCCAGGCAATCATAGCTGTGCATGGCCACTTCGGTCAGCAGGTGCATTTCGGCCAGTCCGGCCAGGTCGCGCGTCGTCGCCGCCCAGTCGCAGGCGCCCCGCAGGCTCGCCGCGGGCGCCTCCTTCTTCCATTGCCGCAACAGCGCCACCAGCGGATCGAGGCTCCTCTCCACCCGCTGCTGCACCTGCAGTTGCATATCCGCCATTGCCTGCTCGGCCGCCCGCCCGGCCGTCCGCCGGTCGACCCCGCCGGCCTTGACCGCCTCGGTCTGGAATTTCGTTACCACCGCGACCTGCCTGCCCACCGGCTTACCCGACATCGACGACCTCCAGTTCACCCTTGTCGGCGCGACGCCGCTTGGGCGCACCCTTCTGGCCCGGCTCGCGGAAACGCCGGTCGGGGCCGAAATATGTGTCATTCTCCCAGAACGGCCGCGGCGAGCGGGCGATCCAGACGATGCGGTCATAGAACACCGTGGACGAGACCGGCTTGGACAGCACGAAATTGGCGCCGCTGTCGCGCGCCTGGCCCACGCTGATGCGCCGCGCCGTGCCCATGGTGATGATGATGGGAATGGTTCGCTGCCTGTGCTGGGCGTCCAGCCGGATGCCGCGCACCAGCTCGATGCCATCGGCCCCCGTGCCGCCGTCATGCCCCTTGGGCAGGTCCGCCGCGCAGATCAGGAAATCGACGTCGCGATCCTTCATGATGCGCCGCGCCGTCGCGATATCGGCCGCCTCATGCACGGTCTTGGCGCCGAAGCCATGCAGCAGCCGCCGGAACAGTTCGCGGTATAGCTCGCTCGGATCGGCGACGAGGAAACCGATCTTGGACAGGTTGACCGAGGAGCCGGAGAACTTTAGCCGCATGATGTAGAACGTTTGCCGCAAAACCCCTGAGACTTCGTAAAGGTCCGCCGGCAACTTCATCCTGCCGCACTCCTGACTCCCCCTGTCAGCAGCCCCCGTTCCTTCTCCGTTCGTTACCCGTTATGCTCTGCGGAACATTGCATCCGCGCGCCTCGTTCCCCATCTGAGTCGCTCCCCAGCGCATTGGTATCCTCATGGCCGACAAATCCGCACGTCCCGGCAAAGCCGACTTTTCCATCGACGACTTCCTCGGCGAGATCGAGAAGGCCGAGGATCTCAAGGCCAACAAGCCGCTTTATGCCGAGCGCATGCGCAACAAGCGCGCCCTCGACCGCGCCGACCAGAAGGTCGCCTCCGATGCCGCGGAAGCGGAAGCGGCTGCCCTCAAGGCTGCGCAGCAGGCCGAAAAGAAGAAGACCGCGCTCGAAAAGCGCCGCACCACCAAGTCCAACAACGACACCGCCACCGGCATGTCGGCCAAGACGAACAAGACTAAGATCAACTCCGTCGACCGCATCGACTTCGGCTTCGGCGAAACCGAGCAGGCCGGCTTCGGCCACAAGCCGTCAGCAGCGGCGCGCAGCGCGCAAAACGGAGAAGACCGGGCCCTCTCCGCCCGCGACATCTCCCGCGCCGCCGCCGCCGACCCTGAAACCATGGGCAAGCTCCGCGACGCCCTCGCCAGCGCCCGCTCCAAATCCGGCTCCAGCCGCACCGTGGAAGACGCCCAGACCGTCGGCGTCACCGCCACCGTCAAGGCGCTCGAACAGATCATCCTGCATGGCCGCAAGGAGGTGGAAGGCTCCTCCCCCTGGGTGCCGCACAAGGCGCACAACCAGCTCGAAAAGCGCGGTCCCGCCAAGCCCTTCCGCATGGTGACCGACTACAAGCCCGCCGGCGACCAGCCCACCGCCATTGCCGAGCTGGTGGAAGGCATCAACAATGGCGAAACCGACCAGGTGCTGCTCGGCGTCACCGGCTCCGGCAAGACCTTCACCGCCGCGCAGGTCATCGCCGCCACCAACCGCCCCGCGCTGATCCTCGCCCCCAACAAGACCCTCGCCGCCCAGCTCTATGGCGAGTTCAAGTCCTTCTTCCCCGACAATGCGGTCGAATACTTCGTCTCCTACTACGACTACTACCAGCCCGAGGCGTATGTTCCCCGCACGGACACGTACATCGAGAAGGAATCCACCATCAACGAGCAGATCGACCGCATGCGCCACTCGGCGACGCGGGCGATCCTCGAGCGCGACGACGTCATCATCGTCGCCTCGGTCTCCTGCATCTACGGCATTGGCTCGGTCGAAGACTACACCGCCATGACCATCGACGTGCAGAAGGGCCAAAAAATCGACCAGCGCGAGCTGCTCGCCAAGCTGGTGGCCCTGCAATACAAGCGCGGCGACACCGGCTTCGTCCGCGGCACCTTCCGCGTGCGCGGCGACACGGTGGAAATCTTCCCCGCCCACTACGAAGCCGCCGCCTGGCGCGTCAGCCTGTTCGGCAACGAGATCGAATCCATCGTCGAATTCGACCCCCTCACCGGCAAAAAATCCGCCGACCTCACCTTCATCCGCGTCTTCGCCAATTCCCACCACGTGACGCCGCGCACCACCATGAACCAGGCCATCAAGGCCATCCGGTCAGAACTGGCCGCCCGCCTCCAGGAGCTCAACGGCGCCGGCCGCTTCCTCGAAGCCCAGCGCCTCGAACAGCGCACGCTGTTCGATCTCGAAATGATGGAAGCCACCGGCTCCTGCGCCGGCATCGAGAACTATTCGCGCTACTTCTCCGGCCGCCGCCCCGGCGAGCCGCCGCCGACCCTGTTCGAATACCTGCCCGACAATGCCCTGGTCTTCGTCGACGAAAGCCACGTCACCATCGGCCAGCTCGGCGCCATGTATCGCGGCGACCTGCGCCGCAAGGCGACCCTGGCCGAATACGGCTTCCGCCTCCCCTCCTGCATGGACAACCGCCCCCTCCGCTTCGAGGAGTGGAACGCCATGCGCCCGCAATCGGTCTACGTCTCGGCCACGCCCGGCTCATGGGAAATGGACCAGACCGGCGGCGTCTTCGCCGAACAGGTCATCCGCCCCACCGG
>JAKFDU010000196.1:0-6928 GCA_036675975.1 Devosia sp. | reverse complement strand
ACGTGACCGATGGTGCCGATGTTGCAGTGAGGCTTATTGCGGGAAAACTTTTCCTTGCCCATCGCTTCTCTCCGTATTCGTTAGCCCTGCGGCCAACCTTGAGTTTCAGTTTCTTGTTTAGGCGTACTTGGCCTTAGGCGTATTTGGCCTGGACTTCGTCGGCGACCGCCTGCGGGACCTGCTCGTAGTGATCGAACGTCATCGAATACTGTGCACGACCCTGGCTCATGGAGCGCAGCGAGTTCACATAGCCGAACATGTTCGCGAGCGGCACGTAGGCATTCACGACCTGGAGGACACCACGGCCTTCCGTGCCGTGGATCTGACCACGACGGGAGTTCAGGTCGCCGATGACGTCGCCCATGTAATCTTCGGGCGTGACAACTTCAACCTTCATGATCGGCTCGAGGATCTTCGGGGACGCCTTGCGCAGGGCTTCGTTGAAGCCCGCACGACCGGCGATTTCGAAGGCCAGGACCGAGGAGTCCACGTCGTGATAGGCGCCTTCGGTGAGGGTCACCTTGACGTCCACGATCGGGAACCCGATCAACGGACCGGAAGCCATAACCGACTTCACGCCCTTTTCGACGCCCGGGATATATTCCTTGGGCACCGAACCACCGACGACGGCGTTCACGAATTCCAGGCCCTTGCCCACTTCGCCCGGCTCAACACTGAGCTTGACGCGAGCAAACTGGCCCGAGCCACCCGACTGCTTCTTGTGGGTATAGTCCACATTGGCCGACTTGGTGATGGTTTCGCGGTACGCCACCTGCGGCTGGCCGATATTGGCCTCGACCTTGAACTCGCGACGCATACGGTCGACGAGGATGTCGAGGTGAAGCTCGCCCATGCCCGAAATGATGGTCTGGCCGGATTCTTCGTCGGTCTTGACGCGGAAGGACGGGTCTTCGGCAGCCAGGCGGTTGAGCGCGAGGCCCATCTTTTCCTGGTCGGCCTTGGACTTGGGTTCCACCGAGATGTCGATAACCGGCTCAGGGAAGATCATGCGTTCAAGGATAACCTGGGCATTCTGCACGCACAGCGTGTCACCCGTGGTGGTGTCCTTGAGGCCGACGATGGCGACGATGTCACCGGCGAAGGCTTCCGTGATCTGCTCGCGGCTATTGGCGTGCATCTGGAACAGACGACCAACGCGCTCGCGCTTTTCCTTGACGGTGTTCTCGAGCATCATGCCCTGCTCGAGCTTGCCCGAGTAGATGCGGCAGAACGTCAGCGTGCCCATATGCGGGTCGTTGGCGATCTTGAACGCCAGCATGGCCAGCGGCTCGTTGTCGTCAGCATGACGCTCGATCGGAGCCTCGGTGCGCGCATCGATACCCTGGATGGCCGGAACGTCGCCCGGTGCGGGCAGGAAGTCGATCACGCCATCAAGGAGGGGCTGCACGCCCTTGTTCTTGAAGGCCGAACCGGCAAACACCAGGAAGAACTTCGCATCGATCGTGCCGCGACGCAGCAGGCGACGGATGGTGTCGTTGTTCGGCAGGTCGCCGTTCAGATAAGCTTCCATCGCGTCGTCGTCGATCTCGACGGCGGCCTCGATCATCTGCTCGCGATACTTGACGGCAGCTTCCTTGAGGTCGGCCGGAATCTCAACGACGTCCCACTGGGCACCGAGCTCTTCGTTGCGCCAGACCAGAGCGTTCATCTCGATCAGGTCGACGACGCCCTTGAACTCGGTCTCGGCGCCGATCGGCAGCTGGACGGGAACGGCCTTGGCGCCGAGGCGCGTGCCGATCATCTCGACGCAGCGATAAAAATCGGCGCCGATCTTGTCCATCTTGTTGACGAAGACGAGACGGGGAACGTTGTACTTGTCGGCCTGGCGCCAGACGGTTTCCGTCTGCGGCTCAACACCGGCATTGGCGTCCAGCAGGGCGACGGCACCGTCGAGCACGCGCAGGGAACGCTCGACTTCAATGGTGAAGTCCACGTGGCCGGGGGTGTCGATGATGTTGAAGCGGTGCTGGGTACCGTTACGGTCCTTCCAGAACGTGGTCGTGGCAGCCGAAGTGATCGTGATGCCGCGTTCCTGCTCCTGCTCCATCCAGTCCATGGTGGCAGCGCCGTCATGGACTTCGCCGATCTTATGGGACTTGCCGGTATAGTAGAGGATGCGTTCGGTCGTGGTCGTCTTGCCAGCATCGATGTGAGCCATGATGCCGAAGTTACGGTAGAGATTAATCGGGTATTCGCGTGCCATGATGCGCTCCTACTACCAGCGGTAGTGCGAGAAGGCACGGTTGGCGTCAGCCATACGGTGCGTATCTTCGCGCTTCTTGACGGCCTGGCCGCGACCATTGAGAGCGTCCATGAGCTCGCCGGAAAGGCGCTCGCGCATGGTGTTCTCGCCGCGCTTGCGGGCGGATTCGATCAGCCAGCGAATGGCCAGGGCCTGCTGACGATCGGCACGAACTTCGACCGGCACCTGGTAGGTGGCGCCGCCAACACGACGCGAGCGAACTTCAACCGACGGGCGGATGTTTTCGAGGGCGGTGTGGAAGACCGTGATCGGGTCCTGCTTGACCTTGGCCTCGACGATGTCGAAGGCACCATAGACGATGCTCTCGGCGGCCGACTTCTTGCCGTCCTTCATGAGCGAGTTCATGAACTTGGTCAGGATGAGATCGCCAAACTTGGCGTCGGGAATAACGTCGCGTTTTTCAGCGCGGTGACGACGGGACATATCTCGATCTCCTTACTTCGGACGCTTCGCGCCGTACTTCGAACGGCGCTGCTTGCGGTCCTTGACGCTCTGCGTGTCGAGGACACCGCGGAGCACGTGGTAGCGAACGCCGGGAAGGTCGCGAACGCGGCCGCCACGGATCAGGACCACGGAGTGCTCCTGCAGGTTGTGACCTTCGCCCGGAATATACGAGATGACTTCGCGCGAGTTCGTCAGGCGAACCTTTGCCACCTTGCGGAGAGCCGAGTTCGGCTTCTTCGGGGTCGTCGTATAAACGCGGGAGCAAACGCCGCGCTTCTGCGGATTTGCTTCCATGGCCGGAACCTTGTTCCGCTTTGGCTTGCTGGCGCGTGGTTTGCGGATCAGCTGATTAATGGTGGGCATTGCGCTCTTTCCATCGTCCAAAATTCATTGCGGTCTAGCAAAAGCAAACCAAAACGGCGCTCATCCGACCCGGTTAGGGATACGGCGGCGCCTTAATTGCAGCGGACCACCCACCAGAAATGGGCAGTCATGCGCACAAGGATTTGCTTCGTCTAGTTACCCGACAGTGTGTTTGAGTGTCCTGGATGCCCGCACGAGATGGCAGGAACCCGGTGTGACATTCACGACCGACCGCTTAGGTAGGCGCTGTTTAGAGCCGACTCTCCCGCGCGTCAAGGATTCTTTCGTGAAATATCCGCGAGGGAGCCATGCATGGATCTGTAATGGTTTTGCCCCGTTTGGGCGAACCACGACAAACTCATCCCCTGCCCCACCGTTGCCGAATATGCCAACTATCCGCTTCTCGCCACCGGCGAATTGTGTAGGATCGACCCTTAGACCGGACCCAGCGGCAGTACCGGCACAGAACCATGTCGGGAAGGACCACGCGATGAAGTTCAATTCCATCTTTGCCGGCGGCGCAGTGGCGCTTGCCCTCACCGTCTCCGCGCAAGCCCAGACGCTGGTCACCGGAGCCGATACCGCCGAGATTCTCAACGCCGCGCGCGGCTACGGCGCGGCAACGCTGACCACCCAGGGCAACGGCGACCCACAGATCACGGGCAAGATCGACGGCGTCACCTATCAGATCTACTTCCGCAACTGCACTGACGGAGCGGACTGCGAAGACCTCAACTTCTACCTCGGCTTTCTCGACGTGAAGCCGAGCCTTGAGGACATCAACGACTGGAACTTCAACAAGCGTTTCAGCCGCGCCTATCTGGACGGAGACCAGGATGCCTGTGTCGAGATGGATCTCGACCTGGTGAAGGGCGTGACCACCGAATACCTCGATTCCCAGTTCGGCCTCTGGGCCATGGTCGTCGGCCAGTTTGCCGAGCATGTCGGCTATAACTGAGCCAGCCCATCAGCATCGCGGAAAAGGGGCCAGCTGGCCCCTTTTTCATTTCTTGCCGGAACGAAGCGTCTCCAAGGCCTTGTCGATCCGCCTCGCCCTGGTTTCAGGCGTCTTGGCATCGGTGATCGACAGCACATGCCTGAGCTTGTTGCTGTAGGAAAGCGTTTCGAAAAACGCCTTGGCCGCCGCATCCCCGGCCAGGGCCACGCTCAGGTCTTCCGGCACCACGACCTCCCGCGGCTGTGTATCGAGCGCCAGTTCCACCTCGACGGCATCGCCGCCCTTGATGCCCGATTCAGCCCGGCGTTCCGCGCTGAGCGGAATGAGGAACTTCCCGCCCATCACGGCGATGGATGAACGATAGGCATAGTTGCCGACCGTCACGGCTACCGCAGGCTTCTTGCCACCGCCGAGACTCTCGACCACCTCGGCCGGCACCTCGATGCCGGTATTGTTGCCCGACTGCAAAATGGTGGTTTTGAACTTCATCGCCTGTCTCCTCGTGCTTTCGTAGGAGACGACGAATGAGCGCGCAAGAAATCTACAGGCATGCTGCCAGCAAATTGCAGGCAAAAAACCAGCTGCCTGCGGGCAAAAAGAAAGGGGCCCGAAGGCCCCTTCCCCATTCAACTGTGTGACGACACTTACTCGGCGGCAGGCGCCGGGATCTGCACGGTCGACGCCTGGCGGCGACGTTCGTCCAGGATCAGGTCGTCGCGCTTGGACGCGATCAGCTTGGCCGAGGAGATACCCGCACCAGTACCGGCCGGGATAAGGCGGCCGACGATGACGTTTTCCTTGAGGCCTTCGAGCAGGTCGGCCTTGCCGGAAACTGCCGCTTCCGTAAGGACGCGGGTGGTTTCCTGGAAGGACGCGGCCGAGATGAACGACCGGGTCTGGAGCGACGCCTTGGTGATGCCGAGCAGCACCGGATTGGCTGTAGCCGGCTTCTTGCCGTCGGCAACCAGGGTGTCGTTGAGCTCGTCGAAGTCCAGCTTGTCGAGCTGCTCATCCTTGAGCAGACCGGTATCACCTGGATCCACGATCTCGACCTTCTGCAGCATCTGGCGAACGATCACCTCGATGTGCTTGTCGTTGATCAGCACGCCCTGGAGACGATAGACCTCCTGGATTTCATTGACGAGGTAGCGAGCGAGCTCCTCCACGCCCTTGATGGCCAGGATGTCATGCGGCGCCGGGTTGCCGTCGAGGATGTACTCGCCCTTTTCAATGGCATCACCTTCCTGAAGGTGGAACGGCTTGCCCTTGGGGATCAGGTACTCGACCGGATCGGCCCCATCCTCATGCGGCTCGATGATGACGCGACGCTTGTTCTTGTAGTCGCGGCCGAAGCGGATGGTACCATCGATCTCGGCGATGATGGCGTGATCCTTGGGACGACGAGCCTCGAACAATTCCGCCACGCGCGGCAGACCGCCCGTGATGTCCTTGGTCTTGGCGCTTTCCAGCGGGATACGCGCCAGCACGTCACCGGGCGAGACCTTCTGGCCCGGCTCGACATTGAGAACCGCATCCACCGACAGCAGGTAGCGAGCTTCGCCACCGCGATCGACCTTGAGGACCGCGCCGCCGCGAGCGATAGCCAGGGCCGGCTTCAGGCCCTCACCACGCTGGTTGGTGCGCCAGTCGATGACAACGCGCTTGGTGAAGCCCGTCGCCTCGTCGGTGTTTTCCGCAACGGAAGCGCCATCGACCAGGTCCTCGAACACCACTTCGCCCTCGACTTCGGCGAGGATCGGACGGGTGTAGGGATCCCATTCGGCCAGACGCTGGCCACGGCGAACCGCATCGCCTTCCTTGACCAGGAGCTTGGAGCCGTAGGTCACCTTGTGGGTGGCGCGTTCCTTGCCCTCGGCATCGAGAATGGCGAGCGAGACGTTACGGGCCATGACGACCAGCTTGCCGCCCTCGACCTTGACGACGTTCGGGTTACGGATGGCGATCTTGCCTTCCGCACCGGACTCGAGGAACGAGCTGTCGACCACCTGAGCCGTGCCACCGATGTGGAACGTGCGCATGGTGAGCTGGGTACCGGGTTCACCGATCGACTGCGCGGCGATGACGCCGACAGCTTCACCCATGTTCACGGGGGTACCGCGAGCAAGGTCACGACCATAGCAGGCCGCGCAGGTGCCCTGGCGCATATCGCAGGTCAGCGGGGAGCGGATGCGGATCGACTGGATCCGGGCTTCCTCGATGACGTCGACATGCTTCTCTTCCAGCAG
Source organism: Devosia sp. (assembly GCA_036675975.1). Taxonomy (GTDB): domain Bacteria; phylum Pseudomonadota; class Alphaproteobacteria; order Rhizobiales; family Devosiaceae; genus Devosia. Next base: position 633 of record JAKFDU010000196.1, on the reverse strand, counting down.
CGTCCCCTTGGCGGCGATCAGGTCGCCGGTCAGCGGATGGAAGATGTCGTCGGCAGCCGTACGGCCCAGCACGCGCTGGCCGATGGACGCCACGACCTGGCCCGCATCAACGATCGGCTCCATGGTGAGGCCACGATCGGTGCCGCAATCGACCGACACGATGATCGCATCCTGCGCCACGTCGACGAGACGACGCGTCAGGTAGCCCGAGTTCGCGGTCTTCAGCGCCGTATCCGCAAGGCCCTTGCGGGCACCGTGGGTGGAGTTGAAGTATTCGAGAACGTTGAGGCCTTCCTTGAAGTTGGCCGTGATCGGGGTCTCGATGATCGAGCCGTCCGGACGAGCCATCAGACCGCGCATGCCGGCAAGCTGCTTCATCTGTGCCGGCGAACCGCGGGCACCCGAGTGAGACATCATATAGACCGAGTTGATCGGCTTCTGGCGGCCGGTCTCCTCGTCGATCTGCACTTTGCGGATCGCGTCCATCATCTCCTCGGCGACCTTGTCACCGCACTTGGCCCAGGCGTCGACCACCTTGTTGTACTTTTCGCCCTGAGTGATCAGGCCGTCATTGTACTGCTGCTCGAACTCTTCGACCTGCTTACGGGCGGCTTCCACGATGGTGTACTTGGA
>JAKFDU010000195.1:0-2888 GCA_036675975.1 Devosia sp. | reverse complement strand
TCACCGACGGCAAGGTCTCCGGCTTCGGCAAGGACCTGAAGGGCGCCAAGGAGATCCGCGACGTCTCCGGCTACATCGTCACGCCGGGGCTGATCGACCTGCACACCCATGTCTACTGGGGCGGCACCTCACTCGGCATCGATGCCGACGAGTTCTGCCGGGCCTCGGGCGTCACCACCTCGGTCGACACCGGCAGCGCCGGGCCCGGCAATTGGCCGGGCTTCCGCAAGCATGTCATCGAGAAGAGCCAGGCCCGCATCCTCGCCTATCTCCACGTCTCCCATGCCGGCATCTACGGTTTCGACCACCGCGTCATGGTCGGCGAGAGCGGTGATCTTCGGTTGATGAACCCGATCGACTGCGTCGAGGTTGCCGACAAGAACCGCGACCTGATCGTCGGCATCAAGGTTCGCGTCGGCCTGCACGCCTCGGGCAATTCCGGCACGGTGCCGCTGAACATCGCGCTGCAGGTCGCCAACGAGGTCGGCATGCCGCTGATGTGCCATATCGACCATCCGCCGCCATCCTATGAGGAGGTGGTGAACATGCTGCGGCCGGGCGACGTGCTGACCCACGCCTTCCGCCCCTTCCCCAACGCGCCCTGCACGGCGCAGGGCACGGTGCCGGGACCGGGACCTGGCTCCGCTATGCGATGCGGGACGGCGCCCTGGCCTGAGGCGGCCCTGGCGCCCCGAATTGACGGCGGAAAACCTGGCAACGTCCTAACTGACGGGTAGCCCCGGACTTGCGATGCCGAAATCGAATATAATTCGGCACAATGGCCCAGGTCGCACCATAAATTAGCAAAAGCACCCGCAGGGTGTATCCCGCGTCACGATCAGGCCGTGAATGCTAGTACGATGGATGAGCCGCGCGAGCTTCGACCCTTGTGAGGTTCGGTACATGTCTGGGCCCCCACAAGGGGCTCCGGGCCGAATTTTGTGTACTTGAATCCACGGTCACTTCCCGGCCCTACCCCGACCTACAAGGAACAGCTGTGCCATCACCTACGCCCACAGAACTTAAGAGCACCACGGCGCAACCCGCCGTCGTCGACTCGACCCTCAGCGCCGAGGGCTACGCAAAATCCCTGAGCGGCCGCCAGGTCACCATGATCGCAATGGGCGGCGCCATCGGCGTCGGCCTCTTCATGGGTGCCGGCGGACGACTGGCCTCCACCGGCCCCGCACTGATTTTCTCCTACGCCATTGCCGGCGTCATCGCCTACCTGCTGATGCGCGCCCTGGGCGAACTCATCATGTACCGCCAGACCTCCGGCTCCTTCGTCAGCTACGCCGGCGAAATGTTCGGCAAAAAGGGCGCCTATGTGTCCGGCTGGATGTACTTCATCAACTGGGCCATGACCGGCATCGCCGAGCTCATCGCCATCGGACTGTACTTCCAGTTCTTCTTCCCCAATGTGCCGGTCGAGCTGTCCGCGATCGCGGCGCTGCTGCTGCTTGTGGGCGTGAACCTCATGAGCGTCAAGGCGTTCGGTGAATTCGAGTTCTGGGCCTCCTGCCTCAAGGTCGGCGCCATCCTCATCTTCCTGGCCGTGGGCACCTTCATGGTCATCACCAACGCCCAGGTCGGCGACGGCAACGCCTCGGTCAACAACCTCTTCGCCGCCGAAGGGGGCATGTTCCCCAAGGGCGCCCTGGTCATGATCCTGGTCCTGAACGCCGTCATCTTCGCCTACAACGGCATTGAGCTCGTCGGCATCACCGCCGGCGAAATGCAGGATCCGGCCAAGGAAGTGCCCAAGGCCATCCGCGCGGTCGTCTTCCGCATCATCGTGTTCTACGTCGGCTCCGTGACCCTGCTGGCCATGCTGCTGCCCTCCGACCAGTACGTCGCCGGCACCTCGCCGTTCGTCACCGTGTTCGGCCAGATGGGCCTCGGCTGGATGGGCGACGTCATGAACATGATCGTCATCACCGCCGCGCTGTCCTCCTGCAACTCGGGCCTGTACTCGATCGGCCGGGTCTTCCGCACCATGGCCAACAATGGACATGCTCCCGAGTGGCTGACCAAGATGTCCAAGAGCCACGTGCCGTACGCGGCCATCCTGGCCATCGGCGGCGTCTACCTCGTCGGCATCCTCCTCAACATCTGGCTCGGCGGCTCGCACGCCTTCGACCTGGCGCTGAACTCCGCGTCGATCGGCGTGATCTTCACCTGGGGCGCCATCTTCGCCAGCCAGATCGCGCTGCGCAAGACCAAGGGCAAGGTCTCATCCCTGCCCGCACCCGGCGGAGTCTGGGCCAGCTGGGCCGGCCTGATTGCCCTGCTGCTCATCACGGTGCTGATCGGCTTCGACACCATGACCAGCAAGACCGGCGAGGTCTTCCACCTGGGCCTCTGGACCCTGGCGACCATCCCGTTCTTCTCGCTCCTGCTGTGGCTTGGCTGGCAGAAGGTCAAGAACAACGAACCGAAGAACGCACTCTTCAACTAACCGCTACAGGCACCATCGAAGCGGACGACGACGGCGGGCCCCCAGTGCGGGGGCCCGCCGTTGCTGGCTTAACCTGGCCTTGTTGTTTTAGGGGCCTCGCGTAAGGCCGCGGGGGCTCGGCCGCGCCCACGTAGCGGGCAAGGGCCCTGCGCCTACGCATCACCCATCTGACGAGAATGGCGGCTATTCGGGGCGGTTTAGCGACCATTTGTGGCGAATGGGTGAGAGTGCGCCGCGGTTCAGGGTGGTTTAGCCGCCATTTGTGGCAAATCGATGGTGTCGGGCGTCCTGCTGGGCGGGTGGTCGCCCCCACGCCTCACCCATCTGACGGGAATGGCGGCTATTCGGGGCGGTTTAGCGACCATTCGTGGCGAATGGGTGAGAGTGCGCCGCGGTTCAGGGTGGTTTAGCCGCCATTTGTGGCAAATCG
>JAKFDU010000194.1:0-8031 GCA_036675975.1 Devosia sp. | reverse complement strand
GCCAGTGCGAGAGAATAGCCCCGGTCGATGGCGTAGGTGAAAACGCCAAAGACGGCGACGACAAACAGCAGCGCCACCAGCACCACATGCCAGACGAGCTCGCCCGTCAGGATTGGCGCATCGCGGGGCCGGGGAGGGCGGGCCATGGTCCCGTCCTCCGTCGGTTCAAAGGCGAGCGCAACCCCAAGGGTGATGCCGGTGACAAGATTGATCCAGAGTATCTGTACCGCCGTCACAGGCAGGGAGAGGCCGGCGATCAAGGCGAGGACGATCGTCATCGACTCCCCCGCATCGGTCGGGAGCGTCCAGCTGATGACCTTCTTGAGATTGTCATAGACCGTCCTTCCTTCGCGAACGGCGGCGGCAATGGTAGCGAAGTTGTCGTCGGCGAGCACAAGGTCGGCCGCTTCCTTGGCGGCCTCCGACCCCTTGAGTCCCATGGCTATTCCCGCATCCGCGCGCTTCAGCGCGGGCGCGTCATTGACGCCGTCGCCGGTCATCGCGACCGACAGGCCGTTCGCCTGCAGGGCGGTAACAAGGCGCAGCTTGTGTTCGGGGCTGGCGCGGGCAAAGACATCGGTTCCTACCACCTCAAGCGCCAGCTGCGCGTCGTCGAGCTTGTCCAGGTCCACGCCGGTCAGCACGCGCGTGGGGTTTTCCAGCCCGATCTGTGCGGCAATGGCGGCGGCGGTGCCGGCGTGGTCACCGGTAATCATCTTGACCCGAATGCCCGCCGCCCGGCACTCCGCGACGGCTGCAACGGCTTCTGGCCGGGGCGCATCGATCAGCCCGACAAGACCGAGCCAGGTCAAGCTGCCATCCAGCGTTGCCGCGTCGATCTGCTCGCCGTCTTCGGCGCGCTCGGCGAATGCAAGAACCCGAAGGCCGCGTCGGGCCAAGACCTCGGCCCGGTCGTGCCAATGTTGCAGATCGATCCCCTCGCACATTCGCAAGACCCGTTCCGGAGCTCCCTTCACAAGGGTTACGCGACCCTCCGCCCCCTCGGTCAGAACGGCCATGAAGCGGTGACGGCTGTCGAACGGGATGGCATCGAGCCGCCGCGCCGCATCGCCTCCGCCCGCCTTGCGTGCGAAGGCCAGCAGCGCCCCCTCCATCGGGTCGCCTTCGACCGTCCAGAGTCCGTCGAGGCTATGGACGGTGGCGTCGTTGCACAGGTAGGCCGCCCGGGCGAGGCGACCAAGATCCCCCGCGGGGGTGATCGCGCCATCGGGCGCATAACCCCGGCCCCCGATCTCGAACGCCCCCTCGGAGGTCTCGGCGGCGGCGACCATCATTTCGTTGCGGGTCAGCGTGCCCGTCTTGTCGGTGCAGATGACCGAAACCGAGCCGATAGCCTCGATGGCCGGAAGGCGGCGGACGATGGCCTGGCGCTGCGCCATCGCCTGCACGCCGACAGCCAGCGTGATCGTCATCACCGCGGGAAGGCCTTCCGGGATCGCGGCGACGGCGACGCCGACCACGGTCATAAACAGCTCGAAAAAGTCGTGGTGGCCGACGAAATACCCGTAGACGAGCAGGATACCCGAGGCGAGCAGGATCAGAAGCGAGAGCCAGCGCGAGAAGTGGTCCATCTGCGCAACCAGCGGCGTGGTCAACTGTTCGACAGCGCCCAAGAGTGCGCCGATGCGCCCGATCTCGGTGGCCTGGCCGGTTGCTACCACCACCCCGCGCGCCGTGCCCTGGGTGACCAGCGTGCCCGACCAGAGGATCGAGCTACGGTCGCCTACGCCCAAGCCGGCAGCGACGGGTTCCGTGGTCTTTTCAACCGGCACAGATTCACCGGTAAGGACCGCTTCCTGCGCTGCCAGCCCGCGGGCCTCGATCACCCGCAGGTCGGCAGGCACTTTGTCACCCGCCTCCAGCAGCACGATGTCGCCGGGAACAAGCTCGGCGCCGTCCACCGTCACGCGCTGACCGTCGCGCAGCACAGCCGCGCGGGGCGCCAGCATCTGCGCGATTGCGGCCATCGCTGCCTCGGCCTTGCCCTCCTGGATGAAGCCGATCACCGCATTGACCAGCACAACTGCGAGGATCACACCCGTATCGACCCAGTGTTGCAACGCGCCCGTTACGATGGCGGCCGCAATCAGCACATAGATCAACACATTGTGGAACTGCGCCAGGAATCGCTGGAGCGGCTTACGCATCGGTGCTTCGGGCAGCTGGTTCGGACCTTGGTCGGCCAGGCGCCGCACCGCTTCGGCCGTGGTCAAACCCCCTGGCGTGGAATTGAGGGCCGTCAGGCAGGCATCAGATGTCTCGGCGTGCGGCCCGGATAATACCATCTCATCGAGCCTCGTTGAACTGTGGATCACCCTCTCGGCTCCTGCGGTTCATCGCTGCCTGCTCCGACGCAGCGGATATCATCCGCGTTCGAAACGCCAGACAACCGGTCGATCAGTGGTCAGGTCTGGTTGGCCCACTACTTGATGATCAGGACTGGCACCTTGGAGCGGGCCAGCACTTCGGATGCCTGGCTGCCCAGGAGCAAGCGTCCGAGGCCGCGCCGGCCGTGCGAGGCCAAGACGATGAGATTGATGCCGTTCGCCTCCGCAGTTTCGATGATGCCGTCGGCCGGGTAGCGGTTTGGGACATGCAGCAGCTTGCAGGCCACTCCCTGGATTTTCGCTTTTCCGGCGACACCATCCAGAATCTGTTGCGAAGCGTCCGCCTTCGCCTTCTCCAGTTCGGCCACCACTTCGGGCGTGTTCGACCAGGCTGCGTGCGTGCCGGGGCCGGTCAAAACCGATGGTTCCGTGACAGTGACAACCGTGACATCAGCCCCAAGCCGCTTGGCAAGCGCAAGACCCTGATCGATCCCCTTCTCGGCGAGGTCCGAACCATCCGTGGCTATTAGGATACGAGTATACATTCTTGCCTCACCATCATGGGTTTCTGAACATGACTGCCCTCGGTCAATGCGACAGCTTTGAGTTCCAGAATGGACACCGCTCAGAGGACACGAATATAGCGGCGCAGTCGTGCGTACACTTGATGCATATCAAAGGGGTCGCAATGCAGCTTCCATCGCCGCGCTTTGCCGGACGCTGCCGGACCGGCTCAACGAGCATGCGACCGGCCACCAGTCGCAGGACCTGCTTGTCGGCATATTGCCGGCCAACCCAGTCCCCGATCTGCTGGAGTTCATGACATAGATCAAGAGTCCTCTGTTCCAGACGATCGATAATGGAACGGTGACAAGGAGGACGAGATGGCTCACATCGTTGTACTAGGTGCCGGCCTGGGTGGCACAATCATGGCCTACGAGTTGCGCGATGCGCTCGGTTCGGAGCATCGGGTCTCGGTCGTCAACAAGGGGACCCGTTTCAGCTTCGTTCCGTCCAACCCCTGGGTGGCGGTCGGATGGCGCAACCGCGACGATGTGGAGGTGGACCTGACGGAAGTCTTCCGTCGGCGACACATCGACTTCTTCCCGCAAGGCGCGGAGCGCATCCATCCTGCCGAGAAGCGGATCACGTTGTGCGACGGACAAGAACTCGCCTACGATTACCTGGTCATCGCCACGGGGCCAGAACTGGCATTTGACGAGATCCCAGGCTTCGGTCCGGACGCCACGACGCAGTCCGTCTGTCATATCGACCATGCCCTGGACGCCAAGGCCGCCTTCGACCGGCTGGTGGCCAATCCTGGGCCCGTCATCATTGGTGCCGTGCAGGGGGCTTCATGTTATGGCCCCGCCTACGAATTCGCTTTCATCCTGGACAAGGCGCTGCGCGACGCCAAGGTACGCGACCGCGTTCCAATGACATTTGTGACGGCCGAACCCTATATCGGCCATCTCGGCCTTGATGGTGTCGGCGACACCAAGGGCCTGCTCGAAAGTGAAATGCGGCAACGCCACATTCGATTCATCACCAATGCCAAAGTTGACCGCTTCGGGGACGGCAAGGCATTCGTCAGCGAAATCGCCGACGATGGCACGGTGAGACAGTCTCACGAAATTCCGTTCGTCTACACCATGATGCTGCCAGCGTTCCGGGGCGTTGCCGCTGTGCGCGACATCGAGGGGCTGACCAATCCACGAGGCTTTATCCTGGCCGACCGGTATCAACGGAACCCAGCATTCCCCGACGTATTCTCAATTGGGGTATGCGTCGCCATCCCTCCTGTCGGCAAGACGCCGGTGCCGGTCGGTGTTCCCAAGACCGGGTTCATGATCGAGTCCATGGTAACCGCTACCACCCGGAACATCGTCAGCCTGATCGCCGGGGAAGAACCCACAGCCGTCCCCACCTGGAATGCGGTGTGTCTGGCCGACTTCGGCGACGGCGGCGTAGCCTTCGTCGCGCAGCCGCAAATTCCGCCGCGCAACGTCAACTGGTCGGGTTCTGGAAAATGGGTCCATGCGGCCAAGATCGGTTTTGAAAAGTACTTCCTGCACAAGATCCGGTCAGGGGCAGCCGAGCCCTTCTATGAGAAACTTGCCCTGCAGGTGCTCGGCATCGACAAGCTCAAGGCCGTCACCCAAGACAAGTCTCCAGGGGAAGGGACGTGAGCCAGATCGTCGGTTCGCATTTTTTGGTCCACCAACCGCATACGGAGGACCGCGATCTTGCGGCGGGAACTGCGGCAGGCGGCTCTTTGCAGGCGCCACGGCCGCTACCGTCCGGGTGTGCCCTTGGGAAGCGTCATGATCGCTTCGAAGCCATCTGCAGCGCCAGAGGCTGGGGAGTTGAGCGTCAGCGCGCCCCCCGCCTGCTCAAGAATGGAGCGGGCAATCGAGAGGCCCAGGCCGCTTCCATCGGCCGCGGTGTTCCCACGCACGAACGGTTGACCTAGACGGGCCAGTTTTGCCCCTTCTACCAAGCCTCCCTCGCTGCGGACCCGCACGGTGCCCGGCTCTTCGAGCACAATTCGCACCGGGGAGTTGGGCGCTCCGTGCTTGAGCCCATTCTCGACGAGATTTCTGGTTGCGATGGCAAAGGCATCGGGATCGATTGGCGCAGCCAGGTTGGCATTGGCGTTCTCTATCCGCACCCGGTCGTGCCAGGCACTGCTGGCATTGATGTCTCGCACAACCATGGTGAGCACGGGCAAGAGGTCGGTCGCATGGTCGGATTTTGCGAAACCAGCCTCGACGCGGGCCAACTGCAACAGTTTTTCCGACAGCTTGGCCAGTTTTTTCAGCGCCGCTTCGATCTCTCGCAGCCGGGTCGAGCCCGGGCCGTTTCCCAGTTCCGCTGCCAGTTGCTGGGTCTGCGCCAGGGCCCCCGCGATCGGCGTCCGCAACTCGTGCGCGCTCCGTGCAGCAAACGAGCGTTCGGCATCGAGAGCCGATTTCAGCCGGGACAGAAGGGCTCCGACGGCCTCTGCGATCGGGGCAAGCTCTGTCGGGTGGTCATCGGAACCCAAGGGTTGAAGGTTCCGGCTGTCGCGCTGGCTGATGTCCATACGCAACACCTCCAGCGGCCGAAGCGCAAGGCGCATCGCCAACCAGATGCCCCCCGCCATCAGCGGCAACAGGGCGAGCAATGGTAGCCCCAAGGCGGCGATACTGTCGCGCAGTCCTGTGAGGCGACGATCGCTGGTCTCTACCACGAGGATCGAAAAGCCGGTGCGCTGTTCAGTCAGACTGAACGTTCGCTGACCTCCGATGTCGGCAAAACCGCCAGGCAAGTCGGCAGGAACGGACAGATCGCTTGCGTGCTGATCGCGCAGCACGATGTCACCGGCACTGTCGCGCACAAGGTAGGTGAAGCTAGGATCGTGCGGCGCTGGTCTGCCGCGCAAATCGTCGCCGCCGTCTCCACCATCCTCGTCATCCTCCTTCTCGTCGCCGTCCTCGCCGACAATGAGGCGCCCGCCATCGTGCCCTTCGCGCAGGTCGCGCACGGCCAGTGGCAGTAGCCGCTGTGCACTCTGTTGCAGGCTGTCGTCATAGGCTTCGTTGAGTTCGTGCTGCATAACGCCCACCGAAATGGCCGCGGCTCCTATCCAGAGCAGCGCCATACCTGCGGTGAGACCGAGCGCCAGGCGGAGGGCAATCGACCGGCGCCGTTTCATGCATTCACCTGGTAGCCGAGGCCACGAATGGTCTGGACGAAGTCCCGTCCGAGCTTCTTGCGCAGCCGGCTGACATAGACCTCGACCGCGTTGCTCTCCACTTCCGCGCCGAAGGCATAGAGCGAATCCTCGATCTCGGACTTGGTGACGATGCCGCCGCGCCGCGCCAGCAACCGCTCGAGCACGGCCCATTCCCGCGCCGTGAGGCTGGCCTTCTCTCCATCAACGCTCGCGGTGCGCCGACCCAGGTCGATGGTTACGCCCGCCGTGACGATCTCGGGCGTAGGATTGCCACCATAACGACGAGCCACCGCTGCGATGCGGGCGCCCATCTCGGCGAGGTCGAATGGCTTGACCAGGTAATCGTCGGCGCCGGAGTTCAAGCCCTCGATACGGACGGCGACCTGATCCTGGGCGGTCGTGATAATCACCGGAACCGTATTGCCCGCCGAGCGCAATTGCTTGAGCAAGTCGAGGCCGCGGCCGTCAGGCAGGTTGAGATCGAGCAGCACCAGTTCGTACTGGACGCTGGCCAGTGCCAGCCGAGCATCGTCGATCCGCCGCATCCAGTCGACCGCGTGCCCGGTGGAGAGCACGTGGTCGCGGATGGCCGCTCCCAGCACATGGTCGTCTTCGATCAGCAGGACTCTCAAGCTTGGCGCTCCCCCAGGGCCCTCATAGTGGCTCAACCTTACGCCAGGCTGAACGAGAAACCGCCGCCGCTTCAGCCTGCCGTCAGCTTCGCATGATCCAAGTGCCGCATCACCGCACGGATCAGGAGCCTCGACCATGAAGAAACTCGCTGCAATGCTGATGCTGGCAACCGCACTCGTCGCCCCCGGCGTCGCCATGGCCCGGGACGTCACCATCCAGACAAGCCTGGTGCAATATTCCGGCCATGCCGCCTATCTGGCGGTCTACCTCACCAATCCGGACGGAAGCTACAATTCCACCCTCTGGGTTTCGGGCCAGAAGTCCAAATATTACGGCGATCTGCGGGGCTGGGCCCGCGGCGCCTTCTCTGCCGGATCGCTCAATCTCGATGGCATCACCGGGGCCAGCGTGGGCGGCGGCGAAACGCTGACCGTTCATGCCAGCCTCGCCGACACGCTGCTCGACGCCGGCTATCAGATCCACGTCGACAGCGCTGTGGAGAATGGCGGCCAGTATGCCGACGATGCCGTGATCGCGCTCACCTCTACCCCCGCCACGGCAACAGGCACGGGCTACGTTAATACCATCTCCCTCGGTCTCTAGGGAGCCGTCCATGCGCCGCTTTCACTCCTTTGCAGGCCTTGCTGGCGCCTTGCTCGTCATCTTCATGGCGGCCACGGGCTTTGTCCTCTCGCTGCAGCCAATCGCCGATGCGGTCGCCACGACCCCGGCGAGCGGCGGCCTCAGCGTTGCAACGGTGGCTGCAAGCGTGGCGCAGGATTTGTCCGGCGTCGAGCGGCTCGTGCGGTCGGCATCGGGCCAACTCGTGGCCTATACGGTGCAGGACGGGGTCCGCAGCGCCGTCGTCGTCGATCCCGAGACCGGTACCGCGACAGGCGCCTACGCGCCGTCTGCGTTCTTCAGTTTTATCACCGATCTGCATCGCTCGTTCCTGCTCGGCAGCTTTGGGCACGGCCTGGCCGGCATTTGTGCCGTTGCCATCCTTGCACTGGCGGTCAGCGGAATGCTGCTGCTGGTTGCCAAGGTGGGTGGCTGGCGCAAACTCTTTTCTGGTTCGCGCGGCACCAGCTCGCAGCGGCTGCACACCGATCTTGCCCGTATCGGGGTAGTTGTGCTGCTGCTGACTTCCCTGACCGGCGCTTATATGTCGGCGGCCAATTTCGAGCTGCTGCCCGAAGGCGCCGCGCAGATGTTCTCGCTGCCCCCTGCAAGCTCGGGTGAGATTGTTGCTCCCATCGGTTCTCTCGGGGGGCTGGCCGGTATCCCGCTCTCCGAACTGCGCGAACTGGGTTTTCCTGCGGTCGGCGACGC
>JAKFDU010000193.1:0-2425 GCA_036675975.1 Devosia sp. | reverse complement strand
TTGGCGGCATCACGGCCGACCAGGTCGAACACGAATCGCTCGAAGTTCGAGGCCTTGCTAATGTCCATGGACGGGCTGGAGGTATGGTAGGTATTGGCCGAGCCGCGCGGACGGTAGACACCGGTGCGGAAGAACTCGTCGAGCACGTCGTTCTCGTTGGTGGCGACCACCAGCTTCTTGATCGGCAAGCCCATCATGCGGGCGATGTGGCCGGCGCAGACATTGCCGAAGTTGCCGGAAGGCACGGCGAAACTCACTTGTTCGCTGTTGGCTTTAGTGACTGCGAAGTAACCCTTGAAGTAGTACACCACCTGCGCCGCGACACGGGCCCAGTTGATGGAATTGACTGCGCCGATCTTGTACTCGGCCTTGAAGGCGTGGTCGTTGGAGACTGCCTTGACCACGTCCTGTGCATCGTCGAACACGCCCTTCACGGCGATGTTGAAGATGTTCTCATCCTGCAGGCTGAACATCTGCGCGGTCTGGAAACGGCTCATCTTCTGGTGCGGCGACAGCATGAAGACCTTGATGCCCTTCTTGCCGCGCATCGCGTATTCCGCGGCAGAGCCGGTGTCGCCCGAGGTCGCGCCCAGGATATTGGTCTCCTGGCCCTTCTTCGCCAGCACGTATTCGAACAGGTTGCCAAGCAGCTGCATGGCCATGTCCTTGAACGCCAGCGTCGGGCCGTTGGAGAGCGACAGCAGGTAGAGGTTGTCCTCCAGCTTCAGGGTCGGCGTGATATCCGTCGCAACCTGGCCGTGGCGCGTGTGGCAATAGACTTCCGGCACATAGGTCTTGTCGACGATGGCCTTCAGGTCGCTAGCTGGCATGTCGTCGACCAGGCGCGAGAGGATGGCGAAAGCCAGGTCACGGTAATCCATGCCGCGCATGGCGGTGAGGTCGGCGTCGCTGAACTGCGGATACGATTCCGGCAGGTACAGGCCGCCGTCCGGGGCCAGGCCGCCGAGCAGGATCTCGCTAAAGGTGATAGCAGGCGATTGCCCGCGGGTCGAAATATACTTCATCTTATTTGCTTAACTCTTCCATGCGGATGCGCGTCAGCTTGCCGTCGATCGCAGCCAATGCCTCGATCGCCGCGATGGCGGCATCCATGTTCTTCTCTTTGGTCACGTGCGTGAGGATGATGATATCCGCCTCGGTCTCGTTCTCGTCCGGCTCCTTCTGCATCATGGCATCGATGGAGATGTCGCGGTCGCCGAGGATCTTGGTCACTTCGGCCAGCACACCAGGCTTATCCAGCGCGCGCATGCGAAGGTAGTAGGCACTCTCGATCTCGCCGATGGGCAGGATAGGCAAGTCAGCCATCTGGTCCGGCTGGAAGCCCAGGTAAGGCACGCGCTGTTCGGCGGAAGCCGATGCCAGGCGCGCCACATCGATGAGGTCGGCGACCACGGCACTGGCGGTCGGTTCGGCGCCGGCACCCGCGCCGTAATACAGTGTCGGGCCGACGGCATCGCCCTTCACCACCACGGCATTCATGGCACCGTTGACGTTCGCCACCAGGCGCTTCTCAGGAATCAAGGTCGGGTGCACACGCAACTCGACACCGGCAGCGGTGCGCTTGCTGATGCCCAGCAGCTTCACCCGATAGCCCAGCTCCTCGGCATAGCGGATATCCTTGCTCTCGAGTTTGGTGATGCCTTCCGTGTACGCCTTGTCGAACTGCGTCGGGATACCGAACCCGATGGCGGAGAGGATGGTGAGCTTGTGCGCGGCGTCGATACCTTCGACGTCGAAGGTCGGGTCGGCTTCCGCGTAACCCAGCCGCTGCGCTTCGCCCAGCACATCGCTAAAGGCCAGGCCTTTCTCGCGCATCTCGCTGAGGATGAAATTGGTGGTGCCGTTGATGATGCCGGCGATCCATTCGATACGGTTCGCGGCCAGGCCTTCACGTAGCGCCTTGATGATGGGGATACCGCCGGCCACAGCCGCTTCGAAAGCGACGATGACGCCCTTCTTCTGGGCAGCGGCGAAGATCTCGCTGCCGTGCAAGGCGATCAGCGCCTTGTTAGCGGTGACCACATGCTTGCCGTTCTCGATGGCCTTGAGCACGAGGTCCTTGGCGATACCGTAGCCGCCGATCAACTCGACCACGACATCGACGTTAGGGTCGTTCACCACGCTGAACGCGTCATCGGTGACCTCGACCTTGCCTTCCGTCACCTTGCGAGCCAGCTCCAGATTGCGGTCGGCGACCTTGACGATCTCGATGGTCTTGCCGGTACGGCGCTGGATCTCCTGCTGGTTACGTTTCAACACGGTGAACGTACCGCCACCGACAGTGCCGATGCCCAGCAAGCCTACTTTGATTGTCATGCCTTGATTACCCACTATGAGATTCGTTACGACTTATGCCTTGGCGCCATGCTTCATGCGGTAGGCCTTGAGGAAGCGCGCGATACGG
>JAKFDU010000192.1:0-4651 GCA_036675975.1 Devosia sp. | reverse complement strand
TTCGGCGTCCCCCTGCCCGCCGCCGCACTGCAATTCCCGCTGACCCACCCGGCCGTCTGCAACGTCCTGCCCGGGCCGCGCTCGCCGCAGGAGCTGGATGGCATCCTCGACTGGTGGGACGTCAAGGTGCCCGGCGAGTTGTGGACGACGCTGGCCGCCAAGGGCCTGCTGGCATCGGGCACGCCCATCCCCGGTGGGGTGGCTTGACGACGAGGCAGCGGCGGAGCAATATAACTTCACGGTTCTAGAACCTGAAAGTTATCATTATGCCGACCGCAACCGCCCTCGATGCCACCTTCCAGGCCCTCGCCGATCCGACCCGGCGCGCGATCCTGGCGCGTCTGGCGCAGGGCGAGGCCTCGGTGATGGAACTGGCAGCGCCCTTCGACATGAGCCAGCCTGCCATCTCCAAGCATCTCAAGGTGCTCGAGAATGCAGGGCTGATCTCGCGCGGCCGCGATGCGCAGCGCCGGCCCTGCAAGCTGGAGGCCGCTCCGCTGGCTGAGGCGACGGGCTGGCTGATCGAATACCGCAAATTCTGGGAAAAACAGTTCGGCCAGCTCGATGACCTGCTCGATGAATTGAAACGCCTCGAAGCCCTGGCTGGCAAGAACTGAGGAGACCGACATGGCTTTTGGCGGACCGCTGACCATTACCCTGCCCGCCGACAACCAGGTGGTCATCACGAGGCTTTTCGACGCGCCGCGGCATCTGGTCTTTGCCTGCTACACCCAGCCGGCGCTGATCCGCCGCTGGCTCAACGGCGCCGAAGGCTGGGTCATGACGGTTTGCGAGTTCGACGCCAAGGTGGGCGGCAAATACCGCTACGAGTGGAAGGCGCCCAGCGGCTACGTGATGGGCATGGGCGGCGTGGTCACCGCGATCGAGCCTGTCTCGCACGTCGCCAGCGCCGAGCTGTTCGACGACGACTGGACCGGCGGCGAAACAGTGTCGACGCTGGATTTCGATGAAGAAAGCGGCCGCACCACGCTGGTGAATACGATCACCTACTCGTCCAAGGAGGCCCGCGACGGCGCGTTGGCGACGCCGATGGCCGAGGGGATGGAATATGGGTACAAGAAGCTCGATGAAGTGCTGATTGAACTGGCGAGCGAGTAGATGAACAATCCGCGCATTTCGGCGATCATCTGCGGCCTCGTTGCGCTCTGGCTGGGCTATCAGCTCTTTTTTACTACCGAAGCGCCCAGCCAGGTGCTGGCCTTCATGCAGTGGCTGTTTTTCTTCTTCGCTATTGCCGGATTGTTGGCGGCAATCGTGCGGCTCGTTCGCGAACGCGGCTAGCGAATACCTCACCGCTGGAAGGCCCCTCACCCGGCGCTGCGCGCCGACCTCTCCCCCAACGGGAGAGGTGAAGGCGCCTCAGTTCAGATCAAGAGCATACGCCTTCAGCACACCGAGGGGGATAAGTCCGAGCACGGCCTGGTTGGTCGAGCGCAGGAAGACCCGTGGCGCCTTGCCGGCCTGATGGGCCTGCAGCCAGCGCTGGGCGACGAGGCACCAGCGATTGCCCGCAACCAGGCCCGGGAACGCGAACTGCGGCATGGGCGTCGAAAGGTCGTTGCCGACTGAGGCGGAGTAAGCCAGGAACTCGTTCGTCGCTTCGATGCAGACCAGGTGCACCGCGGCACTGTCAGGCCCGGCAGCGCAATAGCCGGTGCGGAAGAAGCCGGTCAGCGGATCGCTGGAGCAGAGGCCGAGCGGCTCACCGAGCACATTGAGCTCTGTCGGCCCCTCGAAGCGCCCCTGGACGTTCAATTGACCTCGCCCTTGCCGATCTTCTGCAGCACTTCCTTGACCTTGGAATTGATCTGGTCGAGCGAATAGGGCTTGGGCAGGAATTCGACGCTCTGGTCATCCTCGATGTCGCGCCGCACGCTTTCCTCGGCATAGCCGGAGACGAAAATGACCTTGAGATTGGGCATGGTCTCGCGGACGTGCTTGAGCAACGTTGGCCCGTCCATTTCTGGCATTGCCACGTCGGAGATCATCAGGTCGATCTTGAAGTCTTGGTCTTCCAATACTTCGAGCGCCTCTTCGCCGCCATCGGCCTCAAACACCTCGTAGCCCGTGGCACGCAACGCCTGAGCTGAGAAGGCTCGCACGCTCTCTTCGTCATCCACCAGCAGAATGCGCTCGTGACCGGTGAGATCGCGGACGGGCGCGGCGGCGACCGCACCCTTGGCGGCCTGTTCGGCAGCGCTGGCTACGTGACGCGGCAGGAAAATCTTGAAGGTGGTGCCGACCCCGACGACCGAGACGGGATAGATATAGCCCTCCGTCTGCTTGACGATGCCATAGACCGTGGAGAGACCGAGGCCCGTACCCTTGCCGAGTTCCTTGGTGGTGAAGAAGGGCTCGAAGATCTTCTGGATGACCTCCGGCGTCATGCCCGTGCCGGTGTCCTGCACTTCGATCAGCACATAATCGGCCGGCACCATGCCCTCGAAGGTCATGCGTTCGGCCTCGGACCGCTCGACATTGGCGGTGCGGATGGTGATGGAGCCGCCATTGGGCATGGCGTCGCGGGCATTGACCACCAGGTTGATGATCACCTGCTCGAGCTGCACCACGTCGGCGCGCACCGGCCAGATATTGCGGCCATGTTCGACCGCCAGGGTATTCTTCTCGCCGATCATGCGCTTGAGCAGCACAGTCAGGTCATCAACGATCAGCGGCAGTTCCAGCACCTGCGGGCGCAGGGTCTGGCGACGCGAAAACGCCAGCAGCTGGCGGGTGAGGCCCGCAGCGCGATTGGCATTCTGCTTGATCTGCATCAGCTCGCTGAACGAGGGATCGCCCGGCTTGTGCTTGAGCAGCAGGAGATCGGAGAAGCCAATAATGGCGGTCAGCAGATTGTTGAAATCATGCGCCACGCCGCCAGCAAGCTGGCCAACTGCCTGCATTTTCTGGCTCTGGGCGAACTGCGCCTCCAGCTTGCGCTGGTCGGTCATGTCGAGCGCGTAGACATTGACCTGTTCAGGCGAGCCGGCGCTCATTTCCGACGCCGACAGATAGAGTCGCACCGCATGATCGCCCTCGACGCTGAGCAGGGCATCGACCGGTTCGATCTCGGACCGATGCGCGGCGGCATCCGCAATGGCGCGGGCGAACTTCTCGCGGCTGCCTTCGCCGATCAACTCGCTCAACGGCTGCAGTTCGAGGCTCCGCTCTTCGCCCGACCAGCGGAAGATGCGGCCGAATGGGGCATTGGTGCGAATGATGCGCCCTTCCCCGTCGAGCGTTGCAATGGCGAACGGCGTGTCGTTGAAGAAGCGCGAGAACCGCACTTCGGCGGCGCGCAGCTCCTCTTCGGTATCGGGCGCGTTGGACTTGTCGAGCACCAGTGTTCGCGTCTCGCCCAGTTCGCCGTCGGCGAGCCGGGCCGCACGATGCATCAGGCGCACGGGGAAGCTGGTGCCGTTGCGCCGCACCAGGTCGATGTCGATGATCTCGGTCCGAATCTCGCCATCGCCACGGCCGCGCATCAACAGGCTCGCGCCATCGCCGCGCACCAGGTCCGACAGCCGCAGATGGCCGGAGTTGAACTCGGCCAGGTCGTAGCCAAGCCAGTCCGTCAGCGTGGAGTTGAGATACTGGATGCGGCCATGCGCATCGGCGGAGAAGAAGCCGGCCGGGGAATGGTCGAGGTAGTCGATGGCGCGCTGCAGGTCGCGGAAGGCGCTTTCGTTATTGTCCCGATCGCGGGTGATGTCCTCGACCGACCAGATCACCATCGGCTTGCTGGCCTCGTCGGACTCGGGCAGCGGGCGTACGCCAACGCGGTACCAGAACGGCTTGGCGCTATCGGCCAGCGATCCGCCCAGGCCACCGACAATGCGGATATCCTCCACCGCCGCGCGGCCGTCCTTGGCGGCGCGCGACAGACGATAGATCGCCTCGCTGGCATCGGACTGACCGGCGAACAGGCGCGGCACGCCCACTGGCACGCCGTTGGTCACGGCCCCCGTGAAGCTGCCGTAATGCGCATTGACGTAGGAAATCTTGCCGTCGCGGTCTGACACGACGGCACCAAAGGGCAGACTGTCGACCACCGCATTGGAGATGGTGCGCCGCTCCTCGCCGCTGGCGAAACGGAACAGCCCAGCGGCCAATCCGAACAGGCAGAACACGCCCACAACCGCGAGCACGCCGACAAATGTCATGATCGCGTCGGCCGGGATCCGCTCGCTGAACAGCGCGAAAGCCACCGCAATGGCGACAAGCACCAGACCGAGCACGACAACACGCCATAGCCCGGCACTGCCCCGCCCCCCCGCCACGAGCGGATCGGGGTAATTGTCCTCGCCTGATGGCGTCGATGCCATGGTCACGATGCTCCGTAGCCAGTGAGTCGGGCCGAATCAGGCACTCCGCAATGGTCTAGCAAATGGCCCAGTCCTGCGGGAGCTTCATCACGCTTTTCAACACGGGATCACGCAACAGTTGTTGCTCTCCGGCATGGGCGAGCGCAAGCGCCGCCTGCAGCGCGGTTGTCACGATGGGACGAACCCCGAGACGGCTTTCGCCTCGTAGTAATAAAATATGAGACGGAAGCCGTCTCGGAGTGCCGGTTTTTGGAACTGTTCCGGCGGCCCCGGGGACGCTCGCCCTATTGCGGCCGAAACGCGAA
>JAKFDU010000191.1:0-1966 GCA_036675975.1 Devosia sp. | reverse complement strand
GATGCCGACACGCTTGAGGAAGAACTCGAATTCGATTCCCAGGCTGCCACCGAGGTAGCCGGCATTGCGCCCACTGGCACCGAACCCGGCAAATTCCTGCTCGAGCACTATCACCTTGGCACCGAGAGCCGTCAGCTCCAACGCGGTGGACAAGCCGGCGAAGCCGGCACCGACCACTATCACATCGGCGCTGACATCGCTCTCCAACTCCGGCTGCAGGTCAGCCGGCCTTTCCAGCCAGCCGCCGTGGCGACGAAATTGCCCGACTTCACTGCTGGTGCTGTTCTTCGTGCCGCGACGGAATGCTGACATGACAGGCGCTCCTATCGGCTCAGAATGTGAACGGCCACGGCGCCTTCCTCGACGCCGATCAGGCCACCGCCGTTTTCCTGGATCGCATGCCGTGCGCCCTCGACCTGGCGGGCACCGGCTTCGCCGCGCAACTGGGTGGTCAGCTCGAAGAGCTGGCCAATACCGGTGGCACCGAGAGGATGGCCCTTGGATTCCAGGCCGCCGGAGGGATTAATCGGAATCCGCCCGCCCACGGTGAAATCACCGCGCTCGGCGCAGACCCCGCCCAACCCCATCGGTGCCAGGCCGAGGTTTTCCGCCTGGATGATCTCGCCCATGGCCGAGGCGTCGTGGACCTCGGCAACATGCATGTCCTGCGGGCCGAGGCCGGCGGTCTCGTAGGCCTGCAGCGCGGCCAGGTGGCTGACGTGCTTGTCCGTCTCATCCATGCTGCGCAGGGTGAAGCTGCGGATCACACTGGCGGCGATGCGTACGCAGCGCTTGGGATCGGCACCGATGCGCATGAGGCCCGCCTCGGTGCAGATGATCGCGGCGGCGGCGCCGTCGGTCATGGGGGCGCACATCGGCAGGGTGATCGGATAGGTGATCGGCGGCGCCGCCAGCACTTCCTCGATGGTGAAGGGCTTGCGGAACTGCGAGTAAGGGTTGTGCACCGAGTGGTTGTGGTTCTTCGCGCATACCGCCGCGATCTGCCGCTGGGTGGTGCCGTAGGTCTTCATGTGCCAGCGGCAGAAGCCTGCGTAGATGGACATGAAACGACTGTACGGACGATCGGACTCCGAGCCGGGCGGCGGAACTATCCCATCGCCCATCTTCGACAGGGTGGCGAAGTTCTCCTCGGCACGGGCGACGTCCCAACCGGCCTCGAACAGGGCAAAGGATTTTGCCTTGTCGGCTACCACCATCTTTTCGCAACCCAGGGCCAGTGCCACATCGGTGGCACCGGCGCGCAGGCTCTGCACCGCCAGATGCACAGCGGTGCTACCGGAGGCGCAGGCATTCTCGACGTTATAGGCCGGCACCCCTTCGATGCCGATCTTGCTCATGATCACCTGCCCCGGAATGGACAGCTGGCCCTGCAGAGCACCGTTGGTGATACCGGCATAGAACACGGCACCGATATCGGCGCGCTGGGCACCAGCATCCGCCAGCGCGCCGTTGAGCGCCTCCAGGGCCAGATCCTGGAGGCTGCGATCCGGATGACGACCGAACTCGGTCATCGCAATGCCGGCAATATAGATGGGTTCCATCAGAATACTCCTCGACTTCAGATTTGCCGGCTGGCACCTTGCCAGTAGCGGGCACGCAGGTCCTTCTTCAGCACCTTGCCCACAGGGCTACGGGGCAGGGACTCGACGACGTCGATCGATTTCGGTGCCTTCACCGAGCCCAGCGTGTCCTTGCACAGGGCAATCAGCACCTCGACGTCGATGCTCTGGCCCTCGTTCAGCTCGATGACCGCCTTGACCGCCTCGCCCCACTTCTCGTCCGGCACGCCGATCACCGCGCAGTCGCGCACCGCGGGATGGCCCCAGAGCACTTGCTCGACCTCGCTCGGATAGACGTTGAAGCCGCCCGAGATGATCATGTCCTTCTTGCGGTCGGTGATATGCAGGTAGCCATCGGCATCGAGGTGACCGATGTCGCCGGTGTG
>JAKFDU010000190.1:0-8570 GCA_036675975.1 Devosia sp. | reverse complement strand
GATAGGTGCCCTTGTAGCTCGGCACGACCTTGTATTCGGTCTGGCTCTCGTTGAAGCCGGTGGCGATGTCTTCGAGCTTCTTGCCCAGCTCGGCATCCATGGCGTGCCACCAGGCGATTTCGGTCTGGGCAGCGGCCTGGGGAGCATGGGCAAGTGCTGCGATCAAGGCTGTCGACAGCAGCAGTCCTAGTTTCTTCATAGGGTGGTTCCTCCTGTTATTAGGCAAAGGATCTCCGTCCTCGCATTGCCTAGTCGTAGCAACGCGATTTTCATTTGGCAAAGGAGATGTTCAAGTGAACATGAAAAGAGGCAGCGAGTGGCCTCTCCACCTTCAATCATGCTCATATGAATGTCATATGACAGCGCTTGCGGTAGCGTCCCACCCCACCAATCCAGGCGTTGCCTTGGCCTCGGGCCTGCTGCAAATTGCCCTCCCTGGCAACCGGCAGGGCGAGATGGACGGCCTCTACGACGATGCAGACCTCTACGATCTGGTGGCGCCGCCTTCGGCTGACATGGAGCGACACTATGTACAGGCCGCCGGTGGCCCAGAACAGCGTGTCCTGGAACTGGCCTGTGGCTCGGGACGCCTGACCGTCCCCCTGGCGACGAGCGGCGCGCGCGTCACCGGCGGCGACCTGTCGGAAACCATGCTGGCTCGCGCACGCCAGGCAGTTGCGGAGCACGGCGTAGACGCCAGGTTCGTCACGCTTGATATGCGCGACTTCGCGCTTGGCGAGCGTTTCGACGCGATCGTCATCGGCGCCAACTCATTGATGCATCTCCACACCAACAACGATTTTGCTCGAGCATTTTCCGCCATCCGCGAGCATCTGGCGCCCGGCGGCCGGCTGTTCTTCGATGTGTTCGTGCCCAGCGCGAAGTTGCTGAGTGTCCCCGCGGGAGAGCGTCAGCACCTGGGCTCTTTCACGCATTCTCGCCTCGGTGTCGTCACCGTCGAGGAGACCATCGAGTATGATCCGGCTACGCAACTCAGCCGTGCTGACTGGTACTGGTCAACGCCCACTCATCAGGACTTTCGCCACACTCCGCTGGAGCTGCGCCAGATCTATCCACAGGAGCTGCCGCTGCTGTTGAACCTGGGCGGGCTCAGGCTCGAGGAACGGTTCGGCGACTTCGACCACGGGCCCCTGACGGCGCAGAGCTGGCGGCAGG
Organism: Devosia sp.; assembly: GCA_036675975.1. Lineage (GTDB taxonomy): Bacteria > Pseudomonadota > Alphaproteobacteria > Rhizobiales > Devosiaceae > Devosia. The sequence goes on along the minus strand of JAKFDU010000190.1, from coordinate 7,394 downwards.
TGTGCACGGCGGTCGTCGCCGTCTAGCTGCAATCAAAATAGAACAAATATGATATTGTATTACTTTTCAATCTCTGCTGTATTCGGCGTGATCTGGGAGGATCGCCTAAATCGCTGAGTACTTTTCCGTCGCGCAGGTTCGCGTCGGTCGGCTGTTCCGCGTCAACGCGCGGCAAAGGTCCGGGGTACCGCAGCGTCTACGCCAGTAAGGAGGACTACTACTTGGCGCTACTGAAACTGGAAGGCGTGACAAAGGAATTTGGCGCCATCCGTGCACTGTCTGATGTCAGCTTCGCCATTGAGCCCGGCGAGGTCGTTGGCCTCATGGGCGACAACGGTGCCGGCAAGTCGACCTTGGTCAAGATTATCTCCGGCATCTATCACCCAACGGGTGGCAAGCTGACCTTTGATGGCGTCACGGCCGATATCAGCAGTCCGGGCGAGGCCCGCAAGCTGGGCATCGAGACCGTGTACCAGGATCTGGCGCTGGCCGATAACCTGACGGCGGCGGAAAACATCTTCCTTGGCCGCGAGCTCAAGTACAATATCGGTCCATTCCGCTTCCTGCGGCACAACGCCATGAATGCCCGGGCTTCCGAACTCTTTGCCGAGCTCAAGTCGGAAACGCGCGCCAGCGACTATGTGCGGCAGATGTCGGGCGGTCAGCGCCAGGCTGTCGCCATTGCGCGCACCCGTCTCTCCGATGCCAAGCTCGTTCTCATGGACGAACCCACGGCGGCAATTTCGGTCCGCCAGGTGGCCGAGGTGCTCAATCTCATCCATCGTCTCAAGGATGCCGGCATCGCCGTGATCCTGATTTCCCACCGCATGCCCGACGTTTTCGCTGTGTGCGAACGCGTCATCGTCATGCGCCGGGGAACCAAGGTGGCGGACAAGGCCATCGCCAGCTCCTCCCCCGAGGAAGTTACCGCACTCATTACCGGGGCAAAGGAGGCTGCGTGATGGCTGGACCCAACGTTCAAACTTTTTCCAATGTCGGACGGACCAGGTTCTGGCAGCGCGGCTTTCTGGCGAGCCAGTCGGCCTACGTCCTCGCGGCTCTGGTCGTGCTGATGGTGGTGATGAGCTTGCTGTCGCCCAATTTCCTGACGGCCGGCAACCTCTCCAATATCACACGCAATTTCTCGTTCATCGCCATCGCGACGCTCGGCATCACCCTGGTGATCATCACCGGCGGCATCGATCTCAGCGTGGGCTCGACCATCGCGCTCTCTGCAACGGTCACCTCGATCGTGATGGGCTCCATGGCGACCGCCAACTTCTATCCCTTCCCGGCAAGTTCGCTCATCCTGTCCATCCTTGCGGGCATGGCCGCAGCCGGCGCCGTTGGCATGTTCAACGGTCTCGCCATCGCCAAGCTCAAGCTTAGCCCGTTCGTTACCACCCTGGGCACCCTCTCCATGGTGCGTGGCCTGGTCTATGTGGCCACTCAGGGCCGGGGCGCCTTCCCGACCGGCCCCGACAAGGAGCTGTTTCTGCTGGTCACTGCCGGCAAGGTTTTCGATGTCGTGCCGATCGCCTTCATCTATCTGCTGATCTGCGCGCTGGTCATGTGGGTGGCGCTCAACCACACGGCTTGGGGCAAGCACGTCTTCGCCCTGGGCAGCAACGAAAGCGCCGGTCGCCTGACGGGCGTCAACGTCGATCGGGTCAAGATCCAGGTCTATGTGCTGTGCTCGCTGGCTGCTGGCGTCAACGGCATCATTATCTCGGGCTGGCTGGGCTCGGCCCCGGCTAACCTCGCTACGGCCTACGAACTCACCATCATCGCCGCGGCGGTTATCGGCGGCGCCAACCTTGCCGGCGGTGTCGGTGGCGCGGCGGGCGCCATCATCGGCTGCATCCTCATCGAGGTCATCCGCAACGGGCTGGTCCTGGCGCGTGTCGACCCCTACTGGCAGCAGGCTCTGGTGGGCGCGATCATCGTCGCCGCCGTTCTGGTCGACCGCCTGCGGTCGATGCGAAACGGCTGACGGTTCAAAGAATCGCCGCCCGGTTCAGCCGGGCGCCGAAGGGAGGCCGGCGAAGCGTTTTCGTCGGTGCAAAAACCCGGACAAGCGTCCGGTTCGTTTGGAGGAGACTACCATGACTAAGACAGCCATCGTGCTCGGCACGATCGCCTCGATGTTCCTCGGCGGCACTGCCATTGCCCAGGATACCTTTACCTTCGCCGTCGTGCCGAAAGCCATGAACAACCCGTTCTTCGACCTGACTCGCGACGGTTGTGAGGCTCGCGCCAAGGAACTGGGCAACGTCACCTGCATGTATATCGGCCCGGTCGAGCATGAAGCCACCACCCAGGCCCAGATCATCGAAGATCTGATCACCCAGGGCGTCGATGGCCTCGCCATCTCGGTGTCCGACATTGCTGCCGCCACCACCGTGATCGATCGCGCTACCGCAGCCGGTATCGCCGTCATCACCTTCGACTCTGACGCTCCTGACAGCACCCGTACAGCCTATGTCGGCACCGACAACAAGCTGTTCGGCGTCGACCTCGGCAAGCTCCTGCTGCAGGTTGCTCCCGAAGGCGGCACCTATGGCATGATCTCGGGCGGCGCTGCTGCTCCGAACCTTGCCCAGCGCGTCGATGGCGTCCGTGAAGCCCTGGCCGGTTCCAACTGGACTGAAGTCCCCGGCTCGCCGACGTTCTCGAACGACGACATCGCGCTCGCCGTTCAGCAGATGGGCGATCTCAAGACCGCTAACCCCGACATCAAGGCAATCGTGCCGGTTGGTGGCTGGCCGATGTTCGCTCCCGACGGCTGGAAGAACTTCGTCGACCAGTACAAGGCAGACGTCGACAGCGGCGCCCTGGCGCTCGTCGTCGCCGACACGCTTCCCCAGCAGCTGCAGCTGCTCAAGGAAGGTTATGCACATGGCCTCGTCGGTCAGCGTCCTTACGAAATGGGCCAGAAGGCCATGGACACCCTGCTCGCCATCAAGAACGGCGAGACCGTTGAAGAAATCATCTACACCGGCAACGATGTCGTCACTGCCGAAAACGTCGATGAATTCCTGAAGTAAGATCTAACCGTCTTGCATGGCCCGGTCGCCTCTTCTCGGGGCGGCCGGGTTTTCGTTTCTAGGGGCGCCCGGTGGTCGCCCCGAGCCGCGCCGACAACAGTTTGATCGACCGTCGCCTGGTGTCGCTGTCGCTGGGCGACATGCTGATCGCGTCCGGAAAATGCAGGGTCACGTCCACCGCGCCAGCGCCGGCGGCGATCGCCTCGGCGGGGATTTCGAGATCCACCTCGAGGGGCACTCCGGCCAACGCGGTGGCCGTTCCCAGCTCGATGCCGTTGGCTTCAATTAGCATACGTTGTGATGGGTGCCCTTCGCGCGACACGGCGACGAGTTCCAGCGACAGGTAAAGTGGCCCGGCTTCCGTTGTCGGAACAGCAAAACGCAGCCGCGATGAGGTGCCGACGGCGTGCGTGCCGTCGCCCGCCGGACCCTCCCAGCCGCAAACCCGCAGCGGCATGGCCGATTCCACGCCATCACTGCGGAACGACACTGTCGTGCCCAGCTCATAGTCGCCTGATACCGGTTGGTTGAGGCAGGTGGTGGTCCGGTCGATATAGTAGGCCCGATAGTCTGGCGGCACCTGGGGGTGAAGCATGAACCAGACGACGGTCAGTTCGAAGGCGATGGCCAGTGCAACGACGCCATAGGCGATGAAACTGGTCGGGCGGCTGGGGGCAGGGGCGAGCTCAGACAAGGGTGAGCACTCCCGTAAGCCAGCCGACGGTACCGAAATAGCCGCCGATGAGCACTATCCCGAGCCCGACATAGAAGAGCGCGCTCGACCGCGACAGCAGCGTCATCGCCGTGACGGTAATCGGCCCCAGTCCGACTGTGAATCGCAGCATGGACGCCAACCCCGCACAGAGGGGTAGCGTCAGGCAGATGATACAGAACAGCGCGGCCGGAAACTGCCGACGAGCTGCCATGACGATGGTCATGGCCATCCCCACCAGCCACGCCGCGCCAAGCTGCTGCGATACCGTCGGCCACCAGCTGTCGCGGGGAAAGTTGGTCAGGGCATTCCAGAGATAGACCAGTGGGTTACCCGTGGCGCGGCCCCAGGCGCGCTGCACATGGCTGAAGGCCAGGGCATCGCCGATATGCCAATGCAGGTAGGCCATATAGGCAAACAGCCCGAGCGGCGCGACAAAGATGGCGACCAGGATGTCCGGCCGTTTGAGGATTGATGGGACAAACCCAGCCAGGGTGCCGCCGCGTTGGCGATGATCGAGCCACGCCTGCAGCACGATGGCCAGCACGATGAAGACGCCGACGATGCGGGTGCCCGAAACTAGCGCGGCAAAGATGCCTGCCGCCAGATAGGCACGCCTCTGGAGTGCTGTGAAGACGCAGATGGTCAGCGTCAGGAACAGCACTTCGGTGTAAAAAGTCGTGAAGTAAATGGCAAAGGGCCCCGCCAGGAGGAAGGCGCTGAACAGGATATAGGCCCGCAGATCCTTGCCTAGCAGCGGCCAGGCGATCCGCGTCGCGGCAATACTGAGCACGATGGAGGCAGTGGTCGCCGCCAGCATGGTAGGCAGACCAGTCACCGCGCGCAGCGCGCCGATTAGCATGGGATAGAGCGGGAAAAACGCCCAGTTGCCGGCATTGATCATGCTGGGCACCGGGAAGGGGTCATAGCCTTCCTCGGACAGCCGCACGTACCAGCCGCAGTCCCACCGGCAAAGCCCATCCACGAAATGGGCCACCGTCACGTCGCCGACTGTGTTCGCATAGGCGAGGTAGCGCACCAGCAGTCCGACCACTGCAAAAGCCGCCGGAATGAGCAGCAGAACCGCGTCCCTGGTTGGCGCCCGCCGCTGTGTTTGTTCTGTTATGACGGCCAAGATTGTCCCCGGACTGACGATATTGCCCAGCTTGTCCATAACCCGGCGACGGGTGTTCGGCTGCGTCGCGATCTATGCTTCTGGCGCATGGAACGCATGCGACAACTTTTTACCCTAGTCGGCGTTCGAGCTTTACCCAAGAACACGGCGGTACGTCACTGACAGGGATGCCCGGTGAAGCCTTATTACACTCTGCCCAATCGTCGTCAGATCCTTAAAGGCCTTGGCGCCTCCGCTTTTCTCCTCACCACGACATCGCTGACTCAGCCCCTGCTAGCGCAGGATCAAGGTGAATTTGCCTTCGATTTTGACAGCTTCAGCGCCCGCATGCAGGAGCTTGCTGGGGCCCCGTTCGCGGCGGTTACAGCCACGCTGCCCGAAGCATTCCAGCAGCTGGATTATGACGCCTATCGCAAGATCCAGTATCGCCCCGATGCGGGCAAGTGGGCCGACGACACCGTGGGCTACCAGTTGCAGGCGTTTCATCTGGGCTGGCTCTTTGCCGAGCCGGTAAAGGTCTTCGAGGTCGAATCGGGCAAGGCCCGACCGGTTGATTTTAGCGCGTCTGATTTTCAGTATCATGACGATGCCGTCGCCGAAGCCGCCCTGGCAGGGGACTTCCCCGGCGTCGCCGGGTTCCGGGTCAACTACCCACTCAACCGCCCCGAGAGCCTCGACGAACTGGTTTCCTTTCTTGGCGCCAGCTACTTTCGCTCGCTCGGCCGCAACAACATCTATGGCCTGAGCGCCCGCGGGCTGGTGCTCAACTCCTGGGTCGACCTGCCGGAAGAGTTTCCGCGCTTCTCCGAATTCTACGTGGAAAAACCGCAGGATGGCGGGCCGCTGACGGTCTATGCCGCGCTCGACAGCCAGAGTGTGACCGGCGCCTATCGCTTCGTCATCACCCCGGCCAGTGATGCCGCCCAGGAAACCACAATGGACGTGACCGCGCGGCTCTACTTCCGCGCCGACGTCAAGGAACTGGGCGTCGCTCCGCTGACCTCCATGTTCCTCTATGCCGAGGCCAACCGCGGCGGCTTCGACGACTATCGCCCCCAGGTGCATGACAGCAATGGCCTGCTGGTGGAGCGCGAGGGCGGCGAAGTCATGTGGCGCGCGCTCAACAATGGCCCGACATTGGGCAACTCCTATTTCTGGGAAAACAATCCGCGGGCCTTCGGTCTCTACCAGCGCGGCCGCGACTTTGACTCCTACCAGGATGCAGGCGCCCATTACGAGCGCCGGCCGTCGCTGCGCGTCGAACCGCAGGGCGATTGGGGTCAGGGCATGGTCCGCTTGATCGAGATTCCGGCAAAGCTGGAAGCCGACGACAACATCGTCGCCTTCTGGATACCGGCTGAGCCGGCCTTGGCGGGGCAGTCGCGCGAATATGCCTATCGGTTGATCTGGGGCAACCTTGATCCGGACCCGAACGCGTCAACGGCCTATGTGGCCGAGACCCGCTCCGGCGTCGGTGGCGTGTCGGGTGTGGAGAATGCAACAAGCCTCCGCAAATTCGTCGTCGACTTCAAAGGCGGCGAGCTGGACACATTTTCGCCGGGAACACCGATAGATGTGCTGGCGACTATCGGCAGCGGCGGAGTGATGCGCAATTCCGTGCTGTCACGCGTCGATGCCAATGGCGTTTGGCGGCTGGTCATGGACGTTGAGACCGACGGCGTCGCGCCGCTCGAACTCAAGGCCTACCTGGTTGGTTTGGGGAAGAAGCTGACTGAAACCTGGCTCTACCAGTGGAGACCCCTCGTATGAAACACACCGTAGACTTTCCCTTCGCCAACGCGCTTCCCGACGCGCCCCTCGACATGCCCAAGCAGCGGCTGGAATATCGCCGCTCGCTGCTGAGGGTCCTGCGCGACACGCTGTCAGCGTTCGCCGGACGTTGATCGAAACACCCCAAGCCATGGGTTGGCCCGTCCTGTTTCGTTGCTGTGCCCTGCTGACTGCGCTTGGCTTCAGCCTGGTCGGCAGCTACCTATTCCTGCGCCTGGCAGGGGAGGGCAGCCTCAATGCGCTCGACCTGCCGCGCTGCCTGCTGGTGGCCATCAGCGGCTTCTGGCTGGTCTGGGGTAGCGCCGCGGCCGTGCTTGGGGTCTTCAGATTCAAGCCACGAGCGGCCCCGTCGGACGTCCCCATTTCGGGACGCACCGCCATCCTGGTCCCCGTCTATAACGAAGATTCCGTAGCCACCTTCTCGCGCATCGCGGCGATGAACCGCAGCCTGATCGCGGAGGGTCTGGCGGAGCATTTCCACTTCGCCGTGTTGTCGGACACCCAGGCCATGGAATGCGCCGCGCAGGAAGCGGTGTGGTTCGAGCGCCTGCTGCAGGAGCCGCAAAGCGAAGGCCGCATCTTCTATCGGCGCCGCGAGCGCAATATCGGTCGCAAGGCTGGCAATATCGAGGATTTCGTCGCCCGCTCGGGCGCCGCCTACGACTACGCGCTCATCCTCGATGCCGATAGCCTGATGGAAGGCGCAACC
>JAKFDU010000189.1:0-3893 GCA_036675975.1 Devosia sp. | reverse complement strand
GGCGACGCCCTGTGTCGTCACCCGCGGATCAGCAAGGTGACCTTCACCGGGTCCACCGCCACCGGCGCGAGCATCATGTCCACCTGCGCAAAGTTCGGGCCGAAGCCGGTGACCCTCGAGCTCGGCGGCAAGAGCCCGCAACTGGTGTTCGCCGACGTCCCGGACCTGCGCAAGACCGCCCGCAGCGTCGCCATGGGCATCACCGGCAATGCCGGGCAGGTCTGCGTGTCGGGGTCGCGGCTGATCATCGAGCGCTCGATCTTCGAACCCTTCATCGAGTGCCTGCAGGGCTATTTCCGCGAGCTGCGTCCCGGCCATACCTGGTCGGCGCAGACCAGCCTGTCGCCGATCATCTCCCGTCAGCAGGCCGAGCGGATCGACGGTATCGTCCAGCGTTCGCGCCAGGCCGGCGCCGAAGTACTGGAAGGCGGTGGGCCGATCGAGGGGCTTGGTGGCGCCTACTACCAGCCGACCCTGCTGAGTACGCCGGACAGCCGTAATCCGGCGGTGCTCGAGGAGATCTTCGGTCCGGTGCTGACGGTGCAGACCTTCGAGGATGAGGAGCAGGCGCTGCGGCTTGCCGAGCACCCCACCTACGGCCTGGCTGCCGGGGTGCATACCGCCGATCTCAATCGCGCGCTGCGCCTGATTCGTGGCCTGGAGGTCGGCACGGTGTGGGTCAACCGCTACGGGCGCAGCAACGACCATGTGCTGCCCACCGGTGGCTACAAGCGTTCGGGCATCGGCAAGGACCTGGGCAGCGAAGCCTTCGAGGCCAATCTGCGGCACAAGAGCGTGCTGATCGATATCGCCGGTTGATTCTGCTGCGATATGACCTACAAGGGCGCCCCAATGGCGCCCTTGGTGTTTGTGCAGGCCCGCAAAAAAGGCGTGCGGGGCGCGGTTTTGCTGTTTGGGAGCACTCCGCAGAGTCTGCTGAGGTTGGCTCGAATAATTGTCTTTTTGTATCGAGCGGATCGAACTTTTAACGTCATCTGCTGGGTTCGCGGTGCTGTAATGAAGTCGTGGTGCTGCGACGCATCGTCGCTCCTCGCGAGCAGCAAATGCTTGGCAGCGCATCAACTCAACGAACTTTCAGGACTGCCCCAATGAGCTTTCTGCGCCCCAAGTACATAACTTTCGACTGCTACGGCACGCTGACCAACTTCCAGATGGGCCCGCTGACCCGCGAGCTGTTCGCCGATCGCGTCGCCCCTGAGCAGATGGACCAGTTCGTCAAGGATTTCACCGCGTATCGCCTGGATCAGGTGATGGGTGACTGGCGTCCTTACGACGAGATTCTCGATACCGCCATGTCGCGCCTGTGCAAGCGCTGGGGCATCGAGTATCGCGGCGAAGGTCAGCTTTACTACAACGCCGTGCCGACCTGGGGCCCGCACCCGGATGTGACGGCCGGCCTGGCGAAGATCGCCGACAAGATCCCGCTGGTGATCTTCTCCAACGCGATGAACGAACAGATCATGTCCAACGTAGACAAGCTGGGCGTGCCTTTCCACAAGGTCTTCACCGCCCAACAGGCCCAGGCCTACAAGCCGCGTCTGCAAGCCTTCGAGTACATGCTCGACAACCTGGGTTGTGGTCCGGAGGACGTGATGCACGTGTCCTCGAGCTTCCGTTACGACCTGATGCCGGCCGAAGACATGAAAATCAAGAACAAGGCCTTCGTCGCCCGTGGTCACGAGCAGCCGGGTAACGCTTGCTACAACTACCGGCAGATCGCCGATATCGGCGGTCTGGCCGGTCTGGTCGGCCTCTGACCAGCAAGCGTCGCACCGCCTCGGCAAGCGGCGGTGCGACGCTGTGCCGTATCCCCGGCGGGTGACAACTCTGCCTTAACGAATTTTCCGAACATAGGTCCACAAGGTGATCTCATGAGCGATAACGAAACAAAAGATGGTCGGCCGCTACGCAGCGCGCGCTGGTTTCGCAAGGATGACCTGCCTGGCTTCGTGCATCGTTCGACCTTGTCGACCGCCGGCTGGAGCCGCGAAGACCTGATGAAGCGCCCGGTCGTCGGCATTCTCAACACCTGGTCCGATATCAACCCGTGCAATCTCAATCTGCGCACGCTTGCCGAAGAGGTGAAAGTCGGGATTCTCGAGGCGGGCGGTATCCCGTTCGAGGTGCCGTTGATGTCGATCAGCGAGAACATCATCAAGCCGACCTCCTTCCCGTTTCGCAACCTGCTGGCTATGGAAGCCGAGGAGACCATTCGCGGCTATCCCTTCGATGCGGTAGTGCTGCTCGGTGGATGTGACAAGACCCAGCCGGCCCTACTGATGGGGGCCGCCAGCGCGGGCGTTCCGTTCATATTCCTTGCCAGCGGCCCGGCCACCCCACGCTCGGCGACTGGCGGCAATCTGGCGAACGCCACCGGCGTCTGGCGCCTGGTCGACCAACTGCGTGCCGGAGAACTTTCCGAAGGCGATTTCGCCGCGTTCGAGCGCAGCGTGATGGGCACGGCCGGCCACTGCGCAGAAATGGGTACCGCTTCTTCGATGGCGGTCATCTGCGAGGCCCTGGGTGTGTCGCTGCCCGGCAGCAGCCTGGTGCCGGCGGTCGACCGACGTCGTCATCAGATCGCCCGCGAGGTGGGGCGTCGTAGCGTCCGCATGGCCGCCGATGGCAGCCCCCGCCCGAGTGAGGTGCTCGATGCGCGAGCCTTCGACAATGCCATCACCCTGCTGTGCGCGGTGGGTGGATCGACCAACGTCATCATTCACCTGCTGGCGCTCGCCGGCCGCGTCGGCGTACCGCTGACCCTGGAGCGCTTCGACGAGATCGCCAGGCGTGTGCCGCTGATCGCCAACGTCCAGCCCGCCGGCGAACACCTGACCGAGCGACTGATGGCCGCCGGTGGCGTACCGGCCTTGCTCAAGACCCTCGAGCCCTTGCTGCATCTCGATGCGCGCACCGTCGACGGCCGCACGGTCGGCGAGATTCTCGAGACGGCGGAGGTCTTCGATAGCGATGTGATCCGCCCGCTGGACAAACCGGTCAAGCCTGGCGAGACGATGGTCGTGGTCAAAGGCAACCTGGCCCCCGACGGGGCGGTGATGAAGACCTGCGCGGCGGATCCCAAGCTGTTCCGTCATCGCGGCCCGGCGGTGGTGTTCGAAGACGTGCAGACGATCGCCGACCAGATCGACAATCCCGAACTCGGCATCGACGAGAACAGTGTGCTCATCCTGCGCAATGCCGGGCCTGTGGGGGCGGCGATGCCGGAGTGGGGCATGCTGCCCCTGCCGCGCCATCTGATGGAGCGCGGTGTGCGCGACATGCTGCGCATCTCGGATGCGCGAATGAGCGGCACCGCCTATGGTGCGGCCGTGCTGCACGTTTCTCCCGAGGCGGCGATCGGCGGTCCGCTGGCTCTGGTGCGTGATGGCGACATCATCGAGCTCGACGTCGCCGCACGGCGACTGGAACTCTGCGTCGAACCGGAGGAACTCGAACGTCGGCGCCAGGCATGGCAACCGCCGCTGTCCCAGCACGTGCGTGGCTACCGCAATCTATACAGCCAACACATCGAGCAGGCTCATCTGGGCTGCGACTTCGATTTTCTCCGTGGCGCCAATGAGGAAACCCTGCCTGAAGGGCTCTTCGATGGCTGGGTAGGGGGCTGGTAGGACCTTGGTATGAGCATTCTTTATCGATCTGATGCCCCTCGCGCTGCCGCTTGGGCGCGCTACTTCGCCGAGCACGCCCCCGACCTCGACTTCCGGGTCTGGCCCGATGCCGGCGACCTCGACGAGGTCGAATACCTGATCGCCTGGCAGGCGCCGGCGGAGTTCATCGCCAAGCTGCCTCGGCTGAAGGTGTTCTTCTCCTCCGGAGCCGGCGTCGATCATGTCGATTTTTCCGCGCTGCCC
>JAKFDU010000188.1:0-7323 GCA_036675975.1 Devosia sp. | reverse complement strand
CGTCCGCCTCGCGGATCATGTCGTTGTTGACGAAGATGCCAAAGGGCGACGTGGAGAACGGGTACAGGTATTGCACCCCGTCTCGCGACCAGGAAGTGAGCGTCGCCGGCGGATAGTCTGCAATGTCGTAACCTTCGGTATTGGCGAAGGTTTCGGTAAGCGGAAAGAGCGCGCCGGCGGCCATGAAATCGAGCGCAGAGCTGTCGAAGATCCACGCCAGGTCAGGCGGGTTGCCGCCGGCAATCTGGGTGGTCAGCGTTGTGGTGTAACCGTCAAAGGCCAGTGAGTCATAAGTGATTGTGACGCCGGGATGGCTCGCTTCGAACTCGTCGCCTATGGCGTTGAAGAGCGCAAGATGAGCATCATTGGCGCTCCAGATGGCCATACGCAACTCTTGCGCCATTGTGGGGGCTGAGAGCCCTGTGCCGATGGCTAATGCAGCCGATATTGTCCTCAGAAATGTCCTGCGCATACTTGGTTCCTCCCTGTTCATGCGTATTAGCTAGTAGCCACGAATTTCTGGCCAGTGCAGTTCGACGCCCTGGTGCTCGATGAGAGACTGGAAGTCAGCCAGCCGTTTGTCGTCGGCCTGAACGGCGTGCGGCGTTGTGCCGGTATCGAGGCAATGCGCCGCAAGCGCGCCGGCGACTTCGCCAATGTTCCACTCGACCGGATGCAGCCGGTAGCAACCGTTGGTGATGTGCGTCGTGCCAATATTCTTGCAGGCCGCCAGTAGGTTGGTCATGCGGCGCGGAATGAGTGCACCGAGCGGAATCTCGAAGGGACAGGCACCAACGTCGATGTAATTGTCGCCGCCGGTGGAAGGGTGCAGGTCGATGCGATACATGCCCACGCCAACGCTGTCGCGATACTGCACCGCGCCGCGGTCACCGCGGATATCGAGCGACAAATCCTGTTCCACCACTGTGCTGACGGCGCGGATGCGGCGGCCTTCGCGGATATAGGGCGCCATCGCCAGGCCATGCTCGGTGCCGGTGATGTCGCCGCGCAGGCGCAGACCCGGAAAGCCCTGGCCGCCGTCGGGGCGTGGCGCCTCGGTCTGCATCCAATAAAACATGGAGTAGGACAGGCTCGCCGCGTCGGCGAGGCGGTCGGCATATTCCTGCTCGGTGACGTCGACGATCGGCTGCTCGAAATAGTCGATCATTGGCCAGTTCACGAGGCAGATATCGCTATTGTAGGCGCCGGGCAGGAAGTTCCTGCGAGCAGCGATGCGGCGGAAGATCCAGAGACTCATGTCGCCCGCGTCGCGGCGCTGATCGGCCACTTCGCGGGAGCCGTCGTCGAACGGATTGGGCTCAAAGTAGCGGCGGCTGCGTTCGAGCGTACGCGGATTGGGCGAATTCCAGTCGATGAGCGGTCCACCCCAGAAATCGGGCGCTACGGCGCGCCAATGGTCGTATCGGGCGGGTTTGTCGGTGGTGTGGTTGCCATCGACGTGGTCGATGGCAAAACAGATCGAGATGGCCTGCTGGTTGGAGGGTTGGGCCACGGCAGGGGCGCTGGGTTCGCCGGTTTCCGACCGCGCCTCGAAGCCTGTGACATATTCGGTTGATGTCAGCGGCAGCAGGTCGCCCAGTTCGGTCGCATCGATCACGTACCGCGCCGCGCACGTCACAACACGACCGCCGTCGCGGTGGCGCAGCGTTACGGCACGTACCGTGTCGCCGTCGACATCGGCCGCGATCGGGCGGTAGGGCTTGAGGATCGTCAGCTTCCCGCCCGCAGCATAAGGCGTCAGCATTGCCTCCATCACGGCCAGCGAAACGCGCGGCTCGTGGCAAAGGCGCGATACATTGCCGTCGCCGGGATTGAGTGCCCGATTGGCGCGCGCGGCCTCGGTCAATGGATAATGGTCACGGTAATACTGGCGCACGCCCTCGCGCAGGCTGCGGTAGCTGGCCGTGATGCCGAACTGCTCGACCCAGCTATGTTCGTCGGGAGGCACGGCCTGGCTGGTGAGCTGGCCGCCGAGCCAGTCATACTCCTCGGTCAGGATAACGCTGCGACCATTGCGCAGGGCAGCCAACGCCGCGGCGACGCCGCCCAGGCTACCGCCAACCACCAGGATATCGGCACTATACTCGGTCACTTGAAACTGTCTTTCGTTGGATTGGGGGGCGCGAGCGTGTCTCCCGCGACGATCTCGCAAGCGAGCAATACCTGTTCGACCACGGCGGGATCGGCCAGTGTCCGGACCAGCATCGCCGTGGCTTGCCGACCCATCTCTTCGCGGGGAATCGCGTAGGCGGTGAAATGGCGTTCCGGCTGCTGGAACCGCGGCCGGCTGCCCAGTACGACGATGGAGATATCGCCAGGCACAGCGAGGCCGACGGCACGGGCATGTTCATCGAAGGCCGCGGCTTCGGTCAGTTCGCCAAAAAACACCACGCTGGCGCCGCTTTGACGGATCGACGCGAGCTGCGTTGCCGGATTGCCGTGTTCGGTTTCCTCGAAATGAACCAGTTCACCGGCGCCCTTGAGCGCGCCGTCAAAGCCACGGCGGCGGTCCATGATGGATTCGCTGTTGCCCGGGGCCCCGATATAGGCGAACCGGCGGTGCCCCTTGGCGAGGGCTTGGCCCACCAGGGTGGCCGTGGCGGCGACATAGTCGGCGCCGACATAGCGCACCGGTCCGCCGACATCGTCACGGCGGCCCACCGCAACATAGGGATAGTCGCTGGCGACGAGCTGGGCGAGTTCCTCGCCATCAAACTGACCACCGAGAATGAGACAACCATCCGCCAGCCGCAGCCGGTTGGATTCGCCGAACATGCGCTTGCGGCCAAAGGCGTCACGCGCCGCAGCGGTCATAAGCAACAGATCGTATCCCAGATTCTCCGCCGCTTCTTCGATGCCGAGCAGGAATGGCGTGTAGAAATCCGCCTGTGCGGAGGGGAAGGCGGGCTCGTAGGTGAAAACCCCGAGTATCCGGTTGAGGCCCTGGACCATCCGGCGCGCGACGGGGTCGGGGGCATAGCCGGTTTCTCGAATGACGCGATTGACCCGGTCCCGCGTCTCGGCGGGAATACGGCTGTCGGCGCCCGACACGCCATTCAGAACGAGAGACACCGTCGCCTGACTGACACCGGCAAGACGCGCGATATCGCGCTGGGTAAGCCGTTTCGAAAGGGCCAATCGTTCCTCCGTCGCCGCTAATGCGTATTAGCTGGTTATGCGTATAAGCGCTATTGCTGAAGTCAAGTGGGCGCAGGGAATACCTTCAGATCCTCGCCGGCCCACGATAAATCGCCGCGCTCACATGCGTTGAACGCGACCCGATTGGCTTCATTTCGCCGTGAGCCGGCTGATCTGATGTAACCGGAGGCGCATATAGGACGAACTGACATGCAGATCGCTCCAACCAAGGCTTTTGCAAATGCCCAGTTCCGTCCTCGCCATCCGAACCACCGGCCGCCGTTCATTGTTGGCTGCGCTGTTGATTCTCCCCGTCTTGGCATCCGTGCTGTGGAATCAACCGGCGCCCGCACAGGAGGCGCCGGTGGAAATCCCCCCACCGACCACTGACCTGGTTGAACCCGGGACCACGGCCACGGCCATTTTCGCCGGTGGCTGCTTCTGGGGGGTGCAGGGGGTGTTCCAGCACGTTAATGGGGTCACCCGTGCCGTATCCGGCTACTCCGGCGGCGCAGCGGAGACGGCCACCTACGAGCAGACCGGCAGCGGCAACACGGGTCACGCCGAAGCGGTGGAGGTCACCTATGATCCTTCCGTGGTGAGCTACGGCAAGCTGTTGCAGGTGTATTTCTCGGTGGCCCACAACCCGACCCAGCTTAATTACCAGGGCCCCGACCACGGCACGCAGTACCGCTCGACCATCTTCCCGGTGACACCAGATCAAGCCGAGGCCGCGCGAGCCTACATTGCCCAGCTCGACGAAACCGCACTTTTCGAGGGACCAATCGTCACTACCATCGAGCCTTTCAAGGCCTTCTATCCCGCGGAGCAGTATCATCAGGACTTCCTGACGCTGAACCCCACATGGCCCTATATCGTGTTCCATGACCTGCCGAAAATTGCCGCGCTCAAGCAGCTGTTTCCGGATGCCTATCGTGAGAAGCCTGTGCTGGTGGGGACTCTCTAGCGCCCGTCGCATTGGTGTGACCCATCGGCAACGCCGGGCGCTGCCCTATTTTGGCCGCCTGAGGGACGGGTTTTCGCCCCTCAACCCAAGCAGAACCGTAGTTGTCAGCTGTTCCTGCACCCCGGAATCATCGGGTCGCATTCAGGGAGAGCCCCACGACCAAGGCGGAACCGGCGCAGCGGCGCTGCGTTCCTCAATCCGACGGTCCAGTAGTAAGGAGAACAGCGATGAGCCTGTTCAACAAGATGGCGCTTGCGGCGCTCGCCACCACCCTTTCGATGGGGACCGCCTTCGCCGCGGACCTGATCACGGTCCCGACCAGCACGCCCGCCGAGATGCCCGTCTATGAAGAGCCCGGATTTGATTGGAGCGGCTTCTATGCAGGCGTCTATGGCGGCGCACAGAATGGCGCCACCAGTGGCACACAATACGGTCTTGGCGTTCAGGCCGGTGTGAACGCGCAGTTCGATTTCTACCTCCTGGGCGCCGAAGTTGCCGTTCACGGCCTGACCGGCGGATCCGTGGGCGAGACGACCTATGGCCAGATTCTCGGTCGCGCCGGCCTGGTCGTCAGCGACAATGTTCTCGTCTACGCCGCCGGCGGCTATGGCATAGATCTGGGTCCGCCCGATGAGCAGGACGTGCTGCTTGGTGGCGGCGTCGAACTCGCCGTCACCGACAGCATCACGGTGGAAGCCCAGTACCTGCATGGTTTCCCCGTCAATGGTGGAACCAACGGTAAGGACCAGTTCACGGTCGGCGCCAACTTCCACTTCTGAGCCGACTCATTTCGCATCCCACGGCCCCGCCTCGGCGGGGCCGTTTCGTTTGTGCAGTGGCTTGACGGCGCGACTCACTCATGTCCACATTGCGACACCTCGTCGCCCCATGGGCGCGCCCGGAAGATCAAATTTGTCTCAAATTGGGCCAATTGCGCGGCATCGGCGCAACACCTGCCCCGAAATGGTCATCTAGCGTTATCTGCGTTGCCCAATTTCAGCGACCAAAGGCTTGTCACGCGCGTTAGCCTGATGCATCTAGTCGGTCGACTACGGTTAACTCTATGGGAGTGCAAGATATGTTTGTACGTTCGCTTTCTCTCGGTGTGGCTGCTGCCGCGCTGCTCGCTGGTGGTGCTCAGGCCGCCGATCTGATCATCCCGACCACGCCGCAGCCGATCTATGAAGCTGCTGGTTTCGATTGGGAAGGTCTCTATGCCGGCGTTCGCGTCGGTGGCCAGTTCGTTGGTGCTGACGCCAGCACCTATGCCGGCTACCCCATCAACAGCACCTCGGGCGTTCTCGGCGCTGCCGTCGGTGTGAACTTCATCCCCGTCGATCCCTTCCTGATCGGCGCTGAAGTCACCGGCGACTACATCTGGAACAACGCCTTCAGCACCGGCGAATTCTTCGCCAACCTGCGTGCTGGTGCTGTCGTGACCGATCAGGTCCTCGTCTATGCAATCGGCGGTCTCGGCACCAACAACCGTACCGGCTTCTCGCAGGGCGTGTACCAGCTCGGCGCTGGTGTTGAACTTGCTGTCACCGACTCGGTCACCGTTCGCGGTGAACTGGTTGGCCAGGGCGACTTCGACGGTGCTGCTGACCCCTTCTTCGAAGGTGCCAAGGCAACCGTTGGCGTGTTCTACCACTTCTAAGTTCTGCAATCGGGTAGGGCGGTTTACCGCCCTCTCGACCTAGCGTCTTGCGAACCCAATTCGGCGAACCGCAGCAGCGGTTCGCCGTTTTGTTTTCCGGTCCCTTGCAACCTCCTGCGGGGACCCCAGTGCACCGCGACGCGTTCCAAAATACTGCGGCATACGGCATGCCATTGCCATGAGGCCGGCACTTACGCCCCTGAAGTTGCAGGCTTTCGCCGGGCAATATATGATTGTTCTAATCATATTTTCTTTCCCTTGAAACCGGATAGGCAAAGGTCTAAGCCCAAGCCATCAACGTTCGCGTTGGTTGGCTAGCCCCAATTGCTTGCGCAACCCTCGCACCCGGTCGCCCGGCCGGACTAGAAACAGGCTGCCGCATGACTGATTTGCTCAGCGACTATCTGCCGATTGTCATCTTTCTCGCCGTGGCTGGTCTGATTGGCCTAGCCCTGTTGGTCGCCCCCTTCATCGTCGCCGTGAAAAACCCCGATCCCGAGAAGGTTTCGGCGTTTGAGGCCGGCTTTGAAGCGTTCGACGATGCGCGCATGAAGTTCGACGTCCGATTCTATCTCGTCTCGATTCTCTTCATCATCTTCGATCTCGAAGTGGCGTTCCTGTTTCCCTGGGCCGTGGCCTTCCGTGAGGTTGGCTGGTTCGGCTTCTGGTCAATGATGATCTTCCTCGGCGTTTTGACCGTCGGCTTTATCTATGAATGGCGGAAAGGGGCCCTGGAATGGGATTGAGCGAATCGAACGGCACGCTGGTCGCGCCGCGTCCCACTGGCCTGATCGACCCCCGTACCAACAAGACCGCCGGCGCCACCGACCCGTTCTTCACCGACGTTACCGATGAGCTGGCGGACAAGGGCTTCCTGGTTTCCACGGTTTCCCAGCTGGTCAACTGGGCGCGCACGGGCTCGCTGATGTGGATGCAGACGGGCTTGGCCTGCTGCGCCGTCGAGATGATGCAGATGTCGATGCCGCGCTATGACATCGAGCGTTTCGGCACGGCGCCGCGCGCCTCGCCGCGCCAGTCCGACGTGCTGATCGTTGCCGGTACGCTGACCAACAAGATGGCGCCGGCGCTGCGCAAGGTCTACGACCAGATGCCCGAGCCACGCTACGTCATCTCCATGGGCAGCTGCGCCAATGGCGGCGGCTACTATCACTATTCCTATTCGGTGGTGCGAGGCTGTGATCGCGTGCTGCCGGTCGATATTTACGTTCCGGGCTGCCCGCCCACCGCTGAAGCGCTTCTTTACGGCATCCTGTTGCTGCAAAAGAAAATCCGCCGCACCGGCACCATCGAACGCTAGGGTCAGCCAGAATGGATGAAGTAACCCAGGTCGATCCGCTTGTGGACCTTGGCGAGCATGTTACGCGCGCTCTCGGCCCGGCGATCCTGTCGCAGGAAATCGCCTTTGGCGAGCTGACTCTGACCGCGGATAAGGACGCAATCGTGGCAATCGCCACCTTTCTGCGTGACGATCCGCGCTGCCGCTTTGTCAGTTTCATCGATGTCTGTGGCGCCGACTACC
>JAKFDU010000187.1:0-5260 GCA_036675975.1 Devosia sp. | reverse complement strand
GCCTAATGTGCGGAAGTTGCCCGACAGCAATGCGCCCCATTTGAGACATTCAGCGAGCCTTAGCGAACTCCCGAAAGCTGCCGGCCCGCTTTGCGAAGGTTGGCGTCTCCAACGGGGTGGCTTGCGGATAGTCTGCTTCTGGGACCGCTAGCCGGAAAAGCAGACATCCGGTCATTGGCGAATTCGGGGCGGATAACGGACTGGCCGCTTTTGGCGGCCAAGATGCAATAGAGGACACTGCGACGCATTGTGCGCAGGCCTGGATTGGCCCCTGAACGGGCGCTCGCGATGTAGAGGCATCTCTAGCCGACGAGATCGCGTGCCGTCACTGATTTCGAACGGGACGAGCGACGCTCCCAGCATGTGCCTGCATGTCCTCTCCTAAAGAGCGTCGCCGGTTGTCGTGGCCTCGTCGTCCAATGTATGCCCCTGTTCCAGCAGCTCGATGAAGCGCTGGGCGATGACCGCGTCCATGCTGTCGGGACTGAGTTCAACCACCCGTTTGTATGCGGCGATAGCGTCGTCGTTCCGGCCAAGGTGCTGGAAATTCATGGCCTGCTGGTAGATGAGGCCTGGATCATCAGGAGTCATAGTCGCAGCGACGGCCAGAACGGCCTGGGCCTCGCTATATCGCTCGAGTTTGTCGAGCCCTTCGGCGAGACTCCGCCTGTAGTCCACGTTGCCTGGATCCAGTGCGACTGTGATGTTGAACCGCTCCACCGCACCCTCGTAGTCATCCGACATCAGCATGCTTAGTCCGAGTTGGTACTGCAGCCCGGCATTGGTAGGTTCGAAATCCGCCGCGTTGCGATAGAAGGGGATGGCAGCGGCGTAATCGCTCTTCATGAAGTGCAGCAATCCCAACTGCCCCAGCGCCGCAGGATCGGTCGGATCGATCTGGAGCGCCTCCTCGAGCAGGGCAATTCCTGCCGGCTCGTCGTCGGCGCCCAGCCGTAGCAGAGCAGCCTTGATCAGATAGCGCGGCGCGGATGGATCGAGTTCGGTCGCCCGCCGGTAGAGTTCGACCGCCTGGTCCAGCTTCCCGTCGGCGCTGGCCAGATCTGCCAGGCCCTCGGCAGCACGGACGTTGTTCGGATCGGTACGCTGGATCTCCTCGAAGAGTGTGCGCGCGCGTTGCGTATCGCCTTCCGCGAGCAGCGTGTTGGCAAGATTGGCCTTGGCGGGTAGAAAATCCGGGACCAGGGCAAGGGCCGCCTCAAACTCCCCGATAGCCAGCTTCGGCTGATTGGCGTTGTTCTTGAGGATACCAAGCAGATTGAGAGCCCAATGGGCTTCCGCCGCCCGCGAGCGGATGATGCTGCGCGCCATGACCTCGGCCCGCACCGGCTGCTCGTCGAGGATCGCCGCCAGGGCGACGATCGGCCGATACTCCTCCATCACCCGCAAAGCCGCATCATAGAAATACTGGGACTCGGTGGAATTTTCTACCGCCCTGATCTGCAGCACGTGCGACCGGCCGGAAAACACGCGCAGGCGGAGGCTGACGCCGGGCGTGCTGCAATCGGGATCGGCGCAACGGAACTCGCCGCCGATCCTGGTCTCCGCGATGTTGAAGAAGCGCCGGACATAGTAGACGAGCGAGTCCACCGAAAGGCCGGAATCGGGGATGGAGAAGTCCACTCTGTCGGTGGAAACGACGACATCGATCGCTTCGATAGCACTGCCGCCGGCCTGTTCCACCTCGCGCAGGGCGTCGACCAGCCGCGCTGACGCGACCTCGGGTGTGAGGCCCATTGTCTGCAACTGCGCCGGCACAGTGATCGCCTCGACCACGACCTCGTTGCGCCAGAACTGGCTCAGGACCACGGGCGCCAAAAGGCCGACAAGCAGCAGGACAAACAGATTGAAGACGAGCGTGCGGATATCCGAGGTGAGACCCGCGATCCTCGGCATGAGGTCAAAGGGCTTGCTGGTCGGCGCCTTGTCTGACACCGGTGGCGCGGGAATGGGCGCGATGACGGCTTCGGCGGTCGCGGGTGCGTTTTTCCTCTTCCGCGCAGGCGCCTTTGTCGGCTCGGGAAACGGTGCTGCCGGCGCCTCCATCCTCGCTCACTCCCCAATGTAGCTGGCCTGTGCCCAGGCTTGACGCCCTCTGGGGCGAAAGTAACGCAGGCCCACCGATATAGCGAGCCGCATCGCCGTCGACTTTGGCCACGCAAGCGACAGTATGGTGTAAAAATAGCTGGCGCCAACGCCGATAATTTCTTGGTCACCAACATGTTAGAACCATCACTTTCCAAGTATTGACTTGCCAAGCAGCTTGGCCACCGTGACACTCGCCTTGAGCCAGAAGAAAAACTGGCATTGGGGGGTAGTATGGGTTCGGAAATCAAACGCCTGGTCGGACTTGTCGGGGTGGGATTGCTCTTGTCGGCGCCGCCTGTATTCGCCCAGGAGGCCAAGGACAACGGCGCGGCCAGTTGCGATCAACTCGCTGCAAGCCCCCTCGATCCGGCCGTGCCGATGGGCACTGGCGTCCGGTTTGAGGACGTCGATGCCGCCGCGGCCATCGCGGCCTGCGCCAGCGCCGTCGCGGCCAACCCCGACGACGCCAAGCTGCGCTTCCAACTGGCGCGGTCCTATGATGTCGCCGAACAGTTCGATAAGGCCATCGCCGAATACCGCGCCGCGGCCGACCAGGGTTACGTGCTGGCGCTGTCGTCGCTGGGTTCACTCTACGAGGGCGGCTATGGCCTCGATGCCGATCCGGCAGAGGCGGCGCGGCTCTACGAGCAAGCTGCGGCGGCCGGGGTTGTTGTCGCCATGGAAAACCTGGCCAAACTCTATGAGGACGGTCGGGGCGTAGCCCAGGATTATGGACGTGCGATCGAGCTCTATAATCAGGCCGCAGCAACCGGCTCACCCTATGCCAGCGGGTCACTGGGGTGGCTCGCCGAAAACGGCTTTGGCATGCAAAAGGACGATGTTGAGGCGGCGCGGCTCTATCAGATCGCCGCCGATGGTGGCGAGGCCTTCGCCCAGCACAATCTTGGGGTCATGCATGCAAGGGGACGCGGCGGTCTGGCGCAGAGCGACGCCGAGGCCATTAAATGCTTCAACCTCGCGGCGGAGCAGCACTGGCCGCTCTCCTATCTGAGCCTGGGCTGGCACTATAGCCAGGGCGCTGGCGTGACCAAGGACCTGGCAAAGGCTGAAGAGTATTTCCGTCTTGCCATTGCAGAGGGCGACGAGACCGTAAGGGGCGACGCCAGCAATGACCTAGCCTGGATGTTCGCCATGGAGAACATCCGGCTCGACGAGGCCGAACAACTGGCGCACGAGGCCGTGGACGCCGGTCCTGACATGGCCGGCCGGATCGATACGCTTGCCTGGGTGCTGCACCTGTCCGGTCGGCATGCGGATGCGCTGCCCCTCGCCGAGAAAGCGGTGGTACTCGATGGTGACACAGTGATCTTCGCTGAGCATCTGGCGGAGATAAAGGCGGCGCTCGGACAGTAGGTTGGGCTCGCGGCCTCTGCTGCGGAGGAATGCAGTGAAGCGATTGGTATTCTGCTTCGACGGAAGCTGGAACAGGCTCGACGCACCGTACCCGACCAACGTTCTGCTCACGGCCGAAAGTGTCCTGCCTATTTCCGACGACGGCGTGGGGCAGATAACCTTTTATGACGAGGGGGTCGGCAGCGAGGACGGAGAAGCGTTCGCCGGGGGCGTCTTTGGCGCGGGCTTGGTCAAGAACCTGAGCGACGGCTACAGGTTTCTGATCTTCAACTATTCGCCGGGCGACGAGATCCATGTCTTTGGCTTCTCACGTGGGGCATATACCGCCCGGTCCTTCGTTGGGCTCCTGAGCACTTGTGGGATTCTGCACCGGCAGCACGCCCGCCGCGCCAACGAGGCGGTGGATCTCTACAAGCGACGGCGCATTTCCGACCTGTTCCAGGATGAGGTGCTGCGCTTCAGGAGTGAGTGTTCGCCCCACATCTGCGTATCGGAGCGTGAGGATGCGTGGCGGACGGAGCATGTCGCCCAGTATCAGCCCGGATCAAGCCCGCTGCTAAAGGTGAAGTATCTCGGGGTCTGGGACACGGTGGGCGCTCTGGGCATTCCTCGATACTTTGTCCTGGCCAACGCCATCAACCGGATACACCAGTTTCATGATGTCAGCCTTTCTCCAATCGTCGAGCAGGCACGGCACGCTGTGGCCATCGACGAGCACAAGGTCGATTTCGAGCCCACACTCTGGGAAAATCTTCGGGAGTTGAACCTGGATCGAGGAGCCAACCCCGAAAGTGCTGATGCACCATATCAGCAGATGTGGTTTCCCGGCGGCCACGGCTCGGTCGGTGGCGGAGGGGAGCGGCGTGGCCTTTCCGACCTGGCTCTCGAATGGATCTGGGACGGCGCGCGGCATGCCGGGCTTGACCTTGACGCCTCGCCCCAGTCGCATCTGGGCAAGCTGTGTTCTTCGCACCGGGAAAATCTCACCAACCGGGATAAGCAGCCGGGTTTCAATGCTGTCGGCTTCGTGCTTGACAGACTGCCGACTGCCGACCGCCGGCCCGGACCGATGCGCCTGCACGAAGTCAGCCCAATAGCCAGGAGGCGGTGGAAAGAGCGTCCGACCAACCTGCCGGAAGCTCACGCCTATCGGCCGACAACCCTGCAGGCTCTTAGCGTGGAACTTGACGCACAACCGGAAGGCATTATTGAGGTGCCGGAGCAAGGGGACGAAGGATTTTTGCTCTACATTGTCAAATCAGGCGATACTCTTGAGCGCATTTCCGAGCAGATCTACGGAACGCCCATAAGGGCGGAAGCGATCTTCCAGGCCAACATAAACAAGCTCTCTGACCCAGGGCAGCTCCACCCTGGGCAGTCGCTACGACTGCCGGCCATCCAGCCCTTACGAAATTCAACCCCGCCGGCGTAGTGCGGCTGGTGCCGATACGAATTGCCTTGGACACTCATGCTCGGGCCGACATTTCGCCACCGCTTAACGGCGCAAAGGTCCCCCCTGGGCAACTCGAACAGATGTCCGCTTTTGAATTTTCATGCCATTCAGCCCACTGGCCGAAAGGGGGCGCATGGCCGATGTTGCTCACAACAGCGGAATGGCAGCTTTTGGGACTGGGCGATGATGGCCGAAGCGACAGATATGGGTCGACAGCTGCCATCAACGAATCCTGGGAGAATTCTGCCCTGTGGAAGCACCCTCAGTGAGACCCGTATGGCACGAGGTCGTAGGGATCATTGGCGGCCCAGTTTTAAAGCGTCACCT
>JAKFDU010000186.1:0-5098 GCA_036675975.1 Devosia sp. | reverse complement strand
TTTCTGCCGATGTTCGCCAAACGCTGGCAAATGCTCTCACCGGGTGACCTGCAGGGTTGGCAGTACGGACACGAAACGCGCAGCAAATGGGCGCTCGACCGACCTACACCGATGGAACGCGTGCGCATCCTCGATCCGCGCCCGTCAGAGGCAATCCTCAAGGATACCCTTGCCCGTGCGCGCCGCCTGTTGCCCGCCCTGGGCAGCGTACCCGTTCAGGCAGGTTGGGCCGGCTATATCGACAGCACCCCGGACGGGGTGCCGGTGATCGACCAAGCGCAGAACCTGCCCGGCTTCATTCTGGCCGCCGGCTTCTCGGGCCACGGCTTCGGCATCGGCCCCGGCGCCGGGCGCCTGATTGCCGAACTGGCGACGGGCAAGACGCCGTTTGTGGACCACACCCAATACACCCTTGCCCGCCTGAACAAAGGGGCTTGGGGCAAGGTCTCGGATTTCTGACCGTCTTCCCTCGCTGTTTTGGTGGGAGCCCTGCTCCCACCTTTTTTCCGTATTCAGCCGGACATCAAATGCCCAAATGGCCGATTCCCGGGCCCAGGCCGAAGCCATGCCCGGAACAACCCGCCGCAAGGAAGATGCCTGACAGCCCATCCACGGCGGAGATCACCGGCACTGCATCGGGTGTGCAATGAGCCTCATAATTATTGGGTTATCGACCATCAGCCGAAGCCGAGCACAGCCTTGGTCTCCAGATACTCTTCCAGCCCCTCGACACCATATTCGCGACCATTACCCGAGAGCTTGTAGCCACCGAAAGGCGCATGGGGATCCCAGGCCGGGTGATTGAGATGCACCTGGCCGCAGCGCAGGCGGGCCGCGACAGCCCGCGCGGCGTCGAGGTCTGCGCCCTGGGCGTGGGCACCGAGGCCGTAGACGCTGTCATTGGCGATCGCCACCGCTTCGTCGACGCTGTCATAGGGGATCAGCACCAGCAACGGACCGAAGACTTCTTCCTGGGCGATCGCCATCTTGCTGTGCACATCGGAAAAGACCGTGAGACGGGCGTAAAAGCCACGCTGCAGATTCTCCGGTCGACCGGGACCGCCGCAGACCAGCCGCGCCCCTTCGGCGATTGCGATGGCGATCATGTGCTGCACACGTTCGAACTGCGCGCGGTTGGCGATCGGTCCATGGGTGCTGTGCTCGGAGCGCGGCTCGCCGACGACGAATTCGGCCACCGCATTGCGCACCAACACCTCGACCTCCGGCAGCCGGTCGCGGGGCACGATCATGCGCGTAGGGGCACTGCAGGACTGGCCGACATTGCGCATGCATGCCGCCACGCCGAGCGGCACGGCTCGGGCCAGATCGGCGTCCGCCAGTATGACGTTGGGCGATTTGCCTCCCAGTTCCAGCGCTACTCGCTTGATGGTCGGCGCAGCGGCCTGGGTTACGAGCACCCCGGCACGGGTCGAACCGGTGATGGAAATCATGTCCACATCGGCATGCGCCGCGAGAGCCGCACCGACCTCGGGACCGTCACCGTTGACCAGGTTGAACACGCCCGCAGGGATTCCCGCGTCCTCGATCACTTCTGCGAAAAGCAGGGCGCTGAGCGGCGACAGCTGGCTCGGCTTCAGCACCACCGTGCAGCCTGCCGCCAGTGCCGGGCCCACCTTGGCGGTGATCTGGTAAAGCGGCCAGTTCCATGGCGTGATCAGGCCACAAACGCCGATGGGCTCGCGCATGACCGCTATGGTGCCGCGCTGGCTAACGAAGGGATAGCTGATCGAAACATCGCCGGCGACGCGAATATGTTCCGCTGCGAGCGGCACCTGTGCTGCCCGCGCAGAGCCGATGGCCGCGCCCATCTCCAATGAGATTGCCTGGGCAAATAGCTCCGCACGCTCGAGGATCAAGGCGTGGATCCGTCCCAGAAACCTGGCCCGCTCAGCCACGGGAGTCGCGGCCCAGCCGACAAAGGCGCGCCGCGCTGCCGCCACGGCGCGATCGACATCTGCCGCACCGCCCAGCGCGATTTCGGCGATCGGCTCTTCCGTCGAGGGGTCGATGACGGCGGCCCGGCCCGAGAAAACCGGCAGGGTCCACTCGCCGTCGATGAATGCCCGATCGAGCCGGCCGGAGTCTGTTAGGTGTTTGATTGGAGAGATCATTGGAGGAAATCCTTCAGGCGGTAATAGGCGCCCACGATGGGCAGGAACCAGGGTGGGCCGACATGGCCGGGGATGGCGGGCCAGTCGAAGTCCTTCCATGGGTTGAGTTCGACCCGTCCGTCCATGACCTCGGCCATGATGGTGCCCATATGGGTGGACATCTGCGTGCCGTGGCCGCTGTAGCCCATCGAGTAGAAGATGCCGTTGCGCTCGCCGGCGCGGGGCAGACGGTCGCGGGTCATGTCCACCATCCCGCCCCAGCAATAATCGATGCGCGTGCCGGCGAGTTGCGGGAAGACCTCGATCATCGCGCGATGCAAGATGACGCCGCTCTTGGCATCGGATTCGGGATTGGAAACGGCGAAGCGCGCGCGCCCGCCGAAAAGCAGGCGGTTGTCCGGCGTTACCCGGAAGTAGTTCACCAGGTTCTTGGTGTCGGTCATCATCCGCCGCTTCGGCAGCAACTGGTCCAGCAAGGCGGTTGGCAGCGGTTCGGTGACGATGATGAAAGCCCCGACCGGGACGATACGGCGGCGAATCCAGCCAAACGGCCCCACCTGGGATATGCCGCTGGCGAGCAGGACCTGAGAGGCGATGATGCGCCCACGCGGCGTGCTGATCTCATGCCCACCCTGGACCGGACGGATGCCCATGACCGGCGTGTGCTGATGGATCTCCGCGCCCCGGCGGGCGGCCGCTTCGGCCAGGCCCGTGACGAAGCGCCCCACATGCATGCCGGCACTCTTTTCATAGAGCATGCCGCCGAAATAGCGTTGCGAACCCAGCTCGGCCGGCAGCTCGGTCTGAGTCACCATCCGTGTCTCGGGATCGGCTTGTGCGGCGAGCAGGGCCTGGGTGCGGGCAAGCTTGTCATAATGCTCCGGTTTAGCCGCGAGCTTGAGCTTGCCCGTGCGGGCGAAACTGCAATCGATCGCTTCCTCGCGCACGATGCGTTCGACCGTGTCCACCCCGGCATCGAAGCTGCGATAGAGACGGTTGGCCACCTCCGTACCCAACTTCGCTGCCATTGCCGCGTAGTCCTGGGCAAAGCCGTTGTTGCACATACCACCGTTGCGGCCGGAGGCGGCGCATCCCACCGTCTGCGCTTCGCAAACCACGACGCGCGCGCCCTTCTTGGCCAGGGCCAACGCTGCCGACGAGCCGGTAAGCCCGCCCCCGACGATAAGCACATCCGCCTTGCCCGCCACCGGCGCCTTCGAGCCGCCGGTGAACGCTGGGGCGGTATCCAACCAGTAGGAGGTCAGCTTCATGGGTGTTACCCAGCCTCGGGCGCGGCGGCCATGGCGTCGATCTCGACCAGATAGCCGTAGTGCAGTTCAGGAACGGGAACGACGCTGCGTGCCGGCCGCGCCGCCCCCATGATTTCGCCGTAAATGGCGTTGAACGCCGGCCAGTTGGCCACACCGACGATGTACGCCGTGACCTTGACCAGGTGTTGCGGACCGAGGCCCGCATTGGCCAGTACGTTGAGCAGGTTGGCCATGGCTTGCCGGACCTGATCCTCGAAGCAAAGATCCGCCGTGTGACTGCCGTCGGGACGTATCGGCAACTGACCCGAGACATGCACAAGGCCCCCGTGACGGATAGCCATGCTGTAATGCCCCTGGGGCGGCAAGGCGTTCGGGACCGCAAGCGGAGTTGGCAGGTCGGTCATCACCAACCCCTCATCCGCGGCCACTGGGCTTCGATGCGCGGGCCGCCGCCGCTAATCACCTGATAGGCCGGGTGCTGCGCGCCGGTGGCGCAGGCATGGTTGGGCAGGATGCGCAGCCGGGTTCCCATGGGCAGGTCGGCCAGGGTCTGGCTGCTGCCGGAGCGCAGCGCCAGGATGCCATGCTCCTGGCTGGCCTGATCGACAATCAGGTCCGGATAGAGGCGGCCCTCGAGGTCGCACACCAGACCATAGCCCTGATCGACGGTCTGGTTGCTGGTGCCACGATCACGGGACAGCGCCATCCAACCGGCATCCACCAGAATCCAGCCCTTCTCCGCTTTCTTGCCGATCACCGTCGTCAGCACCGAAAGGGCTATATCGTCGATGCGGCACACGCCAATGCCGTGCATGACCAGGTCGAAGAACATGTAGACCCCGGCGCGCATCTCGGTCACACCTTCAAGATTGCGGGCAAAATGCGCGGTGGGCGTGGAACCGACACTGACGGTGGCACAGGGGTAGCCGCGGCTTCGCAGCGCCTCGGCCGCAGCGACAGCCGCAGCCCGCTCGCCTTCGGCGGCGAGCGCCAGAGCCTCCGGCGTGTTCAGGCCATAAGACTCGCCGGCATGGGTCAGGACACCGGCCAGTTCGCCCCCGGCCTCGCGAAGACTTGCAGCTACTTCGACGAGCAGCGGATCGCTGGGCATGAGTCCGCCACGATGGCCGTCGCAGTCGATTTCGATGAGCGCGGAGGGCGTCACGCCGGCCGCCTTGCCTGCTGCGCCGAGCGCCTTGGCCTGCTCCGGCGTGTCCAGCACCACCTTCAGGTCGACGCCCGTGGCGCGAAGGCTCAGCGCCCGCTCGGCCTTATCGGGCGAGAGACCGACCGCATAGGTGATGTCACGAAAGCCATGACTGGCAAAATACTCCGCCTCGGCCAGCGTGGAGACCGTAATCGGGCCGGGCTGGTCTGGAAACAGGCGTTTTGCGACGTCGATGGATTTCGCGCTTTTCAGATGCGGGCGCAAGGTAATCCCGTGCGCCGCCATGCGTGTGGCGAGCCGCTCGATATTGCGATCCAGCCGGTCACGGTCCAAAACCAGCGCGGGCGTAGGCAGTGTCTCCAGGGACGGGGCGGCGCCTGCTGCCAATGCAGAAAATGGGTGAGTCGAGTTGAGGGTATTCACTTGCTAAGGGTTCCCTGAGTTGGTGACTGACTGCACAGCGCGAAGACTCGTGCCTGCCCGCAAGGCGACCCCGATAAGCCTGTAAAGGCATCGTCGGCATTTGC
>JAKFDU010000185.1:0-1806 GCA_036675975.1 Devosia sp. | reverse complement strand
AATATCGAGCAAGTCGAGGTGATCAAGGGGCCTGCCGCCGTCCTCTATGGGCGTGGCTCCTCCGGCGGCATGATCAACAGCGTGACCAAGAAACCGACCTTCGAGCCGAAGCAGGAAATCGGCGTCAGCCTGGACTCCGAGGGCAAGAAGCGCACCCAGTTCGATGCCGGCTGGGCCGACCAGCAGCAGCGCGACAAGGCCTTGCGCGTCACCGGCGCACTGGAAGACAGCGATACCTTCCGCGACGACGGCTACATCGAGCGCAAGGCCATCGCGCCCTCGGCGTTCTTCAAGCTGTCCGACGACCTCGAGCTGAACCTGGGCGCCACCTACCTGTACGACAAGCGCCTGATCGACTTCGGCATCCCCGCCCTCGGCGGCCGCCCGGTGCAGGTCGACCGCGACAAGCGCTTCGGTTCGGCCGACCCGGACCAGGACTACACCCGCAGCGAGGTGTTCTCCTTCACCGCCGGCATCGACTATCGGCTCAACGACGCCTGGACCCTGTCCAACACCAGCCGCTACTACCACTACGATCTCGACCGCAACAACACCCTGGCCGACAGCAGCCCGACCCGCTTCGTCACCGCGTCCAACGGCGAGCTGCTGGTGAAACTCAACCGCGGCAACGTCGCTCGCGACGAAGACGGCCTGTTCAACCAGACCGAGCTGAAGCAACAGGCCCAGCTCGCCGGCATGCAGCACAGCCTGCTGTACGGCATGGAACTGGGCTTCCAGGACAAGCACCAGCGCTCGGTCAACCAGAGCAACGTGGCTCAGGTACCGGTCTACCGCGACGCCCTGGTTGTGGTGCCGGAGCACGCCAGCGGACAACGCACTGTTGGCACCAACTTCCAGGAAACCGCCGGCTTCTATGTGCAGGACCTGATCGAACTGGCCCCACAGTGGAAGGCCCTGCTCGGCGTACGCTACGACATCTTCGGCCAGGAGTACGACGACGATCGTTCGGTGAACACCGACCTCGAGCGCACCGACCGTACCTGGAGCCCGCGGGCCGGCCTGGTCTACCAGCCGGACCAGATGCAGTCCTACTACGTCTCGGTCAGCCGCTCCTACCAGCCGTCCGCCGAGATGTTCGCCCTGAGCAGCACCAACCAGGACCTCGAGCCCGAGGAAACCACCAACTACGAGGTGGGCGCCAAATGGGACTGGCTGGACGATCGCCTGTCGGTCACCGCCGCGCTGTTCCGCCTGGAACGCACCAGCATCAAGACCACCGACCCGGCCAATCCGGCGCAACTGGTGCTGGCCGGCGAGCAGCGCACCGATGGCTTCGAGACCACCGTCAGCGGCAAACTCGGCGACAAGTGGCAGGTCTACGGCGGCTATGCCTACCTCGACGCCGAGATCACCAAGTCCAACAGCAAGACCAACGGCGTACCGAACGAAGGCCAGGTGCCGACCCTGACGCCCCGCCACAGCGCCAACCTCTGGCTGGTGCGCTCGTTGACCCCGGAATGGCGGGTGGGCATGGGCGCCAACTATGTGGGCGAGCGCTATACCGCCCTGGACAACGTGACGACCATGTCCGGCTACACCACGGCCGATGCGGCCCTGTTCTACGAGCTGGAGCAATGGGACATGGCGCTACGCCTGCGCAATATCTTCGACAAGGAGTATTACGCCTCGGCCCACGGCTCGGTGGACCTGATCACCCCCGGCGCGCCGCGCAGCCTGGAGCTGAGCGCGAACTATCGCTTCTGAGCAGGACGGATAGTCGAGGCCATCAACGTCGATGGCCTCGACAGAAGCGCTGGGAAGGCGGCGCTCGGTTCGCTGGGGCCT
>JAKFDU010000184.1:0-1578 GCA_036675975.1 Devosia sp. | reverse complement strand
CCCCTCCGGGGGCCAGCGGATATCGGTGCTCCTGACACCTAAAAGGGTAAGAACCAATGAGCATGACTGATCCTATCGCCGACATGCTGGTGCGCATCAAGAATGCGCTCGCCGTCGGCAAGCCGCAGGTCGCAATGCCTGCCTCCAAGATGAAGCTGGCCATCGCCAACGTGCTGAAGTCCGAGGGTTACATCGGCGACTTCCGCGTGAACGGCGAGGGCGCCAAGGCCAAGCTGGAAATCTCCCTGAAGTACTACGAAGGCAAGCCGGTGATCGAGCGCCTCGAGCGCGTCTCCCGGTCGGGCCTGCGCCAGTACAAGGGCAAGGACGACCTGCCGAAGGTGCTCGCCGGTCTCGGCGTCGCCATCATCTCGACCTCCCAGGGTCTGATGACCGATCGCCAGGCCCGCGCTGCGGGCGTGGGCGGCGAAGTCATCTGCCTCGTGGCCTAAGGAGAACGCACCCATGTCCCGCGTTGCCAAGAAGCCGATTTCGATGCCCAAGGGCGTCGAGTTCAATGCCACCGCCGACAAGGTCACGGTGAAGGGCCCGAAGGGCTCGCTCAGCCTGACCAAGCCGGCCGGCGTCGAGTTCAAGCTCGACAACGGCGTGCTGCAGCTGTCCGCCGCCGATGCCGCCAACCTTCCGATGGCCGGTACGGCCCGTGCGATCCTCGCCAACATGATCCAGGGCGTCGCCGAGGGGTTCACCCGCAAGCTCGAACTGGTCGGCGTCGGTTACCGCGCCGCCATGCAGGGCAAGGACCTGGCCCTGAGCCTGGGCTTCTCGCACCCGACCGTCTACGTCGCTCCCGAGGGCATCACGCTCGCGACCCCGACCCAGACCGAGATCCTGGTCTCCGGTGCGGACAAGCAGCAGGTGGGTGAGGTTGCAGCCAAGATCCGCGCGTACCGCAAGCCGGAGCCCTACAAGGGCAAGGGCATCCGTTACTCCGGCGAGAAGATCATCATGAAGGAAGCCAAGAAGGCCTAATGGGCCCTTCCGCTTCCTCGAGGTAAATAATCATGGACAAGAACATCGCCCGTCTGCGCCGCGCCAAGACCACGCGTTCGCACATCCGCAAGCTCGGCGTCGCCCGCCTGTCGGTGCTCCGCTCGGGCCAGCACATCTACGCCCAGCTGTTCACCGCCGATGGCTCCAAGGTGCTGGCTTCGGCCTCCACCGTGCAGGCCGAAGTGAAGGACGGCCTCAAGGGCAGCAAGAACATGGAAGCCGCCGCCAAGGTCGGCCGCACGATCGCCGCCAAGGCGCTCGCTGCCGGCATCGACAAGGTTGCCTTCGATCGTTCCGGCTACCGCTACCACGGCCGCATCAAGGCCCTGGCTGATGCCGCCCGCGAGGGTGGCCTGCAGTTCTAAGCCTTCGGGCTTGTTTTTCCAGTACCAACCACAACCATAAGCGGCCATAGGCCGTAAGCAAACCCAGGAAATCCAAATGAGCAGCAACGAGCGCGATCGCAATCGCGGGGAAAGCGACGACGGCTTCATCGAGAAGCTGGTCGCCGTCAACCGCGTCTCCAAGACCGTCAAGGGCGGTCGTCAGTTCACCTTCACCGCG
>JAKFDU010000183.1:0-35308 GCA_036675975.1 Devosia sp. | reverse complement strand
ATGGGTCGACAGCTGCCATCAACGAATCCTGGGAGAATTCTGCCCTGTGGAAGCACCCTCAGTGAGACCCGTATGGCACGAGGTCGTAGGGATCATTGGCGGCCCAGTTTTAAAGCGTCACCTCATCGGGATAATCTGCGGCGAAGGCCGCCAGCTTCACGCGCACTATGAATTCGTCGGTGGTGCTGATCGATGCCCAATCGGCAAGCCCGGCCGGACGTCCGGCGACTTCGAGGGCCCGATCTTCAACCGCGCTCACCTCAAACATCAGCTCGCCGGACGCCTGATGCCATATCTCGAAGCTATTTGGGGGAAAGCCGCCGCTTTCAACATCATAGGCCGCTACGACGAGCAGCCCGGCTTGCGCAAAGCCCTCGGGCTGCGGAGCCAGGACCGGCACTTACATCCACTGACCGTTCATTTGATCGCCTCCCGACAGCGCTGAAATGGCCGTACCCTGGTCATCTTACCAAAGGGCAGGTCGCGTCATGGGTAAAGTCGTTGCGGTGGTGTTTGCCCTGCTGGCACCCAGCGTGCAGGCGCAAGAGTTCGTCTCCCCCGAAGATCTACTCTCGACGCTCTACCAAGCATACCTGTCGGCACCCGTCACTAACTTCGAACCGTACTTTTCTGAAAGCCTAACCGCGCAAATGAACGGCGGGCAGTTGGACAGCCAAGCGCTACAGCGATTGGGCTTTGATCCGATCCTCGGCAGCGACCACCCCAGTCTGGTGACCTTTTTCAATCTCGACACAATGGCGACGGAAGGGCTGAGCGCCACAAGCGTGGCCAGCGTCAGAAGCGCTGGCCAGCCGGTGACGATCACCTTTGAATTGGTTCGTGAAGAAAAATATGGCTGGCAGATTGACCATATCCGTGGCCAATTCGGCAGTGTCGATTGGTGTTCCAACGAACTGGTCGCCGCCGTGCAGCCGGCTAACCGCGCTAACTAGGCCTTTACCTTTCGCCTTGTCGTGATCGGTCGCCGTCAAATGCCGCGCATCGCGGTAAGGAACCAGCAAGCCGAGCCGCCAATGGTCTCCTCACGCAGAACGCGGGGAACATCATGCTCAGAATAGCACACCAGGTTTGCCTTTTCCTTGTCCTAGTCGGCCCAGGCTTCGCCGAGGATTGGGTAGCCACTCGATTGCGCGGAACAGCTGAGCAGATGGTTCGCGGGCAATGGATCCCACTAGAGCGGGGAGCGCGTGTCCTTGATGGCCAGTCTGTGCGGACGGGTGCCGACGGTAGGGTGGACCTGACGCGTGGCACCGAGATCATCCAGCTCAGCGCGGGCACCCAGATCGAGGTGCATGAAGGCGCCGGCAAACTGACCAGCATAGAGATGTCCTCCGGCATGATCACCGCGGAGGTTGAACGTCGGAACGTCCAGCATTTCTCCGTGCAGACCACCTACCTGGCCGCCATTGTGAAGGGGACCATTTTCCGCGTGTCGTTAGGTGGGGGCTCAGCACACGTCGCGGTCGACCGCGGCACGGTTCAGGTGCAGGACCTTCTTAACGACTTGGTCGTGGACATCGTTCAGGGGCAGGAGGCCCAGGTATCTCAAAGTCAACCACTGGAAGTAGCAGGACCGGGCGCCGTTGCTGTCTTCAACTTCGAAGGGGAGCGCGTGGTGAACGGCACCAGCGATGTTCCCGCCGATGATCGCGGCAGGCCGGCCGATGTTGGCAGCGATAGTAATGCGCAACCCGCCTCGAACGGCCCGTCCGGCAATGCCAACGGAGCTGGAAACAGCGGCGGCAACGGGAACCACAGTGGAAATGGCAATTCCGGCAATGGCGGCGGCCAGGGCAATGGGAATGCTAACGGGAATGGGAGCGACAGCGGTAACCAGGAGAATGACGGCAGTAACGCGGGCAGCACCGGGAGTGGGAATGGCAGTCCCAGCGGCAGCGGCAATGCCGGTGGCAATTCCGGCAGTAATGGTAATGGCAACGGAAACGGCAGTTCCGGCGGCAATGGCAGCGGGAATGCCGGTGGGAACGGGAAGAAGGACTAACTAATCCCAGAAAAAGAGAAAGCAGCTACGGCGGGACGCACCGTCTGCGGCTTTCGGGATCCAGCGTCGCGTTGATGGTGGGCGCTGTATGCACCCGCAATTCGCCGTGATGTTGTTAGTTCCAATCTGCAGCGGCTTTTACGGGATACCCGCAGGTACAATCGCACCATGTTGAGGGAATCACCTTCATTCTGCCAATAAACGCGGGCGGCCAAATCTTTGCACGAGCCGCTTCTCACCAAGATCTGCCCTGGTGCGATTTCGGCTGCCTGCTCCGGGGATCTTGCGCCTTCAACGACGACACCCCGTCATATCGAAGCAATTCCGCGGACATCCACTACTCGATAACTGGTTGCCATTGGCAAGTCCTTACTACCGCCCATTGTCGGCAGAGGTGTCGTAAACGAGCCTGATGCCGCCCAGCAGTCCCTCTTCAAGATAGACCTTGGCGTGATCTAAATTGCTGAAATCGGCTTTCGCCATCTCGATGGCAGCTCGTTTGGCCTGATGGCGTTCCTTTGTGGTCGGCTGGTTCACCGACTGTCTCATTGAGGCCCGGACGAATGCCCTTGGATTGCGCATTGGACTGCTTCTTCCCAGGCGTCTCGTTGGTGAAACGTCCACACATCGGCCGCTACTCGTTAAGGGTGCACAGAGTGTGGAATAGTAGAACTCGGTGACTTGGCCTAGACAAAGCAGATGGTCTGGGTCGCCTTTGCCGCTCACTTCATAGCTTACATAGCGCTTGGCATTGCCATCGTGCGGCTGGGCGGGCGCTATTTGCCAGAGCCGTTCAACCAGTTGAGCACAACCGTGCCCCTGGTACTCGCCCTCGGGTTGCTTCTGATTTTAGCCACGCTGCCGTTTTGGAGAATACTCTAGCGCATTTGAGGCCTTAGCCCCCAGGGACCCGAGCGGCCTTCAGTGCCTGGGTGATCGAGTCATCATCATCTGGCAGAGGAATGTAGCCTTGGCCCATGAGCCAGTCCCGGATAATGACATTGACCGCATCGTCGTAGGTCATCTTGCCTCGAGGCGGCTCGTTACGGCTGGCAATGAATTGCCCGACCCCGTCGAGTAGATCCTCTTCCAGGGTTATGGATATCATTTCGGGCCCGATCCTTCGTTCTTTGGACGGGGCGGCGCCTTGCCATCGTGCGCATAGCTATTGGGCCCGATGTCTGGCTCCTTTGGTGACTTGGCACCACCTGGCCGCGGCTTCTTGTCGTAATCCTCTTCGGTTGAAGGATGGGGATCGGCGACGTCGTTCTTACCGGCGGTCCCCTCACCGGTAGGCAGCCCGTCGCGGCTCACTTTGAACCCAGCTTGTTCTCGACAGCCTTTCGGCTGTTACCCACGGATTTAATCGCGTTCTTCACCTCGGACTTCGAAGCGCCAGTCTTACCGGCTTCGTACTTCACTTCGTGGTCCTGGCCGCCGGCGACCTTTGCGCGGTCCTGCTTGGTGTTCGGCATGTTCGCCTCCTTGGATTCAATGGCATGCTAACGCGCAGCGGGCCAAGGCGGTTCATGCTCGGCTGAAAATCCGCATCCGGACGAGGGCCGGAGATTCTCGGGCCAGCCCATTGAGTGGCCGCCCGAAGTCATTTTGGAGTGGGAGTGGTTTCCCCCACCTGGTTCGAAGGTAGATTGAGGCGCTGCCCATTGTTGATGCGGACGTTCACCGACAAAGCCACGTCAGCTTCGAACACCAAGCCAATCTCATTGCGGAACTGAAATTCGCCGCCCATCTGCGCCACAACGCCCTTAATGAGGCGCATGCCCATGCCGTTGGCCGTTCCTTCAATGGGCATCCCGATGCCGTCGTCGCGAACGGTCAGCTTTGCGTGCCCGTGCTGGAGCTGCTGTAGACCGATGGTGATGCAGCCGGCTCGTCCATCGGGGAACGCGTACTTGAACGCGTTGGTCACTAGCTCGCTGAGCAGCAGAGCAAGCGGCGTTGCGTGGTCGCGGTCTACAGCGAGGTGTTCCACACTATAGCGAAGCTCCGTCATTGAGCCATAAGCAGCTCTCACCTGGTCTACGACCGCCGGAATAAAGTCGTGGGCGTCGATATCGTTGTAGCGGTCGTGTTTGTAGATATGTTCATGCATGGCGGCCATTGCCGCAAACCGGCTCTGTAAGTCCCGCCTGGCGTTTTCAGGGATGTCCTGCTGCATACGCACGAGCGACTGAACAGACTGCAGATTGTTCTTCACCCGATGATGGATTTCGCGGAACAACATGGTGTTCAGCTCCACGGACGCCTGAAGCTCCTGGGCGCGGGCGGCGTCGCGCACTAGCAGTTTGACAATCCACCAGCACCCCAAAAGTAACCCCACCACGATGGGGGAGGCTATGAGCAGCACAATTGCAATACTACGATAGAAATTGGCCCATCCGGGCCCCGATGCAATCGAGGCCAAAGCGATGATTGGGGCGTCTGTCACTTTGCGGTAGCTGACGACGCGGCCAACTCCATCAACCGGAGAATTTGCCGACGTGAATGTCCCGGTGTCGCTGTCGGGGAGGTGCTCGGTGAAGAGAGGCGACCCACTCAAGTCAATCGGACCTTCGGGTGGCGGAAAGCGGGCAATGAGGTGACCGTCATCACGCACAAGGCTTACAGTCGAGCCCTCCTCCAGGTTCAGTGTCTGCCAAAGCTCCTTCAGGACTGAGTCCGAAAAAGACACCATGACGGCGCCGGCAAAGGCGCCGGATCGTTCGATACGCTTGCTGAAGACAAAGATCCTGTCTCCGGTTAAACGACTGACGATCAGAGACGAGGTGTAGAATTCTGCGCCATCGCGAAGCGCAGTGAAATACTCGCGGTCAGCCACGGACACGTTTTCGGCGCCGGGGACTGTTGCGTAGATTGTGTTTGCAGCAGCGTCGACGACATAAAGTTCCGTCACCGATGGCAGCCCCTCAAGCACGGGCAACAGCTTTGTCTCGGAGCCCGTCATCGCGGGTCCAAGCACGGCGTCAACCCGGCGAAGGGTTTGGTCCGCCACCTCTGCGATCCAGTAAGCGTTTGTGGCGACTACCTGTGCCGCCGCCGCCGACCGATCTTCAAACCGTGATTGGGTCTGCGCCACGCCAGCAAGAATGAAGTAACCGAAAATACCGGCGAAGAGCGCAAGGAAGGCCAGCATCAGGCCAATGGCGACCTGAATGGCCGAAGTCTTGGCCCAACCACTCCCAAAAGACCACGCCAGCTTCGTCTCCTCCTTGCCGGTCTTGCGCCGTGAGAGCGACCCTAGTGCTTGGAGCGCCGAACACAAGACGG
This sequence comes from Devosia sp., assembly GCA_036675975.1. Classification (GTDB taxonomy): domain Bacteria; phylum Pseudomonadota; class Alphaproteobacteria; order Rhizobiales; family Devosiaceae; genus Devosia. The sequence goes on along the minus strand of JAKFDU010000183.1, from coordinate 29,997 downwards.
CGGGTCCGGTAGTCCAGAGCATGTAACGATCAATTCGACGACAGCCAGAAGGTAGCGCCGTGGCGACCCGGTGGCGACCCAGATCTCCGCGCGTCTTAGCACGCTGTTTACCGGAGCGTGAAAAGTACAACGCATTCAATGGGAAGGAATGGTACCGCCTCCCCGGATTGAACGGGGGACCTCTAGATCCACAATCTAGAATGAAGCCGACAACGGGACATACTGCGTGAGCGCTGAAGTCGCTTGCTTCCAACGGTGGCGGGGTGGGGAGCGGATGTATCCGCCTGCAGCCAAGCCCGCGATGTCCGCTTTTCGGAGCGTGGATTCCAAAAGCTGACAGACCGCTGTCGGCCCCAACTTTCGCAGGCAGGGATCACCCCCTTCCTCGAAGGCCAGCCTGGAGCCGAAAAGGCGGATTTACGTCGAGCTTTGGATGCTGGGGATGTGCCATGAATTCGCGAACGGAATCAGAAAACGCCATGGAACTGCCTTAGCAACGTCCGAGGCCCCGCGAGGGCTCGGCTCTAGGGCTCGTTCTCAATCCTCGTGTCTTACCTAGTTCGCGATGGCACATGATCCCTTCGACCTTCCGCTCTACTCGCAGCACCGCACCCCGCTCGTAGATGCGAACGACGCTGTGGTCCGGCAGAAACGCTGGCCTCACCCCGCAGTTATGCAGCGCCTGCGCCATCCCGGCGCCGGACGAGTCATACTGTTGGCAAAGCGCGTTGAGGCTCACAAACTGCTTGTCAAATGCCTCCAGGACGTCGCGCCGCACGCTGAGTTGCTGGCGGGGGTTGACGGGATTGGTGCCCAGTTCCGACTTCAGGATGCCGCGCTGCATGATGGTGCGCATGGCAAGGATGTTGATCGTCAAAACTCGCGAACAGTCTTCAGCACTGACGAGATCATCGCTCTGCTCAAACACGCAGTTTCGAACATCATCAAGATCGACGAGGAGAGTGCGCACGTTTGCCGACGGTCCCAGCCGGAACGTCCGAGCGATCCGACCATCGTGGATAGCAGCAATGATGTCCACGGGTTGACGACAGGTCTTGAGGCCAGCCTCCCAGACATCAACTCGCTCGCCGGCGTCCTGCAGTAGTTCACAATGCGCGGTGAGTTGCGCGAGAAATGCATCGACGGTGGACCGCTCAAAGTATCGCAACGGTTTGAGGTCGGCGGAAGGCCGGGTAAAAAGGGCTTCAGCAACTGTGCGCCGCAAATTCTGACCAACTGCTGTGGGTGCAGGCCGAGCAGTCGTGCCGCCTCGACCAGATTGAGGCTGGTCTTGAGGCGCGAGAGGACGCCCGAGACCGGCTTCACTTCAAACAGGACCGCGTTGGCGAGCATCCTGGCCTGATCCGACTGGGGCGTTTTGAAGAGGGTTGCGATGCACTGCACGAGCGCGGTGAGTTCCCGCTCAAAATCGAGGCGGTCTAGGCTATCTGCCTCTTGACGTCAGAAGCCGCCTGTCCGCTTTCCACCCCATTGTTGCCGGCGCTGCGTGCCTTAGCGGACGCGCAGGTTTCGGAATGATGAAGTTGTTTCGCTAACGCGCTAGATAGGCGTCGGCTGCAGGGCCGGCTACGATTGCGCCCTTGGCGTCTTTTAGATTTCCTTGACCAGCTCATACACATTGATATCTCGATCAAGGGCCTCCTTCTTGTGATCCTTGATCAACGTGGGGTCGAGATAGACCATCAGTGGTCGCCTGCCGTCCTTCCGAGGAGGCGTGCCAACGCTGCGGGGGGCTGCGCTGGTCGGCTCGGAAACAGGATCCTGGATACCTTTTCGCACGGTGGAGCCCCCTGGCTGCAGGCCATCAGTTATGGCTGAACTTGACACCATCTTGTTTCGGACTCGTCAAGGCATGGCCGATTGGATCGCTCCGGATCTAACAACCTTCCTTCGGGTATGCAGACAGGAGGGTTTTGGCCGTTAACCGGAAGGCAGATTACGGCATTGAATCGTAAGGGTTTCGCCTTTCGGATGTGGCCGAAGAACAATTTCACGTGGCCGACGTCAAGCGGCGGTCGCCAAAAGACCCATTGACGGGCTGGATCGATCCGGCGTATTTCCCACCTCAGGACATCTCGCCCTAACGCGAGACACATAGACCTGGGAGGGTCGCTTGATATGGCTGCAATGCCCCTGATCGCGCCGGCGGTGAAACCGGCAAACCCCAATTTTTCGTCGGGCCCCTGTGCCAAGCGTCCTGGCTGGACGGTTGAGGCGCTGGCCAATGCGTTGGTCGGCCGGTCGCACCGCTCCAAGCCGGGCAAGGCCCGTATCCAGCGCGCCATCGACCTCACCCGCGAACTGCTCGAAGTTCCCGCCGATTATCGCATCGGCATCGTCCCCGCCTCCGATACCGGTGCCGTTGAAATGGCGCTGTGGTCCATGCTTGGCGCTCGTGGCGTCGACATGCTTGCCTGGGAGAGCTTCGGCGAGGGCTGGGTCACCGACGTGAGCAAGCAGCTCAAGCTCGATGATGTCCGCATCCTCAAGGCGCCCTATGGCGAATTGCCCGATCTCGGCCAAGTCGATTTTGACCGCGACGTGGTCTTCACCTGGAATGGCACCACTTCCGGCGTCCGCGTCGCCAATGGCGACTGGATCGCCGCGGACCGCAAGGGCCTGACCATCTGCGACGCCACTTCGGCCGCCTTCGCGCAGAACCTCGATTTCGCCAAGCTCGATGTCGTCACCTTCTCCTGGCAGAAAGCGCTGGGTGGCGAAGCCGCCCATGGCGTGCTGATCCTGTCGCCGCGTGCTGTCGAGCGCCTCGAGACCTTCAAGCCCGATCGCCCGCTGCCCAAGATCTTCCGCCTCACCAAGGGCGGCAAGCTGCTCGAAGAAGTGTTCGAAGCGGCGACCATCAACACGCCGTCGATGATCTGCATCGAGGACGCGATCGACGCTATGGAATGGGGCAAGTCGCTGGGGGGCCTCAAGGCGATGCAGGCGCGCGCCGACGCCAATTTCAAGGTGCTGGCCGACTGGGTCGCCAAGACCGACTGGGTGGATTTCCTCGCCAAGGTGCCGGCCAACCGCTCCAACACCTCAGTCTGCTTCTCGATCGTTGACCCCGCAGTGACGGCCCTTGATGCCGACAAGCAGGCGGCGTTTGCCAAGGCCATCGTCTCTCGGCTCGACAAGGCCGGCGTGGCCTATGATATCGGCGCTTACAAGGACGCTCCCTCTGGGCTGCGCATCTGGGCTGGCTCCACCATCGAGGCGGCCGATCTGGCCGCTTTGGTGCCATGGCTCGACTATGCGTTTGCCGAGGAAAAGGCCGCCCTCGCCCAGGCTGCTGCCTGAGATTTTCGAACGGCGCTGCAGCGCCGTTCACCCTACCCACAATTCCATTCATCCGCCGTTCATCGGCGTGGCGAAATCAAGGAGGGCGTCATGCCCAAGGTTCTCGTTTCCGACAAGCTGAGCCCCACCGCCGTCCAGATCTTCAAGGACAATGGCGTGGAGGTGGACTACCTGCCCGATCTGGGCAAGGACAAGGAAAAACTGCTCGAAGTCATCGGCCAGTATGATGGCCTTGCCATTCGCTCGGCCTCCAAGATCACCGAGAAGATCATCGCCGCGGCGACCAAGCTCAAGGTGATCGGCCGCGCCGGCATCGGTGTCGACAATGTCGATATCCCGGCCGCGACCAAGAAGGGCATCATCGTGATGAACACCCCCTTCGGGAACTCCATCACGACCGCAGAACACGCCATTGCGATGATGATGGCTTTGGCCCGCCAACTGCCCGAAGCCGATGCCTCGACCCGCGCCAGCAAGTGGGAAAAGAACCGCTTCATGGGCGTCGAAGTTACCAACAAAACGCTGGGCCTGATCGGCGCCGGCAATATCGGTTCCATCGTGGCCGACCGCGCCATTGGCCTGCGCATGAAGGTCATCGCGTTCGATCCGTTCCTGACCCCGGAACGCGCGCAGACGCTCGGCGTCGAGAAGGTGGAGCTGGACGAGTTGCTGGGCCGCGCCGATTTCATCACGCTGCATACGCCGCTGATCGAGGCGACGCGCAACATCATCAACGCCGACGCTCTGGCCAAGACCAAGAAGGGCGTGCGCATCATCAACTGCGCCCGTGGCGGTCTGATCGACGAAGCGGCACTCTATGACGCGCTCAAGTCCGGCCATGTCGCCGGTGCGGCGCTTGACGTGTTCCTCGAGGAACCGGCCGAAAACAATCCGCTGTTCGAATTGCCCAACGTCATCTGCACGCCACATCTGGGTGCGGCGACCACCGAGGCACAGGAGAATGTAGCGCTACAGGTGGCCGAACAGATCTCGGCCTACCTGATGGTTGGCGAGATTACCAACGCGCTCAACTTTCCGTCCATTTCGGCCGAAGAAGCGCCGATCCTGACCCCGTGGGTCAAGCTTGCCGAAGCGCTGGGGTCGTTCGCCGGCCAGCTTACCGAAACGGCAATCAGCGGTATCAAGATCGAGTTCGAAGGCAATGTCGCCGAACTCAACGTCAAGCCGATGATTGCCGCTGCCATCAATGGCGTGCTCAAGCCTTCGCTGGGTGATATCAACATGGTCTCGGCGCCGCAGATCGCCAAGGACCGCGGTATCACCGTCGAGACCACCACCCGTGATCGCCAGGGCGCCTATGAAGGCTATATCCGCCTGACGGTCACCACCGAGCGGCAGGTCCGCGGCGTGGCCGGCACGATCTTCGCCAATGGCAAGCCGCGGGTCATCCAGGTCAAGGATATCAACATGGAAGCCGAGCTGACGCCGTCCATGCTCTATGTGACCAATGAGGACAAGCCGGGCCATATCGGCCGCCTCGGCACGTTGCTGGGCAAGCTCGGCATCAACATAGCCAACTTCAATCTTGGCCGTGTCGAGGTGGGTTCGGACGCCATTGCCCTCGTCTCCATCGACGGCAGCCTGACCGAGCCGCAACTGGCAGAAATCGCTGCCCTCGAAGGCGTCAAGCAGGCCAAGGCATTGCGGTTCTAGTTGTCGACGCTACGGCAAAAGGCCGGCCTCGGGCCGGCCTTTTTCTATTCTGCTGCCGGCGGGATGTTCTGGTTGCGCCGGAACAGGTTTTGCGGGTCGTATTGCCGCTTGATGCGGCGGAGCCGGTCCCAGGTTGCGCCCGGATAGGCGCTCGTGGTGCGAGTCGCTCCCTCGTCCCCGAGGAAGTTGACGTAGGCACCCTCGTAATCCTGGCGCAAAGCCGACATCAGGTCATCGACCCACTTGCTGCGCTTGGGCCGATCCGCCTTGTCGCTGTAGAAATTGGCGAGGAAAAGCATGATCTGGGCGTTGCGGTGGGCATAGGCGGTATCGCCTGACGGCACCCGGTTCACGGCGCCGCCTAGTACGCGAATTTGTACCATGCGCATGGCGCTATCGGATTCGGTCAGGAAGCCGACGATGGTCCGTGCTGCGTCCATGCTGATGCGATCGACGAAGAATGTCCGCGTCTCGGGCATACCAGGCGGCTCGCCGCCTGGGCCTTCGTAAAGGCTCAGGAACGGACTCGGCTTGACGCCATCGAAGATGGGTCCGAGCGCGCGGAACGGTGCCAAGGCGGCTCCGGCCGTATCGTCGGGGCCGGCATAGGCCATCAGGGCGAAGATCACCAGCTTGTCCTTGTGCGCCTCGGGGATGAACGGGGCGGGCGGGGCCGGCATCACCATGGCAATGGCCGAGAGTGCTTCTGGCGCCGTTTGAGCGGCCGCGGCGAAGGCGGCAATGGCCTCGGCCGTGCCAGGCAGCACCAACAGGCCGCCGGTAAATGCCGACAGCTGGCGCGCCTGGAATTTGACGCGCGCCAGCACCCCGAAATTGCCGCCGCCGCCCCTGATAGCCCAGAACAGGTCCGGTTCGCTGTCGGGGCTGGCGATCACGATGCGGCCGTCGGCGAGCACGACTTCGGCTGCAAGCACGGAGTCCACAGTGGTGCCGTAAAGCCGGGACAGATAGCCGACACCGCCGCCGGTGACGATACCGCCCACGCCCACATCGCCCGAATCCCCGAAGCCGATGACGAGGCCGTGCGGCTCCAGCGCCTTGAGGGCGTTGCCCACCGTGGCACCGCCACCGATCCAGGCCGTGTTGGTTGAGGAATCGACCGAGACCTCATCGAGATCGCGCAGGTCGATCACGATGCCGCCATCCACCGTGCCGTGCCCCGAGCTACTATGTCCGCCACCGCGGACCGCCAGATCGAGCTGGTGCTTGCGAGCAAATGCGATGACCTGGGCAATGTCGGCGGGCGAGGTCACCCGTACCAGTGCGGCCGGCAGGCACTGGGCGGGATCGAACAGCACAGCGCGGTTCTGGTCATAGGCGGCATCGCCTGGCTGGATGACCCGGTCGGGCAGGGCCTGGGCCAGTTCGGTGATTTCGGGGCGCGTGCGAAGACGAGAATTCATGTAGTCCTCTCCTTGCTCAGTCACGCGTTCGTGACCGGAAGGTGCTACATGGTTACATGGATGTGCCCTGCCTAGACCTCAGGCGAGGATTTTTCGTCGCGCCGCCCATTCCGCCATCACGATCCCGCCGATGATTATGATCGCGGCCGCATAGTGATAGGGCTGCAGCCTTTCGCCCAGAATAAGCACTGATCCGACCGCGCCGAAGACCGGGATCAGGTTGTGGCTCGGCGCAGCACGATTTGCCCCCACCAGCTCGACGCCCCGCGCATAGGCGACCTGGCTGAACATGGAGGGGAAGATCATCACATAGACGATCACAGCCCAGACGGTGGGCGACATCGCCGGGATGGTGGTGAACTGGCCGATGCCGCCACCGAACAGTTGCAGCATGATGGTCCCGGTAATGGCCGCGCCGGAAAAGGCGACGGCCATGAAGCTCATCATATGGATATTGGGCCTGAAGCGCAGGGCCAGCGTGTAGGCGGTGTAGGCCAGGCACGCCAGAATTACGAAGCCGTCGCCGATATTAATGTCGAGGCTGAGAATGCGGCTCAGGTCGCCATGGGTGGCGGTCAGCATGACACCCGATATGGCGATAATCACGCCGGCGATCTGCAGTGGCTTCACCCGCGTACGGAAGACGATGAAATTGGCCGCCAGAATCATCATGGGCAGCGCTGCCTGTACGATGGCCGCGTTGACCCCGGTCGTGGTGCTCAGTCCCACATAGAGCAGCACGTTGAACAATGCATAGCCGATGAAACCATAGGTCATCAGCAGCGGCCAGGTGCTGCGGATCACCGGCCAGTCGGCTTTGAGATAGCGCCACGAGAAGGGCAGGATGAAGAGCGTGGCGCCCACGCAGCGGGCCGCCAGCAGCAGGAAAGGGTCGATTTCCCCGACCACCAGCTTGGCCGCCACCACATTGCCGCCCCAGAACAGTGGGGCCAGCAGCAGGAGCAGGTAGGGCTGATCGAGTAGCCGGGCGGATATGCCGCGATTTTGGTGGTGCAGCGGCTTTGTCATCGTCGCCTTGGTGATGTATGGACGTCAGGACTTAGCAGTTATTCGGCCATCGGCAAAATTCTACCCAAGGTGGCCGGGAGGACAGACGTCCAAGTGGATAGGGGTGCGGCCGTGGCGGCCGGGCCCTTTGTGTCGCGCCTATCCTGGAGAAGGTAATTCTATGGCTAATGTGGTTGTCGTCGGCTCGCAGTGGGGCGACGAGGGCAAGGGCAAGATCGTTGATTGGCTCTCGGAGCGCGCCGATGTGGTGGTGCGTTATCACGGCGGCCATAATGCCGGCCACACACTGGTCATCGACGGCGTCAGCTACAAGCTGGCGCTGCTGCCCTCGGGCCTGGTGCAGGGCAAACTCTCGGTCATCGGCAATGGCGTGGTCGTGGATCCGCACCACTTCGTGCAGGAGATGGCCAAGCTGCGCGGGCAGGGGGTCAAGATTACCCCCGAAATCCTGCGCATTGCCGACAATGCGCCGCTGATCCTGTCGCTGCATCGCGAGCTCGACGCTATCCGCGAAGACTCCAATTCGGGGCTCAAGATTGGCACCACCAAGCGCGGCATCGGCCCCGCCTATGAGGACAAGGTCGGCCGTCGCGCCATCCGCCTAATCGATCTCAGCGAACCCGACACGCTGATGGTCAAGATCGAGCGCCTGCTCGGCCACCACAATGCGCTGCGCCGCGGCATGGGGCTGGTCGAGATCGAAGCGCAGAAGATCTATGACGAGCTGACCTCGGTTGCCGCGGAAATCCTGCCTTTCATGGACCAGGTGTGGAAGGTGCTCGACGACAAGCGCAAGGCCGGCGCCCGCATCCTGTTCGAAGGCGCGCAAGGGGCGCTGCTCGACAACGATCACGGCACCTATCCATTTGTGACCTCCTCCAACACCGTCGCCGGCCAGGCCGCCGCTGGTTCGGGCCTGGGCCCGACCGCGATCGGCTACGTGCTTGGCATCACCAAGGCCTATACGACCCGCGTCGGGGAGGGCCCGTTCCCGTGCGAGCTGGATGACGAGATCGGCCGGCACCTGGCCACGGTCGGACGCGAAGTCGGCGTCAATACCGGCCGGCCGCGGCGCTGCGGCTGGTTTGATGCCGTGCTCGTCCGCCAGACGGTCAAGACCTCGGGCATTTCGGGTATTGCGCTGACCAAACTCGACGTGCTGGATGGTCTAAAGGAGATCAAGGTCTGCGTCGGCTATGAACTCGATGGATCACGGATTGATTATTTGCCTGCCTCAATGGGGGCACAAGCACGCGTTAAGCCGATTTACGAGACGCTTGAAGGCTGGTCCGACACCACTGCCGGCGCCCGGAGCTGGGCCGATCTTCCCGCGCAGGCGATCAAGTATGTCCGCTATATCGAAGAGCAGATCGGGGCGCCGGTCGCCATGCTGTCGACGAGCCCGGAACGGCTCGATACCATCCTTGTCGTTGACCCATTCCAAGACTGATATTTTTTGTTACAACACATCGCTGCAATTGTGAGTACCAAGTAACCAATGGCGGACTACAAGGAGCTGTTGCGCCGCGCCATAACGGCGCTGCCGGAGAACAATGGGGCGGCCCGCCGGGCAGTCTACGAGAAGGCGCGCTCGGCCCTTGTGGGCCAGCTGCGTGCCATCACGCCCCCATTGCCCGCGCGCGACATCACCCAGCATCGCCTGCAGCTCGAAGACTGCATCCGCCAGGTCGAGCAGGAGGCCAGCGAGGCCGTCATCACGCTTGGTCGCGAAAATCCGCCGGCACCGCGTGCGCCAGCGCCGGCTGCCGAGCCGGCGGCGCCCGTGCCCACCCCCCCGCCAATGGCAGAAGCTGCCAAGCCCGCGCCAGTTGAGCCGTCCAAGCCGGTAGCGGTCGAGGCGCCCAAGCCGGCGGCGGCGACGATCGGGCCTGCCTCGGTAGCGGCTGAGGCGGGCAAACTTGCGGAGGTCGCCGCAAAGCCGGCAGCGGCCACGCCCATGTCCATCGAGGACATCATCAGCCAGGCCTCCGCCGTAACTGACGAACCGGCAAAGCCTGCCGGCGACAAGCCGGCAGCTGAGCCGGAGGACAAGGCCAAGCCTGACATAAGGGTCATGCCGGGTATCGTGGCGCGCGTGCAGGCGAACCGGACTGGTCCGACATCGCCGGTCCCGCAATCCTCCAACATTCGTTCGCTGGAACCTCCGCTTAAGGGCCCCAGTTTCGAGCCGCGACGCGACGCCATCCCGCTGGCCGCCAATTCTGCGGCGGAAGCCACGCGGGCGCGTATCGAGCCATCCATCGGCAACCATGCCGTGGCCCGCCAGCAGGTTGTCGCGCCCGTGACGGTGCTTGAACCTGTGCCTGTCGAGGCCGCGCTATCGAGCGTGCGCGAAGTCGATGTCGAACCGGACGCTACCGAGGCACAGGGCGTCATCGAACGCGCCATCGAGGTCCTCGATCGCGAGGCACGCGGCGAGCCCTCTCCGGCCCTGCCGGAACCGGCAGCAGCATCCTTTGCCAAGGCTCCGGCGGCTGATGAAAGCGACGATGCCGGCTTTGCTGACGCGCCCGCGCAGCGCAGTGGCGCCGGGCTCACGATATTCCTGGTGGTCTTTGCCATCCTGCTCGCCGGTGTCGGCGGCGCAGGTTTCTGGGCGTGGCGCGAGGGCTATGTCGACCTCGACCAGATGTTCGGCCAGGCGCAGGCGCCGGTGACTGAAACCACCGATGCAGCCGATGCCACGCCGACGCTCGATCCAGTGCAGCCGGCGGAAACGACCGATGATGCCGTGGTCGGCCCCGGCAATACCGCGCCGGTTACGCCGACCGGTGATGCCAATGCCGAACTCGGCGGCCTCGAAATCGAGGATCGGCTTGAGCCCACGCCGGAACCGGTCCAGCCGACCGGCAATGAGACTATACTGCCCGATGTGAATTCGGGCGAGGTCAAGAGTGAGGAACGCCTCACGGGCGAGGATACCGCTCCGCTGGCTTTGGCCGACCCGGCCGCGTCGGTCGATCCTGCGGTTCTCGCCGGCAGCCAGTCGCTGCTGCTCGAGGCCAGTCAGGACGGCACGACCGGCGCCGTACCATTCTCGGGAACGGTGGAATGGAGCGAGGGTGTGGACGAGCTCGGCCTGCCGACGCTGGTCGGCGCGGCCAGCATCCCGGCGCGCAATCTGGGCGTCGATATCACCATCCGCAAGAATTCCGATCCGAGCCTGCCCGCGAGCCACCTGATGGAGGTCGACTTCAAGGTGAGCGACACCTTCATTGGCGGCACCATTGCGACGTTGCCGGGTGTGTTGCTCAAGGACGAGGAACTGGTGCCGGGCACTGCACTGGTGGGTGCGTCGGCGCGGGTGGTGGGCAATTCGTTCCTGTTCGCGCTGAGTGCGACACCTGCCGATGCGGAGATCAACACGGATCTGCTGGAGAACCGCCGCTGGATGGACCTCGCGGTCGTCTATGGCACCGGTCGCAACGCCATCATCACCCTCGAAAAAGATGAGGCGGCGCAGGCTTTGTTCGACAAGGTATTCTCCACCTGGGCACAGTAGCCCCCATATGAAAGCTTAAATCCCCGGGCAGGTCCTGGGGATTACTTTTTCGGCCCTACGCCCCACTTGCCGTCAGTCGTCTGTCGCTCAACACGTAGCGCCGCTTGGCGAGTGCTGCCACGTCATCGGCGTGGTGGCTGACCAGGATGGTGTGCCAGGCATGCCGGATGGTGAGGGTGCGGACGAGATCCCGCACCGCCACCCTCGTTTCATCATCGAGCGCTGAAAAGGGCTCATCGAGCAGCAGCACGGGCCTGGCTCGCAGCAGAGTGCGGGCCAGCGCGACCCGCTGCTTCTGGCCTCCGCTGAGCGTGCTGGCGACCTGGTCGCCGATGCCTTGCAGACCCACTTCCGCCAAGGCAGCATCGACTTGCGCGCGCGCTTGCACCCGGCCGGTGTCGGCGGGCAGGCCGAGGGCGACATTGTGCGCTGCAGTCAGATGCTCGAACAGGCTTTCGGACTGCAGCAGCAGCGATACCGGGCGAGCTTCGGGCGGCAATGGCAACAAATTCTGCTGGTCGAGATCGATGCTGCCGGCGCTCGGCACCAGGAAGCCGGCAAGCAGGTCGAGCAAGGTCGACTTGCCGGAGCCGCTGGCGCCCGAGATGGCCGTGACTTCGCCAGGGTTGGCGAAGAACGAAAATATGTAGGGCGCCACCTGGCCGGGATGAGCGTAGGTCAGGCTCTCAACGCGCAGCATCGGCGATCCTTTCGAACAGTTTGGGCAGGCCGATAAAGGCCACGATGGTGCCGATCAGCAGGATGGCCGCGATCGCCGCGGCGTCGTTGTTGCGGTAGGAGCCGAGCGCCCGGAACATCATCAGTGGCAGGGTCTGGAAGTCCTGGGTGCCGAACAGGGCGATGACTCCCAGATCACCCAGCGAGAAGCAGAAGGCGAGCGCCAGCATGACGCCGATATCGCGGCCGAGCAGGGGATATTCGACGTGGGCGAACTGGCGCCAGCCGGAAAGGCCGAGCGACCGGATGAGCTTGCCGCGGGTGCGGGCGATGGCTTCGAGTGGCGGGCCGAGGGTGGCCATGGCGAAGGGCAGGGCCAGGAGGCTATTGCCCAGGATGACCACGAAGGGCGCTGCCCTGGCTGGGGCAATGCCGAGATGGCGCACCAGCAGGAAGAACCCCAGCGACAATACGACGGCGGGCACGGCGAGATAAGCAAAGGCCGGCATGCCCAATAGCGTGCGCAGGAGGCCGCTGCCGGCGGCGCCGCGGCCGAGGGCCAGCAGCAGGGTCAGCGCCAGCGTCAGCAGCGCCGAGGTCGTGCCAATGACCAGGCTGCTTGCTGTGGCCCACCAGAAAGCCGGCTGAGTCACGACGCGGGCCATGCCAGCGCCGACGCCGTCGACCAGTACGGAAATCAGAGGCAGCAGGAAACCGATAGTGCAGATGAGCAGAACCAGCGCCTGCAGCAGGCGGGCCGGCCCACGGTCGCGCCAGCGCGGGGCAGTCGAGGCGCCAAAGCTGGTGGGAATGGGCGCCAGGGCAGAGGCGGCCAGGATGACCAGCGAGCAGACCGCGATCTGCGTGGCGGCCAGGAGCACGGCGCCCGCAAGGTCGAAATCCTGTCGCACGGCAGCATAGATGGCGACTTCCAGCGTCTGGTTGGCCGGGCCGCCGCCGAGCAGCAGCACGATAGGGAAGCTGGTGAAGGCCAGGAGGAAGATGATGGCGGAAAGGCCCGGCACGGTGCTGCGCAAGGCCGGCCAATCGATGATGGCGAAGCGCTGCCATGGCGACAGTCCCAGCGACTGACCGGTCTTGAGGCGGCTTGATGAAATGGCATCGAGCCGGGCCAGCATGATGCGGGCCGCAAAGGCACCGTCGAGCACGACGTGGGCAAAGAGAATGCCGGAGAGGCCGAAAGCCGGGCTGCCGATGGAGACGCCGAACAGGGCCTCGCTGGCCTGGTTGATCCAGCCGTTGCGGCCCCAGATCGACAGCAGCCCGAAGGCCACCACCATGCCGGGGGTGACGATGGCGGAGGCAAAGAGGCCGACGACGAGATCTCGGCCGGGGAAACGCAGACGGTTGAGCGCCCAGGCGAGGGCCATGCCGACAGCGATGGAGAGAACGGTGGTGAGCCCTGCCTGGATCGAGGTCATGCGCAACAGGTGCGGGATGTCGATGCGCGAGCCGGTGGCGCCACTGCCGGCCGCGGCCAGAATGGCCCAGAGGACGAGGGCGATGAGCGTGGTGATGGCCGCGGCCAGGGCGATGGCCGCGGCGACGCGCAGGGGGCGATGAGGGAGGGTTAGCATGGCTCGCACTCCGGCGGGCACAGACCATTGTGCCGGACCGCCACCCCCTCCCATCCTCCCCCATCAAGGGGGAGGTGCCGCGTTGTGGTTGGGGCGAGCATCGAAGGCTACTGCACCGCGGCCAGCATCTCGTCGATCCAGCGCTGGCTGTTGGCGGCAATGTCTTCGTCGCTGAGGACAAGCGTCTTTTCCGGCTGGGGCAGGGTGGCGTAGGTGGGGTCGAGGTCGGCGCCAAGGTCGGTCACCGGGAACATCCAGTTGGTCGTGGGGATGATCTTCTGGCCCTCAACCGAGGTGAGATAGGCGAGGAACTTCCGCGCCAGTTCCTGCTTGTCGGAGGATTTGAGAATGCCCGCAACCTCGGTCTGTGCGAGGTGGCCTTCCGCGAACAGGGCGGCGTGGATGGTGTCGTCCTTGTCGGCGATGATGTGGTAGGCCGGCGAACTCGAATAGCTCAGCGCCATGTCGGCTTCGCCCTCCAGGAAGAGGCTGTAGCTTTCGCTCCATTCACGCGTGACCGTCAGAATGTGCGGCTTGAGGCCGGCCCAGATCTCGGGCGCCCGGTCACCATAGGCGGCTGCAATCCACAGCACGAGGCCGAGCCCCGGCGTCGCCGAGCGGGGATCCTGGATGGCGATCTTGAAATCCTCGGGCAGGGCGATCAGCTCCTCGAAGGACTTGGGCGGCGTGGCGACCGTGTCGGCGTCGTAGACGAAGGAGAAGTGCGCATAGTCGAAGGGAACGAACTGGGTGTCGGTCCAGGCCCCGGGCAGGGTGAGCCCGGAAAGGTCGAGCCCGTGCTCGGCAAACAGGCCCGTGGCGCGGGCCTCGCCGGCAATCGCGGTATCCAGCCCGACGATGATATCGGCCTCCGATGTGTCGCCCTCGAGCTGCACACGGCGCAGCGTGCCGATGGAGCTGTCGGCGGCAATCCACTCGATGATGCAACCACCGCAGATGGCCTCGAAGCCGGCCTTGAGAGCCGGCCCCGGACCCCATTCGGCGGCAAAGCCGTCATAGGTATAGATGCGCAGGATCGGCACTTCTTCGGCAAATGCGGGGGCGACGAACAGTCCGGATAGGACCGCAAGCGCCAGACGGGTGAATTTGACCATGGGTCATTCCCTTCAATGGTGTCACGGCCATGAGTGAAGGGACAAGTGTCAATGGAGAGGGCGTCGAGATGCCCTTGCCATCTCGAACTTCCTCCGCCAGCATGACCTGGTTCAGGTTCAATGGGTAACTCTCAGCTCCGGTTTCCCGGAACACCCCAGCGAGACGCCCCACACTTAATGAGAGCTTTGTGACAGTGCAAGACACTTCCGTGCCCGGTGCGGATGCGCCAATGGTCGTATTCGAGGGGCCCATGGCCATTGTGGGCGGCGGGGCGGTGGACCCAGCATTGCTTTGCGAACTGGCGGCTCGCGGTGTGGCGCTGGTTGGCGCCGATGGTGGTGCCGACGCCATCGGCGATGCCGGCCTGATGCCGGCAGCCATTATCGGCGACCTCGATTCGCTGGCAGACCGGACCGCGTGGGAGGAGCGCACCAGCGTCATCCATATTCCTGAGCAGATCACCACCGATTTCCAGAAGGCGCTCTATTCGACCAGTGCGCCGGTGACGCTGGCCTTGGGCATGACCGGCAAGCGGCTCGACCACACGCTGGCGGCGCTGAGCGCGGTGCTGCAATACGCGCCGACGCGCCGGTTGCTGCTGGTGGACGAGGTCGACGTGGCACTGGCCGTGGTTGGCTCGATCAGTTTCGCGGCCGGGATACGGGAGCGGGTCTCGATCCACCCGCTACTGCCGATCCGGTTTTCGCATTCGAGAGGCCTGTTCTATCCGATGGATGGGTTGCTGCTGGAGCCCGGTGGGCTGATCGGCACGTCCAACGAGGGTACGGGCGGGCCGGTGGAGGTGGTGCCTGATGATGATACGCCGTGGCTGCTGATATTGGGCAAGGAGCGGCTCTGGGATTTGATGGTGGCGTGCCAAACCGCCGCCTGAAACGCGGTTGTCAAAGGTAAGGCAGACCCCGAGACGGCTTTCGCCTCTGGTAAACTAAAAATGAGACGGAAGCCGCCTCGGAGTGCCGGTTTTTGGAACTGTTCCGGCGGCCCCAGGGTCATTTGCCCCAAACGGCCGAAACGCGAACCTGTGGGAGAGGCAAAGCCCCCACCCGGCTCACCCCGCCACTGTTCGCCTGCAGGCCGCCGCGTGGGGTGATGGGGGAGAGTGTGCCACGGGTTTTGGGGAGGGGGATAAGTTGGCTCGTTCCTTGGAGCGTGCGGCTCCACCCCCTCCTACCTCCCCCATCAAGGGGGAGGTTTCGCTCCACTCCTTGGGCACGATCGGGAAAACAAAAAAGGCGGGCACTTGGCCCGCCTTCGTCATTCATTTCGCAACGCTCAGTGCGCGGCGGCTTCCTTGACCGCGTCCTGCACCTTTTCGAAGGCGCGGACTTCGATCTGCCGGATGCGCTCGCGGCTGACGTCGTATTGCTGGGCCAACTCTTCGAGCGTGGCCGGATTTTCCTGCAGGCGGCGAGCCTGGAAGATGGCGCGTTCACGCTCGTTGAGCACATCCATGGCGCTGGTCAAAAGGCCCATGCGCTCGGAATATTCCTGGCTGTCGCCCAGGCTGGTTTCGGCGCTCGGCGTGTCGTCGACCAGCCAGTCCTGCCATTCGGACGAGCCTTCGTCGGCGCGCATGGGCGAATTGAGCGACGCATCACCCGAGAGACGGGCATTCATCGATACCACGTCCTGCTCGGTCACCTTGAGGGTGGTGGCGATCTGCTTGATCTGGTCAGGGTGCAGCGAGCCGTCGTCCAGCGCGGCGATCTGGCCCTTCACCTTGCGCAGGTTGAAGAACAGACGCTTCTGGGCGGCGGTGGTGCCGATCTTGACCAGGCTCCAGCTGCGCAGCACGTATTCCTGGATGGCAGCGCGGATCCACCACATGGCATAGGTCGCCAGGCGGAAGCCCTTTTCAGGCTCGAAGCGCTTGACCGCATGCATCAGGCCCACATTGCCTTCCGAAATGACTTCCGAAATGGGCAGGCCATAGCCGCGATAGCCCATGGCGATCTTGGCTACGAGACGGAGATGGCTGGTGATGAGTTTCTGCGCAGCACCGGGATCCTGGTGCTCTTTGTAGCGCTTGGCGAGCATGTATTCTTCATCCGGTTCCAGCATGGGGAACTTGCGGATTTCCTGAAGATAGCGGCTCAAGCCCCCTTCGGAGGAGAGGACTGGAAGATTGGTCTGGGCCATGGACGCACCCCTTTCATATTCCCCCACAGTGGCCACGCTGCATTGCCGCAACATTGCGCAAATCGACGTGCCCACCCAGGGCGGAAAACTGTCTGACGCGATGTCCGGACCGGCCCATCGGCAAACGACGATGAACTATATAGGACGCAATTGGGCGATTGTAAGAGCACCAACACGCGAAAACGTGACAGGGGCGATTTGGTTCCACCCTTGTTTGCACGCCATGCAGTTACTACGCGCCGCGCGGCCGGGGGTTCAATCACCTTGCAGTGAATCTCAGCGCGCAAACGCCTTGTTGTAACCTTCCAACGCGTCTTCCAGCGCCTGGAGATCGGGCGGCAGCGGGGCCTCGAAGAACATTTCTTCCTTGGTCACCGGGTGTTCAAAACCCAGCTCGGCCGCATGCAGCGCTTGCCGACCCAGCGCCTGGATGGGGGCGACGACATCGGGGGGCAGCTTGTTGATCTTGGTGGCATAGCCGGCGGCATAGACGGTGTCGGCAACCAGCGGATGGCCGATATGGGCCATGTGGACGCGGATCTGGTGGGTGCGACCGGTTTCGAGGTGGCACTGCACGCGGGTGATGTCCCACCCAACGTCACCGAAGCGGGCCTCCACGAAGTAATGGGTGATGGCCTCGCGCCCATCCTTGCGCACGGCCTGTTTCAGGCGGTTGTTCTGGTCGCGGCCGAGGGGAGCGTTGACCGTGCCCTTGGCGGTTTCGGTCGAACCCCAGACAAAGGCGATATAGGCCCGGTGCAGGGGGCCGGTGCGGCCGTGGTCGGCGAACTGCTCGGACAGATGCTTGTGCGCCTTCTCGGTCTTGGCGGCGACCATGACGCCGGAGGTATCGCGATCGAGCCGATGCACAATGCCGGGACGCTTGACGCCGCCGATGCCCTGCAGGCTATCGCCGCAATGGAACAACAGGGCATTGACCAGCGTACCATCGGGCGAGCCGGGGGCGGGATGCACCACCATGCCGACAGGCTTGTTGACGACGATGAGCTGGTCGTCCTCGTAGAGAATGTCGAGCGGGATATCCTCGGGATGCGGTTCGGCATCTTCGGGGGGAGGGGCAAGAAGGACGATTGTCTCGCCCTCGGTAAGCCGGTATTTGGGCTCGCTGACGGTTGTGCCGTTTATGCTGACAGCGCCATTGAGGATCAGGTCCTTGATGCGGCTGCGGCTCAGCGCGGTGTGGGCCTTGGCCAGGCCGCCGTCGAGCCGTTCGCCGGCAATGGCGGCATCGACGACGACCACGACCTGGATTTCGCCTTCTTCGCCCTCGAACTCTTCAGCGGTATTTTCAGCCATGAGCGATCCTAATCAGACTGGGCCAGCCGGCCCCAAAGCGGACGAGCCACTGTCCCCCGAGGCGCTGGCCATGTTCGGCAAGGCGCGCCGCTCATTCGGGATTTCGATCGGCATCCTGTTGCTGGGCTTTATGGCGATTGGCATCGCCCTTGTCTATCGCGTGATGCGCGACGCCCCGCCGCCGGCCGTTGCCGAAAGCGTGGTGCTGCCCGATGGGGCGGAGGTGGTGTCGGCGCTGGTGAGCGAGGGCGCGATCAATGTGACCTACACTGTGGGCGGCGTTACGACGCTGGCGCTGTTCGACCAGACGACGGGGGAATTGAGCCGGAGCGTGGTGATCGGGTCGGAGTAAGGAAGAATACCCCCACCTATCCTCCCCTGAAAGGGGGAGGTATCTGGCCGGTGATTGTCGGGGACGTTGGCACAAGCTCGATCTGTCCCCAGAGGGGGTATACGCTTCGCAGAGAGCCTACCGCCCCTGGATTTCCCGCAGTGCCGCCATGCGGTCGGTTACCGAGCCGCCCTTGCGATCGCCCTTGGCGGGCTTGGCCGGCAGGGCGTCGGTGCCTTCGCCGTCGTCGGCGAAGCGCTGGACGCGGTCGAACAGGCTTTCCTCGGTCGGGCTGGGCATGGGCGTTTCGGTATCGACGGCATAGACCAGCCGGCTGACGCTGGCGGCGATGTCGTTGAGCTTTTCGCGAAGGTAGGCTTCCTCGAGGCGTTCGGTGTCCCAATCGGCCAGGATAGCGGATTCGACGCTGCTCACCTTCTTGCGCAGCCTTTCCACTTCGGCTTCGAGGTTGAGCTTGTCGGCCAGCAAAAGTTCGGCGCGGCCCTCGGACTGTTCCACCACCTGGCTGGTTTCGGCCAGGAGGGCGTTGAGGCGATTTTCGGCGCTGGCGATGCGGGCCTCGGCGATGACCAGGCTATCGGCTTCGGCGTCCTTCTTGTCGTCCCTGATGGTGAGGGCCGCGCGCATCTGGGCGATGGCGGCCGTCGCCTCGACACTGCGCCGATCGGAGTTTTCGAGCCGGGTGAGGAGGCTTCGGGCCTGGTCTTCAAGGAAGGTGGCGCGCTTGCGCTCGATGGCCAGCGCCGCGGTGAGCTGATCGATATCCTCATCATAGTCGCCGGTCAGCGGCTTGCCGTCAGCGCCGGTGCCGCGGGGCAGGCCGCCACGCACGGTATCGCGCAGCCTTGTCAGCTCCTCGCTGCGGGTGTCGAGTTCGCGGTCGCGCATGCGCAGGCGTTGGGCCAGGTCGGTGCCATCGCGCTCGAGTTCGGTGACGCGGGCGCGCAATTCGGCTTCGCGGGCTTCAAGTTCGCGGACCACGGCCAGGTGCTGGTCGCGTTCGGCCTTGAGCTGGCCGAGATCACTGCGCTTCTGGTTGACGTCGCCCAGCTGCTCGGCGAGCCGCTTGCGCAGGGTCTCGACATTCATCTCGAGCCGGCGGGTCGATAGCGCGAACTCGGCGCGCAACTGATCCTTGTCGGCGCGGAATTCAGCCATAGTGATGGGGGTGGCGGCCTCGATGCGGCGCTTGGTGAGGCGCACAGCCCGCTTCCACACCGCCGGCAGGATGATCAGCGACACCAGGCCTGCCACCAGCAGGCCCAGCGCGAAATACATGATGTTCTCGATGACCATAGGTCAAACTCCGCGACCGCATCGGCCTGCAATACGGGGCAGACGCTGTTCTGGCAGCTACGGCGGGAGGCCGCCATATTTGCCAGTGATTAACCCTAACGGGTTTGACGCGCCCCGTCACGGGCCGGCGGAGGGGTGGATTGCAAGTTGATCGCTATCAAACCAAAGCCCGAACCCGGGTGGGTTCGGGCCAATCCTGCATCGGGGCAGCCTGGTATCAGAAGGGATTCCAGGTCGGCTCGTTGGTGAATTTGAGATAGCCGATATTGATGCCGAGGCGGGCGCCGACGCCGGAGCGGATGGGCACCATGACGATGTTGCCGCGCTTGATGACGGTCATGCCGAAGCCGCCCACGATATAGGCCGAGCCGTCCACGCCAACGAAGCGGCCGAGCACGTCCTGGATCTGGTTGAGGTTATAGACCAGCACCATGACCTTGGAGCCATCGCCGCCGATGTCGAAACCGACCGAGGGCCCCTGCCAATAGACGTTATATTCGCCGGCATTGCGGGTGTAGAGCACGCCTTCGCCGTAGCGGGCGCCGGCAAACAGCGCGCCACCGGCATCTTCGCCGAGAATATAGCCATTGGGCAGGCCGAACTGGCTGACGGCGCGTTCGACCAGCGAGGCCAGGCCCTGGCTGGCAGAGCCGAAGAATTCCTTGCCGCTTTCGACCAGGTCTTCGCCGGCATAGGTGTCGCTGAGCGAGCCCTGGGCGAAGGCGGCCGGCATCGGCGCGGCCAGGGCAGCCACGAGGGCGACGAGAAGGGCTAGACGCTTGAACATCGAAATCTCCCGGGCGAAAGGCAAAGCGGGCGGTTACGGAGTCGTTAAGGCTTGAACCGTAGTTTTGTGAGGCGGACTTTGGTCGCCGACATGCCGATCATTGGGTCAATGATGAAGCAAACCTCTAAACAAATCTTAACCATGCTTGCCTTTGTTTTGCCTCTATTGGGCATGGTCTGGCTCGCCGTCGTGCCGGTGCGCGCGCAGTCGGTGGTGACGCTGATCGTGACCAATCCGCTGACGGGCGTTGGCATCTATGGCATGGACCCGGTCAGCTATTTCACCGAGCCCGAGCCGCTGCTGGGCCGGGCCGATTTCGAATATATCTGGCAGAACGTGCCCTGGCACTTCGCCACCGCGGCCAATCGCGACATCTTCAAGGGATCGCCCGACATCTATGCGCCGCAGTTCGGCGGTCATGGCGCGATGGCGATGGCGCGGGGCTATGTCTCGGACAGCAATCCGTCGATCTATGTGGTGTTCAAGCAGCGGCTGTATCTGTTCTATTCGGCCGCCAACCGCGAGGCGTTCCTGCTGGCGCCCGATGCGGCGGCGATCGCGGCCGAGGCCAATTGGGCCGTGCTGTCGAAGGACCTCTCGATCAACTAGGGCTTCGCCAGGGGCGCATTTCACCTGTCCACTTTAGCCGATCACCCTCTAATGTCGGGGAAACTGATTCTATGGAGACTGCACGGATGGACATCATCGAGCTCAAGGCAACCGATCTGGCGGCCATGCTGTGCTCCAGGGTCTGCCATGACCTGATCAACCCGATCGGGGCGATCGGCAACGGGCTCGAAGTATTGGCCGATCCCAACCAGACCGACATGGCCGAGGGCGCACGCGACCTCATCGCCAATGCCGCCCGGCAGAGCCGCGCCAAGCTCGAATTCGCCCGCCTGGCCTATGGGGCCTCCTCGACGTCGGGGACGGACATCGATACGCGCGAATGCGAACGCGTGGCTCGCATCCTGTTCGAGATCGAAAAGGCCGACCTCGAATGGAACGTGCCGCTGATCCTGCTGCCCAAGCACAAGGCCAAGCTGTTCATGAACCTGCTGCTGATCGCGGCCATGTCGGTGCCCCGCGGCGGCCAGGTGACGGCCTCGATCCTGGGCGATGCGGGCAACGAGAAGTTCGAATTCACCTCCCGGAGCGATCCGGAAAAGCGGCAGAAGACGCTGGTGCCCTCGGGCGCCGCGGGTCTTCTCTCAGGCATGCCTGAAGAAGGCTTCGTCGATGCTCGCGGCATCCAGCCGTTCTATACGGGCCTGCTTGCCCGCATGACCGACATGGAGATCAATATCGGGATCGAGAACGACATGTTCTTCCTGACGGCAACGCCGAAAGCGGCCGCTGCCGCCGTGGAGCAGCCAACGATCTAGCGTCCGGCGCGGACAAACGTCAGCGATCTGTAACCAATTCCTAGGAAGTGCCATCCATAATTGAGGGTGAGCGTTAGCCTCTGCGGAGCCCCCGGGGATGAAGTCCTGCCTGATAGTCGATGACTCGAGCGTGGTGCGCAAAGTGGCGCGCCGCATCCTCGAGGACATGGACTTCATCGTCGAGGAAGCCGAAGACGGGCAGGACGCCTTCGACAAATGCCGCCAGGAAATGCCGGACGCGATCCTGCTCGACTGGAACATGCCCATCATGAGCGGGCTGGAATTTCTCAAGCTGCTGCGGGCCTATGTGGGTGGCGACAAGCCGCAT
Source organism: Devosia sp. (assembly GCA_036675975.1). Classification (GTDB taxonomy): domain Bacteria; phylum Pseudomonadota; class Alphaproteobacteria; order Rhizobiales; family Devosiaceae; genus Devosia. Next base: position 8,006 of record JAKFDU010000183.1, on the reverse strand, counting down.
ATCGTCTATTGCACGGTCGAGAACGACATCGGCGCCATCGCGCTGGCACTCAAGGCCGGCGCCAGCGACTACATGATGAAGCCGTTCGACCGCACCATCCTCGAAGCCAAGTTCGACATCGGTTCATCGCTCGCCGCCTAGGCGGTTTGTTCGGCCCTGCCAAGCAGATAGGTTTTTTCGCGCTCGTTGCGGGTCAGTTCCGCGGCGCGGCGGAATTCGAGCATGGCCTCGGTGTGGCGACCCAGTTTGCTGAGGAGATCGCCCCGCACACCATAGAGCAGGTGATAGTTGCGGAGCGTGGGATCGTCCTTGATGGCGTCGATCAGCAGCAAGGCGGCCGCCGGACCCTCGGCCATGGACACGGCGACGGCGCGGTTGAGCTCGATCACCGGCGAGGGCGTGACCTGGGCCAGCACGCCATAGAGCGACGATATACGGGCCCAGTCGGTGTCGGCTCCCTTGCGAGCGCGGGCATGGCAGGCGGCGATGGCGGCCTGGAGGGCATAAGGGGCATTTTCGCCACCCAGGGCGATGGCGCGGTCGAGTGCCGCAAGGCCGCGGCGGATCAGCAACTGGTCCCAGCGCGAGCGGTCCTGATCGAGCAGCAGCACCGGCTCGCCGCGCTTGTTGGTGCGGGCAGCGGCGCGCGACGCCTGGATTTCCATCAGTGCCACCAGGGCATGGACCTCGGAATCGTCAGGCGACAGCCGGGCCAGCGTGCGACCGAGGCGCATGGCTTCCTCGCACAGCTGAGGGCGGATCAGGTCGTCGCCTGACGTGGCCGAATAGCCCTCGTTGAAAATGAGATAGAGCACACCCAGGACCGAACCCAGCCGCTCCTCGCGCTCGGCGCCGCGGGGCACTTCGAAGGGAATTCCGGCATCGGCGATGGCCTTCTTGGCGCGGACGATGCGCTGGCCGATGGTGGGTTCGGCAGCAAGGAAGGCGCGGGCGATTTCCTCGGTGGTGAGGCCCCCGAGCAGGCGCAGGGTCAAGGCCACTCGCGATTCCGCCGGCAGGATGGGATGGCACGAGGTGAAGATCAGCCGCAGCAGATCGTCGCCGACCTCGTCGTCGAGGCTCTCGATGATCTCGGCCTCGTGGTCCGGGGCGTCGTCCTCGATGATACGGCCGACTTCCTCGAGCTTGGTGCTGGCCATCTTGCGGTGGCGGAAATAGTCGATGGCGCGGCGCTTGGCCGTCTGCATCAGCCAGGCACCGGGATTGTTGGGGACCCCGGTTTCCGGCCATTTGTTGAGCGCGATGATCAGCGCGTCCTGCGCCAGCTCCTCGGCCAGGGAGATGTCGCGCACCATGCGCGTCAGGCCCGCTATCAGGCGGGCCTGCTCGATTTTCCAGACGCTGTTGATGGCGCGGTGGGTTTCGGATTCGCTCATGGTGGCGGATGAAACCAGCATCGCGCGTCACCTGCAACTGGTTCGTGGAAAAGGAAAATGGGAGGCAAAGCCCCCCATTCCTTGCTCGGCGTCGCGGCCTTACTGACCCATGAAGCCGGCCGGTGTTTCGCCTTGCAGGAACGGCTCGATGAAGCCGTGGAGCAGGTCGACCTGATTGATGACCGCGGTGTGGGACGTGGCGGGCAGGATGGCCAGGCGCGAGGGGGAGAGCGGCGCGCCCATGTCACCCATTTCGCCGCCGCCCAGCAGGCGGAACATGGCCACGTTGTGTTCGAGGGTGGAGACATCGGCGTCGCCGGCGATGATCAGTACGGGGGTCTTGAGCGCCTTGACCTCGGCTTCCCAGGCCATGGGTTCGTGCTCGAGGGCAATCAGCTTCTCGACCACGGCGCGGAAGCCGTCGGGATTGGGCGCGAGCTTCTTCCACTCGTCTTCCATGGGGGTGCCGACGAACATTTCGGGCGCCATCTGCGGAATGAAGGCGGTGAAGGCCGGCTGCCAGCCGGAGACGTCATAGCCCACGGAAGCCGTGACCAACTGATCGACCTTTTCGGGGTGGTCGATGGCCAGGCGCAGGGCGGCGGCGGCGCCCATGGAATAGCCGAAGACGTCGGCCTTTTCGATGCCGATCTCGTCCATGAAGACGGCCACGTCGCTGGCGAGGTTGGGATAGGTGATGGGGCGATCGATATCGGTGGTGCGGCCATGGCCCTGGAATTCGAGGGCGTAGACCTTGTGGGTCTCGGCGAGCCTGGGAATGATGGCGCCCATGGTGGGGATGTTCATATAGGCGCCGTGCAGGACGATCAGCGGATCGCCTTCGCCGCTGACCTCGTAATACATCTGCATGCCGTTGACCTCGACGGTCTCCCCGACGGGCTCGGACTGGGCAAAGGCGGCTGATGTCATGAGCATGGCTGCTGCGATGATGGCAGTGCGGATCATAGGTGGTCTCCTCTGGGGTGCTACGCAGCCTCCCGACCGCGCTTCTATCCAAGCGACGAACGAGATCGGATCGGTTCGACATGCCGACGGATTTTTATTGTCTGACGATGCCGAGGTTGCTGGCGTTGGCGAGGCAGCGGGCGACGATGACGCGGTGGAATGGATAGACCAGCGCCAGGTAGGCCCGGCCGAACTGGTTGTGCGGCCGCACCCAGGTGCTGAGGGCCACCAGATCCTCCCGCCTGGAGCGCAGGATCGAGACGCGGAAATCCAGGTGCGTATCATTGCAGCCGAGAATGACTTCGTCGTCGGTAGCGGCATGCACGGCAAAGATGCCCGGATAGGTGGCCGAAACGACCTCGTCGCGCGTGGGTGGTCGCAGGTCGTGCTGGCTGCCGGTCCTCAGACCGAAGGGGCTTACCAGCCGGTCGCGCAGCGCCAACAGCCCAACGACCCAGCCGGGCATGTTGAAGAAGGTGGCGATGGTGAGGGTGGCGGCATCGGGCGCTGGATGCAGCAACGGAACCGACTGGCCGTCAAGGAAGTCGCCTTGGGCAAAGTACTGTCGCAGCAGGCCATCGTCCGGATAGACAAAGTCGCGGGCCATTTCGGACCTCCGTCATCGACCGGGACAGTCTAGTGCGCGACGGCGGTGCAGTGCGGTGAAATGGTGTCGCAGCGGCGAGGCGTCGCGGCAAGCAAAAGCCCCGCACGAGAGTTCGCGCGGGGCTTTTTGATCGTCGCCGGAGCCTGGGAGCCTAGGCGACGTTGTCGGCGTAGACTTCGCTCTCGTCGGGCTCGCGCAGCACATAGCCGCGACCCCAGACGGTCTCGATGTAATTCTTGCCACCGGTTGCCACGCTGAGCTTCTTGCGGAGCTTGCAGATGAACACGTCGATGATCTTGAGCTCGGGTTCGTCCATGCCACCATAGAGGTGGTTGAGGAACATTTCCTTGGTGAGCGTGGTCCCCTTGCGGAGGGAGAGCAGCTCGAGCATCTGGTATTCCTTGCCGGTGAGGTGCACCCGCTGGGTCTGCACTTCGACGGTTTTGGTATCCAGGTTGACCGTGAGGTCGCCGGTCGAGATGACCGACTGGGCATGGCCCTTGGACCGGCGGACGATGGCGTGGATGCGGGCCACGAGTTCGTCCTTGTGGAAGGGCTTGGTCATGTAGTCGTCGGCGCCGAAGCCGAGGCCACGAACCTTGTCCTCGATGCCGGCAAGGCCGCTGAGGATCAGGATCGGCGTCTGCACCTTGGCGACGCGCAGGGTGCGAAGCACCTCATAGCCGCTCATATCGGGCAGGTTCAGATCGAGAAGGATGATGTCGTAGTCATAGAGCTTACCAAGATCGACGCCTTCTTCACCGAGGTCGGTGGTGTAGACGTTGAAGCTTTCGGACTTCAGCATCAGTTCGATGCTTTGCGCTGTCGCGCTGTCGTCCTCAATAAGGAGTACCCGCATTATATTCCCCTTGCCATTCGTTCCTGCTGGAACCCGTGAGGCTTAGCGACCAGGACGCCGCCTCACTCCAACCCTACTGGATATGACTGAACCCTAAGCCCAAATAGTTAACAAAGTTTAATTCGGTTGGGCAATACGCAAACGTCATTAGGGTAAATTAAGTCTAAGTTATTGAAATTTAACGGTTAATCTTATCGAATTTTCTTAAGAAAATGGTTTAAGAAGAGGTTTCAACCGACTCTCTCGACTCAAGCAATTGTGGCTGTGTCAGGGGGTTGGCGCGGGGTCGGTGCAAAGCAGCGGACGGACGGGGCCAAACCCTCAAATAGCGCCTTTTGCTTAACGATCGGTTACTGTGTGATTCGTAGCCTGAGACGATTCGAGCGACCGGGAAACCATAGTTTGATGACCCGATGAACGGAAACTGAACGTGAGATGAAAGCACTGATCTCTGCCATCGATGCGATTGACGATGTCGAGGTGTTCGGCCGCGTCAAATCCGTGCAGGGCCTGCTGATCGAAATCGTCGGGCCGGTGCGGGAATTGCGCGTGGGCGGCCGGGTGCAGATCGAGACCGTCAATGGCGAACGGCTGGGCGCCGAGATCATCGGCTTTAGGGATGGTCATGCGCTCTGTCTGCCGTTCGGACAACTCGCCGGGGTGAGGCTGGGCTGCAAGGCGGTGTTCCAGCGGCACGACGGGGCCGCCTTTCCCTCGCCGGGCTGGCTTGGCCGCGTGATCAATGCCGATGGCGAACCGATCGACGGCAAGGGGCCGCTGCCCCGAGGAGCGACGGCCTATCCACTGCGGCAGAATCCGCTGCTGGCGCATGACCGCGTGCGCGTGGGTGATCCGCTGGAGCTGGGGGTGCGGTGCCTCAATACCTTCACCACGCTGTGCGAGGGCCAGCGCATGGGTATCTTCGCCGGCTCGGGCGTGGGCAAGTCGGTGCTGATGTCGATGCTGGCGCGCAATGCCAATGTGGACGTAACGGTGATCGGCCTCATCGGCGAGCGCGGGCGCGAGGTGCACGAATTCATCCAGGAATATCTGGGCGAAGAAGGGCTGGCGCATGCCATCGTGGTCGTCGCCACGTCCGACGAGGCCGCGCTGATGCGCCGTCAGGCTGCCTATATGAGCCTGGCGCTGTCGGAATATTTCCGCGACCAGGGGCTGCGCGTACTGTGCATGATGGACAGCCTGACCCGCTTCGCCATGGCGCAGCGCGAGATTGGCCTCGCCATCGGCGAGCCGCCGACGGCCAAGGGTTATCCGCCGACAGTGTTCACTGAATTGCCACGATTGTTGGAACGGGCAGGTCCGGGCACACCCACGACAGGTTCTGTTACCGGACTATTTACCGTTTTAGTCGAAGGTGATGATCACAATGAGCCCATTGCGGACGCCGTGCGCGGTATTCTCGATGGGCACATCGTAATGGAGCGCGGGATTGCCGAGCGGGGACGCTACCCGGCAGTCAACGTGCTCCGGTCCATCTCGCGCACCATGCCAGGGTGTGTACCGGTCGAAGTGCGGCCGGTCCTGCAAAAGGCGCGAGAGCTCATGTCCATCTATTCGGACATGGAGGAACTGATCCGGCTGGGGGCTTACCGGAAAGGGTCAGATCCGAAAGTGGACCGCGCGATCGCCATCAATCCCGCGCTCGAGGCGTTTCTCGGGCAGCAGCGGGAAGAGACGACTGATATTGCCGAGGGCTACAGAATGCTCGAAGCGATTGTTGCCGAGGCGGGCGCGGCGGGCTGATGGGACATGTGTATCGGTCCCGGAACTGACTTGGTGTGTAAGGAGTACAGGTCTTGAAATCGCGCAGCGAGAGCCTCATTCGGCTCAAGAAGTTCCAGGTGGATGAGAAGCGCCGTCAGGTTGCGCAGATCGAGATGATGATTGCCGATTTCGAGCGCATGGCGTCCGAACTCGACCAGCAGATCGAAATCGAGCACACCAAGACCGGCATTTCCGATGTGGCCCACTTCGCCTATTCGACCTTTGCCAAGGCCGCGCTGACCAGGCGCGACAATCTGCTCAATTCCGCCAGCGACATGCGGGGCAAGCTCGAAGCGGCCCAGGATGGCCTGGCCGAAGCGCTCGAAGACCTCAAGAAGGTCGAATTGCTGGACCAGCGCGAGCACCAGCGCGAGGCCGCCGAGCAGCTCAAGGTCGAGCAGTCCGAATATGACGAGATCGGCCGGCTGCGGTTCTCGCGGCAGTAGCGACACCGATCGCTCGAAATTGGAAAGGGCTCGCGCAGGCGGGCCTTTTTACGTTGGTGCATCAGACTGCAGGGAAGGCGCCCCGGTAAGACGGGGCGCGGGGGGCTAGGCGGCGATGCCGCTGGTCCGCCGGCCATTGGCCAGCACGACGGCCTCTACCATCTCGTCGAGCTTGTCCATGGCCATCCTGATTTCATCGACGGTCGCCGTCACGCCAGCCGGCGATCGGCGAAAGGCGGGTGCGTTGGGCAGCGCATTGGCGTCCGACAGCCAGCGCGCCAGCAGCGCGCGCTTGCGGGCGATGGTCAGCAACGGATCGGCGACGATTTCGCGGGGGTGATAATACCCCACGAAGTCGGAGCGGGTGATCTCGGCGATGTCGAAGGGGTTGGTGATGAGATCGAGGTCAGTCCTCATAGCTACATCCTCAATTGAGCAACATAGGTACAGGGAGAAGCTTCAGCTCTCACCCGGCTGCGGCCGGGCAATGTTCGATCTGGTTTTTCCCGCCAGCGATTTCAAGGGGGCAGGCGCGCCTCGCCTGCTGCATCATCGCCCGCTTGCAGATCGGCGAGATAGTCGCGCAACAGCGCGGCGCGGCGCGGCCGGAAGCTGGCTCCGGTGGGGCTCAGCTCGACGATGCGCTCCAGCCGGAACATGCGGAAGGCTTCGCGCAGGCAGCACCAGGCCAATAGCGTCAGGGCGTGGTCGGTATAGACGATAGCCAGCGGCAGGATGGTCCGCTCGGTGGTGGTCTGCCCCTTGTCGACATAGCTGATGGCCAGTGACTGTTCGGCCCAGCAGGCTTCGCGGATGGCCTGCAAATGCGACGGCGGGTCGTAGCGGGCGTCCGGCCGATAGACGTGCGAAATGGCGTGGAACAGGTGCTGCTCGCGATCGTCGGGCAGGGTGGCCGCGACTTTGGCGAGCACGGACATGGCGGCGCGCGCCAGAGCGGGATCGCCCATATGCCGCACTTCGGCCAGCCCCAGGACGATGGCCTCGATCTCGGTTCGGTCGAAGGTCTGCGGCGGCAGGGCATTGTCCTCGATGAGCCGGTAGCCATAGCCGCGCTCCCCCTCGATCCGGGCGCCTGCGGCCCGCAGGCTGTCGATGTCGCGATAGAGCGAGCGCAGCGATACGTCCATTTCCTCGGCCAGGCGCGCCGCGGTGATCGGCGCGGGCATCATGCGGATGGCTTGCAGCAGGCGGAAAAGGCGGTCGGGTCTGGCCATTGGTCCAACTGTCGAAAACTGGCAGTTGGCCCCGGCTATAGCAGGTGCCGTCACGACACACAAAGGAGCCTGCAATGACCGTCAAAACCACAACCCATCTCAATTTCCGGGGCGATGCCCGCGCCGCGCTGGAATTCTACCAGTCGGTTTTCGGCGGCCATCTGGTGGTGGTCACCTATGGAGATGCCGGCAACGTGCAGAACACCGCCGAGGCCGACCAGGTGATGTGGGGACAGGTCGCCGCCGAAAGCGGCTTTGCCATCATGGCCTATGACGTGCCCTCAAGCCTGGCGTGGAACGCTGGCGAGATCCCGTTCTTTGTCTCGTTGCGTGGACAGACAGGTGATGAAATCAGCGACTATTGGGCCAAACTTGCCGCCGGTTCGACCGTGATCCAACCGCTGGGACCGGCCGGCTGGGCACCGCTTTATGGCATGCTGAGGGATCGCTTCGGGATCACCTGGGTTGTCGATGTCGAGGTCCCCTACGCCGGATGAGCCGGTGGCCAGGGCCCGGATTGCCGGGCCCTGGCTGTAGCGGCGTGGGGACGGAAGTGGCGCTCAGGGCGCAATCGACATGCGCTGGCTTGCCCGCTCGTCCGCATAGGTCGCCGGGTCGTAAGCCGGCTGGGTTTCGAGCTGTTGGCGGGTCGTGTTGAGGAAGAGGTAGCGATTGCCGAAGGTATCAACGGAGAATAGCAGGTTGTCGTAG
>JAKFDU010000182.1:0-4232 GCA_036675975.1 Devosia sp. | reverse complement strand
GCCTGGCCGCGGCGCTGATGCAGATCGGCGGCGATGCCGCGTTCAAGCTGATGGTGCCGGTGCTGGCCGGCTATATCGCCTACTCCATCGCCGACCGTCCGGGCCTGGCCCCGGGGATGATCGGCGGCCTGCTGGCCAGCAGCCTGGGCGCGGGCTTCATCGGCGGCATCATCGCCGGTTTCCTCGCCGGCTACGCCGCGCGGGCGCTGAACCGCTGGCTGCAGTTGCCGGCCAGCGTCGAGGCGCTCAAGCCGATCCTGCTCATCCCGCTGCTGGCCAGCCTGTTCACCGGCCTGGTGATGATCTACCTGGTCGGCCAGCCGGTGGCGGGCATGCTCAAGGGCTTGACCGGCTTCCTCGACAGCATGGGCAGCACCAACGCGATCCTGCTCGGCCTGCTGCTCGGCGGCATGATGTGCGTCGACCTCGGCGGGCCGATCAACAAGGCCGCCTATGCCTTCTCCGTCGGCCTGCTGGCCTCGCAGAGCTATGCGCCGATGGCGGCGGTGATGGCCGCCGGCATGGTGCCGCCGATCGGCATGGCCATCGCCTCGGTGCTGGCGCGGCACAAGTTCGCCCAGAGCGAGCGCGAAGCCGGCAAGGCCGCCGGCGTGCTGGGGCTGTGCTTCATCTCCGAGGGGGCGATCCCCTTCGCCGCCAAGGACCCGTTCCGGGTGATCCCGGCGAGCATCGCCGGCGGCGCCCTGACCGGTGCGCTGTCGATGTACTTCGGCTGCAAGCTGATGGCCCCGCACGGCGGCCTGTTCGTGCTGCTGATCCCCAACGCGATCAACCACGCGGCGCTGTACCTGCTGGCGATAGTGGCGGGCAGCCTGCTGACCGGGGTGGCCTATGCGCTGATCAAGCGCGGCGAGGCGGTGGGGATGGTGGCGGCGGGGGAGAAGGCGTAGCGAGCGTTTCAGAGTTGATCGCTCGCCTATATTGGTGGCGGGCTGACCATGACCTTCTTGGCGCGTACAAATTAGTTCCCTCTCCCCTTTGCGGAGAGGGCTAGGGTGAGGGGCGAATTTCACACGGAGGTGAAGCATGCCCAAAGGCGGCCAGCGGCCTACGGCCGAGCAGCGCGAATTTGCCCAGCACCTGCGTCATGAATTGACCGACTGCGAACGGTTGCTCTGGCAACGCCTGAGAAATCGCCAGCTCGGCGGGTTCAAGTTTCGGCGGCAGTATCCCTTGCCGCCTTATGTGCTGGATTTCTATTGTGCCGACTTGCGCTTGGCCATTGAGCTGGATGGTGGGCAGCACTTTAGCGATGAGGCTTTGCACCGGGATGCCGAGCGTAATCGCTATCTCGAGAGATATGGGATTCGGGTGATTCGGTTTAGTAACCGGGAGGTTTTGGGGCAGATGCTGGAGGTGCTGGCGGAGATTCTGCGACAGGCTGAAATTGCTGCCCCTCACCCCAGCCCTCTCCCCGGAGGGTAGAGGGAGCCGACCGTGTGGAGCCTGCTAGCCGCGATCATCCAACCACCGCCGAACGGCCCCCTCTCCCTTCCAGGGAGAGGGCTGGGGTGAGGGTTGGCGTTCACCACCGATCACCGATCAATGATGCTCGCGCGTCGCCCTGAACTTCACGTCCGGCCAGCGTTCTTCCATCAGGCTCAGGTTGACCCGGGTCGGCGCCAGGTAGGTGAGGTGGCCGCCGCCGTCCAGCGCCAGGTTCTCCACCGCCTTGTTGGAAAATTCCTCGAGTTTCTTCTTGTCCGCGCACTCGATCCAGCGCGCCGACCAGACGGTGATCGGTTCGTAGGCGCACTCGACCTTGTATTCCTCCTTCAGGCGGCTGGCGACCACGTCGAACTGCAGCACGCCGACCGCGCCGAGGATGATGTCGTTGCTGCGCTCGGGGAAGAACACCTGGGTCGCGCCTTCCTCGGCCAGCTGTTGCAGGCCCTGGCGCAGCTGCTTGGATTTCAGCGGGTCCTTCAGGCGCACGCGGCGGAACAGTTCCGGGGCGAAGTGCGGGATGCCGGTGAAGCCGAGATTTTCGCCTTCGCTGAAGGTGTCGCCGATCTGGATGGTGCCGTGGTTGTGCAGGCCGATGATGTCGCCGGCATAGGCTTCCTCCAACTGCTCGCGCTCGCTGGAGAAGAAGGTCAGGGCATCACCGATGCGTACGTCCTTGCCCAGGCGCACGTGGCGCATCTTCATGCCCTGGCTGTACTTGCCCGAGCAGATGCGCATAAAGGCGATCCTGTCGCGGTGCTTGGGGTCCATGTTCGCCTGGATCTTGAACACGAAGCCGGAGAACTTCTCCTCCACCGGCTCGACCACCCGCTCGTGGGCGGCGCGCGCCAGCGGCATCGGCGCCCAGTCGACCACCGCATCGAGCACGTGATCGACGCCGAAGTTGCCCAGGGCGGTGCCGAAGAACACCGGGGTCAGCTGGCCGGCGAGGAATTCCTCGCGGTCGAATTCGTGGCAGGCGCCCTGCACCAGCTCCAGCTGCTCGAGGAAGCGCTCGTACTCATCGCCCAGGTGGGCGCGGGCCTCGTCGGAGTCCAGGTGCTGGATGATCTTGGTCTCGGTGCGCTCGTGGCCGTGGCCCGGGGTGTAGACGATGATGTAGTCATCGGCCAGGTGGTAGACGCCCTTGAAGTCGCGGTAGCAGCCGATCGGCCAGGTGATGGGCGCGGCCTTGATCTTCAGCACCGCCTCGATCTCGTCGAGCAGCTCGATCGGGTCGCGGATGTCGCGGTCGAGCTTGTTGACGAAGCTGACGATCGGCGTGTCGCGCAGCCGGCACACGTCCATCAGGGCGATGGTGCGCGGCTCCACGCCCTTGCCGCCGTCGAGCACCATTAGCGCGCTGTCCACCGCGGTCAGGGTGCGGTAGGTGTCTTCCGAGAAGTCCTCGTGGCCGGGGGTGTCGAGCAGGTTGATCATGTGCTCGCGGTAGGGGAACTGCATCACCGAGGTGGTGATGGAGATGCCGCGCTGCTTCTCCATCTCCATCCAGTCGCTGGTGGCATGGCGGTCGGACTTGCGCGACTTCACCGTGCCGGCGACGGCAATCGCCTTGCCCATCAGCAGGAGTTTCTCGGTAATGGTGGTCTTACCGGCGTCGGGGTGGGAAATGATGGCGAATGTGCGCCTCTTGGCGACTTCGGCGGCCTGCTTGCTCATGCTCGGGGAACCCGTCGACTGATAGTCGGTCTGTCAAAAAAGGCGCCGATTATAACGGCAAACGCCGCCCGGCGCGGCGACTATAGTCAGTCGGGTAGAAGCGCGCATGACGAGCGGCTTGTGCAGCATTCCGGCACGCTTTGTTGTGTATCTAAAACGATCAACCGCGATGGCGACGGGGGGATCGAAAACACGGCAATTTTTGATTGATCTCAGCTCCCCATGGTCCTAAAGTTCGCGCCCGAACGTCCATGCTGGCAACGATCCATCCGGCTCAAGTACTGACGACGAGAGATCGCGCGCGATACTCGGCGACATGCCTTGGGAAGTAGGCGAACCAAAGTGGGGAAACTGATCAGACGTTCAGGCCGGCGGTGCAGCCGCAGGCCACCCCTAACACGTCCCGTTGGTTGTGCCATTTGGAGCCCCGAGCATGTCGATCAAGGTCGAAGACTATTACGCACCCGCCACTTTCCAGCGCATGAAGGCGTTCGCCGATCAGCACGAAACCCCCTTCGTGGTGATCGATACGCAGATCATCGGCAAGGCCTACGATGACCTGCGCGCCGGTTTCGAATTCGCCAAGGTCTACTACGCGGTAAAAGCCAACCCGGCGGTCGAGATCATCGATCTGCTCAAGGACAAGGGCTCGAACTTCGACATCGCCTCGATCTACGAGCTGGACAAGGTGCTGAGTCGTGGCGTCGGCCCGGAGCGCATCAGCTACGGCAACACCATCAAGAAAGCCAAGGACATCCGCTACTTCTTCGAGAAGGGCGTGCGCCTGTTCGCCACCGACTCGGAGGCCGACCTGCGCAACATCGCCAAGGCCGCGCCGGGTTCCAAGGTCTATGTGCGCATCCTCACCGAAGGCTCGACTACCGCCGACTGGCCGCTGTCGCGCAAGTTCGGCTGCCAGACCGACATGGCCATGGACCTGCTGATCCTCGCCCGCCAGCTGGGCCTGGTGCCCTATGGCATCTCCTTCCACGTCGGTTCGCAGCAGCGCGACATCTCGGTGTGGGACGCGGCCATCGCCAAGGTCAAGGTGATCTTCGAGCGCCTGAAGGAAGAAGACGGCATCG
>JAKFDU010000181.1:0-1562 GCA_036675975.1 Devosia sp. | reverse complement strand
CGGGGTGATCCAGTTGCGCGCCAGCGATCCTTTCGAATCGATGCCCACGGGCGCCGAAAGCCTGCCGCTGGTCAACGCCTGCGAAGTGGTCAAAGGTGCCCCCTACCCGACCATCAGCCTCGACAACCGGGCCGCCGCCCAAGCCATGACCGAGCACCTGATCGGCCTCGGCCACCGCCGCATCGGCATCATCAAGGGGCCGCGCAGCAGCCCCCTGACCCTGGACCGCGTGGCCGGCTACCAGGATGCCCTGCGCCAGGCTGGCATCGCCGTCGACCCCAGCCTGATCTGCCATGGCGACTTCACCTTGAAGGCCGGTGACGACGGCGCCGGCGCGATGCTGGAGTTGGCCGACCGTCCCAGCGCGCTGTTCTGTGAAAACGACGAAATGGCCATCGGCGCGCTCAGGCGCATCAAGCAAATGGGCCTGCGGGTGCCCGAGGATATTTCCCTGGTGGGTTTTGACGACATCCCGTTCGCCGCCTACTGCGACCCACCCCTGACCACCATTTCACAGCCTGCCGAAACGTTTGGTCAAAAAGCGGTGGAGATGCTGATCGCCCTGATCGAGAAGAAGCCGATTGCCGAACGCCATGTAGTGTTGCCGTTTGGGTTGACGGTGCGTGGCAGTACGGCCCCTAGAGCCAGACAGTGAATGGAACCCGGAGCTTGCTCCCGCTGGGGCGCGAAGCGGTCCCGAATGAAGCTGATTGAATCAAACAGACATACCGGGCTGCCTGGTTTCAGGGCTGCTGCGCAGCCCAGCGGGAGCAAGCTCCCTTGCCACAAAAAGCCTTTACGGCCGCTCGACTCGCCATCACCCGCGTTTGAACTACAGTGGAAGGACTCTGCATAAAGCCATAACAAGACGGAGAGTTCCCCATGCGAGTCAACCAGCGCTTCACCCTCCTGGCCGCCGCGGCAGCCTTGGCGGTTACGACTGCGGCCCAAGCAGGCCCGGTGTACATCAACATCCTGACGGGAGGCACCAGCGGCGTTTATTACCCGATCGGGGTCGGGCTTTCACAGATCTACAGCACCGGCATCCAGGACGCCAAGACCTCGGTACAAGCCACCAAGGCCTCGGTGGAAAACCTCAATCTACTGCAAGCCGGGCGTGGGGAGCTGGCCCTGGCCTTGGGCGACTCGGTGGCGGATGCCAAGAACGGCGTGGAAGACGCCGGTTTCAAGGCGCCATTGACCAAGTTGCGCGCCATCGCTGGCGCTTATCCCAATTACATCCAGATCGTCGCCAGCCAGGAGTCCGGCATCAAGACGCTCGCCGACCTCAAGGGCAAGAGCCTGTCGGTTGGCGCGCCGGCCTCCGGCACCGAGCTCAACGCGCGCGCCATCTTCGCCGCCGCCGGCATGAAGTACGAGGATCTCGGCAAGATCGAATATCTGCCATTCGCCGAGTCGGTGGAGCTGATCAAGAACCGGCAGCTCGACGCGACGCTGCAGTCGGCGGGATTGGGCGTTGCCTCGATCCGCGACCTCGCGACCTCTCTGGCGATCAATGTCGTCGCGGTTCCCGAGGCGGACGTGACGAAGATCGGCGCGCC
>JAKFDU010000180.1:0-2846 GCA_036675975.1 Devosia sp. | reverse complement strand
GCCCTGGTGGAAGACCTGGTGCAGCGCACCATCGAGCCGTGCCGTATCGCCATGAAGGATGCCGGTATCGACGTCGGCGCGATCCACGACGTGATCCTGGTCGGCGGCCAGACCCGCATGCCGCTGGTGCAGAAGACCGTGGCCGAGTTCTTCGGCAAGGAAGCGCGCAAGGACGTCAACCCGGACGAAGCCGTGGCCATGGGTGCGGCCATCCAGGGCGCGGTGCTGGCCGGTGACGTCAAGGACGTGCTGCTGCTCGACGTATCGCCGCTGACCCTGGGTATCGAAACCATGGGTGGGGTGATGACCGCGCTGATCGAGAAGAACACCACCATCCCGACCAAGAAATCCCAGGTGTTCTCCACTGCCGACGACAACCAGAGCGCGGTGACCATCCATGTGCTGCAGGGCGAGCGCAAGCAGGCCTCGCAGAATAAGTCGCTGGGCAAGTTCGACCTGGCCGAGATTCCGCCAGCGCCGCGCGGCGTGCCGCAGATCGAGGTGACCTTCGACATCGACGCCAACGGCATCCTGCACGTGGGGGCGAAGGACAAGGCCACCGGCAAGCAGCAGTCCATCGTGATCAAGGCCAACTCCGGCCTGTCCGAGGAGGAAATCCAGCAGATGGTGCGCGACGCCGAGGCGCATGCCGAGGAAGATCGCAAGTTCGAAGAGCTGGTGACCGCGCGCAATCAGGGCGATCAGCTGGTGCATGCGACTCGCAAGATGCTCACCGAAGCCGGCGACAAGGCTACTGCGGACGAGAAGGTCGCCATCGAGAAGGCTCTGGCCGATCTGGAAGTCGCGGTGAAGGGTGACGACAAGGCCGCCATCGAGGCCAAGATGAATGCCCTGTCGGAAGCCACCACGCCGCTGGCGCAGAAGATGTATGCCGAACAGCCGCAACCGGGCGCCGAGGCTCAGCAGGCCGACAGCGGCAAGGGTGCGGGCGACGACGTGGTCGACGCCGAGTTCGAAGAGGTCAAGGAAAACAAGTAAGCGCACCAAGCTTACTGCCGCTCCAGTCGGCCGTGGCGCGAGCCGCGGCCGGCATTATCCGCCCGCGCGGGAGCTTGCTCCCGCGTTGGCGTGTCTGGAGGAGATGATTCAAGGGTGTTGAGGACTTATGGCTAAGCGTGACTATTACGAGGTGCTGGGGGTCGAGCGCGGCGCCAGCGAGGCGGAGCTGAAGAAAGCCTACCGGCGCCTGGCGATGAAGCATCACCCGGACCGTAATCCGGACGATAAGGCATCGGAAGACAAGTTCAAGGAGGCCAACGAGGCCTACGAAGTGCTGTCGGATGCCGGCAAGCGCGCAGCCTACGATCAGTACGGGCATGCCGGTGTCGATCCGAGCATGGGGGGCGGTGCCGGTGCCGGGTTCGGTGGGGCGAACTTCTCCGATATCTTCGGCGATGTGTTCAGCGACTTCTTTGGCGGTGGCCGTGGCGGCTCGCGTGGCGGCGCCCAGCGCGGCAGCGACCTGCGCTACACCCTGGAGCTGGATCTGGAAGAGGCGGTGCGCGGCGCCACCGTGACCATCCGCGTGCCGACCCTGGTCAACTGCAAGGTGTGCGAGGGCTCCGGGGCGAAGAAGGGCACCAGCCCGGTGACCTGTACCACCTGTGGCGGTATCGGTCAGGTGCGCATGCAGCAAGGCTTTTTCTCGGTGCAGCAGACCTGCCCGCGCTGCCACGGCAGCGGCAAGATGATCACCGACCCCTGCGGTTCCTGCCACGGCCATGGCCGGGTGGAAGAGCACAAGACCCTGTCGGTCAAGGTGCCGGCCGGCGTCGACACCGGTGACCGTATCCGCCTGTCCGGTGAGGGCGAGGCGGGTGCCATGGGTGGTCCGGCTGGCGACCTGTATGTGGTGGTCAATGTGCGCGAGCATGCGATCTTCCAGCGCGACGGCAAGCACCTGTATTGCGAGGTGCCGATCAGCTTCGCCGATGCGGCGCTGGGTGGCGAGCTGGAGGTGCCGACCCTGGATGGCCGGGTCAAGCTGAGGATTCCGGAGGGCACCCAGACCGGCAAGCTGTTCCGCCTGCGTGGCAAGGGTGTGGCGCCGGTGCGCGGCGGCGGTGCCGGTGACCTGATGTGCCGGGTGGCGGTGGAAACCCCGGTCAACCTCAGCCGGCGCCAGCGCGAACTGCTCGACGAGTTCCGTCAGACCCTGGAGGGCGACAGTTCGCATTCGCCGAAGGCCAGTGGCTGGTTCGAGGGTGTGAAGCGCTTCTTCGGCGATTTGTAAGTAATCAGCGGCAAGCCGCAAGCGACAAGCCTGAGCAGGGTGTCGCCTGCGGCTTGAGGCTTGCAGCTTGGAGCTGATGGTATGCAACGTATAGCAGTGATGGGCGCCGCGGGGCGCATGGGCAAGACCCTGATCGAGGCCGTGCAGCAGGGCGAAGGCGCCAGCTTGGGGGCGGCGATCGATCGCCCCGACAGCAGCCTGGTCGGTGCCGATGCCGGCGAGCTGGCGGCCCTGGGCAAGATCGGCGTGCAGCTTTCGGGCGACCTGAGCGCTGTGCTGGAGCGCTTCGACGTGCTGATCGACTTCACCCATCCCTCGGTGACCCTGAACAACCTGGAAATCTGCCGTCAGGCCGGCAAGGCGATGGTCATCGGCACCACCGGCTTCACGCCCGAGGAGAAGCAGCGGCTGGCCGATGCCGGCCAGCAGATTCCGATCGTCTTCGCCGCCAACTTCAGCGTTGGCGTCAACCTTTGTCTGAAACTGCTGGATACCGCGGCGCGGGTGCTCGGCGATGAGGTCGATATCGAAATCATCGAGGCCCACCACCGGCACAAGGTCGATGCGCCATCCGGTACCGCGTTGCGCATGG
>JAKFDU010000179.1:0-22609 GCA_036675975.1 Devosia sp. | reverse complement strand
TGCCTGGGGTAAACTCCTTGGCGAGCAGCTTGGCCTGCCCCTGGTGCTGAGCCACAGCCCAAAACTGCCGCCGACGCGCAAACTCGTGCTTGCCGAGCGAAGCTTCTATGGCATGGAAGTCCAGGCGCCCGTGGTGATCCTCAAGTTTAGGGCACCCAGGCCCATTGGACAGTTCGGCGTTCGCCTGCCTTCTTTCGAAGTCGGTGACTTGGTCGGTATCGTGCCCCCTGGTAGCGACGTTCCCCGCTACTATTCCCTCGCATCGGCATCGCGGGATGGCATGCTGGAAATATGCGTGCGCAAGCAATCGGGCGGGCAGTGCTCGGAATTCCTCCATTCGTTGTCGCCCGGTGACAAGATCGACGCCTTCATCCGGTCCAACCCTGACTTCCGGCCCGACCATGGGCGTCGGCCGCTGATCCTGATCGGCGCTGGCGCCGGGGTGGCTCCGCTGGCGGGTTTCGTCCGTCACAACCGCAATCGACGCCCCGTCCATCTGTTCTTTGGCGGACGCGATCCGGCGTCGGACTTTCTCTATCGCGACGACTTGCAGATCGCCCTGGACGATGGGCGGCTGGCATCACTGAACGCCACTTTCTCGCGCGTCATGGGCGGTGGCTACGTGCAGACCCTGCTCCTGGAAGAGGCGGAGACCCTGCGTCGCCTTATCCGGCAAGGCGCCCAGATCATGGTCTGCGGCGGTCGCGACATGGCCGATGGGGTGCGGGAGGCGATCGATGTTTGCCTGGCACCGGTCGGCCTCTCGACCGCAGCACTCAGGCAAAAAGGACTGTATCTTGAAGACGCGTACTGAACTCAGCGAACGGCCCAATCCGGTTGCGATGGCGGCCCCGCTGTTTGACCGGCAGGTGATCAGCGGACCGACCATGGGTACGCGCTACTCGGCCGTCTACTACGCTCGCGCGGCGGACGATCTGCCGGACCTGCGCCATGCGCTACAGGCAGCGGTTGACGCCGTGGACGCTCAGATGTCCACCTGGAAGCCCGATTCCGAGCTGATGCAGCTCAATCGCGCGCCGTTGGGCATCTGGTTCGATGTGTCCGAGCAGCTCTTTACGGTGCTAGCCGCAGCGCTGGAAATCGGCCGCCTCACCGCTGGTGCCTTCGACATCGGCGTCGGCGACCTGATTACGGCCTGGGGGTTCGGCAGCACTCATGCCGAGCACGACCAGGCCCGGATCGCGGCAGCTCGGCATTCTCGGAGACGACCTGCCCACCTCTGTATCGAGCTCGATGGCGCACAGCACCGGGTCCGCAAGCACGACGAGGTCACGCTTGACCTCTCCGGCGTCGCCAAGGGCTATGGCGTCGACGAACTGGCCCGCGTGCTCGTCGCGCGCGGCATTGCCCACTTCCTCGTCTCGATCGACGGCGAACTGCGCGCGTCGGGGGGCAAGCCCGACGGCTCACCTTGGCGGGTCGCGGTCGAAAAGCCTGAAACAGGGCGTCGCGAGGCGGAAGGCGTCCTTGAACTGACCGCGGGCGCCGTCGCCACATCCGGCGATTACCGGCACTTCGTCGATATCGGGGGCATCCGCTACGCCCACACCATGGACCCGCACCGGCGGGCCCCGCTCACAGACGGACCTGCCGCCGTGACCGTCCTGGCCCAGACCTGCATGGTCGCCGACGCCTGGGCGACCGCTCTGCTCGTCCTTGGCCCCAAGGCCGGCGGCGAGATCGCATCTCGGCTCGGACTCGAGGCCCTGTTCATCGAACGGCCGCGCGTCGTTGCATCCGACTCTACCAATCTATCCCTACCCACAAAGGAGGACTGACCATGAACGCACCAACCATCCGACTTGCCGTAGCGCTTTGCAGCCTGGGCGCCGCACTCCCCGCGTCGGCGGAGGACGTCAGGGCGCAACTGACGCCTGACCTCATCTACAATCACTGCCAGACGGCTGGCGTTGGCAGTGAGACCGAGGGCACATTCATGCTGCCCAACGGTCGCGTGACCGGCACAGTGCTTTGTAGCGAGGCCGACCTTGCTGCATCGAAAATGGCCGCATCTTCGCATCGCGGGGACGACGATGACGACGATGACGACGATCGGGGCCGCCATCACGACGGCGATGATGACCACCGTCAAGATAGCGATGACGACTGAGCACGCGTCCTAGGCGACAATGCCGAAGACCGCGCCAATCCCGGCAGTGATTGCCATCGCCAGGGCACCCCAGAACAGCACGCGGACGGTTGGTCGCCACGGATCGGCCCCGCCCGCCCGCGCGCCGACAGCGCCCAGCAGTCCAAGAAATACCAGCGAGGCAATTCCGACGGCCCAGATCAGCCAGCCCGCAGGAGCGAGCAGGACCATAACCAGCGGCAGGGCCGCGCCAACCGCAAAGGTCAGCGCCGAGGTCAAGGCGGCCTGCACGGGCCTTGCCGTCGACATCTCCGAAATGCCCAGTTCATCCCGCGCATGAGCGCCCAGCGCATCCTTTGCCATCAGCTGCGTCGCAACCTGATCGGCCAGGGCTTCATCGAGGCCTCGCGCAACATAGATGTTCCTCAATTCGGCGTGCTCGAATTCGGGCTGGGTCGCGAGTTCGGCACGCTCCTTTTCAAGGCTGGCCGCCTCGGTATCCGATTGTGAGCTGACCGACACGTATTCGCCTGCCGCCATCGACATCGCCCCGGCCACCAGCCCCGCGATCCCCGCCACCAGTATTTCGGCTTGGCCGGCCGAAGCGGCCGCAACACCGATGATGAGGCTGGCCGTCGAGACAATGCCGTCATTGGCACCAAGGACAGCGGCCCTCAGCCAGCCGATGCGCTCCAGCCTATGGTCTTCAGGGTGCGTGGTTATTCTCATCTGACTGGCCTTCCATTGCCGCCATCATCCTGACGACGTCGTGCAGAAACATTTGAGGCGCAGACCTGCGCCAGTGCCTACGCCGAAACGCCGCCTACCGTCCGCGAAAGTGAAGGCCTCCAGGGTGTCTGCTCGACGCCGGTTGCCTTCAAACAATCGTCCGCAATAGGGAAGGCCACAGATCGGAGGCCTTCCTAAAGGGCGCTGACGACCTTCGAGAGCATGTCCTTTACCCTCCCGGCCAAAGTCCGCAGAGCCTCGTTGTTGATAGCAGCCATGGACTGAACAGGGTCAATGGCGCTGACCTCAATTATGCCATCCGCCTGCTCCCGCACGATCACGTTGCAGGGGAGCATGGCTCCGGCACGCGGCTCGAGCTTGATCGCCTCAAACGCCATTTTGGGATTGCAGGCCCCCAGGATCGTGTACCCCAGCATATCGGCATCGAGCTTGGTCTTCATCGTCTTCTGAACGTCGATCTCGGTCAGGACGCCGAAACCCTGGGCCGAGAGTGCCTCCTTGGTGCGCAGGATGGCAGCTTCGAATGTCGTACCTTTGAGCTGCTTATCGAAGGTGTACATTGTCATCTCCTCTATCAAATCCGCGCCGGCCCGGGATCGCATTACGTGCGGAGCGTGGTCGGAGCGGCGCTCGGACCACCCGCAAGCCAGAAGCGCTAGGGCGCTAGCGCATTGGTGCCGGCAAGAAATTTCGTAATCTCGTCGCGCACCGCGGCGCCATGTCCGACCAGCAGGTGCCCGCCGCGCTCATAAACAACAAGGCGGGCTCCAGGTATGTGGGCCGCTGCATACTCGGCAGAAGGCAGGGTGTCGAAAAGGTCGTCGCGCGCAGTGATGAGCAGTGTTGGTACTGCCAGTCGATCCAGCGGTCGTTCGGCAAGATCGGGCTCGCTGTCTATGTTGATCCCGGCGAACCGCTCCGACAGAGGTTGTATGCTGCGGATCATGGCGGTGACCGCCGCTCGTTCTTCCGGCGTGGCCTGGCGCAACAGATCCGGAGGCACACCGATGAAACTGATAAGTGTGTCCGGCGAGATGCGCTCCAGTGCCCACCAGGCGAAATCTGCACCGATATTTACCAGCCAGAGAACGAAAGGGTAGTCGGCCCTCCGTTGTACGTCGAGCGGGACAGTATCGGGAACGTAGGTCGCTGGCACCACCAATATGAGCGCAGACACTCGCTCGGGGTGCTCTAGGGCGAGCTCGAGCGCGGAACGGGTCCCGGCCGAGGTGCCCAGGACGACGGCGCGCCGGATGCCCAGTTGGTCAAGCAGTGCCGCGTGTGCATCCGCCTGCGCCGCTGGCGACACGTCATCTGGCACGGGCGTCCCAAGATAGCCGAAGCGGGACGGCGCGATTAGCCGGAAGCCTGTCCCCAACATCGAGGTCGCATTGTCGAGCCCCTGGTCGAACCCTCCGCCCGCCCCATGAATGCTCAGCAGTGGCACGCCGCTGCCGGCTTCCGCATATTCTATCGGCCCGGCCGTGGTATCGGCGACTTGGGCTCGACCAGCAATCGCTGCACGGGCCTGCCGCATGTCCAGTGAGAAGGATACGAAGACCGCTATGGCTGCCACGCCTAGCACCAACACCAGCAACAGGGCAATTCGAGGCTTTGTCATTTGCAGGCGTCCCTTGATCATTGCAGCCCCATCAGCAGGCTCTGGACCGAGGCCACTGGCGCGCCACCTGCAAGGAAGTGGCGCGCATTATGCTGGCGCGGCCTAGCGGCGAACGAGCAGCGGCGAGATGAGCACTGCGAGCGCGGCAATTGCCAGCGCAACGGTCAGCACCGGCTGCGTGCGGATCGAGCTTTCGATCGTAGTCTCGAGCTGGACGGCGCTGCGGGAGAGTGCGGATTGCACCTGTCGCCCCTGCTTCTTGATATTGGCCGCGCCCGCAGCTGCCTCCTCGCGCAGGTCTTCCAGCCCATGGCCAGAAATCTGGCCCACGGCTCCAATAACCTCGGAAAGGTCAGCTTGCAGTCGAGCGATCTTGTCCCGAAGCTGGTCTACGTCCTTGTTGTAGGTTTCTACGGTAATCATGGCATCGGACCTCATGTGGAAATCACGAGACAACATTATGCGTTGGCGCGGGTCGGCCTTTTGATCGCGGTCAATTCTCCAGCAATGTTGGTGCGAACGAGGCAGGACGACAAAGCTCAAGCGGTCGGGACGCGCTGCCGGCTTGCCGGTATCTGGGTCATTGTTGAGGTCGCGGTGACAAAGAGGCCGGTGGTGCCGGTGATGCGCATTCGCCTTGTGGGTGAAGCCGCCATGGGTCTGGCTGCTCGTCGGCTTCAGGTCGCGTTTCCGGCTTCCAGCTAGGCCGTCGGGCCGGCTGAGGCCCCAGCAACCTCCATGCGATCCTCGATTCCCCCCGCACCTGGAACACCATCAACGATGACCTTGATCACGCGGCGTTCGGCCTCATCACGGATCGTTCCACCCAGGTGAATGACGCCGTTCACCACAGCGACGGTTGGCCGGGACGACAGATGAAATGCCTCGTTCAGCCGAGCGGAAACGCAGAGGCGCAACGCGTCGTCGCCAGTCGCAATTGCTTCGGGCTTGAGGCGCGCAATTACGTTCAGCAAGTCGCGACGGCTCACTATGCCAACGACGAGCCCGCCGCTCACGACCGGTACCCGCTTGATCTTGTGCGTTCGCAAGAGCGCAGCCACCTCCTCGACCGTCGCTTCTGGATCAACGGTAATCACTGGGGCGGTCATGACATCTCCGACGCGCCAGCTGTATGCCTTGATGAAGTCGTTCAGGGCTTCGGGGGCTGTTAAATCCGACAGGGGGCGTGGGCCGATTTCCAGATGCCTGATCAGGTCACCCTCGGTCACCATACCGACCAGACTCGCATCGTCGTCCATCACAGGCAGAGCGCTGATCCTGTTGTCGATCAATGTCTGGGCTGCGTGAGCGATACTGTGCCCTGGGCAAAGCGTCATCACGGGTCGAGACATAATGTCTTGGGCCTTCATCCCGGCACCTCTTCAAGTTGGCTGTAGCTAAGACCGAAGCAACTGATCTCCGGTGTTCCCAACAGTGACGCAAAAGAGTGCTGGCGGCCTTGACCTATCTCAAAATTCCCGTGCCAACTCCGAAATTGGTGCGGTGGCCAGGCCCGCGTCAAATACCTTCCCAACCCCCGGCTCTCGTAGGCTGCCTGGTCCGTCTGGGTGGCACAGGCGCTGGCTGCCATGCGGCGGCTCGGGCTGGGACTATCCCCAAGGTTTCAGTTCAACGACACCACGGCGCGACCATCCACTACATTGTCGCCGGGGTGGATGATAATCGTTTCCCCCGGTGCCAACCCGTCCGTAACCTCGGCTATTTCGGCATTGCGGCTTCCCAGCGTCAGCGTTCTGAGACGTGCTGCTCCGCCCTCGACCACGAATACCGACCAGTTAGCCCCGCTGCGAAAGAGCGCCCCCAGCGGGACCGTGACCAGGTTCTTCCCTTCCCACACGACGATGACGGCGGTGACGCGATAACCATGGCCCAAGCCGGGGCGGGTTTCGGGGCCGTCGAGGAAGCGCAGGGTGATCCCGGTGCGCTGTTCCTCGATCCCCAGAGCGCTGACCTTGGTGGCCGCTATCGGGTCCACGAGCGCCACCTCGGCGCGCAGCGGGTCGCCGCCCCAGTCCTCGACGCTTGCACGGGCACCTTCAACGATGCGGACGGCGTCCCGGGAGAGAACATCGACGTGAACCTCCAGGTCGGAGGGGTCCCCGATATCCATTAGCGGCATGCCAGGCTGCATCACCTGCTCACTTTCGCTGAATACCGAGAGCACGCGCCCCGAAGCCGGCGCTTTAATCTCGACGCAGCAAGCGTCAGTGGTCGAGCTTTCTCCTTCAATCAGGGAGGCTTGAGCGCTCTCCAATTCCCTCCGGTGCATCAGCAGCGTCGCCCGCGCCGCCTCAACGCTCTTTTGCGCCGTTTCGGCGGTCAGTTCGGCCCGTTCCTCGGCTTGGGTGGAGATCAGTCCTCGTTCAGCCAGGGTCACGGCGCGCTGCATGTCCGCCAGGGCATGGTCGCGGTTGGCCTGGGCTTGGGCCAGGCTGGCCTCGGCGACACTGATCCGCGCCAGCGCTCCCTGCACCGCGGCTTCGGCAACACGCCTCGAACGTTCATCGAGCAGGCCCGGTCCTACCGGTTGGATCGATGCCAGGGTTTGTCCTTGCACCACGCTGTCGCCGGCGTGCAACCCCACCCTTGTGAGCCGCCCGGTGACGGGCACCGAGACGTGAAAGATTTCGCGGATGCGGCTGGTGCCATCTTCCGCCACGGTCAGCACCAGGTCGCTGGTTCCCACGGTTGCGGTTTCGACCGCGATAGGCCGCGGCCAGACTGCCCAGGCGACACCTGCCCCAATTGCGACAACGACCGCGATACTGACAATGCGACCCCACATTTTTCTATTCCCTGGTTTTTAGGACGGCGATCAGGTCCAGCCGATCAACCCGCCGCCGGACGAGCAACCCGGAGAGAAGCGCGGCGGTCATCACCACCAAGCTCGAGTAAGCAAAAACCTCGGGCCCTACGACAAAGGGCATGCTGAAGATCTCGCTGGAAAACCCTTCGACCATGCCAAGGGCGATCAGGATCCCAAGGGCCCATCCCAGCGGTTGTGCAAGCAGCGTCAGCATGGCGATTTCGGCCAGCAGTAGCACCGAGACCTCGGTCCGGGTGAACCCCAGTACCCGCAGGCTCGCCATCTCCCGGCCCTGCTCGGACAGCGAGATGCGCGAGAAGTTGTAGACGACCCCGAAGGCGATGACGCCGGCGAGGCCGATCAGCACACCGATCATCACAAACAGATTTTGCGCCATGGTCGCGCGGAATTGCTTGAGGGCTATGGTCTGCATCGATATCTGCCCCAGTGAGGGCGTCTGCTTGAGCGCGGCAAACAAGTCATCCTGCATCAGGGTGTCCACCGTGATGTTGACGCCGGAAATTCTGTTCCCTTCCAAAGCGAGCGCCTGCACGGCGCCGAGTTCCATGAATACGCCTAGGCCAAGATAGCCCTCGACGATGGCAGATACGTGGACCAGGCGGTTGTGCCGTCGGCCCTCAAGCAGGCGAATGTCCACGACGTCCCCTCGGCCAACCCGCAGGATGTCTGCGAGGGCACGGGTCATCACCAGACCGGATTCGGGGATTTTGACCGGGGCAAGGCTGGAATCGAGGAGCCGGGTAAGTGCTCCATCCGCCGGCCGGCCGACGATGGCGACCCGGCGCGTCACGTGGCCTCTGCCGATCTCCACCGCCAGAGCCCTGAACGGTTCTACGGCCAGGACGCCGGGTAGCCGTGCCACGGTCGCTGCCGCCGATGCGGGTTTGGTTCCTGCAAAACCGATCGTGGCGTCCTGCCGTTCGGTCTTGTTGAATGTGTAGTCGATCATGTGTTCGACGCCGCCGATCGACCATATCGAACCCACCAGAACTGCAACAGAAAGCGACAACCCCAAAACGCCGCCGGCGGTCCGCCAGGGCCAGTGCAGCAGGTGGCGGGAGACCATGATCCACGTTTTGCGGACCTGGATCACAGAGCTGAACCAGCCAGGCAGCACGCTGCGGTATGCGGGGGGCGCCGGCGGCTGCATGGCCACAGCTGGGGCCAATTGCGCGGCTTTGCGTACGGCCCGGATTGCCCCCAAGACCGCCGATGCAACCGTAATGCCCCCTGCCAGCAGATAGAGCATCGGGTCGCGGCTGAATATGAGGATCGGAAAGCTATAAAAGCGCGCGTAGAGGTTGGTGAGGCCGCCCCCGGCCCACGTGCCGAACGTGATGCCTATCGCGACGCCGAAAACCGCAATGACAAGGACGAACTCGATATAGTGCCAGCCGATGGACCAGGCCGAGTAGCCGATTGCCTTGAGCAGACCAATCTGCTCGCGCTCCAATGCAATAAGCCGGGTCAGTGTCATGTTGACGAGAAAAGCGGCAACCAGCAGGAAGACCGGGGGGAGCACCGAGCTCATGGACCGAAGTTGCATGAGTTCGGAGTCGAGATAGGCGTGGGACGTCTGCTGCGGTCTGCCATAGGCGCCTTGCCCTCCGAAGGGGGCGAGCACACGGTCCAGGTTGGCTATGACGTCCATCTCGGAGGCGCCGGGCAACACACGGAGCGAGACAGCGTTGAAGGCGCCGTCCAGGTCGTAAGCTGCTGCCAGCACGGCTTCCGGCACCCAGACGACTCCGAAGCGCCCCTCATTGGGCATGATCTCGCCGGGAGCCACGGCGTAGACATATTCCGGCGACAGCCCGATGCCCACGATCCTGATTTGCCGCAGAGCGCCGTTCATCACGACCTTGAACTGAAAACCGATGCGAAAGTCGTTCGCTTCGGCGAAGACCTCACTTACCACGGCCTCTATGACGCCACCGGGTTCGGGCAAGCGGCCGCTCCTCAGATGGAGGCGGTTCAAAGCTTGCCCGCCATCTTTTGACAGCGACACCAGCAATACCGAGGCCGGCTCTGTTACGCCCTCAATGTCTGCAACGGCCACCTTGGCGATGCGTCCGTCGACCGACAGTACGCCATCGATTTCGGCAACGCTTTGCAGCACCGCGCGTGGCGCCTGGGTGACGGTAGCGAAGACGTCGGCAAAACGATTGGCCCGATAGTAGACCTGCCGTGTTTGATCCAGCGACTGGTAAGTTCCGACGCCGATGATCAGTGTTGCGACACCGGCTGCCATGACCAGCGCGATAGCCAGCACTTGTGCCCACAAGCGCGTCATTTCGCGGAGCAGCTTGAGGTGAAGCGCGGTCATGCGGCTACCACCGCACGGTTGAGGCCGCCTGCCGGTTGCTGTTCGCCTCGATTGAGGCGATGCGGCCGTCGGCAAAGCTGACCACCCGGTGAGCGATGGTCCGGATCGCGGCGTTATGGGTTATTACCAGGGTGGTTGTCCCCAGCTCGGAATTGACCTTGGTCAACGCTTCCAGCACGACGATCCCGGTGCGGGAGTCGAGCGCCCCGGTGGGCTCGTCGCAAAGCAGCAGGTCAGGGCGCTTGGCGATCGCGCGAGCGATGGCGACCCGCTGCTGTTCACCGCCGGAGAGCTGGGCGGGGAAGTGATCCATGCGGTCGGTCAAATCGACCAGATCGAGAGCCTCCTCCGCGGGCATGGGGGTCTTGGCGATCTCTGTGACCAACCTGACGTTTTCGAGAGCCGTAAGGCTCGGAACCAGATTGTAGAATTGGAAGACAAACCCGACACTGTTTCGCCGATAGCGGGTGAGGGCGGCGTCCCCCAGGCTGGTGATCTGCTGGTCGCGGAACCATGCCGCCCCGGACGTGGCCGTATCGAGGCCACCGACCAAGTTGAGAAATGTGGATTTTCCCGAGCCGGAGGGCCCCAGAATGACGATGAATTCGCCCGCACTGGCGACGAAATCCACTGCATCCAGGGCAATGATCGTGGTCGGGCCCGCGGAATAGGTCTTGGTCAGCTTCTCCGCCCGTAGGAGGTAACCGCCGTTGCCTACGTTCGGCATGCCAAACTCCGTCCTAGTGGGCGCGGGCGCCATGGTTGCGCCCCAGTACAGTCTAGTCGCGTTCTCGCCAGCAGATTTGATGTCGGTCAATCCAGTGCGGGATGGCCCCTCGCTTTTCTATTGTTCCGCCTGATTGGCCCAAGGGCCACAATCGCTTGCTGCGCGGGGATTGTCATCTAGCAGTCGACGGCGGCTAAACATGAGCGAGTCGACAACGGCCGGGTCACCCGGCAACCGCTGGAGGCCCCATCTAGTGGTGCGCGAGACAGAACAAAGGAGCTTCTCATGCAGTTGCGGGTCGAAGAAATGACCTGCGGCCGTTGCGCCAAGTCGGTCGCACCTTGCCCGTGCAGAAAAGTGCTTGACCTTCCAATCGTTGGAAGGCCTATCAACACCGGCAGTCAGATGAAGGACTGCAAAAATGCGCTTTCGGACAGCCCATATCGAGCCCGTCTCGCCCCAGGCAGCACCCCTCGCATCAACCGCTGAGGCGCGCACGTCGCGTGCCTCCACCTCAGCTGGTTTGGACCTTCTGGAGCGTGCATCATGAACATCGGCGAAGCCTCCAAGGCAAGCGGCGTCTCCACCAAGATGATCCGCTACTACGAGTCCATCGGCCTGACAAAAGCACCGCTGCGCACCGAGTCCGGCTACCGGGTCTACTCCGAAAACGAAATCCATGCTCTTCGCTTCATCGGCCAGGCGCGGGATCTCGGTTTCTCCGTCGATCAGATGAGCAATCTCCTGACCCTTTGGCGGGACCGGTCCCGTGCAAGTGCGGACGTCAAGAACATTGCCCTCGAGCACATCCGCATGCTCGACGAGAAGGCGAGGGCGCTGAAGTCGATGAGCGACACCCTGCGTCTTTTGGCAAACAACTGCTATGGCGACGGGCGGCCCGACTGCCCGATAATCGAAGGGTTTGCCTCTGCCGCAGCACCAAAGCCGAAGAAACGGCAACCGCGCTTTGGCGTCACCGACATCGCGCCGGATCGGGCGCACGCCGGCTAGGAACTTACGAGCGCCGTTCGCGAAAGGCCGCAGTCTCACTGCGGCCTTTTTGCATTTGTCCCACTGGAGGTCTGCTGATGGACGACGCCTCCCGGTCGCTACCCAGTGCCGTCACCGGGCCAAGGTTCCTTTCCCAAATTACACCCATTTTGGCTATTGACCCTCCAAGAGTTGGAAGCCTTAGGCGTCGAGAAAGTCGCGGTTTTGAAGCGCGATCCAAGATGTTCCGGATGCCCGGAACACGACCCAAAGGAACTTCGAAATGGAACTCTCTAGACCCGATCCCAAGAGGTGGCTGGCGCTTGCGCTGCTTTGCGCTGCCCAGTTCATCGTCATTTTGGACACTTCGATCATCGGCGTCGCCTTGCCGGCGATCCAGACGCAACTGGGCTTCAGCCCGGGCGGTCTGAGCTGGATTTTCAACGCCTATGTCATCGCCTTTGGCGGCCTGCTGCTGCTCGGCGGGCGTCTCAGCGACCTTTTTGGCGCCCGGCGCATCTTCTCGTCAGGCTTCGTCATTCTTACCGCCGCATCCCTGCTGGCCGGCCTCGCCGGCAGCCAAGAACTCCTTCTGGCCGGTCGGGCATTGCAAGGGGTCGGCGCCGCACTGATCGCTCCGGCGGCCCTCACTATCGTGATGCGGCTTTTCGCTCACAATGGTGCCGAACTGGGCAAGGCCTTCGGCTTCTGGGGTGCTGCCGCAGCCGCGGGCGGCTCTGCCGGCGTGTTCCTGGGCGGCGTGATCACAGAGTGGCTCGCCTGGCCCTGGACCTTCCTCATCAACGTGCCGCTGGGTCTGCTGGTGCTGGCGATGGTGCCGACGGTGTTGCGGAAGTCCCCGCGAAGCATTGGCCGCGTTGACTGGTTTGGAGCCATCACCGTCACTGGGGCTCTCGTCACCCTGGTCTATGCCATCGTTACGGCCGAGACCGTGGGCTGGGCCTCGGCGCAGATCCTTATCCTGCTCGCCGTCGCTGCGGTCCTGCTGGTGATCTTCCTGGTGATCCAGGCTGCCCGCCGCGAACCGCTGCTGCCGCTGGCCATCTTCAAGGCACCCAACCTTGCCGCAGGAAATCTGGTCATGGCCCTGCTTGGTGCTGCCTGGATCCCGCTCTGGTTCTTCCTCAACCTCTATCTGCAGCAGATCCTGGGCCTCTCCGCACTTTCCAGCGGCCTGGCCCTGCTGCCGATGACAGTGATGATCATGGTCGTGATGGTCGGGTTCTCAGGCCGTCTCATCGGTCGGTTCGGCCCCAAGGCCAACCTGACCATCGGCCTGCTGCTGATGGGCGCCGCACTGCTCCTGTTCGCCAATCTGCCGACGGACGGGAGCTTCTGGGTGAACGTCCTACCGGCATCACTGCTGGCCGCGCTCGGCATGGCTCTCGCCTACATTCCCGCCACCATGTCGGGAATGTCCGGAGCCAAGCCAGAAGAAACCGGCCTCGCCTCGGGCATCATCAACACCACTTACCAGGTCGGATCCGCAGTGGGGCTTGCAGTGATGGTGGCCCTGGCGGCTTCAGTCGCCCCGCATGGCGGAGCCGAAACGGCAAACCTGCCGGCCGGCTTCCAGACGGCCTTCTTCGGTGCCGCAGTGGCGGCCTTCCTGGGCGCAGCAGCAACTGTGGTCTTCGTTCGTGGCTCAGCGCCGCAGCGCGAAGTTCCGGTCGGCTGATGGTCGGGTCGGACCGGGTGCAACCCGGTCCGACCTCCTTACCCCTGAGGAGCACACCATGATCGAAGACTACGAGCTTTATCTCACGTCAACGGGGGCGCGGCCGAACTGGGTGCAGCGACTGCTTGCGCCTTTCCGGTCACGTCGCCCCGCGGCCCCGCCCACCAGTGCGCATCTTCGGCGCGATCTTGGCCTCGGCGAACAACCGATCGGCCACCGTCTGGGATGATCCCGCACCACCAGGGTGCGATCAGCATGGCCAAGGCTGAACTGGCGCATGGCGACGACGAGTGGGCCAAGGCAATGGCTCAAAAGGTCGTTGATGCCCAGGAGGCGGAGATCGTCGAGATGCTGGCCTGGCTCGAAGAGCAGGTCGCCAAGTAAGGTAGGCGAGAGCTTAGGGGCGCTTCGGCGCCCCTTTGCATTTGAAGACTCGGACGCTGTGGGTCCATCCCCAGCGCGGTCAGATGCCCCCCAACGCTCGCTTCTACACGTAGACCAGTTCCGACATCATTCCGGTCGCCATGTGGTGGAAGTCGTGGCAATGGCAGAGCCAGCGGCCTGGGTTGTCGGCTTCGGAAGGCCACTGTGACCATGGCCGTGGCGGGTACCAGGACCGTGTCGCGTAACGCTCCGGACAGCGCCTGACCGGTGATGTCGACCGCCGCCTGGAAATGATGGCCGTGCGGGTGCATCGGATGGGCCATCATCGAGTGGTTCATGAACTGGAGTTCGTCCCTCTGGAATTTGATGCAGGACAAAACAAGCGTTGCCAACGCGGCTACGCTGCTTCGATGTGCCGGCTGTGGGGACGATCGTAACCACCGGTTCAGAGCTAGCAGCAGCGTCCAGGCGGGAGTCGAAATTGATCAAGGACATCGTGGTTCATCTAACTGGATCGGAAGAAGACGACGTTCGTCTTGCCTATGCCGAATCCATCGGGGAACGCTTCGAAGCGCATCTGACGGGACTCTATGTCCATATGCTGCCCGAGGTAGTGGGGGCCTATCCCGCCGGAATGGTCGGAATGGATGCTTGGTACGAAGCGTCCAATGCTCAGGCCAAGGAAACCTTGCGGCGGCTGGAAGGGCGTTTCGAGCGCCTGCGCTTACCTCACGAAGTGCGTCGGCTCGACGTCTTGTCGGGAACCGCCGGGCAAGCTCTGACGGCCGAGGCCCGCACCGCCGATGTGTTCGTCGCGACTCGTCCTTATGGGGACCCGGCAGACGAGGTCCACATGGAGGTATCCGTGTTGTTCGGTTCCGGCCGAGCCTGTCTGTTCGTCCCGCCGAAAGGTGAGGGGGCCAAGAGCTTCGGGACGGTCCTTGTTGCCTGGAACGGCAGCCGGGAAGCGGCTCGGGCAGTCGCCGAGGCGATGCCCTTCCTTCAACGAGCGAGCCAAGTCATCGTGGTGGTCGTCCGACAGGGCGAGGAGACGGCGTTCGGCGGAGATATCGCCCGCCACCTGAGCCGGCACGGCATCCCAGCCGTGATCGGTACGGTGGATGCGGGGATGGACGGTCCCGGAGAAGCCTTGCTCGGCGAGGTTCGCCGGGTTGGAGCCGATTTGCTGGTCATGGGCGGGTATGGGCATTCGCGCTTCCGGGAATGGGTATTGGGGGGCGCGACGCGCCACGTGCTCGCGCACGCCGATATTCCGGTGTTCATGGCGCGGTAGCGCCGTAGGGGCAACCATGCGGTGGAAGCGGGCAGTCGGGTACGGCTTGGCATTGGCAAAGCTCACCATCGCCGAGAAACACATTGGGCTGCCTTTGATCCTGGAGCAGGATGAGTGCGCCCCGGCCCCCGCTTGTCCACCGCGACAGATGTCGACCGAACAATCCCTCCAGAACTTGATCCCGATCAATACTGATCGGCTCGATCCGTATTCTCTGGATGCACAAGCCATTCCGAGGAGGGTTCTATGTCCACGACAGATCTGCCTGCATCCGTGGGGCGCTCCCTGACAAGCGCCCCCGCGCAGAAACTCAACCTGGGCGCACTGACCGCCTTGGTCATTGGCTCCATGGTGGGATCCGGCGTCTTCAGCCTGCCACAGAACATGGCGGCTGGCGCGGGCCCGCTGGCGATCATCATTGGGTGGGGGATTACCGCAGTCGGTATGCTGGCGCTGGTTTTCGTCTATCAGTCCCTGGCGACCCGCAAGCCCGAACTGGACGCTGGACCCTATGCGTACGCCCGTGCCGGTTTTGGCGAATTCATCGGCTTCAACAGTGCCTGGGGCTATTGGATCAGTGCCTGGATCGGCAACGTCTCCTATGCGGTGATCGTCTTCAGCGCCTTGTCCTACTTCTTTCCGGCTTTCGGGGACGGCAATACCTGGCAGGCCACAGTTGGTGCCTCCATTCTACTGTGGCTCATCCACGCGCTGATCCTGGCCGGCGTGCGGCAGGCGGCGCTGGTCAACTTCTTTGTCACGGTCGCCAAGGTTGCCCCCATCGTGCTGTTCATCGGCGTGGTCGTCGTGGCCTTCAAGGTCGACGTCTTCGCCCTGGACTTCACCGGCCTCGGCAATGGCGATCTCGGCTCGATCACCGACCAGGTCAAAAGCACTATGCTGGTAACGCTGTGGGTGTTCATCGGCATCGAAGGCGCCAGTGTCCTGTCGGCCCGTTCGGAGCGCCGCAAGGACATCGCCACCGCCACGGCACTGGGCTTCTTCACTTGCCTGGCGCTCTATGCGCTGGTGTCGCTGCTGTCGCTCGGAATCCTGACACAGCCTGAACTTGCGGCGCTCAAAAACCCGTCCATGGCCGGCGTGCTTGAGCATGTGGTGGGCCCCTGGGGTGCCATCCTCATCAATCTTGCCCTGGTCGTATCCGTAGTCGGCGCATTCCTGAGCTGGACCCTGCTCGCGGCCGAGATACCGCATGTCGCGGCCCGCGATGGCAGCATGCCAAAGATATTCGGTCGCGAGAGTGAAAACGGCGTGCCGGTCGTTTCGCTGACGGTCACCAATCTGCTTGTGCAGGCATTCCTCATCCTCACCTTCTTCGCACAGAGCACCTATCAGGCTCTGTTCTACATCGCCTCGACGGCGATCCTGGTGCCCTACATCTTCTCAGGCGCGTATGCTGCCAAGCTCGCTCTCAGTGGCGAAGGGTACAAGGCCCGCGAACCACGCAACGTGGCTTTGTTCCTCGGCGCCCTAGCAACGATCTACGGCCTGTGGCTCGTCTATGCCGCTGGGCCGGCGTATCTCTTCATGTGCGCACTGCTCTATGCCCCCGGCATCGTCTTCTTCGTCTGGGCGCGCCGCGAGTCCGGCCAGCAGGTCTTCAAACCCTGGGAACTGGCACTGGCCATCGCGTTGGTCGCTGTCGCCGTCCTTGCCGCGTACCAGATGTGGACAGGCGTGGTCAGCCCGCTGTGATCGAGGAAACCATGACCAAGCTCGGCGTTCATTCCGAAGTGGGCCACCTGCGAAAGGTGCTGGTGCACCGCCCCGACCTCAGCCTCAAGCGCCTGACGCCCGGCAATTGCCATGCGCTGCTGTTCGATGACGTGCTGTGGGTGAAACGGGCACGTCAGGAACACGATATCTTCGTGGATGCGCTCCGGGAGCGCGGGGTCGAGGTCCTCGATCTGGGGACCCTGCTTGCCGAAACCCTTGCCTTGCCGCTCGGCCGGGACTGGCTGCTCGATCGCCGCATCAATGCCGAAACCGTCGGCGGCGATCTTGCCGGCGAACTGCGTGGCTGGTTGGACGAGTTGCCCTCCCATGACCTGGCTGACCGGTTGATCGGTGGCATTGCCCGGGCCGAACTACCTTTCAAGCCGGCCGGGCTGGTCGGAAGGACGCTGGCCCCCAACGACTTCGTCCTGCCGCCGCTGCCGAACCAGTTGTTCACCCGCGACAGCTCGTGCTGGATCTACGACGCCGTGTCGGTCAACGCCATGTACTGGCCGGTGCGTCGACCCGAGGCCATCAATGTCGAGGCGATCTACCGCCACCATCCCACCTTCACCAATGGAACATTCAAGACGCTGGCCAGCACCGGAACCCCGGGGATAGCGACGCTGGAAGGCGGTGACGTGATGCCGATCGGCAATGGCAAGGTCATCGTCGGCATGGGCGAGCGGACGACGCCACAGGGTGTAGCCGCCCTTGCCAGCCGTCTGTTCGAGCTCGGGCTGGCCGATCATGTCATTGCCGCACTGATGCCGCGGGACCGCAGCTTCATGCATCTGGACACCGTGTTGACCTTCTGTGACCGCGACCTGGTGACGATGTATCCGCCCGTCGTCGACGGTCTGCGCACCTTCTCCCTGCGGCCGGGCGCCGGCCCGTTGGGCATCGACGTGCGAGAAGAGGAGCGGAAGTTCGTCGGCGTCGTCGCTGAGGCCCTTGGCCTCGCGGCGCTGCGCATCGTGCCGACCGGCGGCGACGGTTATGAATCCGAGCGCGAGCAATGGGACGACGGCAACAACGTCATCGCTGTCGAGCCCGGCGTCGTCATTGGCTACGACCGCAACGTCTATACCAACACCATGCTGCGCCGTGCCGGCATTGAGGTGATCACCATCGATGGATCGGAGCTCAGCCGCGGGCGCGGCGGCGGCCACTGCATGACCTGTCCCGTCGCGCGCGATCCCCTTTGACCCAATCGGAGGCCTTCCCATGCCAACCAATCTTCTTGGCCGCAGCGTCCTGACGCTCGACGGCTTCACCCCCGAGGAAATCCGCTACCTTTTGCGGCTTTCGGCCGAGTTGAAGGGCGCGCGGCTGGCAGGCGCCGAGGTGCAGCGTCTTTCCGGAAAGAACATTGCCCTGATCTTCGAGAAGGACTCGACGCGCACCCGAACCGGCTTCGAAGTCGCGGCCCACGATCAGGGCGCCCATGTCACCTATCTCGGTCCGACCGGCACTCAGATCGGCCATAAGGAATCGATGAAGGATACCGCGCGGGTTCTGGGCCGCATCTACGACGCCATTGAGTATCGCGGTTTTTCCCAGGCTTCGGTCGAGACCCTGGCCGCTCATTCCGGCGTGCCGGTCTATAACGGGCTGACCGACGCGAGCCATCCGACCCAGACGCTGGCCGATTTGATGACCATGCGGGAATTCACCCACAAGCATCTGTCGGACATGACCGTGGCGTTCCTGGGCGATGGGCGGAACAACGTCGCACGTTCGCTGGCGACCGGCGCCGTTAAGGTCGGCATCGACATGCGCATTGCGGCGCCGCGGGCGCTGTGGCCGGATGCCGGCTTCATTGCGCACCTGCAGGATATTGGCGCCACGACCGGCGGGACGCTGACTGTCACCGAAACCGTCAATGAAGGCGTCGGGGACGCAGATTTTCTCTATACCGACGTCTGGCTATCGATGGGCGAGAACGAAGCCGCCTGGGGTGAGCGGATCGCATTACTCACGCCCTACCGCGTCACCCGCGCCGTTATGAATGCCACCCGGAACCCCTTCGCGAAGTTCATGCATTGCCTCCCCGCTTTCCACACCGCGGAAACCGAAGTGGGAGCCGACATCGAGCGGCGTTTCGGCATCGACTGCATGGAGGTCACCGATGAGGTCTTCGAGTCCGACGCTTCCGTCGTCTTCGACCAGGCCGAGAACCGGATG
This sequence comes from Devosia sp., assembly GCA_036675975.1. Taxonomy (GTDB): domain Bacteria; phylum Pseudomonadota; class Alphaproteobacteria; order Rhizobiales; family Devosiaceae; genus Devosia. Next base: position 3,936 of record JAKFDU010000179.1, on the reverse strand, counting down.
CATACGATCAAGGCCGTTCTCGTCGCGACGATTGGAACCTGAGCAATGCTGATCGTCGTCGCCCTCGGTGGAAATGCCCTCCTGCGGCGCGGCGAGCCGCTGACCGCCCATAGTCAGCGTGAGAATGTTGGCGAAGCGGCGTCCGCCCTTGCCGAGTTGATCACCGCGGGTCACCGCCTCGTCATCACGCACGGCAATGGCCCTCAGGTGGGTCTGCTTGCGCTGCAATCCGCGGCCGGCCCCGCCGAGAGTGCCCAGCCGCTCGACATCTTGGGGGCGCAGAGCGAGGGCATGATCGGCTATCTGATCGAGCAAGAGCTCGATAGCCATCTGCCCGACGGACAGTTGCTTGCTACCCTGTTGACCCAGACGTTGGTCAACGCCTCCGATCCGGCGTTTGCGACGCCAACCAAGCCAATCGGTCCAGTTTATGATCAGTCCACTGCGGGCCGGCTCGCCGCCGAGCGTGGCTGGACCATCGCACGCGATGGCGACAAATGGCGACGTGTCGTCGCCTCGCCGGAACCTTTGGATATCCTCGAAATCAAAGTCATATCGCTGCTGGTCAATCAGGGCGTTACCGTGATCTGCGCCGGCGGCGGCGGCATCCCCGTGGTGGAGCGCCCCGATGGCAGCCTCATCGGCATCGAAGCTGTGGTGGATAAGGACCTCGCCAGCGCGTTGCTGGCTCGTCGATTGAGCGCCGATATGCTTCTGCTGCTCACCGATGTCGACGCTGTCTATACCGACTTCGGCACGCCAAGCGCCCGAGCGCTCGGCCGAGTAAGCCCCGAGGATCTGGCACCCTCCCACTTTCCTGCCGGCTCCATGGGTCCCAAGGTCGCCGCCGCCGTCGCTTTTGCGGACGAGACGGGCAAGACGGCTGCCATCGGCCGGCTGGCCGATGCCATGGCGATTATCGGGGGTGCCCGGGGCACGCTCGTCCAGCAGACCAGCTTGCCGTCAAAACCACCGGCTGTGATGGCCTCAGAGTCGGTCATCGCAGATCGGCCAATTGAGGAGCGACCATGAAGGATAGCATGGAACCGCCGCGGATCTTCGAGTCAGCGCAGGTTGCCTTGGCAGGCATAGCGCTCTCGATCCAGGATGTCCTCGACACCATTCCTGCCGGCGCCGTTGTAGTCGATGGAGGAGGGATGATGCTGGCCGTGAACGCAGAAGTTGGCCGTCAGTTCGGGTACGACCCGAACGACCTGCTTGGCAAGAGCGTCGAGATGCTCGTCCCGTCTGCGCAGCGCAATGGCCACGCCGTGAAGAGGTCGAACGTGTTGGGAGTCGATCAGATGCGCGTAATGGGGCCAGGGAGGTCGCTCCGAGGCCAGCGCCAGGATGGCTCGGTCTTTCCGATCGAAGTGGGTCTTCGCGCGATCCGAACCGGCGGCTCACAATTAGTCTTGGCGGTGGTGTCCGACCGCTCCGACCAGATTCGCGCCCGGGAGTTGGAGGCCAACGAGAAGACCCTTGGCCAGGAGTTGGCGCATCAAGAGGTCGTGGCGCGTGAGATGGGGCACCGTCTCAAGAATCTCATGGCTACTATTGTTGCACTGATCTCGCTTAGCGCTCGTGGCGCCCAGTCGCCTAAGGAACTGGCAGATAGCCTCAAGGGCCGCATTCTGGCGCTCTCTTCGGTAATTGACTTGGCGTTTGGAGCGTCGCAGGGAGCGTCGACTCGTGGCGACTTCTCCATTGAGGACGTTCTTCACGCCGTCCTGGCTCCGTTCAACTGGACGGACATTGAGCACAACCGCCTCACACTGTCTGGACCGCGGCTCCTCGTCGGGGCGCGCGCTTCCGAAATGCTCGCCATGGTCTTTCACGAACTGGCGACGAACGCCCTGAAGTATGGGGCGTTGCGGCAGCCGGATGGCCGGATCATTGTTGACTGGCGGCAGGCCGAGGGCCGGTTGGAACTGTGCTGGCGGGAGGAAGCGCCGCAGTTTCGGGCCTCTGAATCAGCACCAGAGGGTTTTGGGACCACACTTATGCGGCGGCTGATCGAGGCGGAGTTCGGCGGGCGGGTCGATCGCGAGGTTTGTTCCCATGGTTGGACAACGCGGCTTATTATTCCTTGGGACCGGGTTTAGCGTCGCAGGTAGGCTCCGCAGCCGGGACAGTCGCTCGGAATGCGCGTTACCGTGTATGGTTCGCGGCTATTTCTTTGTCCCATGTGGGCGTTGGTTAGCGGGCTTGAGTTTCACCAAGCGTCTCAGGATCACGAGAGCTGCAAATGCCGACTTGGCATTGCTACTCGTGTTCTGCCGTCCTATCGGATGCCGGACACTTGTGCTGCAACCACTGAAAGCCGCTCGGCTGCCGCGCGTTCATCGTCATAGCTTGGCATGCAGTCTATCGCGACGCGGCCTCTTCGGGTGGTGGCCAAAGCCATATCCGGACGTTGGGATCGAAGGATACCACCGTCCCCGGCGCGCCTGGCTTCGCGCAGGGCAATCCAGAGCCGATACCGAGTGTGATGCCAGACAGGTGGATCAGCGCGGCCCCGCAGACGGCGCGGTGCAGCGTGGCGCGTCTTCGGGGACACGTTGTGCGGTGCCCTGGGCCAAGCACGGATCACACTCCTCAGCCCGCCGCTGAATCAAGAAGTGGCAAGACCTTTGGTCTCGCCACTTCTTCTGGGTTGAGGTGATCCGTTGCCTGCATCTCAGCGTCTGTCGCCAGGAACCTGGTCAAACCTTATGAGCAGCGACAACAACACCACCAACCAACAACAACAACTAATGTGGAAGCTCAGCTACACCCAGTCGTCGTCCCACAAGTATCGCACTTCAGGCACGTGCCGTTCCGCACCATTGTGAAGTTATGGCACTCAGTACACTGGTCGCCCGTATACCCCTTCATCTGGGCTTCGGCCCGGAGCAGGCCCGTGTCCTTGGATGGCGGTGGGCTCGGGATGGGGCTCAGTTCCGCCGGGGCGAAGGCTGAGGGCGAGAGTTGGGTGTCCACCTTGAGGGCCGTGGCGGAGCGGAGAGCCGTCACGGTTGAGGTCTGCATGGCCTGGACCGGATTGAGGTAGCTGTCACCAGCCACGATCATCAGGCTCTTGTTATTCACCTTACCGCGGGTCATGCCGCGGGAGACAAAGCGCTCGGCGGGCACCGGGGCAGGGGCTGACGCTGGGAGGCGCGCTCCCTTGTCTTCGGCAACGCCCTTGCCGAGCGAAGTCGGGCTGTCCGGATTGACGTGAGCCAGGTCGTCCCGGTCGAGATAGGAAACGGCGAGTTCGCGGAACACGTAATCGAGGATCGAGGTCGCATTCTTGATGCGGTCATTGCCCATGACCATGCCGGCCGGCTCGAAGCGGGTGAAGGTGAAGGCCTCCACATATTCGTCCAGCGGCACGCCATATTGCAGGCCAATCGAGATGGCGATGGCGAAATTGTTCATCATGGCGCGGAAGGCGGCGCCTTCCTTGTGCATGTCGATGAAGATCTCGCCGAGGCGACCATCGGCATATTCGCCGGTGTGGAGATAGACCTTGTGGCCGCCGACGACGGCTTTTTGGGTATAGCCCTTGCGGCGATCGGGCATTTTCTCGCGGTCGCGAACCTGCTCGATGATGCGCTCGACGATGCGTTCGGCCACGACGGGGACGCGGGCGGCGGCGTTCTGGGCCATCAGTTCTTCGGCAGCGTCTTCTTCCTCGTCGTCGTCTGCAGCAGCAAGGACGGAGGAATTGAGCGGCTGGCTGAGCTTGGAGCCGTCGCGATAGAGCGCGTTGGCCTTGAGGGCCAGGCGCCAGCTCAGCATGTAGGCCTCCTTGGCGTCTTCCACGGTCGCATCATTGGGCATGTTGATGGTCTTGGAGATGGCGCCCGAGATGAAGGGCTGCGCGGCAGCCATCATCAGGATATGCGACTCGATCGAGAGCGAGCGCTTGCCGATCTTGCCGCAGGGGGC
>JAKFDU010000178.1:0-20445 GCA_036675975.1 Devosia sp. | reverse complement strand
TACCCACAGGGCCTGCCGTGGCTGACACCGAATTGCTGCAGGTACTGGGCCTGACCGGTGCTCAATAGCGCACAAAGTCGAGCCGCTGGTCGATGAAGGCGCGCTTGCCGTTGCGACCGGCAGCGATCCGCGTGACAGGTTGCAGCTGAAAGCGCAGCCGGTTGTGGCATCGTTGGTTGAGTTCATTGGCCAGGCGTTCGGCGTCTTCCCGGCGGCCGCCGGCGCCAAGAACATAGCGGATGAGAACCTCTCCCGGTTCATCCTGGTAGAATTGGAACTCGGCGATCCCTTCAAGCGAGCGGGAATCTGCGGGCGTCAGGTCGGTGGTGACAATGCGGGTGCCGTCGTGGGCAATGAGGAAGTTTGGCTTGCGGCGCGGCGTCAGGTCGGACACGCGCAACCGCTGTCCGTTACCCGGCGTCGGCAGTTGCGCCAGGCGGGCGAAGTCGCCGGTTTCATACCGGATAAATGGCATGCCCGTGGATAGAAACCCGGTGCCGATGAGACGGCCTTCGCGGCCCACTTTGGTCACTGGTTCGCCGTTGTTGTCCACGAGTTCGGCCAGGCCGTAGAGAGGATTGAATTCGTAGACGCCCGGCGTCTCGGGCACTTCGGCCGCGAACAGCACCTTTTCGCTCAGGCCATAGAAGCAGGCAAAGGGCGGATTGCCGAGCGTGCTGGCGATGACCCGGCGCTGGTGGTCGAACACGGGTTCGGAAATCGGCATGATGCCCTTGATCGGGAGTTTGGGGGCGCGTCCCAGAACCTGCATCTGCCGGCAGAACAGCTCGATCGCCGAGGCGTATCCATAGATGAATTGCACGCCGCGGGCGTCGATCAGATCGAGATAGAGAGCGGCGTCCTGCATCGTCATCGGAAAGACGGAGAGCCGCAATTCGCGGAGCGCCGGGTCCCAGTCATGGATGTTGCGGCCATTGGGATCGAGGCCAAAGCCACGCAGACAGACGCGCGCGTCGCTTTCCGAGAAGCCGACGCGCGACCACACATCATAGACAAAGGCCATTTCACGGGCACTGCGGCTTTTGTCGAGATAGAAGCCGAACGGCGCCTCCGCGTTCGATCCGCTGGTCTCGGCCCAGTCTACCTCGTGGCGCGGCACTGCAAGAGCAGCGTCGCCAGCGGCACGAAGCGCAGCCTTGCCCAGGATGGGGAGGTGGCGCAGGTCACTCAGAGTGATGCTGCTCAGCTCAAATTGAGCGCCAAGCGACTTGTCGATCAGCTCCCGGTAAAATGCACTGCCGGCATACGCCTTGGCCAGCAGGGCGCGGAAAGACGCCAGATGTTGATCGGCAGCAAAGACCGGATCAGCACTGGCGCGCGCGATGTCCTGCCGCCAGCGGCGATAGGTGCGGCCGAACTTCAACTTGGCCGGCACGAGACCCATCAGCGGACGCAGGCCGCGACGGACAAAGGGCGGGCTTCGAACATAGGCCCCGCGGGCCCGATCCAGCCAGCTCATTTCTCCCCCCGAAAAAATACCATCAAAAGCTCATCCATTCACCGGCGAGCCGGAATTCGTCCGGACGCATGGTACGCTTGAATTGTGTATATCCGTCGCCCGGCCGCAGGCCGCCGACGTCGAACTGCTTCGCGCCACGCCGCTGCAGCTCCTTGATCACCTCCCACATCAGGAAGTTGCCGGCGTTGAGCCGCCGTCCCTCCGGGCCGAACCAGCCCACGTGGTATTCGGCGCAATCGCCGAACCGCACGACGGACATGCCCGCCACGACCTGGCCATCATGGATCATCTGGAATACCAGCACGTCCTCCGGCCGCGAGGCCCGCATGGCGCGCAGCAACACCGGATCGGCTGCCGAGAAACCCTTGTCGCGCATGTTCTCGACATGACGGTCGAGCAGCCATTCATAAGAAGCGTCGTCAGCGGCGACATGCACGGTCGGCGTGGCCTTCTCAGCCTGGCGCACGCGGTTGCGAAAACTCGAGGCGAAACCCGACCAGATCTGATCCGGGCTGCGGTCCAGACCGATGCGGCCAGACATCCAGCCCTTATCGTGACGGCGCCGAAAACCGGCGTCCTGCAGGATATTGGTGCTGGCTGGGTCATGCGGCAAAGCCGGGGCAATCAGGAGGGGGCCGCGCCAATGCTGGCGCATGGCGGCATAGATAGCCGTGATGTCCTGCGTCGAAAGCGATGCATCGAGCAGGACCGGACCACGGTTGATGCGGGCGAGGACACGAATGCCGAACAGGCGTCGCATCAGCACTGTCGCAATCGCCAGGCTGTGCCCGCCGCGTTGAAACACCACCCGTTCGACGTGCCAGCCCTTGGCCCGCTTACCCTCGCCATAGCCATAGGTCTGTGGCAGGTGGGGGATAGCGGCGCGTGCCATCAGGGCGTCCCACGTGGCGCGCTCGAGGACGGGGACGACAGCGATGGCGCCGGCCGAGCTTGCGGCGCGCAACGGCGCCTCGGCTACTCGCGGTTCGGAAACACCAACACTCATCGACCCAGCAGTCTCCAAAACATGGCGTCAGCATAGAGAAGCAGTCAGCCGGTCGGTACCGTCCCCTGGCCGTAACCTTAACGTGCCGAGGCCAGCCAGACGTCGCGAATGGCTTGCGCAAAGGGTGCAAGGTCCAGCCGCGTGCGGTGGACCGCCACCGCGTTGCCGCCGAGGCGGGCACGCAGCTGGGGCGACTCCACCAGGCGAGTCAGCGCAAGGGTGAGGGCGTCGACATCGCCGGGCGGCACCAGCAAGCCGGTTTCGCCGTCGACGATGATGTCCTCCACCGCGCCGACCGGCGTCGCGACGATTGCCAGCCCGGCGGCCATGCCCTCGATGACCGACACCGGCAGATTCTCGGCAAACGAGGGCAGGACGAGGATGTCGGCCGAGGCGATCAGCTGCGCGACCTCATCGGGGCCTACCCAGCCCGGAATCGCGACGCGATCGGTCAATTCGAGCTCTGCCGCCTTGGCACGTGCGGCTTCGACGGCGCCGTCGCCGGCAATGGTCGCGCGCCAGCCGGGTTCGTGTCGCATGCGATGCAGCGCCTCGCCCAGCTGCGGCACGCCCTTGCGGTCGCCGATGCGGCCGAGAAAGAGAATGTGGACGGTTTCACCCCCGCCTTGATGTGGCAGCGTCGGAGCCGCGGCGGCGTTGGGAATGATGGTGATCTTGCCGGCGGCAGCGGGCGCCCGGCGTGCTATGAAATCGCGCCAGACCCGGCCCAGCACCACGACCTGACTGGCATGCTCGAACATGTGACGGATACAGCGGTCCAGCAGGCCGCCATTCTCCTGCCAGAACGCCTGGTATTCGGCGCCGTGCAGGTGCAGCACGTATGGGATGCCCAGAAGTCGCGCGCAGGTGGCGATGGCGAGTTTGCGGTAGGTGCTGCCGGAACTGGCCAGGTTGATGTGCACGACATCGACCCTGCCGCTCACGCGTGCCGCGACCATGCGGAGGCAGAAGCCAATAGCGTATAAGGGCGATAGCAGCACCGACCCCGGACCGCGACTGGGCAGGAAGCGGGCGCTTACGTCGGTGCCCCCCTCGCGTTCCAGCTGGTTCTTGAGCGTGGCCATGACGCGATCCACACCGCCCTGTCCGGCTGTTGCCGAGGGCGTGGCGATCATGACTTGAATGGCGGAGGGGCGCTGCAACATGATGATCCTGCCTAGCCCAAGCGACCTCCGCACGAAAGCGAAGGATCACGACAGGGTTTACGTGGGCGCGCTTCATTCAAATTGTCTGCATTCACGCTGTGCCGGGTTTGTGCTGGGCGGCGGGCCACGGGGACGGTAAGTCAACAGCATCGGTCAACCCGGAACGTGTCCTTGCTCCTACGGTCAACGCTCATCTATGCGCCTGCGATATTGCTGACACGCCTGTCGGCGCTGCTGCTGCTCGCCATTGCGACGCGCCTCGTCGACCAGACCGAATATGGCCTGCTTGCGCTCGTGGTGACCATCGGCGAGATGACCGACACGGCCGTGACCAACTGGCTGCGCATTTCGCTGCTGCGCCTGGGCGGCAAGAAGGATGTCAGCCGCGGTAGCCTCCTACTGGCCGGCCGGGTGCTGGCTATGACCACGATGGTGGCTCTGGCGGCGTCCGCCGGCGCCTCCATGCTGGTCGCGCCTGACCGCTGGGCCGATTTTGCACTGGCGGTTGGGGGGTATCTCGTCGCGGGGGCAGTTGGACGGTTTGCCTTGACCGTGTTGCAGATGCAGCAGCGTCATTCGACCTACAGCATGCTCGAATTCCTGCGTGCAGGCCTGCAGTTGGCCTTGCCTGTGCTCGCCATCACGATTTTTCCCGGGTCGTTCCTGTCGATCTCGCTCGGCTCGAGCCTCGGCGTACTGATTGCGGGGCTTGTCGCCGGGGCGCTGGCATGGCGCAAGGTCATTGCCGGCCCGGCGCCCTTCACCCAACGGGAGTTTTTTGCCTTCGGCGTACCCCTGGTGGTGATGGCGCTGGTCGGGTTCGGGCTCAACAATGCGGAGCGGCTGTTCCTCAATGGCTACTACAATGCCGGCGCCGTGGCGGTTTTCGCCGCCGCCTATGCGTTGGCCCGGCAGCCGATCGACATGGTTGCCAATGCCATCAATATGGGCGCGTTCCCCGAGGTGGTGAGCAAGTTCGACGCCGAAGGACCGGCAGCCGCGACCGCGCTGGTATCGAGACTGATGGCGCTGATGATGCGGCTGTGCTTGCCGGTCGCGGCGCTGCTGATTGCCCTGGGCCCCTACATCACCGCCGTGGTGCTGCCCCCTGACTATCATGGCCATGTCGACCAGCTCTTCGCCATCATCGCCTTCTCAGTGCTCTGCGCCAATCTCATGACCTTCGTTTACGGCGCGGTGGTGCACGCGCACAAGAAACCCTGGCTGCTGGTGCTGGCCAATGGCGCCGGTTCGATCGCCACCATCGGGTTGTCACTGCTGTTGATTCCCACCATGGCGGAGACGGGCGCGGCCCTGGCCTTGGCTGGCGGCACGCTGGCAAGTCTGGTGGTGTGCTTGATCATCAGCGAAAGGCTCACGCCGGTGCCAGTTCCGTGGCGCGACATGGGCGTTTCGCTGGGGATCGCGGCCGTGACGGGCCTCGTGGCGGCAATGGTGAGCGCGGGCCTGGCTGAGACCCCAGCCCTTGTGCCGCTCACTGCCGGCGGCATGGCCGGGGGGGTGACATTCCTGGGGCTCAATGCGCTGGTTCTTCCGGCCGAGACCCGGGCCTTGACGATGCGCTTGCGGAACAGGCTGCGCAGCGCCTGAATCGGACGCGTCAACGGGCGCTTCGGCGCGCCCGGTACACGCGCCAGAGCAGCGTCGCATAGCCGATGTTGGTCTCGTAGTATCGACGCCACAGACGTCTCGGTTCCTGCACCACGCGGAACAGCCATTCAAGGCCAAGCCGCTGCACCAGAACGGGTGCCCGCACGACCTTGCCAGCAAAGACATCAAAGCTGCCGCCAACACCCATGACGAAGCTGGGCAGAAGTTCATTGCGGTAGCGTTTGAGGAAGCGCTCCTTGCGGGGGGTCGGCAGGGCCACGAACAGGCAGTCGGCACCTGAAGCATTGATGGCGGCGATAACACCTGCCTCTTCCCCAGCCGTGAAATAGCCGTTCTGCAGGCCGGCGATGACGAGGCCTGGATATAGCCGCGCCAGTTCGGCGGCCATGGCATCGAGCACATGCTGCTCGGCGCCCAACAGGAACGGGCGGTAGCCCTTGCTGGCACACAGCGCGAACATTTCGGTCATCACGTCGACGCCCGCTACGCGCTCGTCGATGGCAGTGCCAAGAAGTCGTGCGCCCCAGACTACGCCGACACCATCGACATTGATGACATCAGCGCTGACGACGTCTTCACGCAGCTCGGGGTCCTTGGCCATGGTGACCAATTTGGCGACGTTGACAACGGTGTGCAGCAGCGGCCGGCGGGTCCGCATGGACTCTTCCGCCAGGCCCAGTGTTTCGGTCATGCTAAGGGCATGCATGGGCGCGCCGAGGAATTCCCGACGGCGTTGCACCAACAAGGGGTGGTCAGCCCAACTGGCGCTTGCCATGATCAGGCCGCCCTGTCGGTGCTGCGCCGGCGCGGCCGCGTCAGGCTGTTGCGACCCTCGATGCGGGCATCGGTGCGGCGCGCCTTGCGCCACGTCCACAGGCCACGCGTATCGACCAGCTTCTTGTCCTTGAGGGCTTCGGGATCGATCAGGTTGAAGTGCCGGTGATCGACCAGGAGCACGACGATGTCAGCCTTGTCGATGGCGGTCAGTGCGTCGGTAAACTCTATGCCCAGGCCTTCCAATTGCTTGGGGAGGCTCTTGGCATGCGGCTCGGCCGCCAGGATGCGGACGTCGCGCAATTCGGACAGCAGCCGCACCACGTCGACGGCCGGGCTCTCGCGCATGTCGTCGATATTGGCTTTGAAGCTGAGGCCGAGGCAGGCGATGGTCTGATGCTTGTTTGGATCGAGCAGCATTTCCACGTCGCGGACGACGCTATAGGGGCGATCCGAGTTGATCTGGCGGGCCGCACGCATGATGTGAGTGCTGTCGGGTGCCGCGTTGATGATGAAGTAGGGATCGACGGCGATGCAGTGGCCACCCACGCCCGGTCCCGGACTAAGGATATTGACCCGGGGGTGCTTGTTGGCGAGTTCGATCACCTCCCAGGCATTGAGCCCGAGCTGCTGGCACACGGCCGCCAGTTCGTTGGCGAAGCCGATATTGACGTCGCGGAAGGCGTTCTCGGTCAGCTTGACCAGCTCGGCACTCTCGGCGCTGGTGATGTAGAGGTCGCCGGCGACGAAGGTGGTGTAGAGGGCGATGGCGCGCTCGGCCGAGGCCTTGGACAGCCCGCCGATCGACCGATCATTATCAACCAGTTCGGTCAGTACCTTGCCGGGCAGAACGCGTTCAGGCGAATAGGCCACCAGCACGTCGGCGTCCTCGCCGTGGAGGTGGGGGAAACGCAGCTCGGGCCGGAGTTCGGCAAGCAGCATGGTCATGGTGCGGGTCGTGCCGACGGGAGACGTTGATTCCAGCACCACCAGGTCGCCGCGCTTGAGCACCGGGGCGAGGCTCCGCGCCGCGGCCATGACATAGCTGAGGTCGGGTGTGTGATCGTGATCGCCCATGAAGGGCGTCGGAACTGCGATGATATGCGCATCTGCCGGCTGTGGCGTCGTGTAGGCGGTGAGCTTGCCGGCCTCGACCATTTTCTGGATCAAGCCGTCGAGCTCGGGCTCCACGATATGGATTTCGCCGCGATTGACCTTCGCGACGACGTCTTCGTTGACGTCTACCCCGAAGACATCAAGGCCGCTTCTGGCGAAGACGGCGCAAGTGGGTAGGCCGATATAGCCCATGCCGATAACGGAAACGGTACGGATCTCAGACATCGCGCAGAAGCTCCTTCAGGATGCGGGCACTGGCCCGGCCGTCGCCATATGGATTGTGCCGCTCGGCCATGCCGCGATAGGCGGCCGGATCGTCGAGCAGGCGGGTTGCGTTGGAGACGATCAGATCGACCTCGGTGCCGACGAGGCGCGCCGTGCCGCCAGCCACGCCCTCGGGCCGCTCGGTATTTTCACGCAGCACCAGCACCGGCTTGCCCAGCGAAGGTGCTTCCTCCTGCACGCCACCACTGTCTGTCAGCACGAGATAGCTGTGCTTCTGCAGGTAGAGGAACGGCAGGTAGTCCTGCGGCTCGATCAGGAAAACGTTGGGCACGCCATCCAGCTGTGCCTGGACAACGCTGCGCACTTGGGGATTGGGATGCACGGGATAGACGATCTGCACGTCACCGCGCGTCGCCAGGACCTTGAGCGCGGTGCAGATGCGCTCGATGCCGCCTCCATGGTTCTCACGGCGATGGCCGGTCACCAGGATCAGCTTCTTGCCGGCATCGAGGAACGGAAAACGCGACGCCAGTTCGGCGTTCAGCGACAGATCGGTGTCCACCCGGTCGGAGAAGTACAGCAAGGTGTCGATCACCGTGTTGCCGGTGACAAATATGCGGCTGGGATCCTTGCCCTCGGCCAGCAGATTGTCGCGGGCCTCTGAGGTGGGCGCGAAGTGCCAGGTGGCGATGTCCCCGGCGATGCGGCGGTTCAGTTCCTCGGGAAAGGGAGAGTCGATATTGTGGCTGCGCAACCCGGCCTCGACATGCGCGACGGGGATGCGCTTGTAGAACGCTGCCAGTGCAGCCGCCATGGCCGTGGTCGTATCGCCCTGCACCATGACAATGTCTGGCTTGGACTGCTCGAGGACAGCTTCCATGCCGGTGAGGACCTTGGTGGTCACGTCGAACAGGGTCTGGCCCGGCTGCATGGCGTTGAGATCGTAGTCAACGGGCAGCCCGGTGAGATTGATGACCGAATCGACCATCTCCCGATGCTGTGCGGTCACGCAAATCTCGGTCACCAGGTCGGGACGGGCGAGGGCGGCGCGCGCCACCGGAAAGCACTTCAAGGCCTCGGGCCGAGTGCCGAACACGATCAGAAGCTTCTTCTTGTTCCGATATGGTGGCGAAATGAAATTCATGGGGGTAGTCCTTGCCGCAAAGCCGCGGTGACTAACGACGGCACCGCACCCCTTCTATAGCGCGCCCAAAGGGCAGTTGAACGTGAACTATTAACGTATAGTTAACTTCTATGATCGTTCACCTTGTTCATCGGGAAAGCCTTGTCGTGGCGGGAAATACTGGTCATTTGATCGACATGAGCAACAATACTGCAAGCAATTTGCATAAAATTGTAATCATATTTGATCCTGGTGCGGCGGCGGCGTGGCAGATCGAGCTGTTGCAGCGTCTCGGTGCCGCTGGATACCGAGTCGGCGTCCGGCACCAGTTCGCCGACGCCAGTGCTCACCGGCTGGACATGGTGCTCGCACTGGAGGCAAGACGGTTCGGCACTGGGCTGGCGCGCCGAGCGCCGCCACCACCACTGGACCCTGTCGAGGAGCCCGCGCTGTTGATCGATCTGGTCGGGCAGCCGGGTGACGAGCCAATCCCCGCGCTGCGCCTGGCCTTTAACGGTCAGCCCCGCTTTGCCGATGGGTTGAGCCAAATGCTGGCCACCGGGGAGCTGCCTGTCATCACCACGGTTCTGGCGGGCAGGACAGTGGGTGTCGCCCGGCCGATGCTATCGGATCGACTGTGGCTGACGCGGGCCAGCAATGACATTCTCGCGGGCGCGATCTCACTCGTCGAGCAGAGCGTTGCCCGCTTCTTCGCAAACGCACTGCCGCCGGTTGATGGGCCGGTTGTAGGGGCTGCCGTTTCCGGCTTCGTCCGGCACTACTTGCCCCATCTGGCCGGCGGCCTGACGGATCGCCTTTGGCGCAAGCTCACCAGGAGGCACCCATTTTACTGGCAGACGGCCTTTCGCATCAGCGACGACGCCGACATCGCCGCGGCAACTGCCCTCGAGGGCACGGCATTCACGGTCCTGGAGGATGACGGTCAGCGCTTCTACGCCGATCCCTTCGCCGTCGAACATGCGGGTCAGACCTTCCTCTTCGTCGAGGAATACCCATACGCCAGCGGCAAAGGTGTCATTTCGGTCGCCACACTCGACGCTGATGGGCGCTGCAGCTTGCCGCGACTGGTGCTCGAAGAGTCGTATCACCTGTCCTATCCGCAGGTTTTCGACCATGGCGGCGAGATGTTCATGCTGCCTGAAAGCGGCGGCGCGAGGCGGCTGGTGCTCTATCGTGCTGCGTCATTCCCCGACCGCTGGGAAGTCGACACCGTCCTGATGGACGACATAGACATCAACGACGCCACCTTGCTTCAGCGCGACGGCCGCTTCTGGCTGTTCGGTACCGAAAGGCGCGGCTCGGGCAATGCCTCGGACACGCTGGTCGTCTTCTCCGCCCCGGGACTGCGCGGCCCCTGGTCCCCGCACAAACTCAACCCCATCGCGATCGATCGCGCTGCCGCTCGGCCGGGTGGCGCATTCATAGAGCGCGATGGACGAACTTACCTGCCGCTTCAGAACGGGCAGGCATGTTACGGCGGCGGGCTGGGTCTCGCCGAACTCCTGCGGCTAGATGACGATGCCGTCGTCCTCACCGCGCCAGTTCCGGTCCGCGCCGGCACGGCATGGCCGGGCAGGGGTATCCATACTCTCAACCGGGCGGCAGGCATCGAAGTGGTCGATAGTGCCGGCTAGGCTGACCGATCGTCCTGCCTGGGTAGACCGAAGGCCAGCAGCAGGACGAAGACGATCGTCATGATCGGCTGTTTGCCCGACAGAGTGTTGTTCGACAGCGCTGCCAGCAGAAAGACTGCCGCGCCAATCCAGGCGGCCAGTGGTGCACCGCGCAGCAGCCGCAACATGATCCAGCCGAAGATCCAGGTGAAAACCAGCGCAAGCGGGATGCCGAACGTCAGACCGATCACGACCTGGGCGCTTTCGATGAAGGGCAGGTTCAGCTCCTCGTTCACGAGCGCCAGCAGGTCGGCAGGGGGCATGCCAAAGAGCAGCTCCTGCCACCCGACCATCGAGAAGACCTGGTACACAGTAAGACGTGCGTAGAAGTTCTCGTCGAACAGGGTCTCGTTGAAACGGCCCAACAGGCCGCCGGCCGCCAGCAGGCCGACCATGACCGTGCCGCCCGCCAATGCCATCAGCAACACGATCGCCTTGGCGCGCCGCGCCTGGCGCTGCGATAGTTTGGGCCACGGCAGGAACACCAGCAGCAGCAGGATTTCGGCCACGGTCAGCAGCAGGGCAAAGCGGGCGCCCGAAGCGGCGCAGCCGACGAACAGGATGAAAATGGCCGCCACGCGCACCCAGATGCGCCACCGCGTCAGAGCGACGAAGCCGACGGCAGTGGCACAGAGGGCGCCCAGCGCCAGCGGGTGCTCGGACAGGCCAAGCGGTCGGAAGCTGAGCTCGACCAGATCATAGGGCAGCAGGCGCCGCTGGGTCAGTGCTTCCCCGATGCCGATCACGGCGCTGAGGATCAGGATCACCAATACAAATTCGGCCAGTATGCGACGTGCGTCGCTGCCGAGAGCCAGCACGATCAGGCCCGCCGCGCCGGCCGCGAGATAGGTGTCGATGAGAAATACCGATGATCCGGGCCGGCCCAGGATGAACAGCAGCGCCACCATGGCCAGCATGGCCAGACAGTACCAGAGCAGGGCCTTGAACCTGCCGATCTCCTCGTCCCGCAGCCGAAACGGCTGGCTGAACAGGGTCAGCGGCAACATCAGCAAAATGAGATAGGTCCCGAAATGGAGCTTTTCATAGAAGGCGCCGCCTTCCTCGGTATAGGTGACCATGCGGTCCATGAGCATCGGGGAGATGACGATCCGCACTGCCAGGGCAACAGCCATGCCGAGCACCAGCAGCAGCGTCAGTGCGTTTTGCCGGCGACTTCCGGCAGGCACGGACTGGTCGGGGCCCACGGCCGAAGAGCTCACGTTTTCACCTGACATCGGGCGCCGACGGGCGGTTTAACCAAAAAAGGTCATTCCGGAAGCGACCCGACTGGCATGCTGTATAAGGTCTTAACATTAGGCCACTTTGGAAAATGAGGCGTTAACGCCATGGTTGACATCGCTCCTCCCTCACCGCATCGCTCCGCATCCCATGCTTATGCGCGGTTGGGTGGCGAGCCTGCCTGGACCCCGTCGGCGCCCGCCAACGCCACGGGCGCACCAGCCACCGTCACCCTCGACAAGATCGGCGATTTCCTGGAGCTCGATTTCGGGCGCCTGTTCGTCTGGCTACGCAACGGATTGTTGCTCTCGACAGTCCTGGCCGGGACCGGCGCCGTGGCAGGGGGCGCCTACGCCGTGCTCAGCAAGCCTCGGTTTACCGTGACCACCGACATCATGATCGACCCGGCAAACCTCCAGGTGGTGGAAGGCGATCTATTCTCGCAGCCAGGGCAGGTCGATAGCCAGTTGCTGATCGCCGGCAGCAAACTCCGTGTCCTGACTTCCCGTAACGTGCTGGCGCGGGTCGTGGACGAGCTCGGCCTGGTTGATGATCCGGAATTTGTCGACACCACCAAGCCCCTCTTTGCGCTGCCGAACCTGTTCGGCGGCGCCACCGGCCCGCAGGACGATCCGTCGGTGACCGCCTTGCGCGCGCTGAGCGAGCGGGTGTCGACCAAGGCGGACGAGAAGTCGTTCGTCGCTAGTCTCTCGGTTTCGGCGGAAGATACCGGCAAAGCGATCGCAATTTCGGATGGCATCGTGCAGGCCTTCCGCGATGAGCTGGCCGAGGCTGAGGCTGACGGTGCCTCGCGCGCCGCGGCGTCCCTCGATGGCCGCCTCGATGAACTCAAGGCCGACGTCCAGGCCGCCGAAGAGCGTGTCGAGGAATTCCGCCGCGAAAACAATCTGGCAGCGTCCAGCGATGGTCAGCTGGTGAGCACCCAGACCATGAACGCGCTCAATACGCAGGTGGTCGAGGCCCAGGCCAAGGTCATCGCGGCTCAGACCAACTACGACACCCTGGTTGCCGCTGGCCCCGACGCCAATCCATCGGTCGGCAATACGACGAGCCTCCAGGCGCTGCGCGATCGTGCGGGTGCCCTGCAGCAGCAGCTCCTGGCATCGTCGATGACACTTGGCCCGCGCCACCCGACCATTGTTGGCCTGACCGCGGAACTGGGTGCCGTGCAGACACAGATCCGGAGCGAAGTGGATCGCGCCGTCGTGGCCGCCAAGACCGCGCTGGATGAAGCGCAGGCCAACCTCCAAGCTCTTACGGCCGAGACGGCCAGCCTCACCAGCGCCGTCTTCACCGACAATGACCTGCAAGTGCAGTTGCGCGAGCTCGAGCGGGACGCAACATCCAAGACGGCGATCTACGAGAGCTTCCTGTCGCGGGCTCGCCAGATTACCGAGCGCGAGCAGATCGACACCACCAATGTGCGGGTGATCTCCACCGCCGTGCCGCCGCCGGGCCGTTCCTGGCCACCGCGAACGGTCCTCGTCATCGGCATCGGCGCCTTTGCCGGCCTGTTGCTCGGCATGGGGATCGCCATCGCTGTCGGCATCTGGCGTGACATGCGCTGGCCACCGGCCCAGCGGGCGCCGCGATAGCAGCAGTGGGCAAACGCGTCGTCTTCCACACAGCCAGCCTGCGGGGTGGCGGCGCCGAACGCGTCTTCACCCTCATGGCCAATGCCCTGGCGGCGCGCGGTCATCAGGTGACCCTATTTACCTGGAATGCCGAGGGCCCCAACGCCCAACTGCTGTCTCCTGATGTCGAGCTGGTCACGCTCGGTATGCCGATATATGGCGAGGGCTATGGCAAGCCGGCCACCCTGCGTGGCATTGCCCGCAGTGCCCGTTTCTTTGCCAAGCACCAGCCGGATGCCGTGTTCTCGGCACCGGAGTTTGCTAATCTCGCCATGGCCATCGCTCTGTCGCTGTCAGGCAGCAAGGCAAAGTTCTTCCCGAGTTTCCATGCCGCAGCCGGGCTGCCGTCCACCGATCTGGGCGCCAAGCTCGCCATCGTGCTGTCGCGGCTGGTCCGGTCCCGCGCAAGCCGGGTCGTTGCCGTGTCCCAGGGTGTTGGCCGAGACCTTGAGGCCCGGGGTTTCCCGCCGTCACAGGTCGTGGTCATCAACAATCCCCTGCCGACGCAATTGCCACCGACCGGAGCCACCTATGCCTGGCAAGCGGAACTCGCCGCGATGGGCGAAGGCCCTGTCATCGCTACCGCCGGCCGGTTGGTACCGGTCAAAGACCACCATACCCTGATTGCGGCTTTCGCCATGCTGCGCAGCAGGCGACCCGCGCGCCTCGTGATTTTCGGGGAAGGTCCGCTGGAAGGCGAGCTGCGCGCCCAGGCCGCTGCATTGGGCGTGAGCCAGAGCGTACTGCTGCCGGGCTATGTCAACGATCCCGCGGCCTGCTACCGGGCGGCGGACCTGTTCGTGCTGTCCTCGACGAGCGAGGGCTTCGGCAACGTGCTTATCGAAGCCATGGCAGAAGGCGTGCCGGCGGTGTCCACGGATGCGCCGCATGGCCCGCGCGAAATCCTGGCAGATGGGCTTTTCGGGTCGCTCGTGCCGGTCGGCAACGCGGCGGCATTGGCTGATGCAATGGAGCAGACGCTGGATAGTCCGGTTGCGCCGCAACGCCTGCGCGAGCGGGCTGGCGACTTCGGCATCGAGCTTATCGCCGACCGCTATGAGGCGCTGTTGCGCTAGCTAGTCGCCGGTGCGCGGAAACAGCTGCACGACATTGTCGGTGCGGAACGAACCGGCGGGCGCCGACGATGCCGGCAGAGCAAGGCCGGCCCAGTTCACCACGGACCGTTGCTCGCCGATCAACAAGCCGTCGATCGCCGCCAGCAAGCGGGCTGGCGCAACCGGCTTTTGCAGCACAAGGTCGGCGCCGGCAGTCAACAACGGGCGGTGGAAAGCTGGATTGGCGCGCGTCAAAGCCACGATCTGCACGAAGGGATTGGCGAGCCGGGGGTGACGTCGCAACTGCTGGGCAAGGTCGCGACCGCCCTCGGCATCAGCATCCAGCACTACGACATCAACAGGGGAAATCACCAGAAACGTCGTCAGCGCCGCGGCTTCACTGAAGCATGGCACCCGGTATCCACGCTCCGCTTGCAGGACATCTGATAGGATGGAGGTAAAGGCCTTGTTTGCCGCGAGAATGGCAACGGAGTGGACGCGAGACGTCATGAAAAGCCGGACCTCTCGTCCTCACTAAGATGAATGAAGTCTTAACACCCCGGTCCCAAAAATGGCCTCCAAACTGCCATCATGATTAATCCGGTGCCGGCCCGGATCAGCGCTGATCGTTGTAAGGTGCCTTGGTCTCGCCGACGGCGCGGGCCAGTTCGGCAAAGGGCGGCACGCCGCGGTCGCCGGCCATGTTGTTGGCCAGCCGCAACACCCGGATGGGGAAGAGGACCGCATCGCGATTGGATGGGGACAGCTCCTCGGTCAGGCGTTCATCGCCGAGCGCCGTCTGTTCGCATATGGCGAGCGACCGATCGATCTCCTCGGTCGCCAGCACTCCCTTGGCGACCAGTGCCTGGTTGACGGCGGCGATTGCCATGAGCAGGCCCTCGAGTTGCAGATTGGCGGTGTTCATGGGCTCGTCTCCTCAGCGTAGCTATGCATCGGAAACGTGCCAGACCCGTTCGCGTTGCGGTCAGCCCATGTCGCGAACTGCCTGCAGGAATTCGGCATGGCCGAGCGCCTGCCGCGAGGCGGTGCGATATTCCCGGACCAGCCCGTCATAGGTTTCGCGGGCGAACTGGCGCAGCTTGGGGTCGGCATCCATTTCCCTGCGGGCCAGGCTCTGGTCCAGCAGACCCAGGCCCGCCAGCACTGGATAATGCAACTGGGTCTGGATATGGGGCAGCCCGAACAGATTTTCGGGGAAGTGCTCATGTCGCGGCATGTGGTGTTTCCAGTATTCCAGCCGCTGCTTGGTCTCTGGGTGAATGCGGTTGGCGCGGACTTCGCGCCAGAATGGGGTGTCGTCGCGCTCGACCATGTAGTGGGTGTTGACGAAGGTGCGGAAGTCGTCGACCTGGCGGCCGACGCGGGCATTGTAGTCGGTGCGGTCCGCTGGCGTCATGTCGGCAGGGTGCTTGAGATGCCGGTCGGCGAACAGCATCATCTGCACGATGGTACCGTGGATGGAGGTGGATTCGAGCGGTTCAAGGAAGCTCGAACTGAGACCGACCGCCAACACATTACCGATCCAGGCATTTTCCAGCCGGCCGATCTGGAAGCGAATATCGCCACGCACCTCGATCTCCTGGCCCAACACGCGCTCGACTTCTTCCTTGGCCTGTTCAGGCGTGCAGAATTCGTCGGAATAGACATAGCCGCAGCCATACCGGGTCTGGGTCGGGATCTGCCACATCCAGCCGCTGTCCTGGGCCCAGGCGCGGGTATAGTTGGCGATTTCCTCGCCGGGCTTGATCTCGAGCCAGAACGGGAGGGCGCGATTGACCGGCAGTTCATGGGCGTAGGAAATCCAGGGCGCCTGCATTTCCTTGACGATGAGCTGCTTCCTGAACCCTGTCGCGTCGATGAAGAAATCGGCTTCGAGCTTCTGTCCGTTATCGAGCTCCAGCGCGGTGATGTCCCCGGTCTCGGGACTGCGATGCACGCCTGAGACCACGGCGTCGATGATGTCGACGCCCTTGGACTTGCTGGCGAAGAACCTGCCGACCAGTGCCTGGTCGAAATGGTAGGCGTGATGGAACGGACCAAGCGCGATCAGCGAACCATCGGCCTTGCGGGCATAGGGGGCTTTCTTCTGTTCGAGCAGGGGGCCGAACAGGTGCATGTCGGTTATCGGCCTGCCGGCGGCGATAGCATAGACATTGAGATAGTCCGAGGGCGCGCCCGGCGGGGCCTTGATGACCTGGTGCGGATCATCGATCGGCCCATAATAGGTATAGCCCTTGCGGCGCCAGTCCTCGTGGCGAATGCCCAGCTTGAAGGTCGCACCGGTCTTCCGGAAGAACTCGAACTCGTCAATGTTGAAGTGCTTGAGCAATACGCGGAAGGCGGCCGTGGTGGCCTCGCCGACACCGACAGTGGGTATCTTGGACGGTTCGATAACGCTGATGCGGGCGTTGATGCCCTTGCGGCGCGCCGAATCCTGAATGATGAAAGCCGCGATCCAACCGGCGGTGCCCCCGCCGACGACCACGAAGTGGGATTGCCGGGTCATGAGTAGTCTCCTCCCCGAGGAGGCTATTTTGGCGGCAGCAGGCGGGCAAGATGTGGTGGGAAAATCTTAGAAAGCCGAAAATCTAAGCGGGATTTCCGCTAGCCGCCCGCGCCCTGATATTTGCTCATGGCGTAGCGCCAGTAGGCCATGGTCAGCAGTACGAAGATTGGGCCCGCCAGAAGCGCGGCCGCTCCGGCCCAGTCGCCGAGGAATGGCGTGGGCTTGCCCAGCAGCACGGCGACCGGCACTGCCGCCATGAAGCCCAGGGGGAGGATGGTCAGCATCATGCCCTGGATCGCCGCCGGGAAGATGTTGAGCGGATAGCGCGAGAGCTCCCAAAAGCCGAAATACAGCGAATAGAGGTGGTTGGACCGGGTCCAGATCAGCGCCGTTGCGCCGATGGTGGTGAGGATTGCCCCGGTCACCATGGCGGCGCTGACCAGGCCCATGGCAAAATAGGCCAGCGTGGCCAGCGACCAGTCAATGTCGACATTGGCAATGGCCAGCGTCATCAGCGCCACGCCAAGAATGCCGTGGCCGGCATAGCCGATATTGAACCCCGAAAAGATCATGTAGGCCCAGGGGCTCATCGGCTTGGTGAGAATGGTGTCGAGGGTCCCCAGCCGAATGGCCTCCTCGAGCTGGCGCATCTGGGTGAAGCTCATCGCCGCGCCCGCCGAATAGCCGATCAGGTGAAAGGAAAACAGCAGCGCGAGATCGGCCCAGTTCCAGCCGGCTATGCCACCAAAACGGTCGGCGATGATCCAGATCATGGCAAAGGAGCTGCCATAGGTGATGATCTGGGCGACGCGATCGATCCAGAAGGCGACGCGATATTCCATCTCGGCGCGGACATGCATCAATACGAGATGCGGCAGGATGGCGAGCTGGCGCAGCATCTCAGCCTCCCTGCACGACGACGCGGGTGGAGGCGAGGCGCCAGAGCGCCGCGACGCCAAGCGCCAGCAGTCCGGCCCAGAGCAGGCCGATGCCGAAATAGAGCAGGCTTTGGGCTGGGTCCAGGCGCCCCAGCCACACGGCTGCGGGGTAGTAGACGATCCAGGCGAAGGGCAGGTGTTCGGCGATGACGCCAAAGGGTTGCGGGAAGAACCAGAAGGGGATGAGGCTGCCCGAGAGCAGGTTGAGGATGGCCTGCATCAGCCATTCGAGCGAGAACGAGGTGAGGAGCCAGAAGGCGAGCAGCCCGAACAGCGCCGACATGAGACAGGTGATGGCGTAGCCAAGCAGCAGGTAGGCAACGAACATCACGCCGTCGAACAGGCTTGCAGGCGGCAGCATGCCATAGACCAGCGCCACCACTGTGACAGTCGGCACAACGAGGAATACAAGGCGGAAGAGTGCGCGGCCCAGCTCGCTGACGATCACATAGAGTGGAAAGCTCACGGGCTTGAGGAGCCACACCGCCACGTCCCCTGTCTTGAGGGCATTGCCGATCGTGCTGATGATGAGCTCGTAGCGGATCGCGCCGGTGATGACGCCGCCGAGCAGCGCATAGGTCACCATTTGCTGCAAGCTGACATCGCCGATGCTGGTCGCGCCGGCATAGACAGCCAGCCAGATCGCCACGCGGGCAAAAACCTGCACCAGCTTGCCGAACAGGTTCGCCCAGACCTCGTTGCGGTAGGCTAGCTGGGTCTGGAACGCACTCTGGGCGAAGGCGACATAGGCACTCATGTCGCGGCAAGGGCGGCGTTGCGGCCCTGATAGAAGGTGCGGATCACCTCCTCGATCCCGGGCTCTTCGAGCGCAATGTCCTTGAGACCGCGATCACTGCCGATTTCGCCCAACACATGCACCAGCGAAACATCCTCGCGGTCGAGCAGATAGTGCTTCCGCAGCCCCTCATCGGACGTGAGCTTGGCGGTCTTGAGCTCGAGCGGGCCGGGATCGGTGAGGAATTCAAGCATGAGGCGGCGCGAGGAGCCCAGTGCGGCGCGGAGGTTCCGGAGTTCCCCGTCGAAGATCATCCTGCTCTGATCGACCATGATCAGGCGCGGGCAGATGGTCTCGATGTCCTGCAGGTCATGGGTCGTCAGGATGATGGTGACGCCGCGCTCGCGGTTGATCTCGGCGAGGAACTTCCGCACTGCATCCTTGGCCACCACGTCGAGACCGATGGTGGGCTCATCGAGAAACAGGATCTTGGGGTCGTGCAGCAGCGACATCACGATCTCGGCGCGCATGCGCTGGCCCAGGCTCAGCTGGCGCACGGCGCGGTCGAGAAAGGGCGTGAGGTCGAGCAATTCACTGAAGCGCTTGAGGTTGTCGGCGTAACGCGCCTCAGGGATGTCATAGATGCGCTGATGCAGGGTGAAGCTGTCGATGACGGGCAGGTCCCACCAGAGCTGGCTGCGCTGGCCGAAGACCACGCCGATCTGGCGGGCATTGGCCATGCGCTGCTCGTGCGGCGTGCGGCCGAGCACAGAGATGCTCCCGGCTGACGGCACCAGGATGCCGGTCATCATCTTGATCATGGTGGATTTGCCGGCGCCGTTGGGCCCCAGATAGCCGACGGCTTCGCCGGCTGCGATGTCGAAGCTGACATCGGAAACGGCCGCGACTTCGGCATACTCTGCCGTCACCAGCGTCTTCAGAGCGCCCAGCAGACCCGGAAACCGCTTGTGTTGCCGGAAGCGCTTGGAAACGCCCCGTGCCTCGATCAACGCTGTCATGTCGCCAGCTCCCTGCGCGGGAACACTAGCTCGATTCGTCAGATATGACAGACGGGTGACGACGTTCAGGCAGCGTCGTTGATCAGTTCCTCGGCAAGCCCATATTCGTGCAGCTTGCGGTAGAGCGTCGAGCGGCCGATCTTGAGTGCCCGGGCCACGCGCGACATGCGGCCACCATGGTGGGCGATGGCAAAGACGATGGCCGCACGCTCGATCTCGGCCAAAGCCGCGACTTCGCCTGCTGTGTCGAGGAAGCGGTCGGGGGCGGAAGGCTGCTCGATCATGGCGCGCTGGCGGGCCGGAGCGGTGTCGATATGAGTGGGGGTCGCGGGTACCGGGACCTGCTCGATTGCCCTGATAGCGCTGTCGCGTCCTGATGACTGCGCCACGATCTGCGGGAAGTCGACGGATTCGAGGAAGGCGCCGTCGGTGAGGACGATGGCGCGATAGACGGCATTTTCGAGCTGGCGGATATTGCCCGGCCAGTCATAGGACAGCAGCAGGTCGAGGGCGGGCGGGGAAATGCCCAGGATGCGCTTGCCCGCCTCGGCGCTGAACCGCGCGATGAACATGGCGACCAGCGCCGGGACATCTTCCATGCGCTCGCGCAGCGGCGGCACATAGATGGGAAAGACGTTGAGCCGGTAGTAGAGGTCTTCGCGGAATTCGCCGGATTTGGCCAGGTTCAGCAGGCGCCGATTGGTCGCCGAGATGACGCGGACATTGACGCGCTCGGGGCGGGTCGCGCCGATGGGCTCGATCTCGCCCTCCTGCAGCACGCGGAGCAGCTTGACCTGGGTGTCGAGCGGCAGCTCGCCCACTTCGTCGAGAAACAGCGTGCCGCCATGGGCATCGGCAAACTTGCCCTGCTGGTCCGCCACGGCGCCGGTAAAGGCGCCCTTCTTGTGGCCGAACAGCACGGACTCGACTAGGTTGGGCGGGATGGCGCCGCAGTTGACGGTGATGAAGGGCTTGCCGGCGCGGTCGCCGCTGCCCTGGATGATGCGGGCAATCAGCTCCTTGCCGACGCCGGTCTCGCCCTCGACCAGCACCGGAATAT
>JAKFDU010000177.1:0-2738 GCA_036675975.1 Devosia sp. | reverse complement strand
ATACTCCCTTTTCACCTCCGAGTCCGTGTCTGAAGGGCATCCGGACAAAATCGCCGACCAGATTTCTGATGCGGTGCTGGACGCCATCATTGCTGAAGACAAGTTCGCCCGCGTGGCGTGCGAGACTCTGGTGAAAACGGGCGTGGCAATCATCGCCGGCGAAGTCACCACGTCGGCCTGGGTCGACCTGGAACAGATCGTTCGCGATGTCATCCTGGGCATTGGCTACAACAGCTCCGACGTCGGCTTTGACGGCGCGACCTGCGGCGTGATGAACATCATCGGCAAGCAGTCCCCCGACATCAACCAGGGCGTTGACCGGGCCAAGCCTGAAGACCAGGGCGCCGGCGACCAGGGCCTGATGTTCGGCTACGCCAGCAACGAGACCGACGTGCTGATGCCGGCCCCGATCACCTTCTCGCACCAGTTGGTTCAACGCCAGGCCGAGGCCCGTAAATCCGGCCTGTTGCCTTGGCTGCGCCCGGACGCCAAGTCCCAGGTGACCTGCCGTTACGAAGGCGGCAAGGTGGTCGGCATCGACGCCGTCGTCCTGTCGACCCAGCACAATCCTGATGTGTCCTACAAAGACCTGCGCGAAGGCGTGATGGAACTGATCGTCAAGCACGTGCTGCCTGCCGAGTTGCTGTCCAAGGACACCCAGTTCCACATCAACCCGACCGGCCAGTTCATCATCGGCGGCCCGGTGGGCGATTGCGGCCTGACCGGTCGCAAGATCATCGTCGACAGCTACGGCGGCATGGCCCGTCACGGCGGTGGCGCGTTCTCCGGCAAGGACCCTTCCAAGGTGGACCGTTCGGCCGCCTATGCCGGTCGTTATGTCGCCAAGAACATCGTGGCCGCCGGCCTGGCCGAGCGTTGCGAGATCCAGGTGTCCTACGCTATTGGCGTGGCCCAGCCTACGTCGATCTCGCTGAACACCTTCGGCACCGGCAAGATCGGCGATGACAAGATCATCAACCTGGTCCGCGAAGTGTTCGACCTGCGTCCGTACGCCATCACCACCATGCTCGACCTGCTGCACCCGATGTACCAGGACACCGCCGCCTATGGTCACTTCGGTCGCACGCCGCAGACCAAGACCGTAGGTGACGATACCTTCACCACCTTCACCTGGGAAAAAACCGACCGCGCCGACTCTCTGCGCGCCGCTGCCGGCCTGTAATACCCGCGTGTAAAAAAGCCCCTGGCGACTGGGTCGCCAGGGGCTTTTTCATGCCTGGTGCTTGACTACTCTCATACCGGGGCCCTGTGACGATGGCATTTATCTGTGGGAGCAAGGCTTGCCCGCGATGAGGACAACTCGGTCCCTGTGGTGACGAGGCGCCTGCATCGCGGGCAAGCCTTGCTCCCACAAAATTCCCTAGCCGAAGCTCAAGATCGCCGTGCCACCAGCAAAAACGAAGCCGCACTGGCCAGCAACCCCGCACACATCCGGTTGAACAAACGCTTACCACTGGGCCGCGCGAACAGCCGCCGCGCATAAATCCCCATGTAGCAATACAAGCCGATGGCGATGCATTCCAGCGCCAGGAACAAGCCGCCCAGCACGGCGAACTGTTGGGTGACGGTGCCTGTACGGTCGACGAATTGCGGCAGGAACGCAGTGAACAACAAAATCGCCTTCGGATTACCAATCGCCACCAGGAACTCCTGGCGCGCCAGGCCGGCCCGGCTCATCGATACGCGTCCGGCCTCGCTGTCGGCCTCGGGCTGGGCCCGCCACAACTGCACGGCCAAATAGAACAGGTACCCGGCACCGACGAGCTTGATCCCCAGGAACAGCAGCTCCGAGGTGTGCAGCACGGCGGTGAGCCCCACCGCGGCCAGAGCGATCATGATCGCAAACGCCAGCAACCGACCGATGCCGCCGCTGCAGGCCCGGACGAAGCCATAACGCGAGGCGTTACTGATGGAGAGCAGGTTGTTCGGCCCCGGCGCCATGTTCAGCGCAAAGCAGGCCGGAATGAAAACAGCGAGTGTCGGCAGGTCCATTCGGGCGCTCCAGGCAGAGGTGGATCGAAGGCTCATTCTGCACCGGTCATTGATCGGTTCAAGGGACAGTTGCGCGGCTAAATCGCGCGGGACTGTACCGCCGCGAGTTTGCCATCAGGCGCCGCAAAATCCGGTAACGCTCCGGCCCTCGCAACAGCTGGGACGCTGACTAGCCTTCAGGGACTCAACCGAGCAAGGATGCTTCGATGTCACCGTTCCTATACGCCCTCGCCTGCCTCGTATTCGTTGCCCTCCCCACGGTCGCCGCGCCCTGCCCCGACTGGCCCGCCGAACGGGCCCGGGCCGAGATCGCCGCGCTGCAACAGCAAATCGACACCTGGGACGACAGCTACCACCGCCTCGGCCAGTCGCCGGTGGCCGATGAGCTTTATGATCAATTCCGCACACAGCTGAGCCTATGGCGCAGTTGCTTCAATCTTGCGGCGCCCGACGATCCCCTGCGCTCGGCGGGCGGAAAGGTGACGCACCCCGTCGTCCATACCGGCCTGGAAAAACTCAAGGACGTCGACGCCGCGGGGGCCTGGCTGCTCGGTCGAGAGGACGTCTGGGCGCAGCCGAAAGTCGATGGCGTGGCGGTCTCCCTGGTTTACCGCAAGGGCCGCTTGCATCAAGCAATCAGCCGCGGCGATGGCGTCCTGGGGCATGACTGGACCGCCAATGCGCACAAGATCGACGCCATCGCACAGCGACTGCGCCAGCCCGTG
>JAKFDU010000176.1:0-43368 GCA_036675975.1 Devosia sp. | reverse complement strand
CCTGTCGATGAAGGCGCTGGCCGTCGCGACGGCGGAAGAGCCCTACGTCACCTATGCGCGGCTCAAGGGCACCTCGAACTGGACGCGGATGATCAACTACGTGTTCCGCAACGCCCTGCTGCCGCAGGTCACGGCGCTGGCCCTGTCGCTGGGCATGGTCTTCAACGGCGCCCTGCTGACCGAGATGATCTTCTCCTATCCCGGCATCGGCCTGATCATGCGCACCGCAGCCAACGGTGGCGATTACAACGTGCTCTATGGCGCCATCACCATTTCCATCATCGCCGTGGCGACCGCCGGGCTGGTCATCGACCTGCTCTATCCTCTCCTCGACCCGCGGATCCGCCACAAATGAGCATCGACATTAACAACATCGACCCGCTGGCGGTCGTAGTCGCTCCAGCCCCGGCCTCCAGCAGCGCGAAGGGGAGCCTGACGTGGCTGCTTAATGTGCGGCTGGCCCTTGGCCTCGCCATTCTCCTCGTCATGGGTCTCGGCAGCTTCATCCTGCCCAGCTTCGCGCCCGTCGATCCGTCGATCCAGGCCAGTTACATGCGCAACCTGCCGGTCTCGGGCGTGCATCTGCTGGGCACCAACTCGCTGGGGCAGGATATCTTCTGGTTCCTGGTCTTTGCCATCCGCAACTCGCTGATGCTGGGGATTGTCGTCGCCGTGGGCGTCACCATCATCGCCACTGTTGTGGGTCTCAGCGCCGGCTATATCGGCGGCCGCTTCGAGCGTATCGTCATGCTGTTCGTGGATACGTTCATCACCGTGCCGCTGCTGCCCATCCTGATCATCCTGGGGGCGCTGATCCGCGGCAATACCTCGTTCCTCACTGTGGGCGTCATCATCGTGCTGTTTGGCTGGGCCTGGGATGCGCGCACAGTCCGGGCCATGGCGCTGTCGCTGCGCGAGCGCGAGTTCATCAACATGGCGCGCTTTTCAGGCGCCAACACCATGCAAATCCTGCTGCGAGAAATCTTCCCCTATGTCTCGGCCTACATGGTGGTTGGCTTCATCAATACGGTGCTGTTCGCCATCAATACCGAGGCGACGCTGGCGGTGATCGGCCTGTCGAAGGTCGAGGTGCCCACGCTGGGCTCCATCATCTTCTGGGCCTTGAACTACAATGCCCTGTTCACCGGGCAATATGTCTGGCTGGTCGCGCCGATCATCGCAACGATCACGCTGTTCCTCGGGCTGTTCCTCACGTCCACCGGCTTCAACCAGGCCTTTGCCAGCAAGCGTGGTGTGTCATGATCCGCCTCAACGACCTCAAGATCAGCTATCGCATCGGCAACCGCACCATCGACGCGGTGGACGGCGTGACGCTGACCATTCCGGACAATTGCGTCGTCGGCATTGCCGGCGAATCCGGCTCGGGCAAGTCGACGCTGATGAAGGCCATCTATGGCGACATCCAGCCGCCGATGTATCTGTCGCGCGGCAGCATCGACTACGGCCTCAAGGGCGCCGACGGCAAGCCGTTGACGTCAGAGAGCATCCGCCGGGAGTGGTTCAAGTCCATCTCCTACATTCCCCAGAGTTCGATGAACTCGCTCAATCCCGTCATCCGCATCCGCGACCAGTTCATCGATTTTCCCGGCACCGACAGCAACAAGAAGCGCGTTCTGGAGCGGGCGCGGGCCTATGTCGGCAAGCTCGGTCTGCCGCCCGAGGCGCTCGATTCCTATCCGCACCAGCTGTCGGGCGGCATGCGGCAGCGCGTGATGATCGGGTTGGCCACCTTCTTCCAGCCCGAGCTGATCATTGCCGACGAACCGACCACCGCACTCGATGTCGTCGTGCAGAAGGAAATCCTGATGCTGCTCATGGACCTGCAGGAGCAGATGGGCAACACCATCCTCGTGGTCTCGCATGACATGGGCGTGCATTATCAGGTCACCCACAAGATGCTGATCATGTATGCCGGCCGTGTGGTCGAATATGGCGACACGGAAAGCGTGTTCGCCGATCCCCAGCATGCCTATACCCGCATGCTGATCGACTCCCTGCCCACCATCGGCGACGACAGCATGCGCGGTGTCATGGCCAGCGCGGCCGGGGCCGGCGGCGACCGGGCGTTTCGGGTCGAACCGGGGCTGATCGAAGTCAAACCCAACCACTTCGTTGCTCGCCCAGCAGCCTCGTTCGCTGGAGTCGCACCATGACCGTGATCCTCAAGACCGAGGGGCTGAACAAGTCCTATCGCCTGGGCGGCTTCGGGCAATCGCGCCGCATCCAGGCTCTCAATGACGTCAACATCACGGTCGAAAGCGACAGGCCGGTGGTGATCGCCGTCGTCGGTGAATCCGGCAGCGGCAAGACCACCCTGGCAAAAACGCTGTTGCGCCTGGAGACCCCCACCTCCGGCCGTGCAATCGTTTACGACACGGTCGTGGCCGGTCAGGGGGCGACCCATTCCAGGAGGGATTTCCTCGGGCTCGTTCAACCCATCTTCCAGAATCCATTCGAGGCCTTCAGCCGCTACCGGCCCGTCGATGCCTATCTGGACGAAACAGCCCGCCGCGTGGCCGGCATGGACAGCAGCCAGGCCGAAGCAGCGGTGGCCGCTGCGCTGCACAGCGTGGGCCTCGACTACGCCGAGATCCGCGGCAAATATACCGGCCAGTTCTCGGGCGGCGAATTGCAGCGTATTTCGGTGGCGCGCGCGCTCATCCCGCAGCCCAAGCTCATCATTGCGGACGAGCCGGTCAGCATGATCGATGCCTCGCGGCGCATGATCATCATCAACCTGTTCAAGAAGCTGCGCGACGAGGCCGGCCGCAGTTTTCTTTACATCACCCACGATCTGGCCACGGCCTACTACATCTCCGATTACGTGGCGGTGATGAACAAGGGGCAGGTGGTCGAGTTCGGACCTGCCCGACAGGTGATGAACGATCCGCAGCACGCCTATACGCGCCTGCTGCTCGATTCCATTCCAACCATCCGCAGCCGCTGGCGCTCCCGCGCCACGGCCGCCTGATACCCCATTCATCTTCGGCGCCTGGCGCCGCCATTTTTGACGACGGGATAGAAAATGACCAATTCTGCCAAAGCCAGCGGCGACCCGTCGCTGTGGGCGACGTTCGAACTCACGCTTTCGGGCCCGTCAGGGGGCAATCCGTTCCGCGATGTCGAACTGCGCGCCACCTTTACCCAGGCCGGCAGGACGGTAGAGGCGACGGGCTTTTACGATGGTGAGGGTGCCTACAAAATCCGCCTCCTGCCGGATGCGGAAGGCGAATGGCACTACCAGACGTCGAGCAATGTCGCTGCGCTTGATGGTATCAGCGGTTCACTGGCAGTGGGGCCGGCAAGGCCCGGACACCATGGCCCGGTGCGCGTCTCCAACACGCACCATTTCCGCTATGCCGATGGCACGCGCTACACCAATATCGGCACCACGGCCTATGTATGGAACCTGCAGGGCGATGTGCTCGAAGAGCAGACGCTGGCGACGCTCGCCGATGCGCCCTTCACCAAGATCCGCATGTGCGTCTTCCCCAAGCACTATCGCTACAACGAGGTGGAGCCCCAATCCTACCCGTTCAAGCTGCTCAAGAAGGGTGACCACCGCTGGCTGGGAGCGATGGCGGTGCAAGGTTGGGAGTTCGATTTCAACACGTTCGAGCCTGCCTATTTCCGGCATCTGGAAAAGCGCATCAACGATCTGGCTGATATCGGTGTCGAGGCGGACCTGATCATCTTCCACCCCTATGATCGCTGGGGCTTCGCGCGCATGTCGCCCCAACAGGACGACAACTACCTGCGCTACCTGATCGCGCGCCTCTCCGCCTTCCCCAATGTCTGGTGGTCGATGGCCAACGAATATGACTTCATGTTCAACAAGACGCTGGACGACTGGAACCGCTGGATCGATATCGTCGCCGAGGCCGATCCGCATGGGCATCTGGTCTCCGTGCATAATGGCTTCGGCCCGTTCGACTACAGCCACCCCAAGCTGACCCATGTCAGCATCCAGCGCCCTTATACCGAGCGCAGCATGATCTGGCGGGCCCAGTTCGGTAAGCCGGTCTCGCTCGACGAGGTCTGCTACGAGGGCGATATCGCCGAAGCCTGGGGCAATATTTCGGGCCGGGAGCTGGTGCACCGATTCTGGAAGGCCACCGTCAATGGCGGCTACGCCACCCATGGCGAGACCTATTACAACGACAGCGAAACCCTGTGGTGGGCCAAGGGTGGCACGCTGCGCGGCGATAGCGTCGAGCGCATCGCCTTTCTCCGGCGCATCATGGAAGAGGGGCCGGACGAAGGTCTCGACCCGGTGCCCAGCACCGGCCACTACCAGATCGAGATCGCCGGCGGCCTCGACCATGCCGACCTGCGCAAGCTGATAGCGCCATTCCCCGGACAGGAGGGGTGGTCACGCGTCGGCATGCATTTCGCGACTGCCGGCCAGCCGCACCGCTATTACCTGAGCTATTTCGGCGAAAACCAGCCCGGCGAAGTCGCGGCCATCGTGCCCCCGGGCGAGCGCTACAGCGCCACGTTGATCGACACCTGGGAGATGACCGAGACGGAAATCGCTACCAATGTCGAGCGTGGCCAGTTGCTGCACTTTGCTCCCAAACCCTACCAGGCGCTGCTGCTCAAGCGCATCGATGGCTGAGGAACACGTCATGACCACCATTGCCCAATACGACATCTTCGAAACCAGCTTGACGGGTCCGTCGGCCGGCAATCCCTTCCTCGAAGTGCAGCTCGACGCTGTGTTTCGCCAGAACGGCCGCAGTGTCCGGGTGCCGGGCTTCTACGATGGCGATGGGATCTACAAGGTCCGCTTCATGCCCGACAATATCGGCGAATGGAGTTTTGAGACCCGCTCGGCGACATCAGACCTCAACGGCCAGACCGGCACTTTTACCGTCACTGCGCCCCGTCCGGGCAACCATGGTCCGGTGCAGGTCGCCAACCGGTTCCACTTCGCCCATGCCGACGGCACGCCGTTCCTCTCCTTTGGCACCACCTGCTACGCCTGGACCCACCAGCCGCTGGAGGAACAGGCCAAGACCCTGCAAACGCTGGCGCAGACGCGCTTCAACAAGCTGCGCATGGGGGTGTTTCCCAAGGACTATCCCTACAATGTCAACGAGCCGCTGCACGACGTGTACCAGCGCGATGCGCAGGGCAATCTCGATTTCGACCGGCCAAATCCCGAAAGCTTCCGCCACTTCGAAAACCAGGTGAAAGCCTTGGGTGCCATGGGAATCCAGGCCGATATCATCATGCTGCACCCTTATGATCGCTGGGGCTATAGCGGCATGAACGAGGCGCAGGACTATCGCTATTTCGCCTATCTCACGGCGCGTCTGGCGGCCTATCACAACGTTTGGTGGTCGCTGGCCAACGAGTATGACTTCCTGCTCGACACCAAGCCGATGCATCAATGGGATCGCTACTTCCACATCATCGAGGAAAACGACCCGTACGGTCATCTGCGCTCCATCCACAATGGCGATCCGGAAGCCAACTACGATCATCGCAAAGCCTGGGTCACCCATGTCTGTATCCAGAACTGGGACGTGAAGTGCACGGGCGAGTGGCGTGCGGCCTATGGCAAGCCTGTCGTCAATGACGAGCCTGAATACGAAGGCAACATCATCCAGAGCTGGGGCAATATCTCGGCGCAGGAGCTGACGCATCGCTTCTGGACGACCGCCATGCGCGGCGGCTATGCCGGCCACGGCGAAACCTACAGCCATCCGCAGGACCTGATCTGGTGGGCCAAGGGTGGGGAGCTGCATGGCGAAGCCTGGAAGCGTATCGGCTTCCTGCGCGAGGTGATGGAAGAGAGCATTCAGCGCGGATTCGATCCGATCGACCCCGGCATGCGCTTTCCCTGGA
The DNA here is from genome assembly GCA_036675975.1 of Devosia sp. GTDB lineage: Bacteria > Pseudomonadota > Alphaproteobacteria > Rhizobiales > Devosiaceae > Devosia. Next base: position 37,494 of record JAKFDU010000176.1, on the reverse strand, counting down.
ACCGCGTATCGGGGGCGCGTGACGGCGAGACCACGATGATCTATTTTGGCGAACACCAGCCCGTCATCTGGGCGAGCGGCCTGCCGCAGGACGACCGCAGCTACGAAGTCGACCTGATCGACACCTGGAACATGACGATCACGCCGGCCGCGATCGTGCCGGCGCCGGAGAACCATCCGACCCGCCACGGCACCCATATCCGCCCCCGCAAGCCCGACGCGGCCTTCGCTGTGGAACTGCCGGGCAAGCCGTATCTCGCCATTCGGGTCCGCCCGGCAGGCAATTAAGCCAGACGCAGTAGAGCGGAGCCTTGGGCCGTTGCCCAAGGCTCCATGTCCTCCTGCCGACTAAAAGTGGTAGTTGAGACCGATGCGAGCGTCGTGGGTGTGGAAGGACGCCTTTTCAGTGCCCAGAAGTGCCGGCGAAGGGGTCGAAGAACCGTTGAACTGCGAGTACCGGTATTCTGCCTTCGCGGAGATATTTTCGGTGACGGCATATTCGAGGCCAAGACCGGCGGTCCAACCAAGTTGGACCTGTTCCAGGCCGAGGATGACGAGCGGCGGTTGCGCGAAGCTGAAGCTGCTTTGCGCCAGCGCCGCCCCACCGGTGACAAATGGCAGGAAGCGATCAAAGGCAATGCCGACCCGTGCGCGCAGCGACGCCGTGGGGCTGATGGATCCCTCGACCGTCACCGGTTCCACCAGGCCCGTGACAGTGTTGTACATGAGCGCCGAGCCCCGCGTCGAACCGGCGGCGATATCGGCTTCAGCACCAATGACGATGCCGTTCTGCAACTGGTAGTTGACGCCAACATTGGCGCCGCCAAGGAAACCTTCGATTTCGGGGCGTCCGCTGAAGAAGCGGCCATTCATCGGGTCGTCAATCTCATAGATCACGTTGCCCGCGTCATAACCGCCGAAAATCCCGGCATAGAAACCGTTCCAGTCATGGACTTCCTGGGCCTGCACAGGGGTCGCGCCAAGGCCGGCGGCTGCGCACAGCAGCGCCATCGCGCATGATTTTAGCATTGTCGACATTCCGATCGTTCAACTGGATGGGTCGAACTCTCTAGTCGGGTTCAGCCGCGCATGGCGTCACCCGAACGCATGATGCGACGCAAAAATCCTCTGGATAAGAAGGGGTTGTCCGATGCCGCCTTGTTGCTCGGTCGATCGCCCGCTACTCATCAAGCGAACTCGGCGAGTAGGGAGTGGGCGTTTGGAGAGGTTGAGCGCCGAAACACTGAGTTCGATCATCGGTGACATTTACGACTGCGTCCTGAACCCGGACGGCTGGGCGGGCGTGATGACCCGGATCACGACGACGCTCGATGCCGCCTACACCACCATCGCCTTGGCCAGCACCAGCGATAGCCATGGCCGCTTTGCCGCCCATTCCCCCTGGGATCCGGGGCAGTTGCGCGTGCTGCAGGAGGAGTATGGCTTCGACGCCATTCCCGGGCTGAAGGCGGCGGTCATCGGCGATATCGATACGCCACTGGCCACCCTGTCCTGGACAAGCGAGGCCGAACTCCAGCAAACGCCCTTCTACCAGAACTGGGCCGCGCCGCAGGGGTTGCGCGAGGCCTGCATCACCAAATTCGTGCATACGCCCGACCGCATCGGCCTGGTGAGCACGACGACACGGGTCGGCAGGGGTGTCATATCGGCGGAAGAGCAGCGGTTTCTTGCATTGCTGTCGCCGCATTTGCGTCGGGCCTCGCTGATCGGGGATCTGCTCGACCAGGCGCATGTCACCGTGCGCCCCTATCGCGAAATCCTGGACAATCTTGCAGTGCCTATCGTGCTGACTGGCGCGGAAGGGTCGATCCACTATGCCAATCCCCTGGCCGAGCAGATGTTCACGGCCCAGGGGCCCATCCAGTCCACCAATGGCCTGCTGCAGGGGCGGAACCCTGGCGTTGCCAAGGCGCTGCTGGATGCGATCGGCCGGGCGGCAAGCGGGGATGCTTCGCTGGGCTCTCGTGGCATTGGCCTGCCCATTTCCGGCGCAGGTCACCCGCCAGCGGTTGCCTATGTCCTGCCGCTGACGGCTGGTACCGTTCGTGCGGGCCTCCGGCCGTCCTATGCGGCTGTCTTTGTCTCGACCACGACCTCGGCATCGCCGCTGCCCGAGGCGGTTTTGGCAACCCTGTTCGAGCTGACGCCGGCAGAGGCCCGTGTGCTGCTGCGGATTGGACAAGGCATGTTACCCGCCCAGGCCGCCGTGGCGCTCGATATCACCGAGAACACGCTCAAGACCCATCTCAGCCGGATCTTCGCCAAGACCAATGCGCGTCGCCAGGCAGACCTGGTCAGGCTGGTCGCCGACATAGGCACGCCCCTCGCACCGCCAAAGCTGTGATCGCCCGCACGAGGCGTGAGGCACGGCCCAAGCCGGCGCTGCGGCAATGCGGGCGCGGCCGATGCCCCCACACGTCCTGATGACGCCAATACCGCACGCCTGACGAGAAGTTCGGCGGCGTCATACCTATGGGTGACGCCAGCCATGTTCGTACCGATTAGGGGATTTGGGTGGGCCTGACTGGTTCGGTCCGCGCTGTCTTCAACTCGCGTCGCCGCAAGGATGATCATGCTCGCTCGCTTCTCGCCAATCGTCCTTCGCCGCCGCCGCAAGCTGCTGCTGTCGAGCTCACTTCTGGCCCTGATCCTGTGTGGGGTTCTAGCGCCGCGTCCGGCCGTCGCCACAGAGATAGTCGTGCCCGGCGGCGCGACGGTTGGACAGCAGCTGCTCACCCCCGGCGACACGCTCACCGTCGATCTGGGCGGCAGGGTCACCGACAATGTGGTGCCGGTTTACGCCAACAACGACCCCGGCACCTACACCGTGGTCAACCGGGGCACCATCGACATCGGCAATGGCCAGTCGATCAGCCTGGACAACCTCAATCTCGTCAACAGCGGCATGATTGTCTCCGCCAGCGGCGGCGGGATTATCATGGTCTCCGGCACTGTGACCAATAGCGGCCTCATCGCCGGCCACGATGCAATCCATGCGTCCTCCATCTCGCTCGTCGACAACGCGTTCGGCGGGGTGGTCCACGGCAATGAATATGGCGTGCAGGCCACCAACGTTGACCTGATCAACAATGCCGGCACGATCAACGGTAACTACATTGCGCTCAATCTTGGCGCGCTCGGCACCCTGAACAACGCCAGTACGGGCCTCATTTCCAACCATACAGTGGGCCAAACGGCCATCACCGTGGCCAACGATGCCGGCCTGATCAACAATGAGGGCGACATCAAGGGCGAGAGGCTCGCCATCGAGGTAGGCGGGCATCTTGGATCGCTCATCAACACCGGCAACATCACCGCCAATGATCTTGTCAACGGCACCGTCGTTTACGCGGGATCTATTGGCTCCATCGACAATGCGGGTTTCATCAGCGGCGGCTACCACGGCATCAGCACCAACGACATCGGCTCGCTTGCCAACTCGGGCACTATTGAAGGTCACGATACTGGGGTTTTTGCCGCCAACGCGATCGGATCGATTACCAATAGCGGGCAAATACGGGCCACCACCTATTTTGCCATCCAGGGCACCGACATCGGATCGGTCGTCAACGTCGGAGAAATCAACGGCGGCCGAACGGGCGTGGTGGCGACCGGCGCCCTCGGTTCGCTGACCAATAGCGGCTCTATCATCGGCAGTAACGATGAAGGCGTGAGTGCCGACTCGATTGGTTTCCTCGGCAATACCGGCTTGATCCAGGGCGGTGAGTCCGGTGTGTTAAGCCATACGACGATCGCTTCGATGCTGAACTCCGCCACCGGCCAGATTATCGGCAAAAGGGCTGTTCGCGTCTACCAGGGTGTAGGCTCAATCGCCAATGACGGAACGATTGCGGGCGAATTCCTGGGCGTCGATGCGTCAAGCGGGGCAATCGGGTCCCTGGCCAATAACGGCCACATCACGGTCAGCAATCAAAATTCGGGCGAGGCCATTGTTGCCCAGTCGATTGGCTCACTTACCAATACCGGCGAAATTGGCGGCGGCTGGTCCGGCATTGTCGTCGCCAACGCAATCGGCTCGGTCGTCAATGGCGGCCGCATCAATGCCGTCAACGAGAGCTTGACCGCCGGCACGATTGGCTCAGTGGATAATAGCGGCATCATATCCGGCGGTGACCACGCCATCTCGGCCTCCACAATTGGCGCAGTGGTGAACAGTGGAACGATCATTGGCCAAGCTCACGGCGTGTCCACATTCGGAAACTTGGCCGTCCTGACCAACACCGGTACCATCACGGCTGGCGCCGAAGCAGTTACCGTCGGTTCGGTAGGCTCGCTCACCAATAGCGGCTTGATCAACAGCGATACGGCCGGCGGCGTTTACGCCGGGGCGATGGCCGTCCTGCAGAACAGTGGCACAATACGCGGCCAAACCTTCGGCGTTCAGGCCAGCACGATTTCTGCCTTGACCAATTCCGGCATGATCCGCGCGGCCGATCCAACCGGCATGGCAATCCTCGAAACCGGCACCGAGGACACTCTTCTCACCCTCAACCCCGCTTCCATCCTCATCGGCCATGTTGACATCAGTGGTGGCACCGACACTCTCAATGTCGGCCGCGGGCTCAACCTGGCGCTGACCTTCGATACCAGTGTGCCCGAGTTGATCGAGACCAATGGCGCACCCTATGTGGTGGTTGGCAACACCGTTCACGTCGCCGATTTCGCCGCCTTTGCGGCTGCAGGTGTGGCGACGGCCGATCTCGCCGGGGGTATCGTTGGTGCGGTCGGCGGCGCCGTCGAAGAGGGCTTTGATGAGAAGGGCATCGACGACCAGGGCCATTTCTGGCTGCAGGCAATCGGCGGGCTGGGTCATAACGCGGCCACCCAGACCAGCTCGCGCTATCTCGGGGTCGTGGCCGGCGCCGATTTCGGTCCGGATGCGGTCACCCGGTTCGGCGCCTTCGGGGGTGCCTCGCTGGGCACGGTCGCCGCTACCAGCAACGTGTCGAGCTTCTATGCCGGCATTTACGGGGCTGGCCAGTTCGAAGACTTTGCAGTCAGGGGCACTTTGACGGGTGGTCACACCGAAGCCGACACCGATCGCCTCATCGCCAACAATACCCTGATCACGGGCCTCGAAACGGCGAGCAGCACGCAGGATGCCTATTTTCTGGCGCCCGGCATCGTCTTCACCCGACCCTGGGTGACGTCGGACCTCAGCTTCGAGACCAGTCTGGCACTGAACTATACCGGGGTGTTCGGCCAGGGCTTTGCCGAGGGTCTGGCAACTGGCCTGCGCGCGGATGGCTTCAGCACCCATGTGTTCGAAGCCGAGGGCCTGTTGCGCCTGCCATTCCAGCAGACAAGCGAAAGCGGCACCTTCAGTGGCGACTCCCATGCGGGTATCGAAGGCCGTGCTGTTGCCAGCCCCGCCATAACAGGGTCGCTGGCCGGCGCTCAGGTCGCGTTGGCGGCTGCGGGCACCCAGGCGACGGCCGGCCTTACTGCCGGCGGTGCGATGGCCTTCCAATGGGACGGTGGCGCGTCTGTGTTTGGCGGTCTCGATGCCACGCTACGCTCGGACGGCTCAGCCCATCTCTCGGCCAATGCCGGCATCAAGGCGCAATTCTAGCCAGCAACGGCAGTTTTGCGCGGCGGCACGGAGCAGTCCTGTGGCTGGTGTAGTGACGGCATCGACAACGCGGGGGGCGGTTGTTGCCGATGCCGGTCACACAGGTCACTGACGGTCGGGAACGGCATGGGATCTCGGACGTCAACAATCGGAGCATAGCAGCCATCGCGTGAGGGAACCGTGACGGCCCTTGTCAGCGTTCTGTAAGCAACGGGAGACTATTCAGAGCACCTGGAAACGCCGCCCGATTGGGCCTTCACAGGGAGCTGGTGCGATGCGGGTGTTGATTGCCGAAGACGATAACCGAATTGCCGAGACGCTGGAAACCTCGCTCAAGAAGGCCGGCTTTGGCGTCGAGCGCGAAAGGGACGGGGAGATTGCCTGGTTCCGTGGCGACACCGAAGCCTTCGACGCGATCGTGCTCGATCTCGGCCTGCCGCAAATTGATGGCCTGACCATCCTCAAGCGCTGGCGCAGCGCGGGGCGGCTGACGCCGGTGCTGATCCTGACGGCACGGGGGCAGTGGGAGGAGCGGGTCGACGGCATCGAGGCCGGCGCGGACGACTATGTCGTCAAACCCTTCCATGTGCAGGAAATCGTCGCCCGGCTCCGGGCCCTGGTCCGGCGGGCGAATGGCCTGGCCACCTCGCGCATTCCCTTTGGCAAATATGTCCTCGACCTGCGCACCATGGAAGTCACCCAGGATGGTGTGCCGATGGAGCTGACCCCGCAGGAATTCAAGCTGATTTCCTATCTGGTGCATCGGCGCGGGCAGGTCATCTCGCAGCTCGAGATTACCGAGCACATCTACAACCAGGATTATGAACGCGATTCCAATGCCGTCGAAGTGCTGGTGGCCCGCCTGCGCAAGCGCCTGGGCGCCGACGTCGTCAAGACTCGTCGCGGCTTTGGCTACGCCCTGGGTGACGGATTTTGACCCTCCAATCCCTGCGCCTGCGCATGATGGGACTGGCGGTCATCTGGGTCGTGGTATCCCTGATAGCAGCAGGTCTGGCGCTGCAGTATCTGTTCAGCATCAATATCGAGCGGACCAGCCGGCAGGACATGGAGGCGGCGCTGTCGCGGCTGGCGGCGGTCATCGTGCCCACGACGGCGACACCCAGCCTGAGCGTGCCGCTCCCCGACCCACGCTATGCGACCCCATTCGGCGGCCGGTACTGGCAGATCGAGGCCCTCGACAACGGCGAGATCGCGCGATCGAGGTCGCTCTGGGACTTTGTCATCGAGGCGTCGGCCGGCGACGGCACCGTCCACTACGATGCCGGCCCCGACAACAGGCATCTGATCCTGCTGACCCGTCGGCTCGAGATTGAAGGCGAGGACGGCTCGAGAGCGTACCTTGTGACGGTGGGGGAAGATCATGGGCCGCTGCACGAGGCGGCCCAGCGCTTCGGCCGGGATGTGACGCAGGTGCTGCTGCTGCTTGGGGGCTTGATAATTCTGGCCGCCTGGTTGCAGATCAAGCTGGGCCTGGCGCCGATCCGGCGGGTCAAGCTGGCGATCGAAGCGGTGCGGCGCGGCGACGTCAGCCGGCTCGAGGGGCGATTTCCCTCCGAGCTCAATCCGCTGGTGCAGGAGGTCAACGGCCTGCTGGAAGCCCGCGAGAGCATGATGGACCGGGCGAGGGCTCGGGCCGCGGATCTGGCGCATGGGCTCAAGACGCCGCTGGCGGCAGTCGATGGAATAGCCAACCGGATCCGCGAAAAAGGCGGGCAGGCGGATGCAGACCTGCTGCAGGATCTCACGTTCGAAATGTCCGAGCGCATCGACTACCAGTTGCGGCTGGCCTCACTCCGGCTCCGCACGTCAGCACATGCTGCCCGTTCCTCCCTCAATACTGCGGTGATCCGCACGCTGACGGTGCTCAAGAAAACCGGGCGCGGCGAGGGTCTGCACTGGACGGCCGAGCTCACCGACGACTGCTGGGTGGATATTCACCGGCAAGACCTGATGGAACTGGTCGGGGTTACGCTGGAAAATGCCGCCAAATGGGCGTCCAGCCGGGTCACGGTGCGGACGTCCTGCGATGATGGACAGGCGGTGGTGGAGGTTTGCGACGACGGACCGGGCATTCCCGAGGAGCAGCTTCAATCCCTGGGGGTGCGGGGGCGACGCCTCGACGAGTCCCTGCCAGGTTCCGGCCTCGGCTTGGCGATTGCCGCCGAAATTCTGGAAATCAACCGCGGCAGCATGAGCTTCAGCCGGGCGCAGATCGGCGGGCTGATCGTCACCCTCCGTCTGCCACTGTCGGGCCAGCCAGCGCCCGCCGTTGACGGCTAGGCCTGCGGCTCCCGTGGATCGATACCCATCATGGCCCGAGCGCCATCAGCGTCGTTTTGCGCACTGGCAATGAGTCCTGCCGCGGCTGCGCATGAGGCGGCGATGAATATGGCAATCAGGATGAGCGTGATCACGGGAGTGCTCCATTACTCCGGCCAGGCGCCGTTCACTCTGGTACGGCGCAGCCGTGCCCTTATTGAGTGACGGTGACGTTCGGCAGGTCGACATTCACGCTGTCGCCGTTGCTGGAAATGCCGCCATTGGCCAGCCAAAGGATCAGCAGCACCGCCAGCACAACCGCGACGATCGCGCCGATGATGCCGAATGGATTACCGCCGCCGACAATGACGGTCTCGCTTGGGCTGCTGCGTTCCACGATGGTTTCTCGTTCGATTGGCATAGATGCCTCCATTGTTGTGCTGGAACAACGCGCGGATCGGGCGGAAGTTTCGTAAGTATTTGATATATATAGTTAAAAATAGCCTCAACGTGCTGTTATCACGCCGTAAGGTTGCTCTCTCTGCCGCTCGGAAGCTCCTTGGCCTCCAGTATGAAAGGGGCGGCCGCTAGGCCGCCCCTGGGGTTATTGCTGGGCCGGTTGCTCTTCGGGCAGCGGCGGGCATTTGCCATCCACCATCACCTCGGGCGGGCAGAGCGGTTTCTTGGGGGCCGCCGCATCCTCGGCAGCGGGTTCGGCCGGAGCTGCTTCATCCGTTGCCGGTTCGGCTTCTGGTACGGCTTCGGTCCCAGTGGTCGGTTCTGCCTCAGGCGTTACTTCTGCGTCTGCTGCGGGTGCAGCGTCAGACGCTGGAGCCGCTTCGGCCTCGGGGGCGGGAGCCTCCGCTGGAGCCGGAGCGATCTCGGCCGGAGCTGGTTCGGCCGGCGTCTGCTCTTCCTGCTGCACTTCATCGGCAACGGGCGGGCACTTGCCGTCCACCATGACTTCGGGCGCGCAAACCAGCTCTTCTCCGGCGGGCTGTGCAGGCGTGGCTTCGCCCTCGGTGGCAGGCTCCGTGCTGGCGGGAGCGTTGGGGGCCGCCGCTGCATCAGGGGTCGCTTCCTCGGTGCCAGCAGCTGGCGCTGCCTCGCCCTCGGTGGTAGGCGCCGCTTCTGCCGGTTGATCATCGGCAGGAGTCTCGGCCGGCTCCGCTGTCGTGCCGGTTTCAGCTTCGGCAGCGATCTCGGCCGTCGCGCCTGCCGTACCGCCCTCGGTTTCGATGGCAGCGGCCGCTTCGGTCTCTTCAACCGCCTCCGGTGGCGCGACCTCCTCGGTCGGTTCGGCAACGTCCTGGTCAAAGATGACGACCGCCTGGGCGTCGACATCCACCGACTGGGCGGCGGGGTCAGCAGCGGGCTCCGGCTGGTAGGCGATCACCTGCTGGCCGGTGGCCTGTTCGATATAGGTGACCTCGATCACATTGTTGATGACCAGGTCGCCCTCGACCACGACCGGGCCCAGGAACTGGGTCTGGGCGAAATAGTCGGGTTGCTGGCTGCCCAGCACGATGCTGATCGAAAGGTCGGGCTCGATGAAACGCTCGGTGGGTACGAAGACCCAGTAGCCTTCCGGGAGGTCGCGACGGGAGACCTCGATCGAGACCGCGTAGCCGTCGCCTTCCGGCGGTAGGGGCGCCCAGCCTACGACGGTGTCGCTGCGGCGCCAGCTGACCCAGGCCGGTGCCCATTTGGTGCCGGGAACCCAGCACCAGCCGAGGTCGCGGTCGGCGAACCAGCGGCCATAGTGATAGGTGGCCCAGGCAAAGGGTTCGTCGGAGGCAAAGTACCAGCCGCGATCTTCGAGGTAGAGCCAACGTCCGCGGCTATAGGGACGCCAGCTGGCGTCGACGCCGGTGGGACAGAAGACGTGATTGTACCTGGCGTGCCGCACCCAGACGCCATGCGGCTCCAACTGGTCGAAAAACAGCTGGAAGCTGATGCTTGCAGACTGGGCCTGCGCGGCCACGGTACCGAGCGGTAGGCCCGGAGACAGGGCGGCGACGGGGAGACAAAGCGTGGCGAGCGCCACGCCGGCGAGAAGTCGGGACTTAAACATAGCTTCCTCCTGGCGGTGCCCCCGCAACAATGACGGCCGCCCCGGAGGGCGGCCGTGTGAAAGGTCAGTCGGCTTCGGCAGCCACGACGACACCGGGTGAATAGACCACGGTGCGATCGCTCAGGTTGACGAAGTAGACGCGGTCGTTGGTGTAGAAGTAGCCGTGGGTCTCATCCCCTTCGATCGCGTGGAGTTCGATCTCTGCGGGAACGGCGAAGCCGACATCAATGTCGCCCTCGATGACGACAGGCTCGGTTGGATTGAGGCGCACATATTCAACCGAAGACGCCTCGACGCCTGCCGAAGCGCCGATCGTGGCGCCGGTAAATCCGCCGATAACCGCACCGATGGGTCCAAAGATCAGGCCGCCGACCACAGCGCCAGTGGCGCCGCCGGCCGTGCCGCCCACCACCGCACCCGCTTCAGCGTCGGTATCGGCGGTCTGGGCATAGGCGATCGGTGCGCCCAGCAGGGCAATGGCAGAAACACAAATGAGCAGCTTTTTCATGCTGATTCTCCTCGTTGTATTAGCGAGGACTTCAATGATCGACCCGGCGGGTTGTTCCGCACGCACCCAAGTTTGTGATTACATTTCAATAGGATGACAGCGGTTGTAAGCGTTTCGTCAGCGTGGGGCAGTGCCGTCGGATGAACGGAACCTAAACGACAGGTTCACGCCAGCGTGAGACAGGCTTGGCTATTAGCGGCCTCATCAAAACCAACGCATCCCAGACGGATGCCAGATGAGGAAAATGATTATGACCAAGACCCTTTCACTGACCATTTCGTTCGCCGCCGCTATTCTCTCCATTGCCGCCGCAACCGCACCCAGTCAGGCTGCCACGCGCCTGATGAGCAGCTCCCTCGAAGGCTTCGAATACCGTTGCGAGAATCATGGCGGCATCTTCGGCCTCGACGGCGCACTGGCCAGCTGCCAGACTCCGAGCGTTCCGGTTGATTGCGAATATTTCGGCGAGCGCCAGGCCGTCTGCAACTGGCCGGGCATCCAGCGCCAGATCGACGTGATCCGCGTGATCGGCAGCCTTCCGGTCGGCTACGAGGCTCCCACTGGCAGCGGCAATTCGGACAATAGCAATCAGGGCAATGGCGGCGGCAATGGTGGCGGTGGACTTCAGGGTCCTGACGACATCAAGGATGCCCCCAACAATCCTGACCCGAAGCCGAACTTTGACGGTCCCGACCAGTTTCAGATGGCTCCCGACAATAACCCGGATCCGAAGCCGAACTTCAATGGTCCCGACCAGTTCCAGATGGCGCCGTAAGGCCCCACGCAACTCGCGATGCTCTCTGAAAGCCCGGCCATGTGCCGGGCTTTCGTCCGCGCCCGGCCGCGGTCGCTAGTCCCGCAGTTCGACCCAGGTCGGGGCGTGGTCGCTGGCGCCATCCTCGCCGCGCACCTCGCGGTCGACGCCGGCCGCAGTCATTTTCCGGGCCAGCGATTTGCTCAGCAGCAGGTGATCGAGCCGCAGCCCGGCATCGCGTGGCCAGCGGTTCCGCATGTAGTCCCAGAAGGTGTAGATGGTTTCGTCGGGGTGTTTCTTGCGGATGGCGTCGGTCCAGCCCTGCTTGAGGAGTTGGGCGAACAGCGCCCGGCTCTCCGGCTGTACCAGCGCGTTGTCGCGATAGGACGTGGTCTGGTAGATGTCGCGCGGCTCGGGCACGATATTGTAGTCGCCCGCCAGCACCACCGGCAGACCGGTATCCCAGAGCCCCTGGGCGTGGGCGAGAAATCGCTCCATCCAGGCCAGTTTGTAGCTGAATTTCGGACCCGGCTGCGGATTGCCGTTGGGGGCATAGAGGCAGGCGACGAGCACGCCATTGACCGCCGCCTCGATATAGCGGGCCTGCTTGTCATCGGCGTCGCCGGGCAGTTCCGACTGCGTCAGCACCGGCTCCTGCCCCTTGGCGAGGATGGCGACGCCGTTCCAGCTCGATTCCCCGCGCCACACCGCGCCATAGCCGGCATCGGCCAGCGCGGTGGCGGGAAACTGCCGGTCAGTGGCCTTCAATTCCTGGAGGCAGACCACATCGGGCGCGGCATCCGCAAGCCAAGCCATAAGGTTGGGCAGCCGCCTGTTGACGCCGTTGATGTTGTAGGTGGCGATCTTCACGGAGCGATGCGCTTGACCCAGGCATCGACCGATTGGGCGATGGTCTTGAGGTGGTCGCCGGTCGAGAAACCCGACAAAGCCTTGCGCGGCTTGAGGTCATGATCGCCGTCCTCTAGGAACTGCACCGTGATGGAAGGCGACAGAGTGTAAGTGGCGATCTCCTCAGGCACGCCGAATTCGTCGCGCGTACCCTGGAAGATCAGGGTCGGGGTCTTGAGGTCTGCCAGATGCGCCGTGCGCAGCGTCTCCGGCTTGGCCGGCGGATGGAACGGATAGCCCAGGCAGACGAGGCCCGTAATGCGACCGGCATCGTACAGCGCATCGGCCACCATGCTGGCAACGCGGCCGCCCATGGATTTGCCGCCGATCAGCAGCGGGCCATTGGTCGGCCCGAGGTCATCCACCGCAGCGATGAATTCAGGCATGACCTTGTCGGCGCGCGGCGGCGGCTTCTTGCCGACTTCGGTGCGGCGACCAGCCATGTAGCCGAATTCAAAACGTGCCACGCGAAACCCTTCGGCCGCGAGGGCTTTCGCGGTGGCGTTCATCGAAGCGGAATCCATTGGAGCACCGGCGCCATGCGCGAGCAGGATAGTGACGCGCGCGTCTTCGGGGCCGTCGAAGAGGAAGCTGGTGGGCATGGTTATCCGACCTTGTTGAGCAGGCGATTGGCGAGACCGATGCCCGCGCGGGCGCGGCGGGCCCAGTCGGAACCGCTGTCGAGCTCGAGATAGCGCAGCCACCATTGCCGGGCCGCGCTAAGATCATGCGCGTCATATTCGAGCGCGGCGAGATTGTAGATGGCATCGGCATAGGTGGGATCGAGCGCCACCGCCTTGCCCAGATGCTGGCGCGCCGCTTCGATACGGCCCAGGTCGCGCAGCACGCCGCCATGGTTGAACCAGGCCTCGACGAATTCGGGGTCGCGCTTGATGGCGGTGATATAGGCGGTCGCGGCTTCGCCCAGATTTCCCAGCGCCCGCAGGCAGTTGCCGAAATTGAACGCCGCCACGGCATCGGTCGGGTCGATGACCGCGCAATGCTCGTAAAGGGTCGCCGCCTCGGCGTAGAGCTTGGCCGCCTCCGCCGTTTCCGCGAGGCCGAAATAGTCCTCGGCATCCTCCTCCACCTCGGGCAGCGGCAGCAGGCGCTGTCCGTCGAGCTCGGCGAGGGAATGGGCGTCCCTCGTGACGATGCGCGCCGGTCCGGCCGATTGCAGGGTCAATGCGGTGAGCGAACCGACCGGGCCGATCTGGTGCACCGACCGCGCAATGGCGCTCCAGCTGGCGCCTGATGCGACCAGCCCCGCATACTTCTTGGCGAGGATGACGTCGCGGAAGGAGAATGGCTCGGCATGGTGTTCGAAGGCGTCGAACAGCGCCAGCAGGTCCAGCGTCGCGCCGTCGAGCCGGGATTGGTCGAGCATGGATTGGCGGGTGATGTTGGCCGTGGCCACCGGGGGCAGGGTGCGCAACAGGCGCAGAAAGCCGTTTTCGCTCACCAGCGGCACGTCTTTTTCGCGGGCCTTGCTGACAGAAAGCTCGATGTCTTCTTGTGTCTTGCTCGCAAGCAGCTTGCGGCCCAGCACCACGGCGGTGGTGCCGCGGGTGATGTTGCGGTGGAGGCGGCCACCCAGGCTTTGGACGCGACGGGTGGCGAGCCGAAGCGGGAAAGCTTGCAGGGCGCCGATAACGCCGTAGCTCTCCCCGCTTGCTCGCATGGTTTAGGCTTTCTTCTTTGATGCCGCCTTTGGTGCTGCGGCCTTGGATGCCTCGAGGGCGGCCTTGAGCGATGCCTTGGCGGCGGATTCCTTGGGCGCGGCGGCCGGTGCCTTGGCCTTGCTCGGAGCGGCAGGCTTGGCTTCGCCGAGGCTGGCCTTCAGCGCGTCCATCAGGTTGATAACATTGCCGCGTTCGGGCGCCGCCGCAATGATTGGTTTATGGCCCTTGAGCTTTTCCTTGATCATGGAAAGCAGGGCGACCTCGTAGCGGTCTTCATAGGCCTTGGGGTCGAAGTGGGTGACCTTCTGCTCGATCAGCTTTTCGGCCAGTTCGAGCATTTCCGGCTCGGGCTTGCCGACCGGGACATTGCCGAAATACTCGGCCGTGCCGCGCACCTCGTTGGGGTTGCGCAACGTCGTGACGAACATGCCGTTCTCGCGGGCGCCGATGGTGACGACGCGCTCGCGGCTCGACAGCACCAGGCGGGCGATGGCGACCTTGCCGGATTTGCGCATGGCCTCGCGCAGCACGACGAAGGTTTCCTCGGCCATGGCGCCATCGGGGGCCAGGTAATAGGGGGCGTCCTGGTAGATGACATCCACTTCGCTCTCATCGACAAAGGCCTCGATATTGAGCGTATGATTGGATTCGATGCGGACCGCCTCGAGGTCTTCGTCCTCGATGATGATGTATTGCTTGTCTTCGTATTCGTAGCCGCGCACCAGGTCGCTTCGTTCGACCAGGCCCAGCTCGGGGTCGACCGGCTTCATGTTGATGCGGTTATGGGTGTCCTTGTGCAGCTGGTTGAAGCTGATGCGCTCGGACGTCGATGTCGCCGGGAACATCTTGACCGCGCAGCTCACCAGGCTCAGCCGGATGTGGCCCTTCCAACTCGCTCTGGGTGCCATTGTCGCCTCCTACGCAAACACAACCGCAAACAACCAAGTAGTCATGGCGCCAGATCCCGTGCTGACTCGTTAATGTCCGCCCAGGGGTCACCTGCCATGGTTAACAAACCCGGAAGAGTAGAATAATTCAGGTCTTCTGGAGAGTCGATGGACTCCAGATCACGCCAGTCTATTGGTGTCGATGCGGGCAGGTGCGGACGAGCCCGCAGCGAATACGCCGAGACCGCCGTCGCGCTGCGCGCATTGCGGTGGTAATCGATGAAGATGCGCCCCTTGCGGTTCTGCTCGCCCATGGTGGTGGTGAAGGTGTCGCGCCCGGTCTTGGCCAAGGCCACTGCAATGGTCGCGCAGGCGGCATGGGCCTGTTTCCAGGTGAGCTTGGTGGTGGTCGGCACCACGATGTGAACGCCCTTGCCGCCAGAGGTTTTGACGAAGGGTTTGAGGCCCATGCCTTCGAGTTCGCCGCGCAGGTGCACCGCGGCGTTGACCACGTCGCGCCATTGCACGCCCTCGCCCGGATCGAGGTCGAAGATCACCCGGTCGGGCTTGTCGATGTGGCTGGCATGGGTGCCCCAGGCATGGAATTCGATGACGCCGAACTGGGCGAGCGCGAGATAGCCCTTGGCGTCCTCGACCGAGATGTAGACCTGCTTTTCGCCCTCGGAGTTCTGCGTTTCGAAGCTCTTCAGGCCAGTTGGCATGCCGGTAAAGGGGTGGCGCTGGAAGAAGCAGTCATGCGGCTTGCCGGTGGGGCAGCGGAACAGCGACACGGGACGGTTGAACAGATGCGGCAGCATGTAGTCGCCGACCGCGGCGTAATAGACCGCGATATCGAGCTTGGTTGGCCCCGATTTGCCGAACAGCCGCCGCGTTGGGTTGGTGACCCAGATGCCGGCGAGATCGGCGTCGGAAATGATGCGCTTGACCGGCGCTGATATCGGCGTCGTCAGCTCGGCCTGCCGCAACCCCTTGAACACGGCGTGGCGCAGCATGCCGTCCGAGGTGATGGTGGCATATTGTACGCGCGCAGTCAGGATCGGCCGGACCGCGATGATCTCCTTGGGCGCGCCATCGAGCTTGTCGTCGATGCGCAACTGCCCCAGGCGGTTGACCAGCGACGCCATCGTCGCCGCATCAAAGCCGGTGCCGACCTTGCCGCGGTAGACCAGCTCCCCCTCGACCCACTCGCCCATGGCCAGTGCGCCGATGCCGCCATTGGCGGCGCTTTCGCTATAGCCCGCGATGATGAAGTCGCCGGTCTTGAGCGCCTTGATCTTGAGCCAGGTCGAGGACCGCCCCGCGGTATATTTGGCGTCGCTGCGCTTGGAAACCACGCCTTCGAGGCCCAGTTCGGAGGCGTGGTCGAGCAAGGGCTGGCCATCGCCTTCGACATGGTCGGAATATTGAATGGCCGAGCGCGGGGTCACATGACCCGACAGCAGCTGCGCGAGGAGACCCTTGCGCTTGACCAGCGGCACATTGCGCAGGTCCCAGCCATCGAGATGGAGCAGGTCAAAGGCGTAGAAGACCAGCTTGTTGCCTGATCCTGACGACAGCGCATCCTGCAGCATGCCGAAGCGGCTGATGCCCTTGTTGTCGAGCACGACGATCTCGCCATCAATGATGGCGTCCTTGACGCCAAGTGCGGCGAAGGCGTCCGGCAAGTCGCCATAGCGCCTGGTCCAGTCGAGCCCGCCGCGGGTGATGAGGCGCGTCTGGCCGCCATCAAGGAAAGCCAGCGTGCGATAGCCGTCGAACTTGATCTCGTGCAGATAACCGGCATCGGCCCGCGGCACCTTTTCGGCCGGCGAGGCGAGCTGCAGCTCCATCGTGGCGGGCAGTTCGGCCTTGATCGCCCCCACCAGTTTTCCCGGCTGCGGCTTGCCCCTCTTGCCCGGTGGCGCAAGCGGCGGCGGTGGCGCCACCAGTTCCTCGATCCGCCGGCCGGTCTTCACGCTTTCCGGGCGCGCCTCGAGGATGTCGATCTCGGTGCTCATTGATGTGTCCCGTTCCTTGAACAGGATCCAGCTTTCCTTGTTGCGGTCTTCCGGCTTGCCCTTGAGCCGGGCCAGCATCCAACCGCCGCGCAGCTTCTCGCCGACGAGGCGGAACTTGAAGGCGCCCTTCTTCAAATCCTCATGCGGGTCGCCCATCGGCGCCCAGGTTCCGGTATCCCAGACGATCATCGGCCCGCCGCCATATTCGCCTTCGGGGATGACGCCCTCGAAGTCGATATATTCGATCGGGTGATCCTCGGTGGCGGCGGCGAAGCGTTTGTCTGCGGGGTTGAGCGAGGGCCCCTTGGGCACGGCCCAGCTTTTCAGCACGCCATCGAGCTCGAGGCGCAGGTCATAATGGTCCGATGTGGCGTGATGCTTGTGCACGACGAAGCGGTTGCTGCCGCTGCCCACCGAACCCGCAGGCTCGGTGGTGCGCTCGAAGTCGCGCTTGGCGCGGTAGGTTTTGAGGTTATCGGCGGCCATGGGCTCTGTTCTAGCATGACGAGGTGAACGAGCACTTAGTTGGGACTCGGTTCATGTGCTCCCATCCCACCGTCGATCCCTCTCCATCGAGGGTTTGCGGAAGTTGCTGGGTACACATAAGCGCGACGAGCGCCTGGACCGCAGTTCGACGATGCCGTGCCGATTATTTCGCCATGGTGGCCGGGGGCAGCGCCGGCAGGGTTCCCAGCCGGTCCAGATGCAGCCGGATATGGGCCGCCTCGGCGGGTGAACTGGCCAGGGCAATGGCGCGGTTGAACGCTTCGCGCGCACCGTGCTTGTCGCCCAGTTGCAGCAACAATCCGCCGCGCACGCCGTGATAGTGGAAGTAACCATCGAGCCGATCGCCCAGCGGCGTCACCAGCGCCAGCGCGGCCATGGGGCCATAAGCCTTGCTCACGGCCACCGCGCGGTTGAGCGTCACGACGGGCGAGGGCTGCAGCATTTCGAGCGTCTGATACAGCCGGTCGATGGCGCCCCAGTCGGTATCGGCGGCCTGCTTGGCGCGGGCATGCTGGGCGGCAATTGCGGCCTGCACCTGATAGGTGCCCGGCGCCTGGTGGCGAAGCGCCTTTTCCACCAGCGCCCGTCCCTCTGCCAGCATGGGCCCGTCCCAGAGGCTCCGATCCTGGTCCTCCAGCAGCACGATCTGCCCCTCATCGCCCGTGCGGGCGCCGTTGCGCGCATGCTGCAGCAGCATCAAGGCCAGCAGGCCCATGATTTCCGGTTCGGTGGGGAAGAGGCGCAGCAGCAGCCGGCTCAAGCGGATCGCCTCGTCGCAGAGTTGAGCTGCGTCGGGATCGGAATGTCCGCGCGAATAGCCCTCGTTGAACACCAGATAGAGCATCATGGCCACGACCCCGAGCCGTTGCAGCCGATCGTCCGCATCGGGCGGGTCGAACGGCACGGGATTGGCTGATATGCGGGCCTTGGCGCGAGTGATGCGCTGTTCCATGGCGGTTTCGCTGACAAGGAAGGCCCGGGCGATCTGGCGCAAAGGCAGGCCGGCAACGATACGCAGGGCCAGGGCAATCTGCTGGTTAGCAGGCAGGTCGGGGTGGCAGCAGACGAACAGCAGGCGCAGGATGTCGTCGCGGTAATGCGAGCCATCCAGCCGCTCGACGACATCGGCTTCGGTATCGCCGGTGTCGGACAGGCGCTCCTCTGATGGTAGCGCGACATTGTTCCGGACCTTGCGGATCGCGTCGATCCCGCAATTGCGCCCCACGAAGATCAGCCAGGCGACGGTGTCGCGCGGCGGACCCTTGTCGGGCCAGGTCCTGATGGCGCGGAGGCTCGCTTCCTGGAACGCCTCCTCGGCGGTGTCGAGGTCGCGAAAATAGCGCAGCAGGGCGCTCAACGCCTGGGGTCGGGCGGCCACTAGGGCCGCTGCTATCCAGGCGTTGTCGACCATCAGCCAAGCTCACTGGGGTGAAACACGGCGACCGGACGGATTTCGTAGGAGCCCAGACCCGGATTGGCCACCGCAAGATCCTTGGCGAACTGGATGGCTTCGTCGAGCGAGTCGCAATCGACCGTGTAAAAGCCGAGGAACTGTTCCTTGGTTTCGGCAAAGGGGCCATCGATAATGAGCGGCTCGCCGGAATTCTTGCGCAGGGTGGTGGCCGACGTGGTCGGCAGCAGGCGCGCGACAGGACCAAGCTTGCCCTTCGCCTTCATGGCGTCCTCGACCTTGCCAAGACGGGCCATGACCGCGTCGTCCTCCTCCTTGGTCCAGGTGGCGACGGCGTTCTCATCGTTGTAGCAGAGGACAGCATAGAGCATTTCGACATCCCTCGTCGTGATCATGACGAGCGACTATGCCCAAAACAGACAGCGGGTGAAGGGTTTTTTGGCACCGACTTTGCAGTCGACACCCTCCCCCTTGTGGGGAGGGATCAAGGGTGGGGGTGGGTTTAGCCCGGCTATCGGGGCTCTCATCACCCTCCCGGCCTCCCCCATCAAGGGGGAGGTGCCGCGCGGTGGTTGCGGATGCTCCGCAGGATCAAGCCACCGGCGGTGGCGTATTCCGTGCAATCGTCACCGTCGCTCCCAAGGACGCCACTATCACCGCCGCAATGCCGGCCAGCTGCCACGGGGTCAGCGTCTCGCTGAGGATCACGAAGCCAGACAATGCCCCCAGAGCCGGCTGGCCGCTCATCAGGATGCCGAAGAGGCGCGCGGGAATATGGGGCAGGGCTACCATGTCGAGGGCATAGGGAATGGCGCTCGACAGCAGTGCGATGCCCAAGGCCAGCGGCAAGATGGCGGGATCGAGCAGGGCCGTACCTGCCGTCGCCACGCCGAAGGGCAGGGCGATGATGGCGGCGACGGAAACGCCGAGCGCGGTGATATGCGGTCCGCCGCCGCTGCCGGCGCGCTGCCCGAAGATGATGTAGCCGGCCCAGCAGGCGCCCGCCGCCAGCGCCAGCAGCACGCCCGGCATGCCGATTTCGCCGGTCGATTGGCCGAGCGGCAGCAGCAAAGCAAGGCCAGCGACGGCCAGCGCGATCCAGGCGAAGTCGAGCGGTTTGCGCGAGCCGGCAAGGGCCACGGCCAATGGCCCGGTGAATTCGAGCGCCACCGCCACGCCAAGCGGAATGGAGGTGAGCGCTGCGTAGAAGAAGAGGTTCATCGCCCCCATGACGCCGCCATAGAGCAGCACGGCGCGCCATTGCGCGGGGTCGAGCTTTTGTCGCCACGGCTGGAACAGGATGAGCAGCACCAAGGCGGCCAGTGTCAGCCGCAACGTTGTCGCGCCTGCGGCGCCGACGAGCGGAAACAGGCCCTTGGCGAAGGAGGCGCCAGTCTGGGTGAAGACCATGCCCAGGGCAACCAGGGCCACCGACAGGACCAGCGTTCGAGATTGCAAGGGAGAGGCTCCGGCTGACGGCGCGGTGTATCAGCCAGCGGCCCCAGCGTCACCCTCAACAGAAATTCTGGAAACTGACGAAAGTGCCGGCACTGTCGGTGAAGTGCTTGAGCACGTAGCCGGCGGGACTAGTCTGGCCGGGCGCGATGTGGCACCGCGTGCCTTCGGGCGTGTCCTGGCAGCTGTCGATCATGAAGCACTGGCCGGCCGTGGTTTCGCCCAGCTTGTCGCTCGCCATGGTGGGGCGGGCGCGGATGGTGAGCGGGTGGAGGCCCTTGACCCAGAGCGGGAAGGCTGATGGCACGGCGATGTCGCTGCCGGCGGCGCAGGCGCCGGTGTCGGGGCGGCGGATGCAGTTCTGCTGGGCGGGCGGGTTCAGCGACGCCACGTTCTGGCCGCTGCGCGGGGCCAGGACCACCGGCGCGCCATCGGCGAAGCGCCCATCCAGCGCGCGCCCATCAGGGGAGAAAGTGGCGAGTGTGTTGCCGTCAAAGCCCAGCAAGTGGACATTGCCCGCTTCGGACTTCCACCCATTGACCATGGCGAGCGGACCCAGGCATCCAAGGGTTGTCGCCCACAGGCCGAACATGCCGCTGCTGGTTGCCAGGTCGACCCGGCACATGCCGGTGCCGCCATCGCCGGTGGTTGCCTGCCACTGCCCGGCATAGCGGGCGGATGTGTCCTGGGCGAAGGCCGGCTGGACCAGCGCCAGCAGCAAGGTGACAAGCAAGATATTGCGGCGCATGGTTTTCCCCTCTCATCGGTCGCGGGAAACTGCCGCAATTTTTTCGATTCTGCGAGAGCCGGCTGCACCGCCATTGACCCGACTCCGTTTGCCCTTTAGCGCTACGGCGCTGGAACAAACGAGGAATGGCGATGGAATACCGTTATCTCGGCCGCTCGGGCCTCAAGGTTTCCACCCTCACCATGGGCACCATGACCTTTGGCGGCTCGGAAAAGGTCGGCCATACCGGACAGGCCGACGCGACGCGGCAGATCGATCTTTGCCTTGATGCCGGCATCAACCTGCTCGACACCGCCAATGTCTACAATGCCGGCGTCTCAGAGGAGATGATCGGGGTGGCGCTGGCCGAGAACGGCCGCCGGCAGAAGACGCTGGTCGCCACCAAGGTGCGGTTCAAGATGGGCGACGGGCCCAACGAGATCGGGCTTTCCCGCCACCACATCATCGCCCAGGCCGAGGCGAGCCTGAAGCGGCTCAAGACCGATGTCATCGACCTCTACCAGGTGCATGAATGGGACGGCATGACCCCCATCGAGGAGACGATGGAGGCGCTTGATACACTCGTTAAGCGGGGCTTGGTCCGCTATATCGGCTGCTCGAACTATTCGGGCTGGCACATCATGAAGGCGCTCGGCGCCGCCGGGGCGCGGCAGGGCGAGCGCTTCATCAGCCAGCAGATCCACTACACGCTGCATTCGCGCGAGGCCGAATACGAGCTGGTGCCGATTTCGCAGGACCAGGGCCTGGGCATCCTGATCTGGTCGCCGCTGGCTGGTGGGCTGCTGTCGGGCAAGTATCGCCGCGATGGCGGGCCCAAATCGGGGCGGCATGTCGGCGGGTTCCGCGAACCGCCGGTTTACGACTGGGACAGGCTCTACGACATCATCGACGTGATCGTTGATGTCGCCAATGCGCGCGGCGTTTCGGGGGCGCAGGTGGCGCTGGCCTGGCTGCTGGGGCGGCCGGGGGTGACCTCGGTTATCATTGGAGGGCGCAGTGAGGCGCAGTTCCAGGACAATCTGACGGCCGCCGAGCTCAAGCTCAGCGCTGAGGAACGGGGGCGGCTCGATGCGGTCAGCCGGCCACCGCTGCTCTATCCCTATTGGCACCAGAGCTTCACCGCGCAGGACCGGCTGGGGAAGATCGATCTCGACCTGATCGGGCCCTATGCCGAGGAGTTCAACCGTGGCTGATTTTCTGTTTGCGCCGCACAATCCCACCACCATCCCGATCGCCCGTGGCGGGCTGTTCGCGGTGCGCCGCGTCTACTGCGTGGGCCGCAACTATGCCGAGCACATCGTCGAGATGGGCAATGACACGCGCGATCCGCCATTCTTCTTCGGCAAACCGGCTGATGCCATCGTGGTGGGTGGCGCCGATATTCCCTATCCGCCGCAGACCAGCGATTTTCACCACGAGATCGAGCTGGTCGTCGCCATCGGCAAGGATGGCGCCGATATCGCCGCCGCCGATGCGCTTGATCACGTCTATGGCTATGCCGCCGGTCTCGACATGACCCGCCGCGACCTGCAGGCGCAGGCCAAGAAGGCGGGTCGACCATGGGAGATGGCCAAGGGCTTCGACTTCTCGGCGCCCATCGGCACGATCGAGCCGGCCAGCAGTATCGGCCACCCACGCAAGGGCCCCATCACCCTTTCGGTCAATGGCGTCGAGCGCCAGCGCGGCGATCTCGCCGACCAGATCTGGGGCGTCAGCGAGACCATTGCCTATCTCAGCCAGTTCGTGGCGCTCAAGGCGGGCGATATCATCATGACCGGCACCCCTGCCGGTGTTGGCGCGGTGGTGCGCGGCGATGTGCTCGAAGGCCGCATCGAGGGCGTCGGCACGGTTCGGACCAGGATCGCCTGATGCCTGTCTGGTCACCCCAGCAGGATGCGGCGCTGGTCGCCGTGTCCAATTGGCTCAAGGACAAGAACGGGCCGCAGGTGTTCCGCCTGTTCGGCTGGGCCGGCACCGGCAAGTCGACGCTGGCGGTGCATCTGGCGCAGGATGTGCGATCAGTCAAATACGCGGCCTTCACCGGCAAGGCGGCTTTGGTTATGCGCAAGCGCGGCTGCAAGGGCGCCCAGACCATCCATAGCCTGATCTATACTCTGGTCAGCGAGAAGGAAGGCGAGCCGCGCTTCGTGCTTGACGATGAAAGCCCGGCGGCAGATGCCGACCTCATCGTCATCGACGAAGTGTCGATGGTGGACGAACAGCTGGGCAAGGATCTGCTGAGCTTCGGGGTCAAGGTGCTGGTGCTGGGCGATCCGTTCCAGCTGCCCCCGGTACAGGGCGCTGGCTTTTTCACCGCCGACGAGCCCGACATCATGCTCACCGAAATCCATCGCCAGGCGGCCGATAACCCGATCATCCACCTCTCCATGCAGGTGCGCGAGGGCGGCTTTCTCGAGCGCGGCGCCTATGGCGAATCCATCGTGGTGGGGCGCGACAATGTCGACCGCAATGCGGTGCTCGAGGCCGACCAGGTGCTGGTCGGCCGTAACAAGACGCGGCTGCAATACAATGACCGGTTGCGCGAGCTGAAGGGCCTGCCCTTCCACGAACCGGTCGAGGGCGACCGCATGGTTTGCCTCAGGAACAATCCGCGCAAGAAGCTGCTCAACGGGCAGATCTGGATCGTCACCGAGACCACCAAGCGCTCCAATGGCAAGTATTCGCTGCTACTGGGCGCCGATGAGGGCAAGGGCGAAGCGCGGGTGCTGACGCACAAGGCGTTCTTTTCGGGCGAGGAGGATGCCATGAGCTGGCCGGAGCGCCGCCAGTTCGACGAATTCACCTTCGGCTACTGCCTCACCGTGCACAAGGCGCAGGGCAGCCAGTGGGACAATGTGTACCTGTTCGACGAGAGCTTCGTGTTCCGCGAGGAGCGGGCGCGCTGGCTCTATACCGGCATCACCCGCGCCGCCGAAAAGATCACGGTCGTCTCGTGACCCTGCTCCAGGTTCGGCATGAAACGGTCTACCGCTACGCGCGGCCGGTCAAGTTTGGCGAGCATCGCATGCTGCTGCGGCCCCGCGACAGCATGGAGCAGACGCTCGAGAGCTTCGGCCTCGCCATCCGACCCAAGCCGGCGTCGCTGCGCTGGATCCACGACGTCTTCGGCAACGGCATTGCCATTGCCGGTTTCGACCAGCCGGCCGAGGAATTGCAGATCGTCGCCAATATGGTGCTCGACCACACCCCCGAGCTGACTCCGGCTTTCGAGATCGATACGCGCGCCAAATCCTATCCGTTCGACTATGGCGATGTGGACGCCATCGACCTGACCCCCACGCTCCGCCGGCAGTTTCCGGACGAAGGCGAAGTCGATGACTGGGCGCGACGGTTTCTCGATCCCCGCGGCATCACCAATACCGGGCATCTGCTGGCCACCATGACCATGGGGATCAAGGAGAGCTTCAAATATCTCCGCCGCCCCGATCCGGGCACGCAGCGCCCCTCGCTCACGCTCTCGACCCGCCAGGGCACTTGCCGCGATTTCGCGCTGCTGATGATCGAGGCGGTACGTTCGCTCGGCTTGGCCGCACGTTTCGTCACCGGCTACCTCTATTCACCGGCCCGCGACGGCAATCATCGCGGCGGCGGCGCCACCCATGCCTGGTGCCAGGTCTACCTGCCCGGCGCCGGCTGGGTCGAGTTCGACCCGACCAATGGCATTATCGGTACCCGCGACCTGATCCGCGTCGGCGTCGCCCGCGAACCGCGCCAGGCCATTCCCATTGCCGGCACCTTCATCGGCAACAAGGACGATTATCTGGGCATGGATGTGGAAGTGGTGGTCGAGCGGGTGGTCAGCCTGCAGGACAGCATGGGGTAGGGGAGCATTGTGGGCCGGGAGGGGTTGGCACTGGCCCATGGACTCGCGCATTCCCCCTCATCCCCCCTTCGGGCAAGGGGAGAAGGCGAAGGAGCGAACGCTCCATTGCATCAATCCCGCGACACGCTCACCGCGTCCGTCGTCCATTCCTCCCGCTTGTCGCCGTCGCGGGCCTCGCTCCAGACCTTGATGGGCTGGGGAACGACCTGGCCATAGATGGTGGCAAATGCCGTATCGGCGGCGTCGCGGCCGCAGCCGATGCGGATCATGCCATCGAGTGCGGCCATGCGCGTCGGGTCGAACAGGTACCAGCGGTCGCCGAGATAGGCTTCGAATACGGCATGGAAATCCTGCGGTTCGAGCTGCCAGGCGTAGCAGGAGACGAAGCGTGCGGGGATGCCGAGCGCCCGGCAGAAGGTGATGCCCAGATGGGCGAAGTCGCGACAGACCCCGGCGCGCAGCGAAAACGTATCGGCTGCCGTGGTGGTGGTGTCGCTGGTGCCGAACAGATAATCGACCTCGCTATTGATCCAGTTGCAGATTTCCACCACCCGGCCGAAGCCGGGGGCAATATTGCCGAATTGCCGGCTGGCAAAGCGTGCCAGCTGGTCAGAAGGGCAGTAGCGCGAGGGATTGAGGAAGGGCAGGGTATCGAGCGGCAGCGTGGCTATTGGCACCTCGTCGAGCCGGGCCGGCGCCTGGTGCAGGGGGTCGAGTTCGATCTCGGCGGCGTAGCGCAGCTGCACCATGCCCCTGGGCGCGGTCAGCCGCAGATAGCGATTACCGCTTTCCTCCGATGTCTTCTCGTCGGCCGCAATGTCGGGGGTGATGGTAAGCTGCTCGCTCAGCACCCGCTGCCGGCCGCCGCGCATGGCCTCGATATTGAAGATCAGCGTGGCTGCTTCGGCCACGTCATAGCCGATCTCGCATCCTATGGAAAAGCGCACTACACACCCCTTGGTCATCCAATCCCGTCAACATCGTGGCAGACCGGAGGTTCCAGTCGGGCCGGCTGTTTTCGCCAGCCTTTCAGACGCATATGTTCGGGTCATAACAAAGCCAAACTTGAGGCCGCTGCATCGACAGTGGCGAAAGCTTCGTCGCCAAGTAGGTCATATTGCTGATGTTTCCATGGCGAGCAATGCTTGCGCGTGGGACCCCAATACCCCATCTTGGCCGTAGACATTTCCAACAGTACCAGGTCCAACCCGCCACGGAGGCAATATGCAGCACGATACCCCCCTGATCACAACGATCGTCGCGGGTCTGGTGCTGGCCTATATCTTCGGCATGATCGCCAACCGGCTGAAAATGCCGCCACTGGTGGGTTATCTCTTCGCCGGCATCCTGGCCGGCCCCTATACGCCCGGATTTGTCGCCGATCAGGCTTTGGGCGCTGAACTCGCCGAGCTGGGCGTGATCCTTTTGATGTTCGGCGTGGGCCTCCACTTCTCGCTCAAGGACCTGATGAGCGTGCGCGCGCTGGCCATTCCCGGCGCCATGGTGCAGATCGGCTTTGCCACCCTGCTGGGCCTGGGCCTGGCGCTGCTGCTGGGCTGGGGGGTGGGCGCCGGCCTGCTGTTTGGCCTGGCTCTGTCGGTTGCCTCCACCGTGGTGTTGCTCAAGGCGCTGCAGGACAAGCGGTTGATTGAAACCGAGCGCGGCCGCATCGCCGTCGGCTGGCTGATCGTGGAAGATCTCGCCATGGTGCTGGCACTGGTGCTGATCCCGGCTATTGCCGGCCTCAGCGGCACCGATACGGGCGTGCACGACCCTTTCGTGTCCTTCGTCGAGCGCCTGATCGGCGACGATGTCGGCATCTGGGGCGTGCTTGGTCTCACCATCGTCAAGGTCGCCGCCTTTGTCGGCTTCATGCTGGTGGTCGGCCGCCGCGTTATTCCCTGGGCGCTGCATGGCACGGCCCATACCGGCTCGCGTGAACTGTTCCGGCTGGCGGTGCTGGCCATTGCCCTGGGGGTCGCGCTGGGCTCGTCGGTGCTGTTCGGCGTGTCGCTGGCACTGGGTGCGTTCTTTGCCGGCATGATCCTCAGCGAAAGCGAGCTGTCCCATCGCGCCGCGCAGGAGACGTTGCCGTTACGCGACGCCTTTGCCGTGCTGTTCTTCGTCTCGGTGGGCATGCTGTTTGATCCGTCAATCATCGTCACCAATCCGCTGCCGGTCATCGCGACTGTCTTCATCATCGTCATCGGCAAGTCGCTGGCGGCCTTCGCCATCGTGCTGCTGTTCCGCCGCCCGGTGGCTACGGCGCTGACCATTTCCGCCTCGCTGGCACAGATCGGCGAATTTTCCTTCATCCTGGCCAGCATGGGCGTCAGCCTCGCCATCCTGCCTCCTGAAGGCCAGGACCTGATCCTGGCCGGTGCGCTCATCTCCATCGTGCTCAATCCGGTGGTGTTCTGGGCGCTCGACCTGCTCAAGCCTCGCTTCGAAGCCAAGGTGGCGCAGCGCAAGGCCGAGAAGTTCGAGCGCGATGGGGTTCGGATCGAGCCCACCGAAACGGCAGAGGCGGCGGTGGGTCCCATCACGACCGACGCGCCGGGCGAGGCCGCCCTTGATCGGGGCGCTGCAGGCGCCGATGACGATACGCCCGAACCGACGCGGCAGACGGACCATACGGTGCTGGTCGGCTTTGGCCGGGTCGGCAGCGTCGTCGGCGAAGGGCTCCATGCCGCCGGTGCCCCGCTTGTCGTCATTGAGGATTCCGATCATTCCATTGCCGCGGCGCGGGCTGCCGGCATCGAGGTGGTGGTGGGCAATGCGGCCAGCGGCGATGTGCTCAAACTGGCCAACCTGCCCGCGGCCCAATGCCTGATGATCGCCATTCCCGATGGTTTCGAGGCGGGTTCGGTCTGCGAGGCGGGTCGCAAGCTCAACCCCTCGATCCGCATCATCGCCCGTGCCCATTCCGAGGAGGAAGAGGCACACCTGCGCAATTTCGGTGCCGACACGGTCATCATGGGCGAACGCGAAATCGGGCTGGGCATGCTGGCCTGGCTGCGCGGCGATCGTACCGATGACAGCAGGCCGGCAGCTGCGCCGCTCGAGCCGCAACTGCCGCCGGTTGAGAACCTGCTGGCGAAAGCCGCCGCTGCGCCGGCCGCTGCTGCTGTGATCATTGCGGGTCCACCCGCCGAGGCGGCCGAAGCGACATCAGCGAAGGCGAGCGAACCGGCTATGGAAGCCGCGCCAGCGTCCGCGGCAGAACCTTCGGTGGTGCCTGAAACCAGGTACACCGTCGAAACCGCTGCCGTGGCAGTCGAGGCGGCGGAAACGGCGGTGTCGCAGCCCGAGCCCGAATCCACGGCTGTAATCGAAAGCGCGGCTGATCCTGTGGTCATCGCGGCCGTCGAGGCCACTGAGGTTCCCCAGCCCGCGGCGGAACCACCGGTCGCGACGCTTGAATCGGTCGAGGCGACGCCCACGGTCGGGGAGGCGCCTGCCGAGATCGATGAAATCGTGACCAGCCCGCCCGAACCCGTCGTGACACCGGGGCCAGTCAGCGAAACCCAAGCCGAGATCGCCGCCGAAACCGAGGCGGAAGCGGAAGCCGAGACCAACGAGGGCGGCATTGCGCCGGCGGAACCGCTGAGCGAGACCGAAGCCGAAATCGCGGCGGAAACCGATGTGGAAACCGAGGCCGAGGCGGAAGCCGAAACCAGCGAGGGCGGTATCGCACCGCCTGAGACCGAGGCCGAACCTGCCGACAAGCCATCGGCGCCCCCGGTCGTGCCCGAGCCCAAAAGCTAGGCTCTTGTCAAAGGCGCGGGCGCTGGCGCATAGAGTTTGACGGGCGGCTCGTCCGCCCGATCGCGTGCGATGCGCCGTCGAGGCGCATCGGGAGTAAGTTGGGCCGATGATCTCGCAAAAAGCCAAGTATGCCTTGCGCGCGCTGGTTTCCCTCGCTCGGGCCGGACGCGGCGAAACCATGATGATCGGCGAGATTTCCAAACAACAGGCCATCCCCAAGAAGTTCCTCGAGCAGATCCTGCTCGAACTCAAGCGGGCCGGTTTTGTCGCCAGCCGCCGGGGCCGTTCCGGGGGCTACGAATTGCTCAAGGCGCCCGAGCAGATCATGTTCGGCGAAGTGCTGCGGCTGATCGACGGGCCGATCGCGCCGCTGCCCTGCCTCTCCAAGATCGCCTATCGCAAATGCGAGGATTGCAGGGACGAGGCGTCGTGCGAGATCCGGCACGTATTCGAACGCGTGACGCTGGCGACGCGTGAAGTGCTGGACGGCACCACGCTGGCGGACTCGCTGCGGCTGGAGGATTTGCCGGTTTAGGGGCGAGGTGCAGAACCCCCCACCGGAACACATCGGGGCCCCCTCATCCGCCCTTTGGGCACCTTTTCCCGCAAGGGGAGGCGATCGCAACGAAGCTCACAGCCGGACCCTTCGCCCCCTTGCGGGAGAAGGTGGCGCGCAGCGCCGAATGAGGGGGGTGCCCCGGCGCATGCGAAGATAGGGTGGCATAAAGTTACCCGAATACCACCGTCTTGCGCCCGTTCAGCATCACCCGGTTCTCCAGGTGCAGCTTGACCGCCCGGGCGAGCACGCGGCTTTCGATGTCGCGGCCGGCGGCGACCAGGTCGTCCGGGCTCATGGCGTGGGTGACGCGGGCGGTTTCCTGCTCGATGATCGGGCCCTCGTCGAGGTCTGGCGTCACATAATGGGCGGTGGCGCCGATGATCTTGACGCCGCGCTCATGGGCCTGGTGATAGGGCTTGGCGCCCTTGAAGCTGGGCAGGAACGAGTGATGGATGTTGATGACCTGGCCGAAGAGGCGCGTCGAGAGGTTATCCGACAGCACCTGCATGTAGCGCGCCAGGACCACGAGGTCGGCGCCCGATTGCTTGACCAAGGCCAGCACCTGTTCCTCCTGGGCGGCCTTGGTGTCCCGGGTCACCGGCAGCAGGTGGAAGGGAATGCCGGCATCCTCGGCGATCTTGCGGGCGTCGCCATGGTTGGAGATCACGGCGGCGACCTCGGCATCCAGCCAGCCGACGCGGATCTGATAGAGCAGATGCAGCAGCGTGTGGTCGAACTTGGAAACCAGGATGACGATGCGCTTCTTGCGGGCCTCGTCGCTCAGGCTGGTCTTCATCGAGAAGCGCTCGATGGGGGACTTCAGGGCCCGCTCGATGGTCTCGCGCCCCATGCCCTCGGGCGCGGTAAAGGCCAGGCGCATGAAGAAGCGGTCGGTTTCGCGGTCCCAGAACTGGTTGGATTCGGCGATATTGGCGCCCAGGGCCGCCAGCTCGGTGGTGATGGCAGCGACAATGCCGGGCCGATCGGCGCAGCTGAGGGTCAGGACGAAATTGGCCGAGGACATCGCAGGACTCCGGAAATCTGGTCAGCGGTATCAATGGCTTGCGCGGCTTCGTCAAGTGCGCAGCAAAAAGGGCCACCCTAGAGGGCGGCCCTTCCTGAGTTTCGGCCTGAGAGCGCAACGCGCTCAATCTCGAACTGCATCGGGCGAACCCGACGCCTTGGCCTGGAGGAGCTGCTAGCCGAGTGACTCCCGAACCAGCACCAAAAATCCAAGACCTTCTTCGAGCGCCGTAATCTCATAAGACATTGGATCACCTCCTTCACGTTGGTTGAACATGACATCAGCATGACACGTTTCTCGCCGATGTCCAGACGAGGCCGATCACGAATTTGCTGCCGATGACCAATCCGCGCGACGTCAAATATGCCAATGAGAGCATTGCGCAGTGGCAGGGCACGCTCAAGCAGCGCGCCATGCTGGCGACCAACAACATCACCTTTGCCTGCCTGCGCGGGTTCCTGCACGAATTGCGGGCGCGGCTCGATCTGGCCGATATCGCTATGGTGGGCAACCATCTCCCGGCAGTGCAGCGCGGCGTATTCTACCAGGATTGGGTGCCTGCCAAGCCGCTACCGACGCCCGATCTCGCCCATTTCGAAACGGCGCTGGCGCAGCGGCTTTTGCCGCATGTGCACATGCCGGACGGGCTGGCCGCCGACATGCTGTGGCTGATCAAGACCGAAAGCGAACCCTTCGATGCCGCCGCCATCCGCGCCGTGCTGCCGGTGCCGCTGGCGGAGGCGTGGGACAGGATCTAGGCCCGCGCCTTTTTCGGGCGCGAGCGCAGCTGCAAAATCGTCGCCGCCAGCACGCCCAAGGCCACGATGCCGATGATGATGGTGGCCAGCGCATTGACGTCGGGCGAGACGCCCAGCTTGACCTTGCTGAAGATCACCATGGGCAAAGTCGACGAGCCGGGGCCCGAAACGAAACTGGCGATGACCAGGTCGTCGAGCGACAGGGTGAAGCCCAGCAGCCAACCCGAAACCAGCGCCGGAGCGATGATCGGCAGGGTGATGTCGAAGAAGGTGCGGAGCGGCGTGGCGCCCAGGTCCATGGCGGCTTCCTCGAGGCTGCGGTCGAAATCGCTGAGGCGCGATTGCACGACGACGCAGACATAGGCGGTGCAGAAAGTGGCGTGGGCGATGACGATCGTCAGCATGCCGCGACCACGCGGCCAGCCGAGCGTCGATTCCATGGCCACGAACAGCAGCAGCAAGGCGAGGCCGGTGATCACGTCGGGCATCACCAGTGGCGCCGAAACCATGCCGGAGAACAGCGTGCGGCCCTTGAAGCGGCGGAAGCGCACCAGTGCCACCGCGGCCAGCGTGCCCAGCACCAGCGCGATCGAGGCGCTGAGCGCGGCGATCTGCAGGCTCAGCCAGGCGGCGCCGAGCAATTGCGGATCGCTGAGCAACTCGCCGTACCACTTGGTCGAAAAGCCCGACCAGACGGTCACCAGCTTGCTCTCGTTGAACGAGAAGATGACCAGCGAAATGATGGGCGCATAGAGGAACGAGAAGCCCAGGGCCGCCGCGATCGGCAGGAACCAGCCACGACGCATGCTACTTCTCCACCACGGCGCTCTGGGCGCGTTGCAACAGCATGATGGGCACGACCACCACCACCAGCATGGCCATGGCCACCGCGGCGGCGCGCGGCCAGTTGGTATTGGTGAAGAACTCGTCCCACAGCACGCGGCCGATCATCAGCGTGCCGGGTCCACCCAGCAGCGACGGAATGACGAATTCGCCGATGGCGGGAATGAAGACCAGCATCGAGCCGGCAATGACACCCGGCATGGAGAGCGGCAGCGTGACCGAGAGGAAGGTGCGCAAGGGCCGCGCCCCCAGGTCGGCCGAGGCCTCGAACAGCGAGACGTCGAGCTTCACCAGCGTCGTATAGAGCGGCAGGATCATGAAGGGCAGATAGGTATAGACGATGCCGACATAGACGGCGAAATCGGTCTGCATCATCACCAGTGGCTCGATGCCGAACAGGCCGAGAAACTGGTTGATCACGCCATTGCCGCGCATGAAGCCGGTCAGCGCATAGACGCGCAACAGGAACGAGGTGAAGAAGGGCAGCACCACCAGCATCAAGAGGATGTTGCGCCAGCGATCGGACGCCCGCGCGATGGCATAGGCCATGGGATAGCCGATCAGCAGCGTCGCCACCGTGGCGATCGCGGCGATGCGGATGGAGCTCAGATAGGCGGCGACATAGAGATTGTCGGTGAACAGGCGGATATAGTTGGACAGATGCAGCGTCAGCTGCACGGTGCCCTCTTCGGTTGAGAGCAAGGCCGAATAGGGCGGGCGGCCGAACTGCTTGGTGGCCAGCGAAATGCCGAACACCACTGCCAGCGGCACGAGGAAGAACACCAGCAGCCACAGCACCGGCGCGATCAGCACCAGCACGCGGCCGGAAATGCCGACCCGGGCCAGACGACGTTCCACCGCGTTCCAGGAACGCAGGCGGCGCGGCGGCGGAATGGTGGGTTCGTGGATAGTGGTCATACGGTCAGCACCGAGCCGGCATTGTCGCCCCAGGTCACATAGACCTGCTCGTCCCAGGTGATGGCGTCAGGGTTGCCGCGCACCGTGTTGGTCTGGCTTACGCGGATACGTTTGCCACCCTCGAGCAGCACCTGGTAGAGGCTCATATCGCCCAGATAGGCGATATCCTCGACCATGCCTTTGGTGACATTGGCGCCGAACTGGCCCTCGGGCTTGTCGCGGCTCAGATGCATTTTTTCGGGGCGGATGGCCCACCACAGGATCTGGTCGGGCGCGCAATCGACGCCGTGGCCGACATAGATATCGCAGCCGAGCTCCGCCGAGCGGATGCGGACATGGTCGGGCTCGTCCTCGGTCACCACGCCCTCGACCATGTTGGCCGAGCCGATGAAATTGGCGACGAATTTGGAATTGGGGAATTCATAGATATCGGTGGGCTCGCCGATCATGGCGATCTCGCCCTGGTTCATCACCCCGATGCGGGTGGCGAGCGTCATCGCCTCTTCCTGGTCGTGGGTGACCACGATGAAGGTGACGCCCAGGCTTTCCTGGATCTTGACCAGCTCGAACTGGGTTTCCTCGCGCAGCTTCTTGTCGAGGGCGCCCAGCGGCTCGTCGAGCAGCAGCAGCTTTGGCCGCTTGGCAAGCGCGCGGGCCAGGGCGACGCGCTGGCGCTGGCCGCCGGACAACTGGTGCGGCCTGCGCTTCCCATAGTCCTGCAGCTTCACCAGACTCAGCAGTTCGGCGACGCGATCGGCAATTTCGCCCTTGGGCATGTGATCGCGCTTGAGGCCATAGGCAATGTTCTGTTCCACATTCATGTGCGGGAACAAAGCATAGGACTGAAACATCATGTTGACGGGGCGGTTATAGGGCGCCACCTGCGTCATGTCCTGGCCGTCGATCTCGATAGTGCCCGAGGTGGGCTGCTCGAAGCCGGCCAGCATGCGCAGCAGCGTCGACTTGCCCGAGCCCGAACCGCCGAGCAGGCAGAACAGCTCGCTCTTATAGATGTCGAGCGACACGTCGTTGACCGCTGTGACGTCACCGAATTTCTTGGTGACGTTCTTGATCCGCACGAATGGCTTCGCCTTCGGGTCGCGCCAGGGGCGAGTGTCGATAGCCAATTGGGGCTTTTTAGCCATGTCGGTCCCTAGCAATCCTGTCGGTAGACCTCATCCTGAGCTCGTCGAAGGACGAGGTCGTGACTGGATGGTGCCACGCCCTCGGGGTTCGACAGGCTCACCATGAGGGCTGCTGGTGATCCAAACGCTGAAGGGGCGGCTGGTGCCGCCCCCTGGAAACTTACTGGCCGGTTTTGATGCGGGTCCAGGTGCGGGTCAAGACCTCTTCGAAAGCGGGGTCATGGGCCTTCATGACGAAAGCCTTGGCGATGGTCTCGGCTGGCGGATAGATGCCGGGGTTCGACTTGACTTCCTCGGCCACGAATTCGAGCGCCGGCAGGTTGGGGTTGGCGTAGAACACGTAATTGGTGATCGCGGCCACGACTTCGGGGCGCAGGATATAGTCGATGAACTTGTGCGCATTTTCAGGATGCGGCGCGTCGGCCGGGATGGCGAGGAAGTCGAACAGCGTCGCGGCGCCTTCCTTGGGGATCACATACTGGATTTCGACTGGCGTCGTGGCCGCGGCGCCTGCATCGGCGGCGATGAAGATGTCGCCCGAATAGCCCAGGGCCACGCAGGTTTCGCCATTGCCCAGGTCGTCGATATACTGGCTGGAGTGGAAGTAGCGGATGAAGGGCTTGACCGAGTTGAGCAGCTCCTCGGCCTTGGCCAGGTCTTCCTCGCTCTCCGAATTGGCGTCGAGGCCCAGATAATTGAGGGCGATGCCGACGACTTCGGATGGGCTGTCGAGCAGGCTGATGCCGCAGGCACTGAGCTTTTCGGCGAATTCAGGCTTGAAGATCAGGTCCCAGCTATCGGTGGGCGCGTCGGCACCCAGGATCTCGGTGACCTTGGCGACATTGTAGCCATAGCCAATGGTGTTGATCATGTAGGGCACGGCATGGGCGTTATCAGGGTCCTGCGCGGCGGCGGTCGCCATCACGGCCGGGTCGAGATTGCCCAGATTGGTGAGCTTGGACTTATCGAGCGGCAGGATCAGGCCGGCCTGGATCTGGCGCTCAAGGAAGTTGCCTGATGGCACGACGATGTCATAGCCCGAATTGCCGGCCAGCAGCTTGGCGTCGACAATCTCGTTATTGTCATAGACGTCGTAATTGACCTTGATGCCGGTTTCCGCCTCGAAATTGGCGATGGTGTCCTCTGCAATATAGTCGGACCAGTTATAGACGTTGAGCACGGCTTCTTCCTGGGCCAGCGCCGGGCTGGCGACCATGATTGCGCCGAGGGCAAGTGCGAGCGACTTGTTCATCTGGGTTGAGCTCCTGTTCGATCGTTTTTTGGTTTTGTCAGTGCGGCGCCGGGGCGCGGCAGATACTGGGCACGCCGGAGCGCACAAATCAGTCGCGGGCGCTCATCTCTGAGTGCCCGGATCGTCCGATCCGGTCTGGCATGCTGGTATGGAAAAAGAGCGCTCGGAAGCGCTGGACACATCGGCTGAACTGGGCCCGGAGCCGGGCGCGTATCGATCAGCGCGCGAGGCGCGACCAACAATGATCGTCTGCAGCGAAGTGCCCTTTCCACGCTGGCGTTTTACGAGGGCAACCTAGAGCCAAAAAGCAGGGGCGACAAGCGGCGAGCGCGGAAGTTTTCGCTGCTATTGACGCCATCAGCCTACAAGGCGCAAAACCCGCGGCAACAGGGCCGCGCCGGCCCAACCCCACAGAGACGAGCGAGTGATCCGATGAGCGCCAAGGCCTATCTTTCCATCAGCCCCGAGGTGAAGAAGGCGCTGGCCGAGGGCAAGCCCGTGGTGGCGCTGGAATCGACCATCATCACCCATGGCATGCCCTATCCGCAGAACCTCAGCATGGCGCAGAATGTCGAGGCCGTGATCCGCAAGCATGGGGCGGTGCCCGCGACCATCGCCATCATGGATGGCCGCTTCTGCGTCGGCGTTTCGGGCGAGGATCTGGAGCGCCTGGCGCTTGAGGGTGGCAAGGCGGCCAAGGCCAGCCGGCGCGATGTCAGTGCGCTCCTGGTCAAGGGCGAGATCGCCGGCACCACCGTCGCCACCACCATGCAGATCGCTGCCCTGGCCGGTATTCACGTCTTTGCCACCGGCGGCATTGGCGGCGTGCATCGCGGCGCCGAGGAAACCTTCGATATTTCCGCTGACCTCGAGGAGCTGGGCCGCACCCCCGTCGCCGTGGTCTGCGCCGGGGCCAAGTCGATCCTCGATATCGGCAAGACGCTCGAAGTGCTCGAGACCAATGGCGTGCCTGTCATCGGCTATGGCACCGACGAATTCCCGGCCTTCTGGGCGCGCAAGAGCGGTCACAAGGTCGATCACCGCTTCGACGATGTGGCCGATATCGCCCGCGTCGTCACCATGCAGACCGATCTGGGCCTCGGTGGCGTATTGGTCGCCAATCCGATTCCCGAGGCCGACGCGCTGGACCCCTCGGCCATCGAGGCGCGCATTGCCGAAGCGATCCGTGGGGCCGAGCAGGAAGGCGTGTCGCGCAAGGAGCTCACGCCGTTCCTGCTCAAGCGCATCTTCGAGCTCACCGACGGCAAGTCGCTGGTTTCCAACATCGCGCTGGTCGAGAACAACGCCAAGGTGGCCGCGCAGATCGCCGTGGCCATGGCGACCCGCGCCACCCCAAAGCCGGCTGTCCGCCGCGTATGAAGAACCGGGTTCTCGTCGTCGGCGACGTGATGACCGATGTCATCGTCGTCCCCGAAGGCCCAATCGTCAAAGGCAGCGACCGCCGGGCCACGGTGCGCAGCCGCCCCGGCGGGTCGGGCGCCAACCAGGCGGTATGGCTGGGCGCCATGGGCGCTGACGTCGTGTTCGCGGCGCGCGTCGGTGCATCAGACAAGGCGATGTATGAGAACTACTTCCGCGGGCTGGGCGTCGTGCCCGTGCTGGCGGGGGACCGGGAGCAGCCCTCGGGAGTTCTCGTCACCATCGTCGATCCCGATGGCGAGCGCAGCTTTCTCACCGACCGCGGTGCCAATCTCAATCTGTCGCCCGATGACCTGCCCCAGAGCCTGCTCGACGATGTCGGCATGGTCATGGTGTCGGGCTACAGTTTTTTTGCCGCCGGACCCCGGGCCGCGGTGCAGGGCCTGTTTGCCGCGGCCAGAGCGCGCGGCATTGCGGTGGCGGTCGATCCGGCATCGGTGGGCTTCCTCGTCGAAGTGGGCGCAGCGCAGTTTCTCGATTGGACCGAGGGCGCCGACTGGATTTTTGCCAATGAAAGCGAAGCGGAGGCGCTGACCAGCCTTCTCGGCTACGAGGCGCAGATGCAGGCGCTGGGCGAGCGCTTCGGCACGGTGCTGATCAAGCGCGGACGCCTCGGGGCAGCATTGGGCGGCCGCGATGGCGTTCGGGTCCTGTTGCCGGCGCCTGTTGTGACGGTGACCGACTCCACCGGGGCCGGCGACGCCTTCGCGGCCGGGTTCATCGCGGCGCATCTGTCGGGCGAAGACGAAGCGTCGGCGCTGGCCAAGGGCATCGCGGCGGGGGCGAAAGCGGTGCAGGTGATTGGCGGGCAACCGGGGTAAGTCGCCGGACCCGACTGCAATTCAGCGTAGGTGGCGCCACCCCCTCCCCGCCTCCTCTCCTCCAATCGCTGCACTGGAGCGATTTGCGCTGCGGGACGGGTCGGAGCCCATCAAGGGAGGAGTTGCCGCTCTGTACCAGACCGCCATCGTGCCACGTGAGTGGAGAGAACCCCCCTCGATGGGGGAGGCAGGAGGGGGTGTTGAGAGCCCCGATATCCGGGCCAACCACCCCCACCCTGGATCCCTCCCCACAAGGGGAGGGTGTCGACTGATGGA
>JAKFDU010000175.1:0-1927 GCA_036675975.1 Devosia sp. | reverse complement strand
ATCCGCGAGGCCTGGCCGAGGGTCTGCGGGCGCGCATTACCGAGCTTGTGCTGGATCTCCTTGGACAGCCCGGAAATCGTCGCGTAATCGATATCGGCCGGCAACTGGGTGTCCTCGCTGGCGCGCAGGCGGGCGATTTCCTCCTGCTGGCGGTCGATGTAGCCGGCGTACTTGGTCTTGATCTCCACCTGTTCGGCGACCTGGGGATCGGCAGTGCCCGCACCGGTCACCTCGACCAGCCCGGCGTAGTCGATCTCCGGGCGCGACAGCAGGTTGAGCAGGTTGTACTCGTGGGTCAGCGGCGTACCGAAGCGTTCGGCGATGGCCTCGCCCTGCGGCGTGCCGGGGCGCACCCAGGTACTCTTCAGCCGCTGTTCTTCCAGGGCGATGCCTTCGCGCTTGGCCTCGAAGGCCGCCCAGCGGGTGTCGTCGACCAGGCCCAGCTCGCGGCCTTTCTCGGTCAGGCGCAGGTCGGCGTTGTCCTCGCGCAGGATCAGTCGGTACTCGGCGCGCGAGGTGAACATGCGGTAGGGCTCCTGGGTGCCTAGGGTGATCAGGTCGTCGACCAGCACGCCGATGTAGGCCTCGTCGCGACGCGGGCACCAGGCGTCCCGGCCCTGGGCGCGCAGGGCGGCGTTGCAGCCGGCCAGCAGGCCCTGGGCGCCGGCCTCCTCGTAGCCGGTGGTGCCATTGATCTGCCCGGCGAAGAACAGCCCGCCGATCACCTTGGTTTCCAGGCTGTACTTGAGGTCGCGCGGGTCGAAGTAGTCGTATTCGATGGCGTAGCCCGGACGGACGATATGGGCATTCTCCATACCGCGGATGCTCTGCACGATCTGCAACTGCACATCGAAGGGCAGCGAGGTGGAGATGCCGTTGGGGTACAGCTCATGGGTGGTCAGGCCTTCCGGCTCGATGAACACCTGGTGGCTGTCCTTGTCGGCGAAGCGGTGGATCTTGTCCTCGATCGACGGACAGTAGCGTGGCCCGACACCTTCGATCACCCCGGAATACATCGGCGAGCGATCGAGGTTGGCGGCGATGATCTCGTGGGTGCGTGCATTGGTATGGGTGATCCAGCAGCTGACCTGCGGCGGATGCTGTTGCTTGTTGCCGAGGAAGGACATCACCGGGATCGGCGTGTCGCCTGGCTGCTCGGTCATCACCGAGAAATCCACCGAACGACCGTCGATACGTGGCGGCGTACCGGTCTTCAGGCGACCGACCCGCAACGGCAGTTCGCGCAGCCGCTGGGCCAGGGCCATCGACGGTGGATCGCCGGCGCGACCGCCGGAGTAATTCTGCAGACCGATGTGGATAAGTCCGCCGAGGAAGGTGCCGGTGGTCAGCACCACTGCATCGGCGAAGAAACGCAGGCCCATCTGGGTGACCACGCCCTTGACTTGGTCGTGCTCGACGATCAGGTCATCGGCGGCCTGCTGAAATATCCACAGGTTGGCCTGGTTTTCCAGGATTTCCCGGATTGCCGCCTTGTACAGCAGGCGATCGGCCTGGGCCCGGGTGGCGCGCACGGCCGGGCCTTTGCGGCTGTTCAGCACGCGGAACTGGATGCCGCCCTTGTCGGTGGCTTCGGCCATGGCGCCGCCGAGGGCGTCGATTTCCTTGACCAGATGACTCTTGCCGATCCCGCCGATCGCCGGATTGCAGCTCATCTGCCCAAGAGTCTCCACGTTATGGGTCAGCAGCAGGGTTTTCACGCCCATGCGTGCCGCTGCCAGAGCAGCTTCGGTGCCGGCATGACCACCGCCGATCACGATCACCTGAAAACGGGAAGGGAAATCCACCACGCACCTCGTGCCTGTTGAGAAATGGGGGCTTTTGGGTTTGAAAAGCTGGAAAGGCGGCAAGTATAGGGAGTTAGCCGGGCTGAAAGAAGCCTTTTGCACAAAAAATAGCCAGCCTCCCG
>JAKFDU010000174.1:0-79051 GCA_036675975.1 Devosia sp. | reverse complement strand
TGTGGGAGAGGCAAAACCCCCACCCGGCTCACCCCACCACTGTTCGCCTGCAGGCCGCCCATGCGGGGTGATGGGGAGAGTGTGCCACGGGTTTTGGGGAGGGGGATAAGTTTGGCAGTTCCTCGTTTCGAGCGTGTGGTCCCAACCCCTCCTGCCTCCCCCATCAAGGGGGAGGTGCGGCTCCACTCTGGTGGCAAGATCGAGCCCCGACCACCGGGCGGCACCTCCCCCTTGACGGGGGGGCTGGGAGGGGGGCGCTTGCGCCGAGCGGAACCTCGGACTAGTCGAAATGACGAACGGACGCGCCGGGCCTATTCCGCTGCCCTTGTCGCGAAATGCGGCCGGCGTGCCATGACTTCCTTGAGGAAGTGCCCGGTATAGGACCGCTTGTTCTGCGCTACCTCTTCCGGCGTGCCTACAGCGACAATCTCGCCGCCGCCATCGCCGCCCTCGGGACCAAGGTCGATGACCCAGTCGGCGGTCTTGATGACCTCAAGATTGTGCTCGATGACGATGACCGTATTGCCGCCATCGACCAACTCGTGCAGCACTTCGAGCAGCTTGGCCACATCGTGGAAGTGCAGGCCCGTGGTTGGCTCGTCGAGCATGTAGAGCGTGCGGCCGGTGGCGCGCTTGGACAGCTCTTTACTGAGCTTGACGCGCTGCGCCTCGCCGCCCGACAACGTATTGGCCGGCTGGCCGACCTTCACATAACCCAGCCCCACCCGCTGCAAAGTGGCGAACTTGTCGCGGATGACGGGCACGGCCGAGAAGAAGTCGACACCTTCGTCGATGGTCATGTCGAGGATGTCGGAGATCGACTTGCCCTTGAACTGCACTTCGAGCGTCTCGCGGTTATAGCGCTTGCCCTTGCAGACGTCACAGGTGACGTAAACGTCGGGCAGGAAGTGCATTTCGATCTTGAGGACGCCATCGCCCTCGCACTTCTCGCATCGGCCGCCCTTGACGTTGAAGGAGAAGCGGCCTGGGCCATAGCCGCGCGTCTTGGCTTCCGGCAGGCCGGCAAACCACTCGCGCAGCGGCGTGAAGGCGCCGGTATAAGTCGCCGGGTTGGACCGCGGCGTGCGCCCGATCGGCGACTGATCGATATCGATGACCTTGTCGAGGAATTCGAGGCCGGTCAGGCTTTCGTGCGGGGCAGGCACCACGCGCGCGCCGTTCAGGCGGCGTGCGATGGCCTGGTACATGGTGTCGATCATCAGCGTCGACTTGCCGCCGCCACTGACGCCGGTAATGGCGACGAAAAGCCCGAGCGGCACATCGACCGAAACGTTCTTGAGGTTGTTGCCGGTGGCGCCCTTTACCGAGAGCACCTTGCCCTTCTTGCCCTCGCGGCGCTCCGCCGGCATGGCAATGCCCATGCGGCCGGAGAGGTACTTGCCGGTGAGCGAGTCCGGGTGGTTGATAATGTCCTGTGGGGAGCCCTCGGCGACGATATGGCCGCCATGCACGCCCGCGCCGGGGCCGATATCGACGACATAGTCGGCCGTCATGATCGCGTCCTCGTCATGCTCGACCACGATGACGGTGTTGCCGATGTCGCGCAGCCGCTGCAGGGTCTCGAGCAGCTTGGCATTGTCGCGCTGATGCAGCCCGATGGAGGGCTCGTCGAGCACATAGAGCACGCCGGTCAGGCCCGAGCCGATCTGGCTCGCCAGCCGGATGCGCTGGCTCTCACCGCCCGACAGCGTGCCCGAATTGCGGGACATGCTGAGGTAATCCAACCCGACCGCCACTAGAAAATTCAACCGCTCGCGGATTTCCTTGAGAATGCGCTCGCCGATCGTCTGCTGGGTTGGCGTCAGCTTGGCCGACAGGGTTTCAAACCATTCCACCGAATCCTTGATCGATTTCTGCGTGACCTGGCCGATATGGAGGCCATCGATCTTCACCGCCAGCGTCTCCGGCTTCAGCCGATAGCCACCACAGGCGATGCAGGGCTTGGCCGACATGTATTTCTCGATCTCTTCGCGCATGCCGGCGCTTTCAGTTTCCTTGTAGCGGCGCTCAAGGTTGCCGATGACCCCCTCGAATGGCTTGGTGGTCTTGTATTGGCGCAGGCCGTCGTCATAGACGAAGTTGATCGGCGTCTTGCCGGTGCCATAGAGCACCGCGTTCTGTACTTCCTCCGAGAGGTCGAACCAGGCGGTACCGGTCGAGGCGCCATAGTGCTTGAGCACCGCCTGCAGGGTCTGCAGGTAATAGGGTGCTGATGTCTTGGACCAGGGCAGGATGGCGCCGTCGCGGATCGACAGGGACGTGTCCGGCACGATCTGATCGGGATCGATCTTTTGCTCGGTGCCCAGGCCATCGCAAACCGGGCAGGCGCCAAAGGGATTGTTGAACGAGAACAGGCGGGGTTCGATCTCGGCAATGGTAAAGCCGCTCACCGGGCAGGCGAATTTTTCCGAGAACGTGGTCTGGCGCGGGGTGCCATCCTCGTTCTTCTCGTCGGCATATTCGACCAGGGCGATGCCATCGGCCAGCTTCAGGGCGGTCTCGAAGCTCTCGGCCAGGCGGCCGGAAATATCGGGCCCGACCACGACGCGGTCCACCACGACCTCGATATCGTGCTTGAACTTCTTGTCGAGCGCGGGCGCATCCTCGATCTCGTGATACTCGCCATCGATCTTGACGCGCTGGAAGCCCTTGCGCATCAGGTCGGCCAGTTCTTTCTTGTACTCGCCCTTGCGACCGCGCGCGATCGGCGCCAGCAGGAAAAGCCTCGTTCCCTCGGGCATTTCGAGCACCTTGTCGACCATCTGGCTGACGGTCTGGCTTTCGATGGGCAGGCCGGTGGCTGGCGAATAGGGTACGCCGACGCGGGCGAACAGCAGGCGCAGGTAGTCGTAGATCTCCGTCACCGTACCAACGGTAGAGCGCGGGTTGCGCGACGTGGTCTTCTGCTCGATCGAGATAGCCGGGCTGAGGCCCTCAATGTGCTCCACATCAGGCTTCTGCATCATTTCGAGGAACTGCCGGGCGTAAGCCGAGAGCGATTCCACATAGCGACGCTGGCCTTCGGCATAGATGGTGTCGAAGGCGAGCGAAGACTTGCCGGAGCCGGAAAGCCCGGTCATGACGATGAGGCTGTCGCGCGGCAGCTTGAGGTCGATGCCCTTGAGATTGTGCTCGCGGGCGCCGCGCACGATGATCTCACGGTTCTGGCTGGGCTTTGGCGTCATCATATCAGTCCATGGCTCGGTGCGCCGGGCAGCGCGGCGGCAAGGTCGGGATGGGTCATCGGGGCAGGAGAGCCACTCAGATAGGCCCGGCTGGCGCCTCTCGCAAGCGGCCTGCACGCATGGCGGCCCGTCTCTCCGGTCACCTTAGCGTGTCCCCGATCGCTTGCCAAAGCGCCATTCGTCATCTGGAACATAAGCGGAACGATCCAGATTCGGTCAAGGGCCAACATGCTGTGTCAGCCCGTGCCATGCCGTGAATAGAGCCACAGCGACGAACAACGCACCAGCACCGCGGCCGATCCAGATCGTCACCCCCGGATGGCCGACCAGGGCATCGCGTCCCTGGCCGGCGGCCAGCGCCAGCGCGCCATAGATGAGCAATTGCATAACCACCGTCATCAGGCCCATGACCAGTGCCTGCGACCAGATCGGACCATATTCGGGCCGCATGAATTGCGGGAACACGGCCAGTACGAAAAGATAGGCCTTGGGGTTGAGCAGGCAGGTGATGAGCCCCTGCCGGAAGGCTACCCAGTCGGAGCGGGTCGAGGCGCCGCCGATATTGTCGACGGTGATGGAACTGCGCAAAAGGGTATAGCCGATCCACGCCATATAGGCTGCGCCAATCAGGATCATCGCCTGGAAGATCATGGTCGGCAGCTGCGTCAGCAGACCAACGGCCAGCGCGCCGAACAGGGTGTGGACTGCGCCACCCACCATAATG
This sequence comes from Devosia sp., assembly GCA_036675975.1. Classification (GTDB taxonomy): domain Bacteria; phylum Pseudomonadota; class Alphaproteobacteria; order Rhizobiales; family Devosiaceae; genus Devosia. The sequence continues at coordinate 75,121 of JAKFDU010000174.1, read as the reverse complement.
CCGGCCACCGCGCTGAGGCCGGCGCGACGGCCGCGAGTCAGCGCATTGGTCAGCACGAAGAACATGTCCATGCCCGGCACCACGATGATGCCGAACAGCAGGATGAGATAAATCCAGAGGGCCTGGCCGTATTCCATTAGTGAGTTCCCCGCGCGAGGCGAAGCTCTCGGTCACCCCTGCTGACAAAGCATGTCAGGAGGCATTGGTTTTCTGGGCTTGACGCAGAACATAACAGGAACATACAGTAGAACACATTGAAGCAGCAGGCTGGCTTCTTAGGTGTTCAAAACATCCTGATCCGGGAAGCATCGGGGACGGTGACGCGCTAGGATGGGGCATCTCGACAAGGCCAGTTAAGACAAGTCCGCGCTGTGGGCGGGCAGGGGCCCTGTGCAACCTGTAAGTAAGCGTCCCGCGACCAAGCGGACCGGGACTGAATCGAAAGAAGGAAATTTGCCATGGCAGGCAGCGTGAACAAGGTCATCCTGGTCGGCAATCTCGGCGCCGACCCTGAGGTGCGCAATCTCCCCAGCGGTGGCAAGGTGGTGAACCTGTCGGTTGCCACATCAGAGAACTGGAAAGACAAGAATACCGGCGAGCGTCGCGAAAAGACCGAGTGGCACCGCGTGGTGATCTTCTCGGAAGGTCTGGCGCGCGTGGCCGAGAGCTATCTGAAGAAGGGCAGCAAGGTCTATCTCGAAGGCCAGTTGCAGACCCGCAAATGGCAGGACCAGTCCGGCGCCGACAAGTATTCCACCGAAGTGGTGCTGCAGGGGTTCAACTCCAACCTGACGCTACTGGACGGCCGCGGTGAGGGCGAAGGCGCCGGCGGTGGCGATGGTGGTTTCCGTGGCGTCGACAATGGCGGCGGATTTCGCGGTCCGCGCGACAACAATGCCGGTGGCGGCGGGCAGCGTCCGCGGGCCAATGCGCCGGCTTTCGAGCCCGGCGGCATGGACGACGATATTCCGTTCTGAGGACGGAGCAGCTGATGCAAGGAGGCCGCGACGCGGCCTCTTTTTTTGACGGAAATTGGCGACGTGCCGGTTTAGCTGCGTGCTGGGGTCTATGCCGGTTTGAAGGTGCGGCTGGTATCGCGGCCGGCGGCTTTTGCCGCATAGAGCGCGATATCGGCCTGACGAAACAGGTCCTCCGATGATCCGCCGCGATAGGGCGCCAGGCCGACCGAGGCGCTAAGGCGAAGCGGCCGCCCGGCGATGGAAACCGGGCCCCGCATGGTGGCGATGATCCCTTCGGCCAACGTCTCCATATCGGCCTGCGTCATACCGAGCCTGAGTAGCACTGCGAACTCGTCGCCGCCGATGCGAGCCACCAGCTCGGCACCGCTGCAGCTCTCGATCAATCGCCGGGCGGCCACCTTGAGACACTCATCGCCAATGGCGTGGCCATGGGTGTCATTGACCTGCTTGAACCCATCCAGGTCGATCAGCAGCAGCGCGCCGATGCCGCGACTTTCGCTGTCGCGCTCAGCGAGCCGCGCCTGGAACTGGCTGCGGTTGGCGAGGCCCGTCATCACGTCGAACTCGGCCAGATAGCGGGTGCGATCGGCCAGCAGCTTTTCCTCGGTAATATCCTGCTTCATGCCGAAAATGCGGCGGGCCACGCCATCGCGGCTCTCCACCGCGCCGGTCAGCCGCATCCAGCGATGCTTGCCCGTCGTGGTGATGATCTCGCAGTCGAGCGAGAAATCGCTGCATCGGGCGATGGCCTCGGCCCGGGCTGCCTCCATCCGCTGCCGCGACGCTTCGGTGTACAAAGCGAGGGTAAGCTCCCGCGTCACCGGTGTGTTGCGCGGGATTTCGAACAGATCGTAGACGCCGTTGGTCCACAGCAGGCTGCTGTCGCTGAGATTGCATTGCCAGATGCCGATGCGGGCGGTGGCAGAGGCGCGATCAAACAGCATTCGCCGCTGCTCCTCCAACGCGGCGTGATCTGCAAGCGCACGGGCCTGCGCATCGAGTTGTCGGCGTTGGCGCTGCATGGCGGCCTGGGCGAGCACCTCGCCGGCCAGGGCGGCGATGGTCGTCGCCATCATCGGGCTGCGCGGGCGTGGATCGAACAGGCTCAGCAGTTGGGCGGGGCGATCTGCATCGGCGGGAAGCACGATGCCCACATAGAAACGGCTCGGTGCCTGCGCCGTATCGGCGATCACCAGGGGTCGCGTTGCCGCTACGGCTCGTGCCTCCAATGCTGGCGTCGCATCCTGGGTGCCCCAGGTTGCCACGACGATGGGGGCATCCGTGGCAAGACTGCTCAAGCGGGCGCCTGCAATACCAAGCAACTCGCACAGACGCTGCAGGCGCAGACCGAGCGCGTCATCCCGCCGCAATGGCGCGGTGGGCGTCGGCAAGACTGCGGTCGCGGCGTGGCTACGCAATTGTATATTCCCGAGTAATTCGGGAACGCTAACGCGCATTTATTAAGACTTTGTCTGTCGCAAGGCCCTGAAAATCAAAAGAAAATCAGCTGGGACCTCCGGTAACGTTATCGGGAGAATGGAACCTCGGCCCGGAGGCTGTCGCCGCTGTCGACATAGACCACTTCGAACACCACCTCGATCGCGTCACCCTGCAGGCTGATCTGGGCCGTGATGTTGAGATCCTTGCCCTCTTCGTCCTTGTCGCGCTCGCGCAGATTGAAGATCAGCCCGCCGCCGCGCTTTTGCCCCACTGCGACACCGGTGAAGGTGGCGTTGGAGCTCATGGCCGCTTCGAAGCGGCGGTTGGCTTCAACATAGGCCATGGTGCCCGCCACCGAGAGCTGCGTGCCCGCCAGGCTGCAACGGCCACTATAGTTGACCTTGTCCTGATTGCCATGAGTCAGCGACATGCGGCACACCACGGTTTCGGTATTAGCGCCGATCAGTATGCCGCGACCACGCCAGTCCCCGACATAGGACTGCAGCAGGGCCACGTCGGCCGGGGCCGCGAGCGTCGGAGCGGCGCCAGCCGCAGCCAGCAGGCCCGCCAGTGCCGCAGCGCGTGACAGGTGTCCGAACTTGGTCATTTGCATTAAGCCTCCACTGAAATCATGCTCCTGGCAGATTTCATCCCCAACCCATATCAAATCAGCGCCGTCACTGGCCAACTTCTCGACAATTTGACCGTCCGCAACCCGTCTTGCGGGCCGGACGGCAGAATCAGCGCCACACCATGTAAGCGGCGGCCGCTTTTGCTCGCAAGCGCCCGGTCAGATGGTCTGCGGTTGTCCGCCCTCCGTACCGCCCTCACCAGTGACGGTGTCGCCGGTCGGATCATCCGGCGTTGCGTCGTGATCCGCCGTGCGTACCCGGATCTTGCCCAATGGCTGGAAGAACTTGCCGCCCGCCGCCAGCAGCGCCGGCAGGATGAAGAGGTCGCCAATCACCGCGAAGGCCAGCGTCGAGACAAACAAGGTGCCGAACAAAGCCACCTGCGGCAGCTCGGAGAAGGTAACGATCACCACCCCCGAGCAGAGGATGATGGTGGTGGCGACGATGGCGCCGCCAATGCGATCGAGCGTGTGCTTGACCGCCTCCAGATGTGGTCGTTTTTCCTCGCGGCGTGAGTGCAGGTAATGCGACAGGAAATGCACCGTGTCATCGACGGCGATGCCGAAGGCGATGGTGAGGGCGATAACGGTGGTCAGTTGCAGGCCCTGGCCGGTGAAATAGAGCCAGGCCTCGGTTCCCAGCACCGGGAAAAGGTTGGGAATTGCCGAGGCGAGCGCCACCCGGAACGACTGGAAGGCAAAGCCGATCAGGCCCAGATTGACCAGCACCGAAATGGTGAGATCGAGCTGGAGGCCAGTGACGATCTGGTCGGTTGCAAAGGTCGTGAGGATGCGGAAGCCGCCGATTTCGGCGCCATCGATCCCCGCTGCCCGCATTTCGGCGCCGACATCCGCAACCAGCTGCTTGAGGGCGTCGGAATCGATGATGGTCGGCATAAAGCCGGTGACCAGCGCTTGCGAGCCGTCATCGGTAACGAAGCGCTTGCGCATGAATGGCCCGACAGCATCGAACACTTCTTCGCGGGTGAAGCCGGTCTCGGTGTAGTTGGTCATGCTGGCGGCAGAGATGACCTTGTTCTGTCCGAGATGGGCTTCAAGAATGTCGTGCACCGCCTTGATGGTTTCGAAATCGCGCGGGGTGACGTTGGGATCGTTGTCCTGCAACGGCACGCGGATATAGAGCGGTGCCACGCCGCCGACGCCCTCGTCGATGTTTTCGGCGGCGGTCAGGGCTGTCGAGTCCTTGGCGACGAAGTCCTCGAAGGAGAAACGCGGCTTGATAAGCGCATAGGGGATGAGCAACAGGACGGTGACAACGATGGCCAGGATCGACAATTGCCGGCCAAAACGGCTGGCGATGAACCAGCTGAGCGGCAGCGGCGCGGTCAGGACCAGGCTGCTGCGCTTCGGCGCCTTGAAGCCCAGGCGAATGGCCGCCTTGAGCATCAGCGGCAGGAAAGTCATCAGGCAGACAAAGAGCAGGAAGGTGCCGATGGCACCGGCGACTGCGAACTCGCGAACGCCTTGGCCAGGCGTCAGCGCTAGCGAAGCGAAGCTGACAAAGGTGGTGAGCATGGTCAGCGCGGCCGCCGGGCCGACCAGCTTGACCGTGGCATCGACCGCCTTGTTGGGCTCCATACCATCGCGCCAATAGGCCAGCCAATTGAAGACGAAGAACATCGACTCGGCAAAGCTGATCACCAGCACCAGCGTGGTGACGATGATGGTGAGGAACGAGAACGACCCGAAGCAGAACAGGACCACGCCCATCGCCCACATGACTGCGAGAAACGGCGTTGCCGCCACCAGCAGCGCCGCGGGCAGGGAGCGCAGGGCCAGCAGCGCAATGACAGCGCCCAGCCCAAATCCCCAGACGGTGAACTTGACCTGATCATCGACCGCGGCATTGAGCATCTCCGAGGTCCAGATCGGCGGTCCGGTCAGTTCGATGGAGATATTCTCGTCCTGGTAGGGCGCGATGGTTTCGCGCAGCGAAGCGATCATCCGTTTGGTGCCGTCGCCCCGGGTCATCTCCTGGTTGGGGAACATGATGAGCACCACGCCGCTGAGGTCGGGCGTGATCAGGTTGCGCATCATCGGGTCGTTCTGCTGCAGATCGCTAAGCGCGACGGCGACCTCGCCGAAATCGTCCATGCCTTCGGGCACAGCCGGCACTGATCCGCCAAGCCCATCGGGCTTGCGCAGGGTGAATGGCGACATGGTGCCGACGGCAAATTCGTTCAGCTCGAGATCGAAGGCCAGCTCGCGCACGCGTTCCAGCGTTTCGGGCTCGGTCAGGCGCGGCGAGTTGACCAGTACATAGACATCGTTCTCGAAGGTGCCGAAGGTATCCGACAGGTGCTCGTAGGCGTCATAGTGCTCGCCGGAATGCGCGTAGACCCGCAGCAGGTCGCCATCGACATTGGCCCGCGGGATCTGCGTGAAGCACAGGATTGAAAAGGCCAGCACGGCGATGGCGACGGCACGCGGATAGCGCAGCGTGGTGAGGCCGATATATTCGAGGCCGAAGCCGATGGATCGATCGTAGGCGAAGAGCGCCCAGAGGCGGCTAAAGAAAGAACCAACTGACACCGGAACCCGACTCCGCGAATACGGCAACAAATTGGCGCGATTTCTAAGGGTTTGTCACGGAGGCGTCCACAACTCGCCGGTGTTCGGGTCTGAATGTTGCAATAATGCTGTTAGCTCAGGCCCGATTCCAGAATGGTCAGCGTTTCCACGGAGCAGTCGATGCGGGCCTGGGCGCCGTAGGGCAGGGTGAGCATCGGTTGGGTATGACCGAAGTCGAGACCGGCCAGGACCGGCATGTCGGTGCGCCCGCACTCCGCCAAGACCTGCAACGTCGCCGCCTCGATGGCCTGCTGATAGCCCGGGTCCCCGCGCGGGTCGGCGCGCGCGATCAGCATGCCGGCCAGGCCATTGAGAATGCCTGATGCCGCATAGTTGCGAAGCCAGTAGCGGATGAAGGTCGGCGGCGGTGCGTCCTCCGAAGTTTCGAAGAGCAGAATGGCTCCCTGCCAGGCAGCGTGATCGGGCCACCAAGCCGTGCCCTTGGCCATCTCCAGCACCTCGGCGCAGCCGCCGAGCAGGTGGCCGATGGCGGTACCTGAGCCCTGGAGAATGCGTGGAGCATCAGCGGGCTGGAGGCGGCGGGGTTGCGATTGCAGGGAGGGGTCCGACCAGCCCAGATGCTCGGCCGTCCAACCTTCGGTGTTGCGAGGCACTGTGCCGAGCGGTTCGGCGGTGAACAGGGCTCGGTGGACGCCATCAGCGGTATAGGCATGCATGCCCGCATTCTCGGCAAATCCGGCCATGATGCTGGGGCCGTAGAACGAGGTCAGGCCGGCGGCATAGCAGGCCAGATGCAGGGCCGTGGTGTCGGAGAAGCCGAGGAAAACTTTGGGATTTGCTCTGATGACGCTGAGGTCGAGGTAGGGGAGCAGCCTTATGCAGTCATCGCCGCCGATGGTGGAGAAAATGCCCTTGATCGCGGGATCGGCGAACGCTTCCATCAGATCCGCGGCCCTCGCCTGCGGGTTTCGTGCGATCCATTCGGCGGGCGCCAGCGTGTGAGCCATCTCCACGACCTTGACGCCAAACCTCTGTTCCAGTTGCGCTTTCCCCGCAGCATAGCGATGCGGAAAGGCACCGGGACCGCCCCAGGAGGGCGAAACCGTGGCGATCGTGTCGCCGGCGACGAGGCGTCTGGGCTTGGTCAGGTGCGGCATATCCAGGGAACCGGTGAGAGATCCCGAACCGTTAGCACGCGTCGTCATCCCTGCCCATGTCGGGTGCCCGGCCCCGCGAAAGAGGCCGGGCGGTCGGTTTACGCGCCGAGAGCGGCGCGGTTTTCGGTGACGAAATCGGCAAACGCCTGCGGCTTCCGGCCGGAGAAGCGCTCGACGGTGTCGGTGACGGCGCCGTGATAGCCGATGACGGCATCGACCTGGAATGCCACCAAGGCCTGGGCAAAGCCCTGGGGCAGACCTGCAGCGACCATGCCGGCCGTCAGTTCGGGCGGCGTGATGGCAATGCTGCTGACGGTCTTGCCAGTCGCCTGAGTGTAAAGGCTTGCGCGGTCGTTGTTGGTAACCGGGGCAGGGCCGGTGACGTCAAGGACGGACTGTCCTTCGGCCGCCAGAAGTGCGCCGGCGGCGGTGCGCGCTGCGTCGGTGCGCGTCACATAGGACGTGCCACGATCGCCGATGAGACCGAACAGCTGCCCGGAGGCGACCTCGTGGGCGGCGCTCATCAGGTTGTTCTCGGCATACATGTGATTGCGCAGGATGGTGAAATCGAGCCCGCTCTGCCCGATGGCCACCTCGGTCCAGAAATGTTCGGCGGCCAAGCCGGCATCCGCATTGGGCCGCGCAGCGGGTGCCGAGGTATAGACGATGTGCTTGACGCCCGCAGCCTTGGCCGCGGCAACGGCGGCCGACTGCTGGGCGACGCGCTTGCCGATGCCGTCCGTGCTGATGATCAGGACACGATCGACGCCGGCAAAGCCCGAAGCAAGGCTGGCCGCATCGTCGAAATCGACCTTGCGCACGGTGACGCCCCTGGCGGCGAGGTCGGCCAGCTTGGCCGGGTCACGCGTGCCGGCAATGACCTTGGTGGCGCCGCGCGCCAGCAGTTCCTCGACCGCAATGCGGCCGAACTTGCCCGCAGCGCCGGTGACCAGCAGGGTCTGATCCTTAAATTGCGTCATGTTCGCTCTCCTTGTTGCAACCAACTCGTCCTTGCGGCGGCTGCCGATGGAGAGTAAGTATCCGATGGAGAGTGCTATCTAGTGGGCTTCGGCTTGCTGCGAAAGGAGGCACTTTCACCGCACAACGTTACCCGGAGGTGCCCCCATGTACGCAACAGAAGCTACCGCGGAGATGTTCGTGCGGCGGTGGAACGAGTCTGCCGGTCTGCCACTTGGCGATTGCCCCGTGCGGGGCGTGCTGGATCGTATCAGCGACAAATGGAGTACGCTGCTGGTGATGACGCTGGCCGATGGCCCCAAGCGCTTCAACCAACTGCGCCGAGAGGTCCCCGACATTTCGCAGAAAATGCTCACGCAGACTCTGCGCGACCTGCAACGCGACGGCATGGTGGCGCGGCGGGTGTTCGATACCAAGCCACCCTCGGTGGAATACCGGCTGACGCCTTTGGGTGCCTCCATCATTGTGCCGCTGGGCTTTCTGATCCAGTGGGCCAACGAAAACCATCCGCAGATCAATGCGGCGCGGGTGGAGTTCGACGGGGTGGCCTAGTCGCGCAGCTACTTGATGCGACGGTCTTACGGTCGGCGGCTTAGTCGTTCAGGCTTGGCGACCCAGTCCCATGCGGGCCAGCAAATGGTCGCGGCGGATGAACTGGTGATAGAGGGCCGCCCCGATATGGAGCGCCAGCAGGCCCAGCATGAGCCGTGTAACGATGCCGTGTACGGCGCGGGGCAGGACGGCATGGAAATCCGGCAGAACGGCGCCATCAATGACGGCAGGGAGCGCGCCGGACAGGATGATGGTGGCGATGCCACTCCCCGCGGCGAGCAGCACGATGAGGTAAAGCGCCAGGTGCGTCGCCCTCGCTGTCGCGCGTTGCCAGGCAGGTTGATCGGCCGGGAGCTTGGGCCGGGCAGGGTCGGCCACCAGCCACCAGCCGATGCGCAGCACCGTCAACAGCAAAATCCCCACACCCATGGGCAGGTGGGCCCGCAGCAGCGCAAGCTTGGCGGCGGGGTCAGCCTGTCCCGCTGCCAGCAGGCCGGTCACGAACAACAGCACGATCAGCAATGCCGTCAGCCAGTGAATGGCGATGGCGACGGATCCGTATCGACTTGCGGTGCTCTTGGCAGACATCGGAATTTTCCTTGCGCTCGGCAGCTCAACAAGGTTTACATAGCATACTATCAAGTTGCATAGCTAGCTATTTAAATGACATATGATCGCGAGAAATCGGCCGGCTACCTGACCAATTGGGCCGCCAGGCTGTTTGCCCGGGCGCTTGAGCGGCGCATTGTCGGATCCAATTCCGGCCCGATGCCGGTGTTCTTTGCCCTGCAGGATGGGGGCGCGCTGTCGCAGAAGGAACTGGCCCAGCTTGCGGCAGTAGAACAGCCGACCATGGCGGCAACGCTGAACCGCATGGAGCGCGACGGGCTCATCGTGCGGACTCCCGACCCCAGGGACGGTCGCAGCGCCCGTGTGTCGCTGACCCAGCCTGGTCTGGAGCGCGCCGAGGCGGCCTTCAAAATCGCCGTCGAGGTCAACGCAATTGCCAGCGAGGCGCTGAAGCCCGAGGAGCGAGACGTGTTCTACGACATGATGCGCCGCATCATTGTCAGGCTCGAACGGGATGGCGAGGGACGCTGAGCGGATGGGGCGTCTCAAAACGCAAACAAACATTTGCAAATATATGTTTGCGATAGTAGGTTTGGACCATCAGTGAGGTCCGGCCATGCCAAAGCGTTCGTTGCGCGATATCAGCCAGGTCACCCCCGATCCGTCAGCGCTCAAGGCACTGGCGCATCCGGTGCGACTGCGCATGCTGAGCCTGCTGCGGCTGGATGGCCCGGCAACGGCGTCGGGCCTGGCGGCACGGCTGGGGCTCAATTCCGGGGCCACGAGCTATCATCTCCGGCAACTGGCGCAGTACGGCTTCATTATCGAGGACGCCGAGCGGGGCAATGCCCGTGACCGCTGGTGGCGGGCCGCGCATGAATCGACCAGTTTTGGAGAAGGCTCGGGGGACGACGAAGCGCTGGAGGCCGGGATGGCTTTCGGACAGGCGGCGCTTAACTGGCAGATCATGCAGATGCAGAGCGCGCTGCGGAACCACGTCAACCTTTCGCCGGAATGGCGCAAGGCCTCGACAGTCAGCGACTATTACATTCCGCTGACTGCCGATCAGGCCGAGGCGCTGATGACGAAGCTTCAGAATCTGCTGTGGGAGGCCATGCAGTCTGCGCCGCCCATGGGCGGCCCCTATCCTGATGGCGTTGAGCCCTTCGCCGTCATTCTCCACGGCTTTCCCCGTCCACCCGAGGACGGGGGAGCGTCATGAGCAGGCACGGGCCGCTCATCTCACTCGCCGTTGCCAGCGTCGCCTCGATAGGGGGCACGCGGGTTTCCACTATCGCCATTCCGTGGCTGGTGCTGACCACGACGGGCAGTCCGGTGCTGACGGGCCTCGTCGGCTTTGCCGAAATGCTGCCCTATGTGCTGACAAAGGCACTGGGCGGTCCGCTGATCGATCGCCTCGGCGCGCGCCGCATTTCCATCTGGTCCGATGGCCTCTCGGCGATCGCGGTGGCCCTGGTGCCGCTTCTGTTCTGGATGGGCCTGCTGTCCATCTGGGCCCTCCTGCCGGCGGTGGCGCTGATCGGCGTGCTGCGCGCGCCGTCCGATGCGGCCAAGCAGGCTTTGGTGCCGAGCATTGCGGCGCTGGGCGCGGTGCCGCTGGAGCGGGTCACTGGCGTCATGGGCGCCAGCGATCGCCTGGCGGGAACCCTGGGCGCTGCAAGCGCCGGCGTATTGATCGCGCTGCTTGGTCCGGCGCCTGCACTGCTGGCCAATGCCGCGGCATTTTGTCTGTCCGGGCTGGTGGTGGCACTGGGCGTTCCCAGCCACCTTGCCCAGGCGCCGAAGCGCGACGTTTCCAGCACCTATCGCGCCGAATTCACGGCGGGGTGGGGTGTGCTGAGCCGCGACCCGGTGCTGCGCAGCCTCGTCGTCATGATCGCCATCACCAATCTCTTCGACCAGGCCTATGCAATGGTGATGCTGCCGGTCTGGGTGCGGACGGCTGGGCTTGACGTGACCTGGGTCGGCATTTTTCTGGCCACGTTTTCGACCGGTGCCATTCTCGGGGCGAGTATCGCGGCAGCCATTGGCGACCGCCTGCCGCGATTGTTGTTTTACACGCTGGGCTTCTTCTGCGCCGGGCCCTTGCCCATGTGCGTCCTTGCGCTCAACCTGCCGCTGCCCGTCATCGTCGCGGCGCTGCTGGTCGGTGGCCTGTCGGCCGGCTTCATCAACCCGATCCTCGGGGCCATTCTGTTCGAGCGCATTCCCGGGCCGATGGTGGGGAGGGTGACGGCGCTGGTCGGTGCCCTGGCCTGGTCGCTGATGCCCTTTGGCGGGCTTTATGCGGGCCTGCTGGTCGATCACTGGGGCATCGCCACCGCTCTTGGCGTCACCGGTCTGCTCTACCTTTGCGCGGCCCTTGCGCCCCTTGTGGTGCCGAGCTTCCGGCAGATGCAGCGGCGGCCCGTGCCCGGGGCGTGATCTCCACAGGCTGTTCCGGGCAAAATTAGCAATTTTCCTCGGAATCGCCTAGATAAAGACTAGTTCGAACAACCAAGAATCACCCCAGTGACCGATACGCCTCAGAACGGGACCGGCGCCTTGCCGCCCTCCGACATTTCGATCATCACCATCACCGACGAGATGCGGAAGTCGTATCTCGATTATGCGATGAGCGTGATCGTCAGCCGCGCGCTGCCCGACGTGCGAGACGGCCTGAAGCCGGTGCACCGGCGCATCCTGTTCTCGATGAGCGAGAATGGCTACGAGTACAACAAGCCCTATCGCAAGTCGGCCCGCGTCGTCGGCGATGTGATCGGTAAGTATCACCCGCACTCCGACCAGGCCGTCTACATGGCCTTGGTGCGCATGGCGCAGGATTTCTCCATGGGAGAACTTCTCGTGGAAGGGCAGGGCAATTTCGGTTCGGTCGACGGCGATATGCCGGCAGCCATGCGCTACACCGAAGTGCGCATGCAGAAGATCACCAATTCCATGCTCGATGACCTCGACAAGGACACAGTGAATTTCAAGGACAACTATGACGGCTCCGAACACGAGCCGACGGTGTTGCCCGCGCGCTTCCCCAACATGCTGGTCAATGGCGGCAGCGGCATTGCCGTGGGCATGGCCACCAACGTACCGACCCACAATCTGGGCGAAACGGTCGATGCCGCCCTGCTGGTGCTCGACAATCCCCTCGTGACGACCGACGAGCTGCTCGAGGCGCTGCCGGGTCCGGACTTTCCGACCGCCGGCATTATCCTGGGCCGCGCCGGCATCCGGGCTGCCTATGAAACGGGCCGGGGTTCCATCCTCGTGCGCGGCCGCGTGGCCGTGGAAGAGATCCGCAAGGAACGCGAAGCCCTCATCATCACTGAACTGCCCTATCAGGTGAACAAGGCGACGCTGGTCGAGAAAATCGCCGAACTGGTGCGCGAGAAGCGTGTCGAGGGCATCGCCGACATGCGTGACGAGTCCTCGCGCGAGGGCATGCGCGTCGTCATCGAAATCAAGCGTGACGCGCTACCTGACGTGGTACTCAACCAGCTCTACCGCTTCACCGCGCTACAGTCGTCCTTCGGCTGCAATTTCGTGGCGCTCAACGGCGGCAAGCCGCAATTGATGAACCTGCGCGAGATGTTGCAGGCGTTTATTGATTTCCGGCATGAAGTGGTGACGCGCCGCGCCCGCTTCCTGCTGAACAAGGCCCGCGATCGCGCCCATATCCTGGTCGGCCTCGCCGTGGCCGTGGCCAATATCGACGAAGTCATCGCCCTCATCCGTATCGCTCCCGATCCGGCGACGGCGCGTGAGCAACTGATGACCCGCCGCTGGCCCGCGCAGGACGTGGCGCCGCTGATCGCGCTGATCGACGATCCGCGCCACCGCATCAACGAGGACGGCACCTTCAACCTCTCCGAGGAACAGGCTCGCGCTATCCTCGAGCTGCGTCTGGCACGCCTCACCGCACTGGGTCGCGACGAAATCGGCGACGAGCTGAACGGCCTGGGTGCCGAGATCGAGGACTACCTGGCGATCCTGCGCTCGCGTGAGCGCGTGGTCGAAATCATCCGGCAGGAACTGACCGAGATCAAGGAACAGTTCGCCAGCCCGCGCCGCACGGAAATCTCCGATGTGGCCGGCGATTTCGACGACGAGGATCTCATCGCCCGCGAAGACATGGTCGTGACCGTGTCGCATGAGGGTTACATCAAGCGCGTGCCGCTCTCGACCTATCGGGCGCAGAACCGCGGCGGCAAGGGTCGCTCGGGCATGGCGACGCGCGAGGAAGACTTCGTCTCCCGCCTGTTCGTGGCCAATACCCATACGCCAGTGTTGTTCTTCACCAGCCGTGGCATTGCCTACAAGCTCAAGGTGTGGCGCTTGCCGCTGGCCCAGGCCAATGCGCGGGGCAAGGCGCTGATCAATATCCTGCCGCTCGAGCAGGGTGAGCGCCTGACCACCATCATGCCGATGCCCGAGGACGAAACCAGCTGGGGCAATCTCGACATCGTGTTTGCGACGACGCGCGGCACGGTGCGTCGCAACTCGCTCGCCGATTTCGTCGAAGTGCGCCAGAACGGCAAGATCGCCATGAAGCTCGACGAGGGCGACCAGATCGTCGGCGTCGACACGGCGAGCGCGAACAATGACGTATTGCTGACCACGGCGATGGGGCAGGCGATCCGCTTCCCGATCGACGAGGTGCGCGTGTTCAAGGGCCGCGACTCCATGGGTGTGCGGGGTATTTCGCTCGCCAAGGACGACGTGGTCATCTCGATGGCAGTGATCAACCACTCCGACGCCTCGGCCGAAGAGCGCGCCGCCTATCTCAAGATGAGCCGCGCGGTGCGGGGCGAAGAGCAGAGCGAAGAGACAGGTTCGGACGAGGGCGATGTCGTTGCTGGCGAGCTGAACCAGGAGCGCTACGCGCAGATGAGCGCCAGCGAGCAGTTCATCCTGACCATTTCCGAAAACGGCTATGGCAAGCGAACCTCCAGCCACGAATATCGGATCACCGGGCGTGGCGGCAAAGGCATCGTCGCCATGGCCGTCAACAAGCGCAACGGCAATCTGGTTTCGAGCTTCCCGGTCGAAGATACCGACCAGATCATGCTCATCAGCGATGGCGGCCAGACCATCCGCCTACCGGTTGGTGGCGACAAGCCGATCCGCATCGTCAGCCGCGGCAGCCAGGGCGTGATCGTGTTCGATACGGCCGAGGGCGAGAAGGTGATGTCGGTAGAGCACATCAGCGAGCCGGAGGGCGACGAGGATATCGCGCCGCCTGAGGCGCCCGAAGCCCCGGACGCGCCGGCAACCGAATAGAATAAGGGGGGCGCTTCGGCGCCCCTTGGCTTTCTAGATGAAGCGACCGTCCGCCGGTTGCTGTCCACCTGTCGGGGCGCGACCGCTGCCCATGCGGACGCCCTGCGGAATGGTTGAGGTCTTCCTCGCCCTCGGACTGTCGTTGGAGACTTCGGGACCGCCATAGTTGCTGCCGGCCTCGGAGGCACAGCAGCCCCAATAGAGCAGAACCACGCCACCAAACGGCACGAAGCTGAGCAGGTACCACGCGCCGGATTTGCCGATGTCGTGCAGCCGGCGTACCTGCACTGTAATGCCGGGAATGATGTGCACGAAGGCCACGAACAGGGTCAAAGGCAGCGAAGTCGCGTCCACGTTGCTGACTCGCGCCAGATTGCCCCATGAATAATCCGCGAAGAACGCGATGGCGAAGAGCGTCAGTTGCACCAGGAAGAACATCCAGTACTGCATGCGGGTGCTGCGGCCGGAGAATTCGAAATAGCGCAGCATCCCGTCGAAATATGAGCCCATGGCGATCCCCCGCAGCGCGCGTATCTGCTCACTGTACTAGGGCAAGCAGACTAACTTTTTGATGCGACTACTGGTTAAGGTTTTACCGTTTGCGTCTCCCGCCGCCGGTCAGGCTCGTATTCGCATCCGGTCCCTCTTGTCATTTGACGCGGCCGGTGGCTTGCTTGGCGTCCTAGGAGTCCAATCATGATCGAAGCCGCCATCATCCTGCCCTACGTGCTCGCCTGCTTGCTCTTTGCCGTTATCCCGGGACCGTCCGTTTCCATCGTCATCGCCAACTCGCTGGCGGGCGGGACGCGGGCTGGGCTCTTCACCATCCTGGGAACTTCGCTGAGCATGATCAGCATGGTGTTCATCGTCGCTGTCGGCCTCGAAGCCGTTATGACATTGGTCTCCGGCGCCTTCGAGGTCATCAAGCTGGCCGGCGCGGCCTACCTCGTCTGGATCGGCTGGAAGATGTTCCGCTCCAACGGCCAGCTCGCCATGGCCGATGGCGATCGCCTGCCGATCGGCCGCTACGTCTGGCAGGGTGCGTTGACCAACTGGTCCAATCCCAAGACCCTGCTGTTCCTGAGCGCCTTCCTGCCGCAATTCGTCGATCTGTCGCGCCCCGCCTTTGGGCAGATCATGACGCTAGGCCTGATCTGCCTGGCCGTAGCCGCCCTCAGCGACAGCGTTTATGCCTTGGCGGCCGGCCAGGCCCGGCACCTGCTCTCCGTCGCTCGCGTTCGCATGCTCAACCGCGTTTCCGGCTTGGTCCTGATGGCCGGCGGCGTCTGGCTCGCCCTGCAGAAACGGGCCTGAAGTATGATGTCGCGCCGGTGATCATGATCGACGACCTGCGCGATGCGCCTGCCCATGCCGGCAAAGTGGCGGATCGTATGCTCGCGTGGTGGGAACCCCGTGGCTCATTGCTGGCCGCCGTCGAGTCGCGACTGTTGTCGCATGGCTTTGCCAACGTCTTTGTCCGCGCCTTGCCATGAATCCCCGCCCATGACAAAACCCATGCAACAACAATGGGGAGAGGCATCATGGGCAGGCTGGTTGGGTTTTATCCCGGCTCATTCGATCCGCTGACCAACGGGCATCTCGACGTCATCGAGCGGGCCTGCAAACTGGTCGACACGCTGGTGGTCGCTGTCGGCATCAGCGCCACCAAGAAGAGTCCGCTTTTTGCCCATGAGGATCGCATCGCCATCCTCGAACAGGTGCTGGTGCCGGTCGGCAAGCGGACCGATACCGAGTTCAAGATCGTCGATTTCTCCGGGCTGATGGTCAACGCAGCGCGCGAGCATGGCGCCAAGCTGATCATTCGCGGCCTGCGCGACACCACCGACTACAATTACGAGATGCAGATGGTGGGTATGAACGCCCAGATGGCGCCGGATCTGCAGACGGTGTTTCTCCCCTCTAGCCCGCCGGTACGGCATATCTCGGCCACATTGGTGCGCCAGATCGCTGAAATGGGCGGCGATATTTCCGCCTTCGTTCCACAAATTGTTCTCAAGGCTCTGAAAAGCAAATGACCGCCTTTACCCGTCGCCTGTTCGGCGCCCTCGTCATTGGCGCTGCGGCGCTGTCCACCGTGCCCGCAATAGCGCAGAGCGGTACGCCACACCTGATCCTCGCCATCAAGGGCGGTGACGTCGATATCGAGCTGCTTCCCGCCCTTGCCCCCAAGCATGTCGAGCGCATCATCGCGCTGACCGAGCAGGGCGCCTATAACGGCGTGGTGTTCCACCGCGTCATCGACGGCTTCATGGCCCAGACCGGTGACGTGAAGTTCGGCAAAACCGGTGGCGAGGAGTTCGACCTCTCCATGGCGGGCATGGGCGGCTCCGACCTGCCTGATGTCGAGGCCGAGTTCAACGCCGAAAGCTTCCAGCGCGGGGTGCTCGGTGCAGCCCGGTCTCAGGACCCCAATTCGTTCAACTCGCAGTTCTTCATCACCACGGCCGATGCCAGCTTCCTTGACGGCCAGTACACAGTCTTCGGCAAGGTCATCAGCGGCATGGACCTGGTGGACGCGTTGGCAAAGGGTCCGGCTGAGCAGAATGGCGCCGTTGCCAACCCGGACCAGATCATCAACGCCAAGATCGAATACAAGTAGCCAAACGGCCCTTTTCGAACCCCGACCATAGCTTCCTCCCCACAAGGGGAGGGAGGCCACGGCGAATGCCGCGGGCCAAATTGCCTGCGGTGGTGGTTGCACCATCAGCCCATTGGCCTTACATGCGGGCCACAATTTCCCAACCGAAAGTCAGATCCATGGCCGAATACGCCGATCCCGAAAACACCCTCGTCATCGAAACCACCAAGGGCAATGTCGTCATCGCCATGCGGCCTGATCTGGCGCCGAACCACGTCGCGCACATCAAGAAGCTGGCGCGCGAGGGCTTCTACGACGGCATCGTGTTCCACCGCGTGATTGACGGCTTCATGGCCCAGACCGGCTGCCCGCAGGGTCGTGGCACCGGAGGTTC
Source organism: Devosia sp. (assembly GCA_036675975.1). Taxonomy (GTDB): domain Bacteria; phylum Pseudomonadota; class Alphaproteobacteria; order Rhizobiales; family Devosiaceae; genus Devosia. The sequence continues at coordinate 57,972 of JAKFDU010000174.1, read as the reverse complement.
GAAGTATCCGGACCTCAAGCAGGAATTCAACGCCGAGCCGCATGTCCGCGGCACGGCCTCCATGGCACGCGCCCAGAGTCCTGATTCCGCCAATTCGCAGTTCTTCATCTGCTTCGGCGATGCGCCTTTCCTCAACAAGCAGTACACTGTCTGGGGCAAGGTCATCGAGGGCATGGACAATGTGGACCAGATCAAGCGCGGCGAGCCGGTTATCAATCCGGACAAGATGGTCTCGGTCAAAGTCGCGGCCGACATCGCCGCCTAAGGTTCTGGGGCTGGCCATCGCGGCCAGCCTCGCTTTTGCCGCCCCGGCATTTGCCAGCGGCGGCATCTGGTGCGAGGGCGACGGGGTCTCCGTCGAAATCGCCACCGGGCGTTTGCCGGTCCTGCATATCATCGGCGCTCATGCGGCAGCGGGCGGCAAGGCTTACACCACAGGGCCGGAGCGCGGCGAAGGCGAGCCCTTTGTCGTTGGCCAGGCTTTTGGTGGCGACGAAGACATCATGGTGGATTTCGTCGACCCCAATTTCGAATCCATCCTGGTTTCCCTCCGACTACTCTGGGAGGACGAGCGGGAACAGGAATGGCCGCTGAACGGCACAATGACGCTCGACGGCAAGGACTACGCCGTCCGCTGTGGCGCTGACTGATTGCACGGCGGCGGGAATCGGCCTTAATTCCGCTTCCCACCGTCCAGTCAGGACCGGTCATTTCAGGTAGTTTTATGCGAATGGATACAGTGCTCTGGGCGCTGATGGGTATCGTCGCCGGTGCGTGCATCGCCACGCAGGCGCCGATTAATGCGCAGCTTGGCCGTAATCTCGGCGTGCCGATCGCAGCGGCCGGCGTGTCCTTTGTGGCTGGCGCGGTCCTGCTCTGGATCATCGCCTTCATCTATAGCCACCTCGCCAGCACCCCTATCAATTTCGGCGCGCCGGCGCCGTGGACCTTCGTGGCCGGCGGCGTGCTCGGCGCGTTCTATGTATTCTCCAACATCATGCTGACTCCCATGATCGGCGCCGCGGCGGTGATGGCGCTGTCGGTCGCCGGACAGCTAGTGGGCGGCATGTTCCTCGACAAGATCGGCTTCATGGGGATGGCGGTGCGTGAAATCTCGGTGGGTCGCGTCGCCGGTGCTGTGCTGCTGGTGACCGGCGCCCTGATGATCCGGGTGCTGTAGCGTCAGCCGGACTAGCGCAATCCTGCAACACTGCGGCTTTCGCTGATATCATTGGCAACGCTCCGGCGGTCGGACGATTTCCCCGACACGTCGCCAATGCTAGGGACGCTGCATGCGCGTTTCAGATTTCGACTTCGACCTGCCCGAAAAGCTCATTGCCCTCCATCCGGCCGAGCCGCGCGACTCTGCGCGCCTGTTGGTGGTCGATCCCGCGGTCGGCCTTTCGGACCGGCATGTACCTGATCTGTTGTGGCTGCTGAAAGCAGGCGACGTGCTTGTTGTCAACGACACGCGTGTATTGCCGGCCGAACTGCGTGGCACTCGGGTGCGTGGCGAAAACCGCGCCAATGTGTCGTTCAATCTGCACAAGCGCGTCGACGCCTACACCTGGCGGGCCTTTGCCCGCCCGGCCAAGAAACTAGCGCTGCTTGATCGGCTGGAACTGGGTAATGGCCTGGCTGACGCACTGGTGGCGCGCGTTGCCGGCAAGGGCGAAACTGGTGAGGTAACGCTGGAATTCGAGCTCGGCGGTGCCCAGCTCGATGAAGCCATCAAGTCGCACGGCGCCATGCCGCTACCGCCCTATATCGGCGCCAAGCGCGACGTCGAAGCACGCGACCTCGTGGACTATCAGACCGTCTATGCCGCTGAAGACGGCGCTGTAGCGGCGCCGACGGCGGGCCTGCATTTCACCGAGACGCTGCTGCAGCAACTCACCGACAAGGGCGTGACCATCGAACGGGTGACGTTGCATGTGGGGGCAGGGACCTTCCTGCCAATGAAGGTGGAAGACACCGAAGACCACGTCATGCATGCCGAATGGGGCGAGATCGACCAGGCCACGGTAACCCGCATCAATGCCAAGCGCGCCTTGGGCGGCCGGGTGGTTGCGGTGGGCACCACCAGTCTGCGGCTGCTCGAAACCGCCTCGCGTGCCACCGGCACGCTGCAACCCTTCATGGGCGATACCGACATCTTCATCACGCCCGGCTTCCGCTTCCGGACGGTGGACGCACTGATGACCAATTTCCACCTGCCCAGATCAACCCTGTTCATGCTGGTCAGCGCCTTCGCCGGCATGGATGTGATGAAGGATGCCTATGCGCACGCGATACGTGAGGGTTACCGGTTCTATTCCTACGGCGATTCATCGCTGCTGCTGCGGGTCGGGCAGCCGGCGTTCGAAGACGAGGGGCTGTAGGCGATCCGGACCGCCTGTAGCTCATTTGCTGGGTCTCAGTTAACCGCGTCCTGGTTCATCAGCTGGCCGGTGAATTCGCACGCCGCGCCGTGATAGGCGAGGCAGCCCTGCTGCTCTTCGATGTTGAGAAATCCGTCCTCGTCGAAGCTCAGCTTGATCTCGCAATATTGCTCGCCGAGCATGGGGCTATCCGAGCCCGGAACATAGTCCTCGTTCTCGACGAATAAATTGCCGCCGGTGGTGTCGAGCAGCGCTTCGCCGTCAACGCCGCCGCTGCAGCCGGGATAGTCGTTTTCCATGGGCACCACGGTGCTGAGGGAGACGGCGTAGGCGTCGTTCTCGATGCGCTTGATCTTGGCGGACAATTCGCCGCCCTCACCGCTGCCGAAATAGTTGCCCTCCTGGGCTTGGGTCGGGATGGAGAATAGCGCGACGGCAAGCACCGGCAGGGCAAAACGGAACATGGACAAACCTGTTGTAGACGTTGGCGATTTCGTCCCCGTGGGACTTCGTCAAAGCACTGTGATCCTTCAAAGAAAATGATGGCCAGAATCGGCCGGACCGCGGGTGTTGTCCCCTTCGACGTGAGCGGCTACAACCCGCGCCCATGAACGCTCCGACAAAACTCGTCACCTTCACCCTTTCCGCCACCGATGGCATGGCGCGGCGCGGCCGTATCGACACGCCGCGCGGCGACATTCAGACGCCGGCCTTTATGCCCGTGGGCACAGCCGGCACGGTCAAGGCCATGTATCCCGAGCAAGTGCGCGAGACCGGCGCCGATATCTTGCTCGGCAATACCTATCACCTGATGCTGCGGCCCGGTGCCGAGCGTGTCGCCAGCCAGGGCGGGCTGCATGACTTCATGGATTGGCAGCGCCCGATCCTCACCGATAGCGGCGGCTTCCAGGTCATGTCGCTGGCCCAGTTGCGCAAGCTGACCGAGAAGGGCGTGACCTTCCGCAGCCATATCGACGGTTCGAGCCACGAGCTGACGCCCGAGCGTTCGATCGAGATCCAGACCCTGCTCGACAGCGATATTATCATGCAGCTCGACGAGTGCCTGAAGCTGCCGGCCGAGCGCAAGGAAATGGAGCGCGCCATGGAGCTGTCGCTCCGCTGGGCCGACCGTTCCAAGGCAGCGTTCAACAACCAGCAGAACCGAGCGCTGTTCGGCATCGTGCAGGGTGGCGACGACCCCGAATTGCGGGCCCGCTCGGCGCAGGGGCTCAAATCCATCGGCTTTGATGGCTATGCCGTGGGCGGGCTGGCGGTTGGCGAGCCGCAGGACGTGATGTTCAAGGTGATCGAGGAGATCACGCCCGAACTGCCGACCGACCGCCCGCGCTACCTGATGGGCGTCGGCAAGCCGGACGATATTCTGGGCGCCATCGGGCGCGGCATCGACATGTTCGATTGCGTGCATCCGACCCGAGCTGGCCGGCATGGCCATGTTTATACCCGCTTCGGCGTCATCAACCTGAAGAATGCCCGGCATAGGGATGATCACCGGCCGATCGACGAAGCATCGCCAAACCCCAATTGCCGCCGCTGGAGCCGGGCTTATCTGCATCACCTCGTTAAGACAGAAGAGATTTTGGGCGCGATGATCCTTTCCCAGATCAACCTGGCCTATTATCAAGAGCTGGTGCAGGGCTGCCGTGGTGCAATCGAGGGCGGCCGTTTCAACGATTTTGCGGCAGAGACGCGCGCGGCATGGGCCGCGGGCGACCTGCCGGTCCTTTGAGGAAAAGACTCATGGCCAAAGGTTCGCGCGGCGCCGTTCTCAACCCGCTGATGAAACACCGCAAGCGCCTGGACGATGTGACGATGCGCGAGCAGTTCGCCATCGATCCCAACCGCTTCAAGCGCTACTCGGCATCAGGCGCCGGCATCCTGCTCGACTATTCCAAGAACCGCATCGATGAAGACGTCATGGCGGCCCTGTTCGACCTGGCGCGCGCCGCCGGCGTCGAGGAACGCCGCGACCAGATGTGCGAGGGCGAGCACATCAACATCACTGAAGATCGCGCCGTGATGCACATGGCGCTGCGCTACCAGGGCGACAAGCCGGTGCCGGTCGATGGCAAGGACGTGATGCCCGATGTGCGCGGCGTATTGGCCGCCATCGAGACTTACACTAACGCTGTCAGGTCCGGCGAAATTCGCGGCCATGGCGGCGAGCAGTTCACCGATGTGGTCAATATCGGCATTGGCGGCTCCGATCTTGGCCCGGCCATGGTGACGCTGGCGCTCGAGCCCTATACCCGCGCCGATCTGCGCGCGCATTACGTCTCGAACGTCGATGGCGCCCATATCCACGACATCCTCAAGCGCCTCAATCCGAAGACGACACTGTTCATCGTCGCGTCCAAGACCTTCACCACCGACGAAACCATGACCAATGCCGGGTCGGCCCGCGACTGGATCGCCGATACGCTGGGCGAGGAAGCGGTGCCGAACCATTTCGCGGCGGTCTCGACCAATATCCCCGCCTGCGCCAAGTTCGGCATCCGGGAAGACCGCATTTTCGGTTTCTGGGACTGGGTCGGCGGGCGCTATTCGGTCTGGTCGGCCATCGGCCTGCCGATTGCACTGGCTGTCGGCTACGACAATTTCCTCGGCTTCCTAAGGGGTGCCGACGCCATGGACCGGCACTTCCTGTCGGCACCGCTCGAAGACAACCTGCCCGTCATCATGGCCGTGCTTGGTGTGTGGTATCGCAACGCCTGGGGATTCTCGACCCATGCCGTGCTGCCCTACGATCAGCGCCTTTCCCGCTTCGCTGCCTATCTGCAGCAGCAGGACATGGAGAGCAACGGCAAGTCGGTGACGCTTGATGGCAAGCCGGTCGGCTGGTCCACTGGGCCGATCGTCTGGGGAGAGCCGGGCACCAACGGCCAGCACGCCTTCTATCAGCTGATCCACCAGGGCACCGACGTCATTCCGTGCGATTTCCTCATCGCCGCCAAGCCGCATGAGAGCCTTCCGCCGCATCACGACAAACTGGTCGCCAACGTTCTGGCACAGTCCGAAGCGCTGATGCTGGGCAAGACCAAGGTCGAGGTGGTGGCCGAACTCAAGGCGCAGGGCCTCGACAAGGCCAAGATCAAGGAACTGACCCCGCACAAGATGTTCCCGGGCAACCGCCCGTCCAACACGCTGTTCTACGAGCAGCTGACACCCGAGACGCTGGGCTCACTGGTCGCGCTTTATGAGCACAAGGTGTTCACCCAGGGCGTGATCTGGAACGTCAACTCCTACGACCAGTGGGGTGTCGAACTGGGCAAGCAGCTCGCCAAGGCGCTGCTGCCCAAGGTCGAAGGCAAGCAGAGCGGGGAAGGGCACGACAGCTCCACGCAGGGCCTGCTGGCCTATTACCTGGCCAACAAGGGCTGACCGTTGACCATCACGACCAACGGCCGGCAGGCCGAGCAGCTGGAAACGAAGTGACCATCACCACCGAAGAACAGCTCGAAAAGCTCAAGACCATCGGCCGCATCTGCGCCATCGCTCGCGACGCCATGGCCTCGGCCATGCGTGCCGGCATGACCACGGCCGAGCTCGATGAGATCGGCGCAAAACTACTGGCCGAGCATGGGGCGCAATCCGCCCCCATAGTGACCTACGGCTTTCCGGGCGCCACCTGCATATCGGTGAATGAGGAAATCGCCCACGGCATACCGGGAGACCGGGTGCTTCGGGATGGCGATCTGGTGAATATCGACGTTTCTGCCGTCAAGGACGATGTCTATGCCGATTGCGGCTCATCCTTCCTCCTCGGCGAGGGTGACAGACGCCTGGTGGCACTTTGTCGCGACGGCAAGAAGGCCATGTGGACGGGCATCAACGCCGTAAAGGCAGGTGCGCCGCTGGCCGATATTGGCGACGCGATCGGCAAGTTCGCCAAGAAGGGCGGCTATACGCTGATCCGCAACCTCGCCAGCCATGGCGTGGGCGATAGCCTGCACGACGAGCCGGGCGAAATCGCCACTTGGCCCGACAAATCCGAGCGCCGCCGCATGACCAATGGGCTGGTTTTCACCATCGAGCCGTTCCTGTCGCTCGGTGGCAAGATGGCGGACCAGAAGTCCGATGATGACGAGTGGACGCTGGTAGCGCGTCCCAGCGCACCATGCGTTCAATATGAGCACACGGTTGTGGCGACACCACGAGGGGCGGTTGTGGTGACGCTGGCGGCCTAGGCGCGCCCTTCTTACCTCTCCCGGAGGGGCGAGGTAAGAATCCCTACAACCACACCAGCAACATCGGTCCCATCACCACCATGCCGATGGCGACGACGAAGCGCAGATTGCCCAACTGGCGCAGGCTCTGCACGCTGAGCACCGACGAAAGCACCAGGAACACCGCCAGGGCGATGAAGACCGGCGTGAGGGGCGCCAGGGCGAAAGCGGTATCTTCGGTGAGCTGCAGGTAGATCATGTGGCCGCCGACGAAGCCGAGCAGGGCGGCAATCACCACCGTGACGGCTTTGGAAGTAATCAGCAGCGCCATGTCGATTGTGTTGCTGGCGATGAGCAGCGCCAGCCCTGCTGCTGTCACATGGGCTGCGGCCAAGGTCGTGAACAGGCGGTTATCGGCCAGCATGGGCACCATTTCGGGCGGCGCGCTGAGCGGCAGCGAGCCCACCATGGGCAGGTTGGCTCCGTATTGGGCCAGCAGGTAAATGACGTAGAGCATGGCCAGCGTGCCGACGGCGAAAACCAGCGCCGCCGTTGCCAGCACCTTGAGCAGATCGATGAAATCCTGGGACAAAGCAGCGCGCCCGATCAGAAGTTGGGAATGGTATGCCGGGAGGGGGTCGAACCCTCGACCATTCGATTAAAAGTCGAATGCTCTACCACTGAGCTACCGGCACGCACCAAGATCTGACGCTGCTGGCGTCGCGGCGGAACATAGCCACGTGGCCTCTGCTGTCAACCGCAATTGCTGTATGGCCGGGGACTGTTCAGAACACTCCCGCTAATGGGCCAGCGGCGTTCCGGTAAACGGCATGGGTAGGCACGATACCGACAGGCGTTCGAGCCTGGCGCAGAGGGCGGTCGCCTCCGAGAGCTGGTTGATGGGACCGACGATGATGCGCTGCTTGTCGCTATTGGCTTCTTCGACCAGCAAGGGAGCCAGGCCGAACAGCAGCGGGCCCAGCTTCATGGTCAGGTCGCGCCATGCTTCCGGCGCCTGTTCGAATTGCACCGACGAACCGAGCGCCACGCCGAAGGCGGTTTCGTCAGGCACCGGGATCGATGCGACCCGTTGTTCCACCGGCTCGGGTAGTGGCTGCGCGCCGGCGATGGGCTGGGCTTCCGCCATGGGCTGCTGGCGTATGACAACCGAGCCGCCATCGGCCTCGTAGACCAATGCCGGATCCTTGCCGATTGCCGCGGTAAGGTTGCTGCGGTCGATATTGCTGTCGTCGGGTAAGGACTCGAGCAGCAGCGGCAGGCTGACCTCGAGCGCGCCGACGCGGCGGGTGATCTCGTTGCCCCTTTGCTCGTCGAGGGCAAAGCGCGCGGTGAGAACGCTGTTTTCGCGCTTGAGCCGGATTTGCTCCTCGCGCAGGTCGCTCACCTGCACCCGCAACTGCTCCAGCGAGGCGCCCTCGATCCTGGTCTTGTGCAGACCCGCCAGCATCCCCTGGGGAACGAGAGCGGAAACATTGGCGCCCATCACGGCAATCCCCGACAGCACCAGGGCAACGATGCCCCAGGTCGTGACGTCCGATTGCCGGAATTGTTCCGATGCTCTAGCCAATGCAAATATCCCGGGGGCGCAGTCGAATCAGGCGATGCACCGGGTTTAACCATGGCGCCGCCATTATGTGTTCGCCAACTCTTGGCTGCCATAATCCTGTGAAAATGCGTTGTAAAAGAACGCGTCGGAGAAACGTTCATGACTGAGCTGCTGTCGATCATACTTGCTGCGGGCGAGGGCACGCGCATGCGATCGACGACACCGAAGGTTCTCCATCCTGTCGGAGGCATGCCCATCATCGGCCACGTGGCACGCGCAGCGCGTGAGGCTGGTTCGACGCAAATTGCCCTGATTACCGGCCCCAAGCATGATTCTATCCGCGAGGCCGTTACGGCAATGCACCCCGACGTGGTGCATTTCGAGCAGACCGTAGCCAAGGGCACGGCGCATGCCGCATCCATGGCGCGGGATTTGTTCAGCAAGGCCAAGGGTTATGTCGCCGTCGTCTATGGCGATCACCCGCTGCTGCGCGGCATCAATTTTCGCGCGGTGCTGGATCGCCTCGATGCCGGCCTGGACGTCGCCATTCTCGGTTTCGAGCCCAAGGACCCCACGGGTTATGGGCGCTTCATCACCGACGGCGACACACTGCTGGCCATCCGCGAGCACAAGGACGCTACCGAAGACGAGCGTCGCATCCGTCTGTGCAACGCCTGTATTCTGGCCTTCCGGGCCGAGGTTTTCCGCGACCTGATCGACAAGGTCGAAAGCAACAACGCGCAGAATGAGTACTATCTGGGAGACCTCGTCGAACTGGCCAACGCCGCCGGCAAGAAGGTTGGTTATGGCCTGGCGCCGGAAAACGACGTAATGGGCGTCAACGACCGCAGCCAGCTTGCCCGTGCCGAGGGCCTGTTCCAGGACGTGCAGCGCGAGGAATTCATGAAAGGCGGCGTAACGCTCAAGGACCCCGGCAGCGTCTGGTTCTCCTATGACACCCAGATTGCGCGCGACGTGACCATCGAGCCCAATGTCGTGTTCGGGCCGGGTGTGGTGATCGAGGAAGGCGCGGTGATCCATGCCTTCAGCCATATCGAGGGCGCCCATGTCGGCCGCAACGCTTCGGTAGGGCCATTTGCGCGGCTGCGGCCGGAGGCAAACCTGGCCGAAGGGGCCAAGGTGGGCAATTTCGTCGAGATCAAGAAGGCCGAGATCGGCAAGGGCGCCAAGATCAGCCACCTGTCTTATGTCGGTGACGCGACCATCGGCGCAGGGGTAAATATCGGTGCTGGCGTCATCACCGTGAACTATGATGGCTACAACAAGCACCGGACCGTGGTCGGCGACGGCGCGTTCATCGGGTCCAACGCCTCGCTGGTGGCTCCCGTCACCGTGAGTGCCGGAGCGTTGGTGGCCAGCGGCAGCGTCATCACCGAGGACGTCGAGGCCGACGCGCTGGCGCTCGGCCGCGCTCGGCAGGTGAGCAAGCCCGGTCGGGCCAAGGAAATTTTTGCGGCTGCCAAAGCCAAGAAGCAAGCCAAGAAGGGCAACTGACATGTGTGGCATCGTCGGCATCGTAGGCAGCGAACCGGTTGCAGTTCGTCTCGTGGACGCCCTCAAGCGCCTCGAATATCGCGGCTATGACAGCGCCGGCGTGGCGACGCTTGAGGATGGCGACATTTCCCGCCGCCGTGCTGAGGGCAAGCTGGGCAACCTGGCGCAGAAGCTGAGTTTCGAGCCGCTGGCGGGTCGCATCGGCATCGGCCACACCCGCTGGGCCACCCATGGCGCGCCGACCGAGCAGAATGCCCACCCCCATGCCACCGACCGCGTGGCCGTGGTGCATAACGGCATCATCGAGAATTACCGCGAAATGCTCGCCGATCTGGCCAAGGACGGTTACCTCCCCAAGACGCAGACCGACACCGAGGCGGTGGCCCTGTGGGTCACGCGCGAATTGACCAATGGTGCCGACCCTGAGCTGGCCGTGGCGCGCACCCTCAAGAAGCTGCGGGGCGCCTTCGCGCTGGCCTTCCTGTTCAAGGGCGAAGACGGCCTGCTGATCGCCGCGCGTCACGGCGCGCCGCTGGCAATCGGCTATGGTACGACCGAGATGTATCTTGGCTCCGACGCCATGGCACTGGCACCGTTCACCTCGCGTCTGACCTATCTCGAAGATGGCGACTGGGCGGTTATCACCCATGAGGGCGTGACCATTCGCGACGGCAAGGACGTCATCGTCGAGCGCGAACTGATGATCTCGCAGGCTTCGGCACTGATGGTGGACAAGGGCAATCACCGCCATTTCATGGCCAAGGAAATCTACGAGCAGCCCGAAACCATCTCCCACACGCTCAGCCACTATGTTGACATGGGTGCCGAGAAGGTGGCCGTCCGCGAGACGCTGCCTTTCAACTGGGCCGACCTCAGCCGGCTGACCATCAGCGCCTGCGGCACTGCCTATCTGGCGGGCGCGGTGGCGAAATACTGGTTCGAGCGCTATGCGCGCCTGCCGGTTGATATCGATGTGGCTTCGGAATTCCGCTATCGCGAGCCGCCGCTGGAAAAGGGGGGGCTTTCGCTGTTCATCTCCCAGTCGGGTGAGACGGCCGACACGCTGGCGGCTCTGCGCTACTGTGCCGGGCAGGGGCAGCATGTGGCCTCATTGGTCAATACGGTAGAGTCGACGATCGCCCGGGAATCCGCCGTGGTGTTCCCCATTCTCTGCGGCCCGGAAATCGGCGTTGCCTCCACCAAGGCACTGACGGCGCAATTGACAGCACTGGCGAGCCTCGCCATCGCGGCCGGGCGCGCGCGGGGTGTGCTGAGCGTCGCGCGGGAGGCCGAACTGGTGCGGGCGCTGGTCGGGCTGCCGGCGGCAGTTTCCGCAGCGCTGAGCGCCGAAGGCCAGATCATCGACATCGCCAAACGCTTGTCCCGCGCCAAGGACGTGCTCTATCTCGGCCGTGGTCCGATGTTCCCTATCGCCATGGAAGGCGCGCTGAAACTCAAGGAAATCAGTTACATCCACGCCGAGGGTTACGCGGCGGGTGAGCTGAAACACGGACCGATCGCGCTCGTTGACGAGGACATGCCGGTCATCGTGGTGGCACCGTCGGACGAACTGGTCGACAAGACGCTCAGCAATATGCAGGAAGTTGCCGCGCGCGGTGGGAAGATCATCCTCATCACCGATGCTGAAGGTGCGGAGACGGCGGGGCATGGCGTGGCGGACATCATCATCATCCCGCACATCGATAGTTTCGTCGCCCCGATCCTTGCCTGCATTCCCGTGCAGCTGCTCGCCTACCACACAGCGGTGTTCATGGGCACGGACGTGGACCAGCCCAGGAATTTGGCCAAGTCGGTCACGGTGGAGTAGGCGTCAGATGTCGGGGATCAGTCGCTTGCCGTAGCAGGCGGAGGTTTCGAGCGCATAGCCGAGGCTGTTGTAGAACTCCGCAACAGGATTGCCGGCACGAACCATGAGGTTGATCTTCGGACACCCCATGGCCAGCAGCATGGACTCCAGCTTTCCCAGCAGCGTAGCGCCATAGCGCTTGCCTTGATGCGCCGGGCTGACAGCCATGTAGTAGACAAAACCGCGATGCCCATCATAGCCGCCCATGGCGGTGGCGACGATGGCACCGTTGAGTTCGCCGACCAGGAACAGTTCGGGCTGCACCCTGGTCTTGCGGGCGATGTCCTTGTGAGGATCGTTCCAGGGGCGAACCAGGCCGCAGGCATGCCACAGGGCGACGACGGCATCGGTATCGGCGGTGTCAAAGGCTCTGATCTGCATGATCTATCCGGCGCGGATAAGGGGAATGGCCAGGTCTTTCCTGAACAAATACAATAGAGTACGCGCTGCCTCACCCTCGGGACCGGCCAGCCCTGGATTGCGAGTCAGCAGGGCCCTGGCTTCGTCGTGGGCATAGTCGAGCAGGTGGCGGTGCACGTCCGGCACAGCCAGCCGATAACCGGGCATGCCGGATTGGCGGGTGCCCAGTACGTCGCCCTGGCCGCGCAGTTCCAGGTCCTTTTCGGCGATCTCGAAGCCGTCTTCGGTGGATTTTATCGTTTCGAGACGAGCCTTTGCAGTTTCACTCAACGGGTCCTTGTAGAGCAGCAGGCAGGCTGAACGCTGCGAGCCACGACCGACGCGGCCACGGAGCTGGTGGAGCTGGGCGAGACCGAAGCGTTCGGCATGCTCGATGATCATGATCGAGGCATTGGGGACGTCGACGCCCACCTCGATGACCGTGGTGGCCACCAACAGCTTGAGTTCATTGGCAGAAAAGCGCTGCATGACCTCCTGCTTGGCGGCAGCGCTCATGCGGCCATGGACCAGCGCAACCTGGTCGCCGAAGGCCTTTTGCAGCTCGGCGAAACGGTCCTCGGCTGCGACGACTTCGAGATGCTCACTCTCCTCGACCAGCGGGCAGACCCAGAAGGCCTGGGCGCCCTCGGCGAGGCGCGACTGCAGGCGGGAGATCACGCGGCCATAGTCGCCGATGGAAAGCACCGCCGTATCAATGGGCTGGCGGCCGCGCGGCTTTTCGCGCAGCACGCTGACGGCCATGTCGCCAAAGTGTGTGAGCACGAGGGTGCGCGGGATGGGTGTCGCTGTCATCACCAGGAGGTCGGTATGCTTGCCCTTGTCGGAAAGGGCGAGGCGCTGGTGGACACCGAAGCGATGCTGTTCGTCAACGACCGTGAGGCCCAGGTTGTGGAACTCGACGCCACTCTGGAACAAGGCATGGGTGCCAACCACTATCGTGGTTTCACCACTGGCAATGCCTGATAGTTTGGCGCGGCGCTCCGCGGCTGGCATCTTGCCGGTGAGCAGCTCGCAGCCTAGACCGGCCGAATCGCAGAGCGGTTTCAATGTCTTGAAGTGCTGGGCCGCCAACAATTCGGTCGGCGCCATCATGGCGGATTGGGCGCCGCTTTCGGCCATAGCAGCCATCGCCATCAGCGCCACGACGGTCTTGCCGGCACCAACGTCGCCCTGCAGAAGGCGGGACATGCGGTCGGGGGAGGCGAGGTCGGCGCGTATTTCATCGACGGCCTGCTGCTGGCCTTCGGTCAGGGAGAACGGCAGTGCCTGCGTCACCCTGTCCGTGACCTGGCCGGTGAATACACGCGAAATGCCGCGAGCGGCGATCATGGTGGAGCGGATCAGTTGCAGCGTGATCTGACCAGCCAGGTACTCGTCATAGGCTAGCCGCATGCGGGCAGGGGACCAGAGCTGCGCCTCATCGGGATTGGTTGGCAGGTGCACCTCGCGCATGGCATCGGCGAATGTCGGCCACTTGCGCTCGGCCATGGTGTTGGTCGCGATCCATTCGGGCAGTTCGGGCAGGCTGTCGACCACCTGCCGCACCAGCTTGGCCAGCGCCTTGGAGCTGAGGCCCTGGGTCAGCGGGTAGACCGGCTCGACCAAGGGCAGGGTGGCGAATTTGTCTGGCTCGACGATGTAGTCGGGGTGGGTGATCTGCTTGTCGCCATTGAAAAAGCCGATCTGCCCCGAGACGAAGCGCTCTTCGCCTGTTGGCAGGGCCTTTTCTACCCAGCCGCCCTGGGCGCGGAAGAAGACCAGCTGCACGTCGCCGGTTTCGTCATGGGCGAAGACGCGATGCGGAATGTGCTCGCGGCCGCGCGGCGGCGGTTGGTGGCGGTCGATATGAAGTTTAAGGGTGACGATCTGGTTGAGGTAGGCCTCGGCTATGCCGACCTGCCGGCGCCGGTCGACGACGCCCGAGGGCATGTGCATCAGGATGTCGAGTGCAATCGCCTCCTGCCCCTCGGGCGCGCCGAAATAGCGGGTCAGCAGCGCAGCCAGCTTGTCGCCGACACCCTTGATCGAGTGCAGCGAGCGGAACAGCGGCGAGAGGGTTTCGGGGCGGCTCACGATTCTCTTGGGCTCCTTGAAGGGCAAGCTAGCGGGTAGCAGGAACCCCGTCACCCCTCGGGAATTGGTGGCTGACAAGCCGGTGCAATCCGCGTAAACAGGGCGTCCAAATCGGGAACAAAATCAGGATCATGGTGGGTCGATGACTGCCGGTGAAGATATTGCCGTGCGCCGCAAGAGGCTGCGCTACCGGGCCTGGCACCGTGGAACCAAGGAGATGGACCTGATTCTGGGCCCCTATGCCGACGCCCATACCGAGGGCATGGACGAACGGAATCTGAACAGGCTGGAAGCCCTGATGAACGAGGAAGACCCGCCGCTGCTCAAGTGGATCATGGGGCAGGAAGAGCCACCCGAGAATGTCGATCGCGGTTTTCTCGCCGAGGTGATTGCCGACCATCAGGCGCGGCTGGCCAAATGAACGAAGTCGTATCGCAGCGCCCCACGCGCACCATAGCCAATGTGCCTGACGGCATGCAGCCGATGGTGCTCGCGCGCCTGGTGCAGCAGCGCGTCGAGGCGGCGCCCGAGGATGCCGCGAGCGTCGTCTTCGTGGCGCGCGACGGGCGGCGGCTGCAGCGCATGGCGGACATTCTCACCGCCATGCTGCCGGGACACACCATCCTGACGTTACCGGCTTGGGATTGCTTGCCCTATGACCGGGTGTCACCCAACAATGTGACCATCGCAGCGCGGATGAACACGCTGGCCGCGCTGACATCAGGCGCCAAGGGCGCCGTGGTGCTGACCGCAGTCAACGCGCTGATCCAGAAGGTGCCGCCGCGCGACGTGGTCGAGACCATGTCCTTCTCCGCCGCTACGGGGCGAATCGTCGACAGCGACAAGCTGATCGCCTGGGCGGCCAACAATGGCTATCTGCGCGTGCCGACCGTGCGCGAAAGCGGCGAATATGCGGTGCGTGGCGGGCTGATCGACCTGTTTCCGGCCAGCGCCGAGGCGCCATTGCGCTTCGACTTCTTCGGCAGCCAGCTCGAAACCATCCGTACCTTCGATCCGGACAGCCAGCGCACCACCGGCCAGCTCAAGCGCATCGACTTGACGCCGATGAGCGAGGTAGTGCTGACGGACGAGACTATCCGGCGCTTCCGGCAGAACTACACGGCGACCTTTGGCGGCAATACCGTCGACGACACGCTCTACGCCTCGGTCAGTGGCGGCTCCCGCTATTCGGGCACCGAACACTGGTTGCCGTTTTTCTACGAGCATCTCGACACGCTGGCCGACTATGTCGGCGATGCGCCGTTCGTTTTCGACGAGCAGGCGGCCGAGGCTTATGCCGACCGCGTCACGCAGGTGCGCGACTATTACGAGGCCCGCGAAGCCGCGCGGCTGGCTCCAACAGTGGCCGGCTCTGGCGCGCCCTATAAGCCCGTGAAGCCCGAACTGCTTTATGCGGTCGACCAGCACCCCTACGGCCTCGCCGGGGCCTCGGTGATCCAGCTCAGCCAGTTCCTGGCACCGGGCACCAAGGCCGTTGACGACGCGGGCGGACGCATCGCGCCCAGCTTTGCCGCCGAGCGGCAGGCGACGGATACCAACCTGTTCCAGTCGGTGGTTGATCGGCTGCTCGCCGAACGGCGCGAGGGGCGGCGTGCGGTTGTCGCCTGCTGGAGTACGGGCACCCGCGACCGCATGGTGCAGGTGCTCAAAGACCATGGCCTGACCAATCCACGCCTGGCCGAGAACTGGCGCGATGCCGAGACGACGAGCGCCGCCACCACATCGCTGGTGGTGCTGCCGCTCGAAGCCGGCTTCGAGACCAAGGACCTGCTGGTTCTGTCCGAGCAGGACATTCTCGGTGAGCGAATCCTGCGGCCCCAGCGCAAGAAGAAGGCATCCGATGCGCTGACGGAGGCTGCGAGCCTCAATGCCGGCGATCTGGTCGTGCATGTGGATCACGGTATTGGCCGCTTCATCGGGCTCAAGGTGATCGAAGCCGGCGGCGCGCCGCATGAATGCGTCGAGCTCGAATATGGCGGCGATACGAAGTTGTATCTGCCGGTCGAGAACATCGAGCTGCTGACCCGCTATGGCTCCGACGATGGCCATGTGACGCTCGACAAGCTGGGCGGCGTCGCTTGGCAGGCCAAGAAGGGCAAGCTCAAGAAGCGCATCCGCGAGATGGCGGAGCAGCTCATCAAGATCGCGGCGGCGCGGCTGCTCACGCGGGCGGACGTGGTCGAGATCAATGCCGGCGCCTATGACGAATTTGCCGCGCGGTTCCCCTATGAGGAAACCGAAGACCAGATGGCCGCCATCGAGGCCGTATTCGACGACTTGACCTCGGGTCGGGTCATGGACCGGCTCGTCTGCGGCGATGTGGGCTTCGGCAAGACCGAGGTTGCGCTGCGCGCCGCATTCGCCGTGGCACTATCAGGCAAGCAGGTTGCTGTCGTGGTGCCGACCACATTGCTGTCGCGCCAGCACTACAAGACCTTTGCCGAGCGCTTCAGGGGGCTGCCGGTCCGTGTGCGCCAGGCCTCGCGCATGGTGGGCTCGGCCGAGCTGAAAGCGACCAAGGAGGGCCTTGCCGACGGGCAGGTCGATATCGTGGTCGGCACCCATGCTCTGCTGTCCAAGACCATCAAGTTCAAGGACTTGGGCATGGTCATCGTCGATGAAGAGCAGCACTTTGGCGTGGGCCACAAGGAGCGCCTCAAGGAGCTCAAGGCCAACGTCCACGTGCTGACGCTGACAGCGACGCCAATTCCCCGCACGTTGCAGCTGGCGCTGACCGGCGTGCGCGACCTCAGCCTGCTGGCCACGCCGCCGGTCGACCGCCTCGCCATCCGCACCTTCATCTCGCCCTTCGATGCGCTGTCGATCCGCGAGGCGCTGCTGCGCGAGAAATATCGCGGCGGCCAGAGTTTCTATGTGGTGCCGCGCATCAAGGACCAGCACGAGATCGCCGAGTTCCTCAAGGCGCAGGTGCCGGAAGTGTCGTTCGTCGTGGCCAACGGCCAGATGGCGCCGGGCGAACTCGACGACATCATGAATGCCTTCTACGACAACAAGTTCGACGTGCTGGTGGCAACCACCATCGTCGAGTCGGGGCTCGACATCCCCAATGCGAATACGCTGATCGTGCATCGCGCCGATCACTTCGGGCTGGCCCAGCTCTACCAGATCCGCGGGCGCATCGGCCGGGCCAAGCAGCGCGCCTATGCGCTGTTCACCGTGCCGCCGGACCGGAAGCTGACCGATACGGCCGAGCGTCGCCTGGGCGTGTTGCAATCGCTGGAGAGTCTGGGCGCCGGTTTCCAACTTGCCAGCCACGACCTCGATATCCGTGGGGCAGGGAACCTGCTCGGCGACGAGCAGTCGGGGCACATTCGCGAAGTTGGCTACGAGCTTTATCAGGCCATGCTCGAGGAGGCGGTGGCCAACCTCAAGAGCGGCGACGAGGAATACGAGGATCGCAACGAGTGGAGCCCGCAGATCTCGCTGGGCATGCCGGTGATGATCCCCGAGCACTATGTGCCGGACCTGCAGCTGCGCATGCAGCTTTACCGGCGCTTGGGTGACCTGACCGATATCCGTGACATCGACGCTGCCGGCGCCGAGCTGATCGACCGCTTCGGTCCGCTCCCGGAAGAGGTCGAGGCGCTGCTCAAAGTGATCCTGGTCAAGGCACTGTGCCGCCAGGCCAATGTCGAAAAGGTCGATGCCGGCCCCAAGGGGGCGGTCATCAGCCTGCGCAATAACGAGTTCCCCAATCCGACTGCCCTGGTGCGGCTGGTGAGCGACCCGGCCAACCAGGTTCGCATCAAGCCCGATCAGAAACTCGTGTTCGCGCGTAATTGGCCCACGCCCAATGATCGGCTCAAGGGGGCGGCAGCAATCCTGTCGCGCCTCGCAAAACTGGCCGAAAATGCGTCTTGAGCGGGGCGTATCAACCCTGTCCTGCCATAATGCTTTGGCAAGCAGTATCGGTCATGTTATTGCCCGAATTCAGCACTTGAAGGGCAGTTCAATTCTCAAGGTGCCAGAAGTCACCGGGACCGCCAAAGAAGCCAAGGAAATTCTATGAACCTCAGGAAACCTCTCGTCGCCGGTTTTGCGGTGGCCGCGCTCATGCTGTCCCCGCTATCGGCCTACGCACAGGAGGCCACTCCCGCCGAGGCCCCTGCTGCTGAAGCGCCCGCCACCGAGGCACCGGCCGCCGAGGCCCCGGCCGACGCTGCTGCCGCCACGCCGGCCGATGCCGCCGCTGCCAGCCAGAACTGGCTCAAGGTCTGCGATCCGTTGCCCGATGGACAGAAGGCCTGCATCATGCGCCAGGTCGTCCTGGCCAATGGCCAGTTCCTGGGCTCGTTCCTGCTGCGCGACGATCCGGGTCAGGAAAGCCGTTTGCTGGCCGTTGCCGCCGTACCGCTCGGCGTGCTGCTGCCGTTCGGCCTGACCTGGCAGATCGACGGCGCAAAGCCGATCCGTGTGCCCTACATGCTGTGCGACCCCACGTCCTGCGCCACCCAATTGGTGATCAACGAGCAGTATGTGAACTCGCTCAAGAAGGGCGGCGTGCTCAAGCTCACCGCCAAGAACCGACAGAACCAGGACCTGACCATCGAAATCACGCTGGCCGGCTTCACCGCCGCCTATGATGGCGATGCCGCGCTGACCTTCGACGAATTCCGCCAGGAAACCTCGGGCGAGAATGCGCTCGAGCAGGTGCTGCAGGACCGCGCCGAGGAACTGCGTCGCCAGCTCGATGGCGGAGCCGAGGCTCCTGCCGAGGGCGCTGCTCCGGCCGAAGGCGGGACCCCGCCGGCCGCACCGGCCCAGTAAAGGGTCGAGGCATATTGGAATGTGGAGAGGCGCGGGAAACCGCGCCTCTTTTCTTTTGGATACCCCCACCTACCTCCCCCTGTTAGGGGAGGAATCCGGCTGGTGGTTGTCAGAGATAGTGCCCAAAACGCGATCTGTTCCCCCCCTATCAGGGGGAGGCTAGGAGGGGGTACCGCGATGTTGAGCTAAGCCCGTGCCCCCATGCCCACGGCGAAAGCCTGCTTGCGCAGGGCCGGCGCCAGCTTGAGGGCCCAGAGGCCGCCGGCGCGCAGGGCCTGGGCCGGCAGCATGTCGGCCAGCAGCGAGCGAAACAGCGTATCCACCATGCCGCCGGTGCGGGTGAGGTCGCCGGCACGCCTGATCGCGTAGTCCCGACTGACCGCGATGGCCCAATCGGGCTCGCTTCGGTTGGCGGCGGCCAGCGAAGCCGCCAGGTCGGCAACGTCGCGCAGTCCCAGATTGAGGCCCTGCGCGCCGATGGGCGGAAAGGCATGCGCCGCTTCGCCCACCAGCACGACGCCGTCGGCACCGGCGCGGTCGACGCTGAGCGTGCTGAGTGGGAACACGAAGGCGGGGCTCGCCAGCTTGATGGCGCCGAACAGGCGCTGGGACTTGTCAATGAACGTGGCGAGCAACGCCGCTTCGCCCCCAGCCTTGGCGGCCTCGAGCACCGCGCGGTCGTCGATCCACACCAGATTGGCCCTGTTACCGCCGGCCGGCACCAGCGTGAACGGTCCCTTCGGATAATGAAACTCGATGGAGGTGCCGCCAATGGGGCGACCCAGATCTAGGTCGCAGACCAGCGCGGCCTGCGCGAAAGCCGTCTCGCGGGCATGCAGGTCTGCTGCAGCGCGGACCAAGGATTTCTTGCCATCGGCGCCGACAATCAGCGGCGCCGAAAGGCGGGTGCCGTCGGCCAGGGTGACGGTATTGCCGCTGAGTTCGGTAATGCCGACATTACGGGTTTCGAGATTGCCCAGCGTCGCCGCCGCGGCGTGGAATTGCTCCATCAGCGCGATATTGGCGAAGTTCCAGCCAAAGGCCTCCATGCCGGCTTCGCTGGCGTCGAACAGGGTTTCGGGGGCGCGTATCAGTCGGCCGGTAGCATCGATGATGCGGATCTGCGTCAGCGCATGGCCGAGGGCGGCGGGGTCATCGATCAGCCCCGCGCTGCGGAGATAGTCGAC
This sequence comes from Devosia sp., assembly GCA_036675975.1. GTDB lineage: Bacteria > Pseudomonadota > Alphaproteobacteria > Rhizobiales > Devosiaceae > Devosia. The sequence goes on along the minus strand of JAKFDU010000174.1, from coordinate 37,969 downwards.
GCTGGGCATCATCAGCGCCGAAGTGCGGCGGTCGGGCGGGCCCGATGGGGCCAGGTGGATGGTCTTGAGCCCCGCCTTGGCCACGACAATGGCAGCCGCGACGCCCGCCAGGCCACCACCGACGACGATGGCGTCAGCGTCGCTCATTGCGCGTCCGCCAGTCGGCGGGCATGGCCGCTCGGTATGACGACGCTGCCGGCGAGAGAGCCGGCGAACATGGCGAGAAGGAAGATCCAAAGATTGTCCGGCAGGAAGGCGATCAGCGAGATCGCCGGACCGGGGCAGATGCCGGCCATGCCCCAGCCGATGCCGAACAGGGCCGCGCCACCGACGAGGCGCCGGTCGACCCTGCGATATTCGGGTTCGTGGAATGCCGTGTCGAACAGCGGCGCGCTGCGGCGCTTGCCGAGCTGGACGGCGATGAACATGACGATGAGGGCGGCGCCCATGACGAAAGCCAGGCTCGGGTCCCAGCCGCCAGCAGGGATGGCGCCGAAATCGAGAAAGCGCAGCACCTTGAGCGGATCGACCATCTGCGAGACGTAGAGCCCGGCGCCGAACAGCGCGCCGCTGAGGGCCGCGGCGGCGAGATAGGGCAGCTTGAGATTGGCCATCATACCACTCCCGTCACGGCGACGGTGATAACCGCCACGCCGAAGAAGACCAGCGTAGCCAACAGCGAGCGCAGCGACAGGCGCGCCAGCCCGCAAACACCGTGGCCGGACGTGCAGCCATTGCCGATCTTGGTGCCGAGCCCGGTCAGGAGGCCTGCAATGGCCAGCCAGGCCGGGGTTGGTATGCCCCAGGCCGCGGGCGCCTCGACTAGCCGGGCAGGGCTGTCGCCACCCGCACCGAGGCCGGGAAACAGCCGCGCGGCGGCGAAGGTCGCTGCGACCAGCGCCACGAGGAACACCAGGCGCCAGACCACGGTCTGGGCCGGCGGCAGCAGCTGGCCGAAAATGCCGGAAATGCCGGCAATGCGGCCATTGCCCAACCACAGCACCGCTGTGGCAAGACCGATTAGGGCGCCGCCGAGCATGGCGGTGAGCGGCGTGAACGATTCCATTGATGTCACTCGCAAAAAGCAGGTTGGCGCCAAGGCTATCATCCGTCACCGCGCCGAAGCCAGCGCCGGAGTAGCGACTTTGTGCCGCCAGCACGCCAACGCGAGGAAAACTCTGCCAATCCGGCTTTCCTACACGCCAAGCAGCGCTTAGGTTGCGCATGAACTGACTCGAAATGGAGCCGACAATGCTTGAGCTTTTGGCCGATCCCAATGCCTGGATCGCCTTTGGTACCCTCACGATCATGGAAATCGTGCTGGGTATCGACAACATCGTCTTCATTTCGGTGCTGGTATCGCGCCTGCCCAAGGAGCAGGCCGACCGCGCCCGCCAGATCGGGCTGGCGCTGGCGCTGATCTTCCGCATCCTGCTGCTGCTGGTCATCAGCTGGATCATCAGCCTGACCCAGCCGGCGCTGACCGCCTTCGGTCTCGAGCTGTCGTGGAAGGACCTGATCCTGATCGCGGGTGGCGCTTTCCTCGTCTACAAGGCCACGCACGAAATGCATGCCGCCATCGAAGAGCCGCATGAAAACGACATGGCGCAGAAGGCCGGCGCAGTGTTCGCCGCGATCATCGGCCAGATCATCATCATCGACATGGTGTTCTCGATCGACTCCATCGTCACGGCGGTCGGCATGGCCGACGATGTGGCGGTGATGATCGCTGCGGTTATCGTTGCCGTCGGCGTCATGTTCGTGGCCTCCGGCCCGGTGGCCAAATTCGTCGCCGATCACCCGACGACCAAGATGCTGGCACTGGCCTTCCTGCTGCTGATCGGCGTGTCGCTGGTGGCCGATGGCCTCGGCTTCCATATTCCGAAGGGCTACATCTACGCCGCCATGGGCTTCTCGGTGCTGGTCGAGGCGATCAACATCATCGCCAAGCAGCGCAAGCTGGGCGGCAAGGCTGCCAAACCTGGCTTCACCCCGTTTACCGGAGACACCGGCTCGGTCTCGTCGGCGGATGGCATTGCGGCTGTCACCGGCAAGCGCCCCGGCCCGAAAAGCACCCCGACGGCGCGGGCCCAAGCGCGGCCCAAATCGGCACCGCGCAAGCCCAAGGCACCGAAGTGACCAAGGCCGTCGTCGTTCGCCAGCTGGGCGGTCCCGAGGTCCTGAGCTACGAGGACTGGCCGCTAGCCAGTCCCGGACCGGGGCAGGTGGCGTTGCGGCAGAGGGCCATCGGCCTCAATTTCGTCGACACCTACCAGCGCTCGGGCCTCTATCCGGTGCAACTGCCCTTCGTCGCGGGCAATGAAGGCGCCGGTGTCATCACCGCCGTGGGCGAGGGGGTGACGGGCCTCAAGGTGGGCGACCGCGTCGCCTATCAAGGACATGTCGGCGCGTATGCGGCCGAGCGCCTCGCCTCGGCCGAGCGCATGGTGCCCATCCCCGATGGTATCGACGACCGCACGGCGGCGGCCATCATGCTCAAGGGGCTGACGGCCTATTACCTGCTGTTCAAGACCTGGGCGCTGGCCAAGGGCGAGACCGTCCTCTGGCATGCCGCAGCCGGCGGCACCGGGCTGATCGCCACGCAATGGGCGCGAGCGCTCGGCGCCACCGTGATCGGCACGGCCGGCAGCGACGAAAAGGTGGCGCTGGCCAAGGCGCATGGCTGCCACCATGTCATCAACTACAACAGCGAAGATTTCGCCGCCCGCGTGCGCGAACTGACCGAGGGCAGGGGCGTCGACGTGGTCTATGACGGCGTCGGCAAGACGACATTCGAGAAATCGCTCGATTGCCTCAGGCCGCGCGGACTGATGGTCAGCTTCGGCAACGCCTCGGGCGTGGTGTCCATTCCCGACATTACCCTGCTGTCGCGCAAGGGCTCGCTCTACGTGACGCGGCCCACCGGCACGCACTACCTGGGCCAGCGTCAGGACCTGCTGGAAGGCGCCGGCAAGCTGTTCGAGGCGGTGCAGAGCGGCGCCATCAAGGTCGAAATCGGCCGAACTTTCCCGCTGAGCGGGGTCGCCGACGCGCATCGGGCGCTCGAAGGGCGGGAGACCACGGGTTCGGTGCTGCTGCTGCCTTAACCACCACTCTGGACAGCCCGACGCTCTGCGGCTAAACGCTGACGCAACGGGTAGATGGCAGAGCGGTTGATTGCTCCGGTCTTGAAAACCGGCGAACGTGAAAGCGTTCCGGGGGTTCGAATCCCTCTCTACCCGCCAAATCATATGAGGACACGCCGTGAGCCGTAAGGAATTTGATGTGTCGCGGATGCGGCGACTCAAGCGTTACGCGGCGCGGTATGGGCTGACCATTCTCACCGACGACAAGATGAAAGTGCTCGGCACGTCAGGCGGCCATGCCATCCGCGACGAGAGCTTCAAGATTCTCTACGGGAATGTGCCCAAGCCGTTTTCGGCAAGTCTCGACGAGATCGAGGCATGGCTCGAGGCGAACACGGCGCCGGAAGAGTAAGCGCCGCCGCGCCTTGTGGCAATTGCCCGATATCTGGGCAACGTTGATTTCCATTATTTATTCCGTAACAGGAATCGCCGCACACTCACTCCATTGGCTAACTTGGAGGCGCGTTATTGTGTTCACTCTGATCAACGCCGACGCTGAAGACGACGACGCCGAAATCACCGATCCCCAGGAAATCGCAGAACTGTTTGCTGCCATCGCCGCAGTCGCCATCGAGGCGATCGGCGTATCGCAGGCCAAGCAGCTATTCGATGCCGTGATCGAACAGGACGGCAAAGACCCGAACTGACCGGACGTTCCGTCCCGGCAGGTCAAATCCGGCCGCTGCCTGAGGGCAACCGGCACTACCGAACGGTCTTCCGAGCGAGGCAAGGTTCCTGCGCTTATGGACCGGGTTGACTGATCCGGGCGGGTCCAGTTGGACTAGCCACATGTTCCAGCCGAGGAGGCTGCGCCGTGGCTGGCTCGTCCGCTCCCCAAACATTGCCGACGCCGACGATCGTTCCGCTCGGCGACAGTGGCCTTCTGGTGCGCTTTGGCACTGTCCTGACGGACGCGGCTAACCGCGCCGCCATCGCGCTGGCGCTTGCGCTCGACCGGGCGCCTATTGCCGGCGTGACCGAGGTGGTGCCGAGCCTGGTTTCGGTATTGCTACGCTACGAGCCCGGAGTCGGGTCTCCGGCGGCGATTGCCGGTGAGCTGCGCCTGCTGCTGTTCGCGCTGGGCGATGAAGCGCCCCAGACCACGCATTGGACCATCCCCGTCGCGTTCGATGGCCCCGACCTCGATACGGTCAGCGTCGCACTGGACATGACGCCCAGCCAGTTCGTGGCGGCCCACAATGCCGGCGCACTGCGCGTGCTGGCGACCGGCTTTGCGCCGGGCTTCGTCTATTGCGGTCTCCATCCCGACGAACTGGTGCTGCCCCGCCGGACAGAGGTGCGGCCCTCGGTGCCGCCGGGCAGCGTGCTGTTCGCGGCGGGCCAGACGGCAATCACCGCCACGGAAATGCCGACCGGCTGGCATGTCATCGGCCATACCGACTTTGCCAATTTCGATCCGACCGCCGAGCCGCCCACGCGGCTGTGCGCCGGTGACACCGTGACCTTCGAGGCCGCACCATGAGCGCCGTGCTGTCCATCCTGCGCGCCGCGCCGCTGACCAGCGTCCAGGACGAGGGCCGTCCCGGCCTGCTGCGCCACGGCATCAGTGCCTCCGGCCCGATGGACATGGGCGCGTTTGCGCTTGCCGGCCAGCTTGGTGGGGGTGGTAACGGCGGCATCGAGTTCACGACGGCGGGCATCGAAATCAGGCTTTCGAGCGGCCAATGCCGCGTCGGCTTTGCCGGCGGAAACTTTGTGGTCAGGGTCAACGGCGTCGTATGCCCCTGGCCCGGCAGATTCGAGCTGGCGGAAGGCGACAGGCTGGCGATCACGCCGGGTGGATCGGGCAATTACGGCTATGTCCGCTTCGACGCCGATATCGCGGTGGCGCCGGTGCTCGGCAGCATGGCGACCAACAGCCGGGCACGGCTGGGTGGCGTGGACGGTCGCAGCCTGCGGGTGGGCGACGTCATAGAGCTGACGGGCGGGGGCAATGCGGCGCCGGCCGTTCCGACCCCCCCGGCCGAGCCGGAGAGCAGTCCCATCCACGTGACCTGGGGCCTCCATGCCGACCTGTTCCCCCATGGGGTGCGGCAACGTTTCGTGGAGACCGGTTTCGTCATCGCGTCCCGCCTCGACCGCCTCGGCGTGCGGCTGGATGACCCGGAGGGCGTATTCGCCGAAACGGCAATCCTGTCGCTGGCCTCGGACGCCATTGTGCCGGGCGACATCCAGATCCTGGGGGACGGCACACCCATCGTGCTGATGCGGGACCACCAGCCGACCGGGGGCTATCCCCGCATTGCCACGGTCATATCGGCCGAGCTCGACCGTTTCGCACAATTGCGGCCCGGCTCGCCGGTTGCCTTCGAACCGGTCACGGTGGAACATGCCCACGCGCTGTTGCGGAGCCGCCAAATATGACGTCGATCGATCTGAATGCCGATCTGGGAGAGGGCATGGGAACCGACGAGGATCTGCTCGGCATCGTCTCGAGCGCCTCCATCGCCTGTGGCGGCCATGCCGGCGATGCCCCCACGATCCGGCAGATTTTGCGGCTGTGCAAGGCGCGCGGCGTGAGGGCCGGTGCCCATCCCGGATATGCCGATCCCAAGCGGTTCGGGCGCTTCCGCGTGGTCATGCCACTCGACCAACTGCTGGGGCAGATCAGGAGCCAGCTCTTTCTGGTACGCTTTATCGCCGACGAGGTGGGCGTGCCGCTGTCCTACGTAAAGCTGCACGGGGCGCTGGCCAACCAGACCGCTGAGGAACTGGCCTTCGCCGTGGGCATCTTTGCCACTATCCAGGCCATGGACCCCAAGATTGCGATACTGGCGCTCGACAACAGCCAGCAGGTGCGGGCGGCCAAGGCGGTCGGCATGCCGCTGATCCGCGAAGCCTACGCCGATCGGGCTTACACGGCCCAAGGCCTGCTGGTGCCGCGCGCCCAGGACGGTGCTGTCATCCACGATGCCGAGGCGGTTATCGAGCGGTGCGTGCGGCTGGCCAAAGCGGGAGAAATCGTCGCCGTTGACGGCACTATACTGAAGTCGACGGCGCGCTCGATTTGCCTGCATGGCGACACGCCGGGCGCGGTCGACCTGGCGCGCGACGTGCGCGATGCGCTGGAGGGCGAGGGGATCACCATTGCGGCGGAAGTGCCGGAGGTGGCGGACGCTGAGTAGGGCAAAGCACCTCTGACCAGGAGCTGCCCGCCAGCCCATCCTTCCTCCCCCATCAAGGGCAGGTTCCTCCACTCGTGACGCACGATCCAGTCCCGATCACCGGACGGCACGTCCCCCTTGATGGGGGAGGTTGAGAGGGGGTGGGGCCACTTGCATGGAGATTTACCCTGGGCCTCTCTTGGGAGAGGTGAGATCGGCGGAATGCCTTGGTCGAAAGGCCCAGGGTAGCTTAGATCGCCAGGTATTCGTGGCGAAGTTCGGTATTGTCGAGAACCTCCTTGGCGGTCCCGGCGAAGGCGACTTCACCGGTGTCCAGGATGACAGCGCGGTCGGCCAGCTTGAGCGCGGCGACGGCATTCTGCTCGACGATGATGGTAGTGATGCCCAGCGGCTTGATCGAGTGCAGGATACGCTCGATCTCGTGCACGATGACCGGTGCGAGGCCCTCATAGGGCTCGTCGAGCAGCAGCAGCTTGAGGTTGCGGGCGAGGGCGCGGGCAATGGCCAGCATCTGCTGCTCGCCGCCCGAGAGGGTCACGCCCTCCTGCTTGCGGCGTTCGGCGAGGCGCGGGAAGCTCTGGTAGATCTGCTCCAGGCTCCAGCCATTGCCAGGCGCTACCTTGGCCAGGGTGATGTTTTCTTCCACAGTCAGCCCGGAAATGATGCGACGATCTTCCGGCACCAGCTGGATGCCTGCGCGAGCCGCCTCGAAGCTCTTCATCTGGTGGATCGGCTTGCCGTCGAGCCAGATTTCCCCGTGCCGCAGCTGCGGATTGTCGGTGCGGGCTATGGTGCGCAGGGTGGACGTCTTGCCGGCGCCGTTGCGGCCCAGCAGCGCCAGGATTTCGCCCTGCCGGATATCGAGAGACACGCCCTGCACGATGTAGCTCTCGCCGTAATAGGCGTGCATGTCGCGGATCGAGAAGAAGGGGCGCGTGGTTTCCACCGACACGCTCTGGCTGCTGGAGATAACCTGGGTTTCCATGGCGATCGCACTCATCAGTGGGTCCCTCCGAGGTAGGCTTCCTGCACCTTTGGATTGCCTCGGACCTGGTCCGGCGTACCATCGGCGATGATGCGGCCCTGCGCCAGTACCGAAATCTTGTCGGCCAGCGAGAACACGACATGCATGTCGTGTTCGATGATCACCTTGGTCATGCCGCGGCTCTTGATCTTCTTGAGCAGCTCGATGGTGGTGTTGGTGTCGTGACGGCTCATGCCGGCGGTGGGTTCATCGAGCAGCAGCAGGCGCGGATGCTGGATGAGGCACATGGCCAGCTCCATCCGGCGCTTGTCGCCGCGGCTGAGGCTGCCGGCATGCATGTCCCGGCTGCTGTGCATGCCGACATCTTCCAGCATGTGCTCGGCCTCCTGCCGGATGCCGATCTCGCTGTCGAGCGAACGCAGCATGTTGAGCTTGAAGGCGCCGTCACGCTTGGCAAGGGCAGGGATCATCACATTGTGCAGCACTGAAAGGTCGGCGAAGATTTCCGGCGTTTGGAACACGCGGGCAATGCCCATCTGGTTGATCTGGTAGGGCTTGCGGCCGGTGAGAATGGCGCCATCGAAAATCACCTGGCCGCTTGTCGGCGCCAATTTGCCGATTATGACATTGAGCAAGGTCGATTTGCCGGCGCCATTGGGGCCGATAATTGCGTGGGTCTGGCCCTCCTCGACCTGCAGGTCGATGTCAGCGAGGGCATGCAGCCCGCCGAAGCGCTTGTGGACGTCGGCAACGTGCAGGACGACATTGGGTGTGGTCATCGTTCTGGTCCTACTCTGCAGGTTGCGGTTGTGGCGCGGCTTTGCCCGGTTTGCCTTGTGACTTGCTCGGGCGGTTGAACAGGTGCGCGATGCGGCGAACCCCTTCCATGATACCGCCCGGCAGGAAGACCACGATCAGCACGAAGACGAGGCCCAGGGTGAGGAACCAGCCCTCGCCGACGAACTTGGAACTGACCACAACGGCGAAGTGATCCGCGCCTTCGGGCAGGAAATCCCAGAAGCGGGCGAGGATGGTCTCGTTGATGGCAGAGAAGATGTTCTCGAAATACTTGATCAGCCAGGCGCCGATCACCGGTCCGACCAGCGTGCCGGCGCCGCCCAGGATAGTCATCAGCACCACCTCGCCCGAGGCAGTCCACTGCATGCGCTCAGCGCCGGCAAGAGGGTCGGTGACGGCAAGCAGCGCACCGGCGAGGCCGGCATACATCCCTGATATGACGAAGGCTGCCAGCGTATAAGGCTTGGTGTTGAACCCCGTGTAGTTCATCCGCGTCTGGTTGGACTTGATGCCCTTGAGCATCATGCCGAACGGCGAGCCGGTGATGCGCTGGGCGATGAAGAAAGCCAGGATCAGGAAGCCGGCGCAGAAATAGAAGCCGCCAAAGCCGCCGAGCGATTGGCCGAGCAGGGTGGGCACGGGCTGGCCGGGCAGGCGATCGCCAAGCATGGCATCGAGATGGCGTGGATCGTTGAGCGTGAGCTGCAGCCCAGTCTCGCCATTGGTGATGGGCGTCAGCACCGAATAGGCCAGGTTGTAGCTCATCTGCGCAAAGGCCAGCGTCAGGATGGAGAAGTAAATGCCGGAACGGCGCAGGCTGACATAGCCGATGACCAGCGCGAAGAGGCCGGAGACGACGATGGCGAAGATCATCGCCGGGATGGCGTCCAGGCTGAGCAGCTTGAACGACCAGACCGCCGCATAGGAGCCGACGCCGAAGAAGGCCGCGTGGCCGAAGCTGAGATAGCCGGTGAGGCCGAAGAGGATATTGAAGCCGACGGCGAAGATGCCGAAGATCATGAAGCGTTGCAGAAGGTCCGGATAGGCGGCGCCGAAGGGCTGCAACCAGATGGGCATGGTCAGCACGGCAATGGTGAAGCCGAGGAACAGCAACAGGTCGTTGCGGGACATGGCGCGCATCTCAGGCCTCCATCACGCCGCGCCGACCAAACAGGCCCCGCGGCAATACCAGCAGAATGACGACGGCGACGAGATAGATGATGATCTGGTCGATGCCGGGGATCAGCGCCTTGACCTGCGTCATCGAGGCGAACGATTGGAGGATGCCAAGGAGGAACCCCGCGGCCACTGCGCCCGGCAATGAGCCCATGCCGCCCACGACCACCACCACGAAGCTGAGGACCAGGAAGTCCATGCCGAGGTGATAGTTTGGTGGCAGGAGCGGGGTGTACATGACCCCGGCAATGCCGGCGACCACGGCGGCCAGGCCAAACATGATGGTGAAGCGGCGGTCGATGTTGATGCCCAGCAGGCCGACTGTTTCGCGGTCCGCCATGCCGGCGCGGACGACCATGCCGAAGGTGGTGAATTGCAGGAAGGCGAAGACGCCTCCGATGATCACGGCCGAAAACAGGAAATAGACCAGCCGCCAGATCGGATAAGTGATGACATTGGCCTGCATGCCGAGGAACGCGCCGATATCGGCCGCCCCGCGCAGGTCCGACGGCATGGGCTGGGGAATAGGATTGGGTCCAAAGAAGGCCTTGATGACCTCTTGCGCGACGATGGCCAGGCCGAAAGTCACAAGAATCTGTTCGGCATGCGGGCGTTTGTAGAAGTGTTTGATGATGCCGCGCTCGAGCAGGATGCCGACGAGCAGCATGATCGGAATAGTGATGATGATCGATGCCGGCACCGAGTAGTTGACCAGCACGGCGCCGAAGTCGCCGAACCATGCCTGGACCAGCGGCGCGCGCACTTCGAGCGGCGCGCCCCAGGGTGAGAGCTTGGTTGGGTCGATGGTGACAGTTTCCATCGTCAGCAGCTGGCGGAACAGTACGGCGCAGAACGAGCCCAGCATGAACAGCGCGCCATGGGCGAAATTGACCACGCCCAGCGTACCGAACACCAGCGTCAGGCCCAGCGCGATCAGCGCATAGGCGGCGCCCTTGTCGAGGCCATTGAGGAATTGCAGGAAGATGACTTCGAACATGGTGTGCTCCTATTGAGCCTGGCCGTCAGCAGCCTCACGAGGTCACTGAGAAATGCCCGCCCCGAATGAACGGGGCGGGCAAGGCATGATCAAGCGCAGAGCGGGGCGGGCTCTGCCGGTCCGAGGTCGCCGCCGAAGATCGCCGGGTCATAGGACACCGCGTCGCGCTGGACTTCCTGCACCACGTTGAGCACGTCATATTCGCTCGTCGGATTGTCGTTGCCCTGCACCACGAGGATGTTCTTGATGCACTGGTGGTCTTCGGCACGATACAGCGTGGCGCCATTGCCCATGCCGTCGAACTCGTGGCCTTCAAGCGCCTTGATGACTTCGGGCGGATAGAAGGTGCCAGCGCGTTCGCAGGCATCCGCGTAGAGCAGGGCCTGGACATATGCGGTGTGGGCGGCCTGGGACGGCGGAGCGCCATAGGCAGCACCGAACGATTTGGTGAAGGCCACGGTCCCCGGATCCTGCAGGTTCCAGTGCCAGTTCGAAGTGCCGAAAATGCCCTTGATGTTGGCGCCGGCACCCTTGGCCATCAGCTCGGAGAACAGCGGCACGACGATTTCGAAGTTCTTGCCATTGGCCTCGCGGTCACGCATGCCGAACTGCACGGCCTGGGTCAGCGAGTTGACCATGTCATTGCCGTAGTGGTTGAGGATCAGCACGTCAGCGCCGGAATTGAGCACCGGAGTGAGGAACTGCGAGAAGTCGCCGGCGCCCAGCGGAGTGCGTACAGCCTGCACGGTTTCCCAGCCCAGCGCCTCGGTGGCGGCCTTCATCGATTCTTCCTGGGTCCAGCCCCAGGTGTAGTCGGCAGTCAGGTGGTAGGCGCGGCGATCCTTGCCGTATTCCTGGCCAAGCACGGGGCCAAGGCCGATGCCGGACTGGTAGGCGTTGAAGAAGTGGCGGAAGCCGTAGCGCTTCTTGTCCTTGCCGGTGGTGTCATTGGAGTGCGTCAGGCCTGCCATGAAGATGACGCCCATTTCCTGGCACAGACCCTGCACGGCAATGGCTTCGGCCGAGGACGATCCGCCCGACACCATGATGGCGCCATCGCGCTCGATCATGCGGGTGGCGCCGGCACGGGCCACGTCGGCCTTGGTCTGGCTGTCCGAGGTCACGAACGCGACCTTTTTGCCCAGGATGCCGTTGCCCTTGAGTGCGGTCGGAGTGAGCACACCGATGAGGCCGCCGTCGCCTTCGCCGTTCAGATGTCTGACGGCCAGCTCATAGGCCTTCTGCTCGTCAGCACCTTCTTCGGCATATGCGCCGGTCAGCGGCAGGTTGAGGCCGAAGGTTACGGTGTCGCCGGTCGGGTTGTTGCAGAACTCCTGCGCCCAGGCACCCTTGGTAAACATCAGGGGCGCAACGCCGGAACCGATAATGCCGGCCATACCGGTCTGCAGGACCCTGCGACGGGACAAGCCACGCTTCAAAAGTGTCATTGATTTCCTCCTTTTGGCGCGGGGCGACTGATGCATAGCCAGCAGCTCACCGCTAGGAGAGTATGGCCATTGCCTGAAAACGACGGCAATAGGCCATTGTTATTGCTGTGATATTCTGTAAATTGTTGTGCTAAGTACGAGCCGTAACTGTCAATTCGTTGACTTACGGCTGAAGAGGAGGGCCAGCCATGCGTGCACCAATCGGCTTCCGGATCAGTAACAGGCGGAAATCGCTGAAGATTTCGCAGGCCGCGCTGGCGCGTCTGGTCGGCATCTCGCCGAGCTATCTAAATCTGATCGAAAACAACAAACGCGACATCGGCGGGGCGTTGCTGAACCGGGTGGCCACCCAACTCGCCATTGACATAGACGAACTGGCCGGCAGGGCCGAGCAGAAGCTGCTGCAGGACCTGGAAGAGGCCTATGCCGATCCCATGGTCGAGTCGCTACCCTTCCGCCCGGACGAGCGGCGGGAGTTGGTGGCGCAATACCCCGCCAGTGCCGCGGCGCTGGCACGCCTGCATCGAGCCTATTCGGGTGCAGTCGCCAATGCCGACGCCTATGCCGATCGCCTGCGCTCGGACCCACTGCTGAGCCAGCTACTGCACCAGATCCTGTCGGGCATCACGGCAGTGCGCTCGAGCGCCGAGATCCTCGAGGATGTCGGTGATCTCGATGAGGCCGAGCGCCGCCAGTTCCTTGCGGCTATCGGGCGCGATGCGCGCACGCTGTCGGACGTGGCGCGCAACTTGATCGGCCAGTTTGAGACCTCGAGCCAGATCCGGCGCAGTGTGTCACCGGCCCGCGAGATCGACGATCTGCTGATCGAACGGGAGAACCACTTTCCTGATCTCGAAGAGGTGGCGGACGGTCTGCGGGACGAGATCGAACGGGCGGGGCCTTTCGGGAGTGCGACACTGGCGGAACTGCTTGCCAGCCGGTTTGGCGTCGAAGTCCAGGTCGGCGGACCGCCCGACGAAGCGGACTATCCCGGCCAGTACCGCTTCGACGCCGCCTCACGCCGGATGTGGTTCCACGGCGCCACCACGCTGGCCACCAGGCAGTTCCAGCTTGCGCGGCTCTATGGGGAAATAGCGGCTCCCGAAGCGATAGCAGCGACGCTGGAAACCGCCGCGCTGTCGACGCCGACGGCGCGACGCCTGGCCTCTCGCGCGGTGGGGTCCTACCTCGCTGGCGCCATCGTGTTTCCTTACGAGCGGGTATTGGCCGATGCCGAGGCCGCCGCTTATGACATCGACTACCTGCGGCAGGCCTATCACGCCAGCTTCGAGCAGGTGGCGCACCGGCTGGTGACGCTGCGCCGGCCAGGGCAGCAGGGCATTGCTTTCGGTTTCCTCCGTTCGGACCCCGCCGGGCGTCTGACCAAGCACTTTCCCTTGCCGGGCCTGCTCCTGCCAAACAGCGGCCATGCCTGCCCGCTCTGGGCCATCTATGGCGCCTTTCGCACACCAGACGTTCCACTGCGGCAGGTGGTGCGCTTCTCGGACGGGTCCCGCTATCTGTTCCTCGCTCGCACCGTACAGAGACGAACGGCATCCTTCCGCGAGCAGGTGGTTGCCTCCTCGGTCATGCTGGCATGCGACGTGTTGCATGCGGATCGAACCGTCTATGGCGCCGGTCTCGACCTGTCCGATCAGGCGGCCGATGTTCCCGTCGGTCCCAGCTGCCGGCTTTGTCCGCGGCGCGACTGCGCCAGCCGGCAGGAGGAGGCGCTTTCGACCACGGCGGGGCACTCGCGCACGCGCGGACCATTACTGCCGTCTGCATTACCGCTTGGCGATCCGCTGTGATTGCGCTTTAGTGCAACCACTCGCGGAGGGGAGACCGCGCGTGCTTCGAGGGGGGATTTTGGCAGTCGACATACTCATTGCCGAGGATGAGCCGAGCATTCTGGAATCGCTCGACTTCATTCTGCGGCGCGCAGGTTGGACCATTAGCGCCGTCACCGACGGAGACGCGGCGCTGGAGGCAGTTCGACGCCTCAAGCCACGCGTGCTGGTGCTTGACGTGATGCTGCCCAAGCGCAGTGGTTTCGAGGTGCTCAAGCAAATCCGGGCAGATCCGGAGACGCATGGGCTGCCGGTGCTGATCCTCACGGCCAAGGGACAGCAGCAGGACCGCCGCATCGCCGAGGAGTTCGGCGCCGACGTCTTCGTCACCAAGCCCTATGCCAATGCTGAAGTCGTTGGTGCGGTGCGCCAGTTGTTGGGCGAAAATGGCGGATCGGCGTAAGCTCACCGGCGGTATGCTGCTGCTGACCGTGCTCGGCTGCGCGTTGATGCTGCCGCCGCTGGTCTATGTGTTCAACCAGCCCATCGCCCATTTCGGCATTCCGCAGATCGTCTTCTACCTGTTTGCGGTTTGGCTGCTGCTGATCATTGGCACGGCGCTGCTGACGCATGCGCTGCCGCCGGACGAGTCCGGCACCGAGCCCGGCGACGGTGAGCGCTGATGCTGTCCGCCGACTTCGTCATCGCCACGGCGGTTGCCTATGTCGGCCTGTTGTTCGTCTTGGCCTATTTCGGTGACCGCCGAGCCCGGACCAACACGAAATCGTTCCTACATTCGCCGGCGGTCTATACGCTCTCTATCTCGGTCTACTGCACCAGCTGGACCTTCTATGGTGCCGTGGGCAATGCGGCCCGGAGCGGTCTGGAATTCCTCACGATCTATCTCGGACCCACCCTGGTTTTTGTCGGCTGGTGGTTCCTGCTGCGGCGGCTGGTCCGCATCAGCCACAACCAGCGCATCACCTCGGTTGCCGACCTGCTCTCATCTCGTTTCGGCAAATCCAACCGGCTGGCGGTGCTGATCACCTGCATCGCCGTCATCGGCATTGCGCCATACATCGCGCTGCAGCTCAAGGCCGTGACCTCATCCATCCAAGCCGTTGCCGGCGCCTCGGAATTCGGGCGGGGGAGTCTCACCGGTATCGACGACGTCGGACTGGCCTTCGGCGTGGCGGCCGGCATGGCGCTGTTCACGATCCTCTTCGGCACGCGCCATGTCGATGCCAAGGAGCAGCATCATGGCGTGGTGGCCGCCATCGCCTTCGAAGCGGTGGTGAAGCTGACCGCGCTGGTGGCGGTCGGCGTGTTCGTGGTGTTCGTCGGAGGCGGCTTTGAAAACATCTTCGCTGGCGCGGCGGACGTTGGCGTTTTCGTCGACGCGCAGGATACGTTCGATGCCCGCTGGCTGACAACGCTGGGTCTGTCCGTGGCGGCCATCGTCTGCCTGCCCCGCCAGTTCCAGGTGACGGTGGTTGAAAATTCCGACGAGAACCACCTGCGCGTGGCCAGTTGGGCGTTCCCCGCCTACATGCTGCTGATGAGCCTGTTCATCCTGCCCATCGCGGTGTTCGGGATGACCACAATGCCGTCAGGCTCCAACCCCGATATGTTCGCGCTGACGCTGCCCATGGCGTTCGGCCAGGACGCCCTGGCGCTTTTTGCCTTCATCGGCGGCTTCTCGTCGGCGACGTCGATGATCATCCTCGAATCCATCGCGCTGTCGATCATGGTGTCCAACCATATCGTCATGCCGCTCATCCTCCGCCTCAGCCCCGCGGGCCGAGGGGACGGGCAGGGGGTCACCAGCCTCCTGTTGATCGCCCGTCGTCTCTCCATCGTGCTGATCCTGTCGTTGGGGTTTTTCTACTTCTTTTTCACCCGCGACTCCGATGCGCTGGCGCCGATCGGGCTGATTTCCTTCACGGCTATCGCCCAGTTCTTCCCTTCTGTCATCGCTGCGCTGTTCTGGCGGGAGGCCTCGCTCAAGGCGGCAACGGCTGCCATCGCGGCCGGATTCGTATTCTGGGTCTGGTGCAGCTTCCTGCCCTCGTTCGAGTCGGTATCCCCGCAGGTGGCGATGCTGCTGAGCCAGGGCCCGTGGGGCATTTCCTGGCTGCGGCCGGAAGCCATGTTCGGGCTCGACAATCTCGATCCGCTGGCCCACGCGGCCTTCTGGAGCATCCTGGTCAACGTGCTGACGCTGACGCTGGGCTCGCTGCTGACCAGCCAGTCGGCGCTCGAGCGCCTCCAGGCCAGCGTGTTTGTCGACGTGTTCAAGCGCGGCCAGGTTTCGCGCGGCAACTTCGTGCGCGGTTCGGCGACCGCCAATGACCTGTTCTTCGTGGCTGAGCGCGTGCTCGGCGACCGTCGTGCCGCTGCTCTCTTCGAAACCGAGGCGCGCGACAGCGGCGTCGATCCGGACATGCTGGAGCCGTCCCCCGAATTCATCGGGCGCCTGGAGCGCGAACTGGCCGGCTCGATCGGCGCCGCATCGGCGCATGTGATGCTGTCCAAGGTGCTATCGGGCAGCGACGTGTCGCTGGAAGAAATGATGCAGATGGCCGACGAGACGCAGCAGGTCATCGAATATTCCCAGCAGCTGGAAAAAACCTCGGCCGAGCTGCGGTCGACGGCGCAGCAGCTGGAGGATGCCAACGCCCAGCTCCGCGAACTGGACAGCCAGAAGGACGAGTTTCTGAGCCAGGTGAGCCACGAGGTGCGCACGCCCATGACCTCGATCCGTTCGTTCTCGGAAATCCTGCTCGATGCTGATGACATCGACGAGGGCCAGCGGCAGCACTTCGTCGGCACCATCCATCAGGAAAGCCTGCGGCTGACCAAGTTGCTCGACGAAATCCTCGATCTCAGCGCACTCGAGCGCGGTGAACGCACCTGGGAAAATGTACCTGTTGACGCCCAGGCGGCACTGGATCGGGCACTGACGGTGTGCGAGGCCCTGCTGCGGCAGCGCGGGGTCAAAGTGGAATTGGGCGAGCGCGCGCAGCCGACCACGGTGGAGGGCGATGCCGACCGGCTTTGCCAGGTGTTCATCAATCTCATTTCGAACGCGGTGAAGTACAACGACTCCGACAGCCCGGTAATGCGCGTGACCTCCTCGGTGAAAGCGGGCAATTTCGTCGTCGACATCGCCGACAACGGGCCGGGCATCGCCAAGGGCGAGCGCAAGCTGATTTTCGAGAAGTTTGCCCGCGGTCAGCGCGGCGCCGCCGACCAGAGCGGGGCAGGGCTGGGGCTGGCGATTTCACGGCAGATCGTCACGCGCATGAATGGCTCGCTCGATCTCGCGCAGGGGCCGCTTCCGGGGGCGTGCTTCCGCGTCAGACTGGCTGTGCTGAAGTAATACCCTAGTGACCGCCGCTATCGGGGATGTTGAGGATATGCCCGCAGGCCTTGCAGTGCACGGCGTCCGGGTCATGCTTCTGCAGACCGCATTGCGGACAGGGGAAATGCACCTTGGTCGGCCGGAAGATGGATTGCGCGAGCCGCACGAACAGCGAAATGCCGATGATCATGATGACGATCGACGCCAGCTTTCCGCCGGTGCCGGGCAAGACGATATCGCCAAAGCCGGTGGTGGTCACGGTGGCGACCGTGAAGTAAAGCGCGTCGACATAGCCGGCAATGCTCGCTTCTTCGCCCCGGTTGGCAAAGGCGGTGTAGACGAAGCCGGTCACGACAAAGAGGAAGACCAGCAGATTGATGACCGCCTGGATCGCCTCCTGATAAACCCCCAGGCGGCGCTTTTTCAGCGGCCGCCAGAATGTGGAGGTTCGCGTCAGTGTCCACAGACGCAGGATGCGCAGGAAGCCAAGATTGACCAGCCAGGTGGGGGCCAGCAGCGTCACCAGGATGAAGATGTCGATGATGACAGGCATCTGCCGCAGCCAGCGCAGAATGTCGGTGGAGGCCAGCGCCCGAGCCGCGAGATCGGCCAGCAACAGGGCCGCGATGGAATAGTCGATCCACAGGAACGACTCATTGTCGCGCAGCAGCGGCGAGGCGATGAAGAAGGCGATGATGGCCAGATCAACGATCAGCACCGCGAATTGGAAGCGCTGTGCGACGGGGGACTGGCTGTGATAAAGCAGCCGCAGCCGGGAGCGCAGGCGCGCGAAACCCGTTTTTCTGTCGGCCGTGTCGCCGTTCACCGGCTTGTCTTCTTGCTTGCTCATATAACCGCCTTGCCAGCCAACAACTGCGGGCGCAGAACACTGTTCCCGTTCGGGACCGCACAATCAAGGTAGCTTTGCGAATGACCATTTCCGTCTATGGCATGACCGTGCCGATCTTCACCCGTATGCTGACCAACCTTTTGGCCATCATGGACAAGGCCGAGGCCTACGCCGCCGAGCGCAAGTTCGATACGCTGGTGCTGTCCAACATGCGACTGGCGCCGGACATGATCCCGTTCCGCGGACAGATCATGATCGCGACCGACCACGTGAAGGGCTGTGTGTCGCGCCTCGCCGGTCGCGAAATTCCGTCCTGGCCAGATACCGAAGAGACATTTCCCGAATTGCGGGAGCGTATCCAGAAGGCCCTGGATCTGCTGGCGACCATCAAGCCCGAAGATCTCGAGGGCGGGGACGAGCGCGAGGTCACGCTGAAGCTGGGTGGCAAGGACGTGACGATGCCTGGGCAGACCTACCTGACGGAGCGAGCGCTGCCTAACTTCTTCTTCCACGTTACTACGGCCTACGCCATTCTGCGGCACGCCGCGGTGCCGGTGGGTAAGCGCGACTATATCGGCTGAAGCTGGGCTAGTTCTTGCCGCGGGTTGGTGGCGTGGGCGGCGGCGGCGTGGGGAGCGGGGTTGGTGTCGGCGTTTGCGTCGGCGTTGGTGCGCCCCCGCCGCCGCTGCCGCCGGAGTTGCTCGTCGGCGCTTCAGCCTGAACGTCCTCGGCGCAGAGAGCGGCGCCCCCGACACGGAAGGGCGCCAGCAGCGGCGCCTGGAACCGCGCGTAGCGGAACTCTAGGCTTAGCGGCAAGCGCATCGGGTCGCTTCGCACGAACAGGTCGGCCTGGTCGTTGCCGGTCACGGCCACCTCGCAACGCCGGGTTACCTGTTGGCAGTCACCCCCGGGATTGCAGATCTGCAACGCGCCTTCATAGAGCATGACCTTGGTCTTGCCTGGCTCGACCACGATATCGAATTCGGTGCCACGCACCGCAATGGCGGCAGTCGGCGTGAGGATGGAATAGGCGGGTTTCGGACTGTTTCCGGTGATGAAACGGAACGAACCGCCCAGCGCATTGATGGTCAGTTGCTGCGCCGTATTGCTGCTGGCCATGAGGTAGGTCTCTATCAGCAACGAGCTGCGCGGGCCGACCACGAGCCGCGTATCGTCGTCGAATATGATCTGCACCAGTCCCGATGGTCCGGTGACGATCAGTTCGCCAACAGAGACATCGGCGCCCACCTCAAGCAACCGGTCCGTTGAATTGATCTGTGCCTTGGCATCGGGATCCACGCCAACAGCGGTGCCTTCACCGGCGGCGAAGGCGACAGGCGCAGCTGCGGACAGCAGAAGAATGAGCAAATGTTTCAACAAAGACTGTTTCATCATGCCCCACTTGTCGCAACTGGCAACTGAACGCTGAATGAACACTTGTAGCAGATGCAACGACGGGTGCGGAAGCGGTCTCCCGGCGGGGCATTGCGGAGAATTCTCGGGCACGGCGGACCGGCTGCAAATGGAAAAGCTATGGCCGTCTGTTGCCGTAGCGTCGGCCAGGAGCTATTTGCAGGCGATTGCGGCAATCGGACCGCGAGCCCAGCAAGAGGCCTAAATGAAACTGGCATTCGTCATACCCGCCTACAATGAAGAGGCGCTGATCGGCAAATGCCTGGAGTCGGTGGTGGCCGAGATTGCCCGTTCCGGTGCCGACGCCGAGATCATCGTGGTCAACAACGCCTCGACCGACCGGACAGGCGAAATTGCTCGCGGCTTTCCCACGGTACGCGTGGTCGATGAGCCCAAGAAAGGCCTCGTCAACGCCCGTGACGCCGGCTTCGCCGCCAGCCAGGGCTTTGAGCTGATCGCCAATATCGATAGCGACACCATCGTTCCGCCGGGATGGCTGGACACGGTGCTGAGCGAGTTCAAGCGCGATCCCAAGCTGGTCTGCCTCAGCGGCCCCTATGTCTATTATGACATGAGCGACTGGAGCCGGTTCCTGGTCGGCATGTTCTACGGCCTCACCTGGCTCATCTATGTCATCAACCGCTACGTGCTCCGCGTCGGCTCGGTGGTGCAGGGTGGTAACTTCGTTTTCAAGCGCGCCGCATGGGAGCAGGTCGGCGGCTATGATCGCACCATTGAGTTCTTCGGCGAGGACACCGACGTGGCGGTACGTCTTTCCAAGGTGGGCGGGGTCAAGTTTACTTTCGCCCTCAAGATGATGACGTCCGGCCGGCGCCTCGAAAAGGAGGGCGTGTTCCGCACCGCCGGCACCTATACGCTGAACTTCTTCTGGGTGACCTTCCGCGGTAAGCCGGCGACCAAGAAGTATACCGACATTCGCCCGGATTGACGACGAGCGGTAGGGGACCCATGGCCGAAGAAGACCCGATCATCGACGTTGACCAGATTCCGCCCGATGAAGGCGCGGACCGGCTCTCGGCTATTCTGACTGCCATCGCCAAGGGGCAGGATCGCGAGCGCATTTCGATCGCCGATCTGCTGCACGCACTCGAGCATCGGGCCATCGGAGCCCTGATGTTCATTTTCGCGGTGCCCAACGCCATTCCGGTGCCGCCCGGCGTCTCGGCGGTGCTGGGTGCGCCGCTGATTTTTCTGTCGTTCCAGCTGATGATCGGCCGCCGACCCTGGCTGCCGCGGATCATCACCGATCGATCGCTGTCGCGCGTCGACTTCGAAAAGGTGGTGGACCTGGCGGCGCCGTGGCTGGCCAAGGCCGAGCGGCTCATGCGTCCCCGCTTGACGTTTTTGGCGGCCCCGCCTGCAGAATATCTGGTCGGGGCCATCTGCCTGCTGCTGTCGATCATCCTCTTCCTGCCGATCCCGCTCGGCAACATGCTGCCCGCCTTCACTATCTGTGTGCTGGCGTTGGGCGTGCTGGAGCGCGACGGCGTTTGGATCGGTATCGGGATTGCCTGTGCCATCGTCGCCGTGGTGATCGTGTGGGGCGTGGTGCTGGCGCTGTTGTGGAGCGCGCTGTTTCTGCTCAGCAATCTGTTCGGGATTATGCCAGGGTCCGGTTAGACGCTGTTAAGTTTCCCAAGAGTGGGGCATCACTGGATGCTAGCGGCGCGCTAGTATGGGTCGCCGCATGATGCGGCAGAGGGCCGGAACGCCATGGTGATCCCGTCGGAACTGCCCCAATTTGTCACCGCGGTCCGCTCCGGCGCGCTGCAGGCATTGGCTTTGCAATCAGGCCAGGTGCTCGACGCCAAAGTCCTCGGCGCGGCGCCCAATGGCGGCACGCAGGTTGAAATCCGTGGCCAGTTGCTGAACCTGATCTTGCCGACGCTGGTCAAGGCCGGCGAAACCATCAAGCTTGAAGTGCAAGGTTCGGGCCAGCAAATGCGGCTGGCCTTGCAGCTGGCGCAACTTCCGCAGGTCCCCGCCAGCCCCGCCCCGGCGGCGCCGGCGCCGGAAATTGGCCTGCCGCTGCCGAACCCGACCACCAATGCCAGCTCGGCGCCGCCGCTGGCCGGTCAGCCGCCCACGCAAGTGGTGCAGTCCCAGCAGACTGTGCTCTTGCCGCAGGCTGCGACGACGGGCACGTCCGTGCCTCCGGCAGGCCAGCAGACCACCCCAGCGGCGAGTGTTGCCACAAATCCGCCGGCGGTCGCGCAGGCGCAGCCGCTTGTGAGCACGCAGCCGGCGTTGCCGGCCGGCACCCCAACGGGGACCGCGGCGTCCGCAGCCCAGCCTGCATCTGGCCCCATGGCAACCACCGTCGTCATCACGACGTCGGTTGCGGCTCCGGCTCCCGCCTCGATCTATCCGCAGGCTAATACGGCGCAACCCAATCCCATGGCGGTCGGCGCCGCGGCCACTGCCGCCACCCTACCGGCGCCCGCGCAGCAAACCGCGTCCATGGCCCTGCGCCCGGTGGCGCCAGCAATCGCCATTGGCAGCACAACAACTCACTCGGCAGCGGGCAACCCATTGCCGCAGCCTCCGCCACAGCCAGCAACGCCACAGGCAGCGCTGGCGCAGATGGTGCAGACCTCCATCCCAAGCCAAGGGTCGGTTACAGCGCTGACGACGGCGCTGAGCAGTATTGCCGGCAAGGTGGTACTTCCCGAACCGGTGGTGCGCGCCGCCCAACAGGTTCTTGCCGGACGCGTGGCGATCGACGCGCCGCGGTTCGACGGTGCATCTCTCCAGGCCGCCATTCGCGGATCGGGTGTGTTCCAGGAGGCCAGCCTGGCGCAAGGCCAGGCGCTGCCGCAGACCGATATGAAATCGGCCCTGCTGACCTTGCGGCAGACGTTGGCCTCATGGCTGGGCCAACAGGCGCCGGTCAACGCCGTGTCCCAGATTCCGCCGCCCTTGCGCGGCATCACGCCACGCGCCCGGGCGGGCGAGGCGCCGCCGATCGATCCCGAAGCCGCGCCGGAAGAGGTGGGCAAGCAATTGCTCGAGCGCACCGAGTCCGCGCTGGCCCGTGTGCGGCTGCACCAGCATGCGTCCTTGCCCGATCCGGTTGGCAAGACTGCGGACTGGAGCATGGACCTGCCGGTCATGGTGGGAACGCAACAGACGCTGATGCACATCCAGATCCATGGCGATCCGCAGGGCGAATCCGACACGGCAGGCGAACGCGGCTGGCAGATGCGCTTCGCCCTCAGCCTGCCCGAAATGGGCGAAGTGGGCGCGCAGGTGACACTGCGCGCCGGCGCCACTGGGGTCATGCTTTGGGCCACGGAGCCGACCGCTTCGGCGGCGCTCGAGGCCGAGATTGCGTCGCTGCGGGAGACGCTGGATAGCGTGGGACTGCGCCCCGGTGCGGTTATCGTCCGGCATGGCGAGCCGCCTGCGCCGGCTGCCGCGGCGCCCTCAGGGCACTTCGTGGATGCCCACTCATGAGCGACGACATCAAGCCGCGCGCCCTGGCAGTGGCACTGCAATACGAGAAGGGTACGCGGGAGGCGCCGCGCGTGGTCGCCAAGGGCAGGGGGCTGGTCGCTGACCGGATCGTCGAATTGGCGCGGGAGCAGGGGATTGTCATCGAGGCAAACCCGGTGCTGGCCGAAGCGCTGAGCGGCGTCGAGCTCGATGACACCATTCCGCTCGAACTCTACGAGGCCGTCGCTATCGTCATCGGCTACGTACTGCGCGTGGGAACGCAGAAAAAGTAGGCCCCGCGACCGTGGTCGCAGGGCTCAATTGGTAACGCCGGAGTTACTGGACGCCGAGCATCTGCTTGGTGGCGTGCTCGGCCATATCACCGGCCTGCTTGATCTGCTCGGCGGTGAGGCCCTGGGCCTTGCCAGCGTCTTCGGCAGCCTTGCGCGCGGCAGCGATGGTCTCGGCCTTCTGGGCGTCGGTCATCGTGGCAGCCTGCGCCTGCATGGCCTGCATTGCCTGTTCCGGGGTGACGGCCGTGGTGTTGGCGGCCGGAGCCATTGCCGGCTCTGCGGGGGCGGCCGCGGGAGCCACGACTTCGGCTGCCGGAGCGGCTTCGGGCGCCGCTTCAGCAGGAGTCTCGGGATTGCTGCATGCCGCGAGGGCAAGCATGGCGGCGGCGGCGAAGGGCAGCAGGATCTTGGAGGTCATTGTTTTTCCCTGTAGATTCGGCGACTGGGTGGGCCGATCACGACCTCGTTACACCAGTGGTCCCGGCGAAGTTTTGGCGGGTCGGTGGCTTTTCTGAGGCAGAACCCGTCAATCGATCTGGTTGGCATTGCAACGCCCCGACGTGGTTACCACTTGTTCTTCATTATTATTGCTCAGGGAGTGGGCACATGCCGAACCAGCAAGACCAGCAGGCTATCGATGGCCTGTTCGATCGCATCGAGGACGTGGCGCGCAACAGCCAGCCGCGGGATCGCGACGCCGAAGCGCTGATCCAGCAGCGGCTTCGCGAATTCCCGCCGGCGCCCTACTACATGGCCCAGACCATCCTGATCCAGGAAGAGGCATTGCGGCAGGCGCAGGCGCGCATCGAGCAACTCGAAGCGAGCCAGCGGCCGACTGGCGGCTTTCTCGGCGGCCTGTTTGGCGGCGATGAGCCGGAACCCCAGCGCCGCCCGGCGCGGCGCGGGCCGTGGGATCGCGGACAGCAGGGTTATGACGACCGGCGCGGGCAGGGCGGTGGTTTCCTGGCCGGCGCGGCACAAACCGCGATGGGTGTTGCCGGTGGCGTACTGCTTGGCAGCGCCATTGCCGGCATGCTGACCGGCGGCGCGCATGCGCAGGAGCATAGCGCCGACAACGCGACCGACCAGGACGCCGAGCAGGATATTGACGCCGGGGGCGATGACTTCGGCGGCGGCGACTTCGACATCGGCGGCGATTTCTAAACGGCACCTGAACGGGGGCAACAGCGCCCGTTCAACCTGCCTCAGCCATACCGATCCTCACCGCAACGCCAATGAGGGTCATGGCCATGCTTACTCGCCGCCAACGCCGCGCCTTGCTGCGCAATTCGCTGGTCTTTGCCGGCTTCGCTGCCGTTGCCGTGTTGCTGGGCGTACCGGCCCGGGCATTTGAGGCGCAGCAGTTTTACCCCAATGACGAAGGCCAGGTGGAATTCGTGATGCCATCAGGCAATATCGGCTGTATCTACACGCCGGAAGGTGGCACGTCGGTTTACGAGACCTGGGACGGATTGGCGGAAATCCAGTGCGACCGCGTCGAGCCCAATTATGTCCGCGCCATTCTAGGCGGTCAGGACGACGGCGTGTTGCTCGACGATATCGGTGATGCCAGCTGCTGCTCGCTCACGCAGAAATTCGAGTATGACCACGTGGTGACCTTGGGACCGTTTCAATGCCTGTCGGAGCGGCGCGGCCTGACCTGCGCGCGCCAGGACGGCCACGGTTTCTTCCTGAGCCGCGCGCTGGTGCAAGCGAAATAGGAAGCCGTCAGAACGTCCCGGGCGTTCGCTTCTCGTAGAACTCGTTACCGCCCGCTTCGAGCACGTAATACATGTTGTTGTAGGGGAAGCGCAGGCCGGCGGTGTGGAAGTGCTGCGCATTCTGCACGCCTGGGTGGCGGGCGCCGCGCAGCACCTGATCGGCCACCTGCGAGGCCAGCACGGCGCCGCTATCGGTCATCTTGCGGGTAAGCACGCCTTGCGCGAACTGGTTCTTCTGGCCAACCACGCCACAAACCGACCGCGGATAGCGCGGATCGTTGACGCGGTTCATCACCACGGTGCCAACGGCGAGCATGCCGTCCGAGCTTGAGCGGTTGGACTCGAAATACATGGCGCGCATCATGCATTCCTTCTCGGAAAGCTGCGCCATGCCGAAATTCATGCCGAGGAAACTGCATCCACCCAGGCTCGTGGCGAGCACGGCGAGTGCGGCGAAGCGGAGGATGGCTTTGGAAAGCGCCATGGGGCATCTCCGGTCTGTTGCATTTGTGCAAGTCAGACCGAAAATGCCCCAATAGACTTAAGGAAAGTCTGAGCAGAACGGTTAACGAAACGGCAATGCTAATCGCGCTTGAAGATCAGCGCCGAAAGCAGGGCAATCGTGCCCAGCACGACAATGACCGGAACCGGATTTTCCTGGATCGCCTTGCCGGCGACGCTTGCCTGCCGGTTCACCTGCCGCGCAACCACGGCGCCCTGGTGGCGGACTTCCTTGGCCAGGGCAACGGCATTGTGCTGCACGTCGCTCAGGGAGTGGCCGCCATAATCGCTGACGGCCTCGGAAATGGAAGCGATCTCCTTGCGCAGGGCGGCGATCTGGTCGAGCAACGCCTCCGAGACGCTATTGCCTGCTGTTTCGACGGACTTGAGGGTACGTTTTGCTGATGTGGCCATGGCGACGCTCCGTGTTGGGATGTTGCTGGCTCAACTCGCCCTGCGGCCGGAAGTTCCGGAGCAATGGCAGGGCCAAGCTGGATTTCAAGACCAGGTTCCCGCGAAAATGTGACCCGGCAGCCTATTGGAGGAAGCCGATGGCGACCCCAAGTGCAGCACAAACATTGCCAGAAGAGGGGACTCGCCATGGCCACCAAGGGTCACGCCCGCCTGAACCGCCAGTTCGACCGCTTGCAGCGCCGGATACCTGATTTCGCCGCCCGCCTGCTGGAGCGCATTCGTCGGCCGGAGGCCCGCTGGATCCGCATTCCGCTTGGCCTGCTGCTCATTCTGGGCGGCATCTTCAGCTTCCTGCCGGTGCTGGGCATCTGGATGCTGCCCCTCGGCCTGCTGCTGCTGGCCTTGGACCTGGTGGTCCTGCAGGGGCCGGTCAATGCAGGGATCGTGCGGGGCACGCGCAAGTGGAGCACCTGGAGCCGCGCCCGTCGCGACAAGAAGGCGCGCGGCAGCTAGCGCCCGCCCGGGAACGCCGCCTCGATCTCGCCGATCGCCGCGGCCAGTTTTTCGTCGATGATACCAAGATATTCCGTCCAGTCGTTGATATGGGCGAGCTCGGCCGCGCCGTCGGAGATGCCGCGCAGGGCTAGCAGTGGTACGCCGAAGGCTTGGCAGGCCCGCAACACGGCGTAGGTCTCCATATCCACCATGTCAGCGTCGATCCCGTCATAGGCAGGGCCGGAAACGATATTGGCACCGGTCGACAGGGTCGCCGTCGGCAGCCCCGGCAGGGTGGTCAGCGGCAGGACTGGCGGCAGGTCGAGGAATGGTGTCTGCCCTTTGACGAAGCCCAGGGGTGACGCATCCATGTCGCGATAGGCGACGCTGCTGGCTTGGTAGAGCCCGCATTGCTCCAGCTTGCGTGAGCCGGCCGAGCCCAGCGAGACGACCAGGCGTGGCAAGGCGCCGTTTTGCTCGGCCTGGGCCAGGGCCCGCGTGACCGCAATGGCCGCCTCGACCGGGCCGACCCCCGTCAGCAGCGGATTGATCCGAGCCCGCAGATGCGGCCCATATTCGGCCTGCGCGGCCATGACATAAAGGATGGTCATGTCTGCAAGGCTAGCATGGCCAGACGGCTTGCCAAGCCGCTTCGTTACCGGTTCGGTAAGAGGCGTGTGACAATCTGATGACGTGAGGCAGCGCCAGAAGGCATGCTGCAAGGCTTCAGGGGACGAAAGTGCGTTTCGCGGTGATTGAGGGTAGCAGGGAATGGACCGAGCCGGCACGGCGCGGGACCAGTCCTGCAACGGGGTCCATTCTTGTTGAGGATGTCGAAGCCGAAGCCCGCCGTCGCCTTCGATCCTGCCGCATCGATGAATGGCGCACCCGCGAATTCATCACCGGCCGCGCGATGCCCGACGATGTCAGACATTTCGCCCTGCAGGTAGAATTCGCCGCCACGGCAATATCCCGCCTGTCGCCGATCCCTGATGACTTCGACAATGACGTGTACTGGCCCCAGCTGACCGGCCACTAGACCCGGCGCCGCGGCGCCGGATCGTGTTCAGGCGGCCTTCGCGGCGCGTGGCGCACGCTTGCGCGGCGGCTTGATGGTCTTGGCGGCAGCCGAGGCCAGTTCGGCCAGAGCCTTGAACCAATATTGCTGATCCTGCCCCTGTGGGCAGCCATCGGCCTCCCAGAGTTCATAAGCACGGCGTCTCACCTGATCGTCCATCGGTAACCTCACGCTGACTGATGGGGCCAGCTTGCACAAACATGGTTTCCGGAGGGTGAACGGGCGCTGCTGTCGGATAGTCCGCGCGGGACGCGTCCTTGGTCGGGCAGAGGAGTTACTCCTCGAGATCGGTCGCCGTACTGCCACAGATTGGCAGGAGCATGCGATATGGGTTGAAATAATGCCCAATACCAATAGTTTGGCCTCAAACGGGCGTAGCAGGTGATGCGATGATCAAGCCGTTCCATCAAATCCTGGCCAACAATCTGGTCGCCAATATCACCAACTTCACCGTCTGGTTCGCGCTGACCTTCTGGGTCTATCTCGAAACCCGGTCCGTGTTCGCCACGGGCATGATCGCGGGCGTCTATCTGGTGTTCACGGCCGCGTTCGGAATCTGGCTGGGCAGCCTGGTCGATCACAACGCAAAAAAGCTGGTCATGATGGGCTCCAGCGTGGTGTCGGCGGCATTCTACACGGCCTCGCTCGCCATGGTATTCCTTGAGCCAGAGGGGGCGTTCGCCAATCCCTATGGCTGGTATCTCTGGGCCTTCGTCTTCCTGATCATGCTCGGCGTCATCGCCGGCAACATTCGCGCCATTGCACTGCCAACGCTGGTCACCATCCTCATTCCTGAGGATGAGCGCGACAAGGCCAACGGTCTGGTCGGCATGGTCGGCGGCATCGGCTTTCTCACCACCTCGGTCATATCAGGCTTCCTCGTCGCCTGGGGCGGCATGCTGGCGACACTGGTGCTGGCGCTGGTCCTGACGCTGGTGGCTTTCGCGCATCTGTACGTCGTTCACATCGATGAAGGCCGGCCCGTTCCGGTCGAGGGCGAGAAGGCTGAACCCAAGCGCGTCGATCTCAAGGGTACCATTGCTGTTATCGCAGCTGTGCCGGGGCTGTTCGCGCTTATCTTCTTCGCGACGTTCAACAACTTCCTGGGTGGCGTTTTCATGGCGCTGCTCGATGCCTACGGCCTGTCGCTGGTCTCCGTTCAGGTCTGGGGGCTGCTTTTCGGCGGCCTGTCCTGCGCATTTATCGTCGCCGGCATCCTGATCAGCAAGATCGGCCTCGGCAAGAACCCGCTGCGCACGCTGTTGCTGGTCAACCTGGTAACCTGGACGACGTGTTGCTTTTTCACCATCCAACCCTCGATCTGGCTGTTGGCGGGCGGTTGCCTAGTGTGGATGTTCCTTGGTCCATTCGCTGAAGCCGCCGAGCATACAACCCTACAGAAGGTGGTGCCGCTGGAGCGCCAGGGTCGGGTCTTCGGTTTTGCCCAGTCTGTCGAACAATCGGCCTCGCCGCTGACGGCCTTCCTGATCGGGCCGCTGACCCAGTTCATGGTCATCCCCTTCATGACCGACGGTGCTGGAGCCGATGCCATTGGCTCCTGGTTCGGAACCGGCCCGGACCGGGGCATCGCGCTGGTCTTCACCATTGCGGGTATCATCGGCGTCATCGTAACGCTCATCGCGATGAACTCACCGCAATATCGTCAGCTCTCCGAGGCCTACGCACATGCGCCTGACGACGACGACACCGATGGCGGTGTCGTCGTCCCCAGTCCGGCTTAGGCGGGTTGCAGCTGACCTGTCTGCGGCACCGACGGCCGCGGGAAGGTAATGGCAACCAGGGCCGCGGCGATGCCGATGGCGGCCGAGCTGACATAGAGCCAGTGATAGTCGCCGAACGTGTCGAAGATCCAGCCGCCGCCGACTGGGCCGAACGCCATGCCGATACTGGAGGTCATGGTGATGCCGCCCAACACGGTGCCCATGACACTGGCCGGGAAGTAGTCGCGCGCCAGCACCGCATAGAGGGGCATGACGCCGCCATAGGCGAGGCCGAGCACGGCGGCCAGCATGTAGAACTGGGTCAGTTCGCCGACATAGATATAGGTGTAGATGCCGACGGCCTGCAGCACGAGGCCGCCGATGATAACCCGCTTCACCCCCAGGCGGTCGCCGAGTACGCCAAAGATCACGCGGCCGAACAGGCCCGCCAGCCCTTCGACACTATAGATGCTGGCGGCCTGAAGGGCCGTTGCGCCACAGAGCATCGCATAGCTTACGGTGTGGAAGATCGGACCGGAATGGGCGCCGCAGCACAGGAAGAAGACGCCGGCCAGCACAATGAACTGGGGCTTGCGCATGACGCTGAGGATGGACGAACCGTGGGAAACCGGCGCTGGGGCGGGACCATCGGCATTGGCCGGAGCAGCTGCTAGAGCCGGCGCACGACGGATCAGGAAGCTCGTGGGAACGATGATGGCGGTCGCCGCGATCGCGGTGAGCATCATGGCGTTGCGCCAGCCCTGCATTTCGATCAGCACGGTGGCGAGGGGAGTCATCACCATCGGTGCGACGCCGCCGCCGAGCGAAACCAGCGAGACTGCCAGACTGCGGTTTTTCTCGAACCAGGCGACCGTGGTCGCCATCAGTGGCGCGAAAAATGCCCCACCCGAGGCGCCCACCAGTCCGCCATAGGCAAACTGGAAGACCAGAAGGTCGTTGGCCCGGCTGGCGATGAACAGGCCGAGCCCGAGCATGATCGCCGCGACCAGCACTACCGGCCTTGCCCCGATGCGGTCGGTGAGGGTACCCCAGAGAAAGCCGGCCACGCCCATGACGATGAAGCCCACCGTCATGGCGCCGGAAATACCGGCGCGGGTCCAGCCGGTTTCCTCGGCCATGGGTTGCAGGTAGACAGGGAGTGCGAACATCGATCCCATCGCCACGCAGGTGATCAGTGCGCCAGCGGCCACGATCACCCAGCCGTAATTCCGTTCCATTTTTCGAACTCCCTCCTTGCAATTGCCTTCTAGACGTTCGGGTCGTCCTCATATCGACAGAGACGCGACGATTTTCTTGAGATTGCCCGGACCGCTTGCTATATGCAATCGGTGTACCGATCTCGATACTGCTTGTAAAGTGCAAGCGGACAACAGGAGCTGTAAGTGGATCTGCGATCGGGTTGTCCGATAAATCTCACCGTCGAAGTGCTGGGCGACCGCTGGAGTCTGGTGGTCCTGCGCGACATCATGTTCGGCAATCTTCGCACCTATCGCGACCTGCACGGCCATTCCCTAGAGGGCATCGCCACCAATATTCTGGCCAGCCGGCTCAAACACTTGAGCGAGGCGGGTTTGCTGACTGCGGCGGCCGATCCGGGACACAAGCAGCGCGTGATCTACAGCCTCACCGAAAAAGCGATCGCGCTGGTACCGGTCATGGCGGCGCTCGGCGCCTGGGGCGTGCGCTACCTCCCTGTGAGCCCAGATTTGGCAGCTCGGGCCATCGTGCTGGACGAAGGCGGTCCGGCTTTCCGGCGGGACTTCATGGATGAGCTGCGCCACATCCATCTGGGCGCACCACCGCCGGAACGATCGGCGCTGGCGCGGATGGAGGCGGCCTATCAGGCGGCAACCGCGCAGGCCTAGCGGTTGAACCCCGCGGGCACCCGTGGTTTGCTGCTGCCATGTGCAACGACTACGAACAGCATGTGAGCCACGCAGACTACCGCCGGGCCATCGCCGCGCTGGAACTGGCGGGCGCGGCGGGCGACGAGGCGGCCCTGTTGCCGGCGGACGATATCCGCATTGGCGACAGCGGTCCGGTGCTGCGCGCCAAGGGCAACGGCGTCGAACTGGTCACCATGCGGTTCGGCTTTCCGCCGCCGCGCCCCAAAGCCGGGCCAATCTTCAACTTCAAGTCCGACGGCCGCAGCTTCGCCGAAAGTCGGCGCTGTGTCGTGGTGCTGTCGGGGTTCTTCGAGTTCACCGGCAGCAAATATCCCAAGACCAAGCATCGCTTCGCTCTGAAGGACTCTTCGGTAATGGGCATTGCGGGACTATGGAGCGAGGATGAGGACGGCGCACTGAGCTTCACCATGCTGACGACGGCGCCTGGCCCCGACATTGCCCCGATCCACGACCGGCAGGTCTGCGTTCTGCGGCCGGAGGACTGGGCCGCGTGGCTGTTCCTGAGCCGGCCGGAGGAAGAACTGTTGCGGCCATTGCCCGAGGGAGCGCTGGTGGTGGAGGTCGTCCGCGAAGGGAAGACCTAGGGTCAGAAGAAGCGGTAGATCGAGGTGGCGATGATAGTGATGGCGACGCCGACCATCAGCGGTCGCACGGGCAGACGCTTGACCACCAAGGCGCCGAAGGGCGCCGCAATGACGCCGACGATGGAGATGGTCGACGTTACCAGGAATTCGGTGACGCCGGTGGAGCCGATGACCTTCTTGCTCATGCCTGCGGCCGACCAGCGATGTGGTGACGATGGGTCCCCAGCCGCCACCGCCCATTGCGTCGGGGACACCACCACCAAGACCGATCACCGGCACCAGCGTGTCGCCCATCTCGCGTGGAAACATCAGCTGGAAGGCCTTGACCACGATGTAGATGCCAACGGCGATGAGGTAGGCGGACACGAAGGGCTCGATCACGGCAGCATCGACACTGGACAGCACGTAGGCGCCAATGGCGCCCCGTCAGGCGCGAGGAGGGCTACCAGTCTCCCGTTGATGTTGCGGTGCCAGACATGGGAGGCGCCCGACGCGGCCGTCGCGAAAATCTCGGCCACATGGGTCATGGCGCTGGCACTGGCCGCCGGCACACCGAAGGCCGGCATCGAGGTGGTGGCGATAAGGCCAAATGCCGTGCCCAGTGCGCCGTCGACGATCTGTGCGCAAAAGCCGACGATGGTGAAGAACGCCAGGTCGCGCATAAGGAATCGCGGGCCTAGGTGACGCTGCGGCAAACCATCGCCGTCCGCAAGGGTTCCGGCAAGCCCCGAACGATACCCGTTGCGCCGCCACTCTGGCGGCCGTTTGCCAGCAGCCTTTGGGCTGCTGGCAGAATTTGGCCTGTCAGTAGTCGAACTGCTTGGCCAGAGTCAGCTTGAAGGTGCGGCCGGCCGAGCGATCGGTCGACAGGTTCTCGCGGTAGTCCGCATTGAACACGTTCTCGATGCTGAACTGGGCTTCGGTGCCGGCAAAGGCGCCGGTATCGGGCTTCCAGGTCGCGAACAGGTCGAGCGTGGCGAAAGCTTCAGCCGGGCCGTCCGCGACAACCTGGCCTTGCTGCACTATTGGGGAAATGTAGCGCCCCACATGGGCCAGGGTGGCCGTCGCGCCGTATTCCAGGTTCCACTCGGCATGACGGGCGCCCAGCGTGGCGACCAGCTTGCTCTGCGGAACGGTGGTGAGTGGAGTGTTGGTGACGAGGTTGTCCCCAATAGTCAGCGAGTAGGCGAGATTGGCGAAGAGCAGGTCAGAATTGTAGGCACCTTCCACCTCGAGACCATAGATGCGGGCCGCGCCCACATTGCCATAATACGGCACCGGCGCGTCCGGCAGGCGAGGGGCGGTGTTGGATACGATGAGGTCGCTCAGGTCGCTGTAAAAGCCGGTGACCTTGACGCTGGCTGCGTCGCCCTGCTGGATGAGGTCATCACCCGACAAAACAAACCCGCCTTCCACAGTGTTCGCGATCTCCTTGCGCAGATCAAGACTGGCAACCTTGGCCGTGAGCCCGCGCGCGGACGCAGCAACCGAGTAGAGCTCGTCGATAGTCGGCAGCCGCTCGGTATGGGCGAGCGACGCGAAGACACCGATGTTGTCGTTGATATCATAGAGGGCCGCGATCTTGGGTGAGAACGCTGAGCCGTCGATGTTGCGCATGCCGGTGCTGGACTGGACCCAGTGGAAATCGCCGCGTGCGCCCGCCAGCACCGTCAGGCGGTCATCCCAGACGAACTCGTTCTGGGCAAAGATGCCCAGCTTATTTTCGGTGCCCTGCGGATGTGCCGGCAACGGTGCCGAAGTGCCTGGACGCACCGCGCTGCGGTCCTGCGTGGAGGCCTGCAGCCCGAACGTTAGATAGTTCTCGAAGTCACCACCCATCCACTCGACGGTGTTGTCCGCCGACAGTTGCCAGGTTTTGTAGCCATACCTGGTGTCGAGCAGGATACTATCCGCCGTGACGTTTTGCGGGAAAGCTGGAGCGACCGGACCGACAACCGTGGGAGGCGCGCCAAGCGCGTAGCGGTGATTGGTCTGATCGTTGACGGTGTCGGAATAGCTCAGGTTGACCTTGAGATCGACCCAGGGATTATCGGTGGCCGGGTTCTCCCACTGCAGCACCGCCGTCTGGTCGACTACGGTGCGATCGGTTATGCCGAAAGCCGCTTGCGTGCCAGTCTGGGCATAGGCCTGATCCTTGGCGTCGCTGTACCAGCGCTGGTAAGACAAGCGCAGCGTCTGCTCGTCGTTCTCGCCAAAATGCGCCGTGCCCTTGACCAGGCCCGACCAGGTGTCGAAGGCGGAACCGGGCAGGGGTGTGCCCTTGGCGAGGTCGAGATCCTCGCTGCGGCGCCAGTTGCCGGTGGCCAGAACCTCGAATGTGTCGGTGATCTGCTGGGCCAGCACGACCGAGGTCAGCGTACCCAGGCCATTGCTGGTGAAGCCGCCCTTGACGCGCAGCGCTCCCGAATAGCCCTCGCGGATGAAATCGGACGCGTCCTTGGTGGTGAAGTTGATCACGCCGCCTATGGCGCCAGCGCCATAAAGCGTCGAGGAGGCGGGCCCGCGCAGCACCTCGACCTGCCTGTAGAGTTCTGGATCGGAGAAGAACGAGCCCATGCGATATTGCTCGTTGAACTTGGGGGCGCCGTCCACCGTCACCACCACGCGCGAGCCGTCGGATGAATTCTCGGTGGTGCCGATACCGCGAATGTTGAACGCTTCGCCGAACTGGCGTTCGCTGCCCACTACGGTGACGCCCGGCACGCTGTCGAAAATACCGCCAATAGTGGTGGCCTGCGCGCGATCGAGGTCGGCCTGATCGATGACGGTTACCGCTTGCGGCGTGTCGATAGCCACTTTGGGTGCGCCGCCAAGCCCGATCACCAGGCGCTCGAGCAACGTCACATTGCTCGCATTGACATTGGTCTGCGCGACAGCCCCCTGCGCCCCCATAACCCCGAGTGCGACGCCGCACATCAGTGCAGCGGCGCGCGATTGTACCAGCCCCATTTATTGCTCCAGTGTTTTTTGAATTGGTGAATGCTGGCTGGCAGAGGGCTGGCTGGCTTGATCACGTCAAAAATATGACTCGTTTGATCACCTATTGCAGTGAATAGATAATATGG
The DNA here is from genome assembly GCA_036675975.1 of Devosia sp. GTDB lineage: Bacteria > Pseudomonadota > Alphaproteobacteria > Rhizobiales > Devosiaceae > Devosia. The sequence goes on along the minus strand of JAKFDU010000174.1, from coordinate 3,579 downwards.
CTATTAGAGTCAAGTTATCACGCGATGCGAAGCGACCAGTGGGGCCGCCGCTATGCGTCTGAATTACAAGGACTATTCATGCCGGCCGCGCAGGGGCCCCAACGCCACGATCACCCGGTTGACTGTATCAAGACCGTCACGAGCACCACTCTGTTTGAAGGCAGCAGTGAGGTTCTCATCCTCCACAACGGTGTGCAGTACCGCCTGCGCATCACCCGGCAAGACAAACTCATCCTGACCAAATAGGTTTTGAAATTGATCGCGACCGCAGCCAAATCCCCGACAGAAATCCGTCGCCTGCGCACTCTCCATCCGGAGATGCGCGAGCGCGATTTTGCCCGCATCCATGCCATCTCGGAGGCCGAGCTGGTCGCCGCCGAGGTGGGGCGCAGCACCACCCGGCTCAAGCCCGACCTGGACATCCTGCTCAACGGTCTCACCGCTGTTGGTGAGGTAATGGCGCTGACTCGCAACGAGAGCGCCGTGCACGAAAAGATCGGCCCCTACGAAAAGGTCGTGATCGGCCCCATGGCGTCGATGGTGCTCGGCGAGCAGGTCGATCTGCGTGTTTTCCCCGCCAAATGGGCATTCGGCTTCGCCGTGGAAAAGCCCGGCACCGACGGCGCCGTGCGGCACTCGCTGCAGTTCTTTGATGCCCAGGGCAATGCGGTGCACAAGGTCCACGCCCGACCTGCCACCGACATGGAAGCCTGGGAGGTGCTGGTGAGCAAACTCCGCCATGCAGAGCAGGGTGATTCGATCGAGGTCGTGGCCCCGCCCGCGGCACCGCCATTGGGCGAGGCGACCGATGTCGCCACGCTGCGCGAGCGCTGGCTGGCGCTAACCGATACGCACCAGTTTTTCGGCATGCTCAAGACCCTGAACCTGCCGCGTCTGGCGGCGATCGAGATGGTCGGGTCCGATCTCGCCTGGCAACTGGATGCCGGTGCCGTCGAGCAGATGTTCACCGCGGTCGCCGGAACCGACCTGCCCATCATGGCCTTTGTCGGTAATCACGGCTGCATCCAGATCCACGCCGGTCCGGTCACCCACGTCAAGCCGATGGGCCCGTGGCTCAATGTGATGGATGACACCTTCCATCTGCATCTGCGCCTCGATCACATCGCCTCGGTCTGGGCGGTGCGCAAACCGACAAGCGACGGCCATGTCACCTCGGTCGAGGTCTACGACGGCAATCGCGAGCTCATCATCCAGTTCTTCGGCAAGCGACAGGAAGGTGCGGACGAACGCGCCGGCTGGCGCACGGCCGTTGAACAACTCCCCGCCTTCAACCAGTCCAACGCCGCGTGAGGTTCACCATGGCCGTCTACAAGTCCCGCCGCCTCGCCGCGGCAACCCTTCTGGCCTTGACCATCGGGTTCTCAAGCGTGGCCGCCCAGGACCTGCATCAGTTTACCGACACGTCGCGCCTGGTCTCGATCGGTGGATCGCTGACCGAGATCATCTACGCTCTGGGCGAAGAGGGTAAGCTCGTTGCCCGCGACCAGACCGCGACCTATCCCGAAGCCGTTTCGGCGCTTCCCGATGTGGGCTACATGCGCCAGCTGGCGCCTGAAGGCGTGCTGTCGGTCAACCCATCGGCACTGCTGGTCATAGAGGGCAGTGGTCCCCCCGAAGCGCTCGAAGTGCTGAGCAAGGCGGGCGTTGAGTATCAGACCGTGCCGGAAAGCTATTCGGCCGAAGGAGTGGTGGCCAAGGTCCGTGCCGTCGGTCAGGCACTGGGCGCCGTCGAGAAGGCGGACGCGCTCGCCGCCACCATCGAGCAGCAATTCGCCAATCTGGCGGCCCGCACCACCGCCATCGCCGAGCCCAAGCGCATCCTGTTCATCCTCTCGACCCAGGGCGGCAAAATCCAGGCTTCGGGGACCGATACAGCGGCCAGTGGGATCATCACACTGGCCGGCGCGGTCAACGCCATCGACGAATATTCCGGCTACAAGGCTCTCACCGAGGAGGCCATTATCGATGCAGCCCCCGACGTGATCCTGATGATGGATCGCGGCGGCGACCATGGGGCCACCGATACGGAGCTATTGGCTAATCCAGCCATTGCGCTTACGCCTGCGGGCAAGACCGGCACCGTCTATCGACTGGATGGTGGCTATCTGCTCGGCTTTGGCCCGCGCGCGGCCGCCGCCGCCGGCGACCTCGCTGACCTTGTCTATGGCTCGCACTAGGTTTCGGTGATGGCCAATACACTGACCATGTTGGGCATCGAGGTCGGGGAGGGCGGTCGCGCTGATGGCGACCGCAGCCACCTCGGTCGCGCCGCCATAGTCATCCTGACCATGCTGCTGTTGGTCATGATGCTGGTATCGATGACGACGGGAGCCTCGGGAGCGTCGGCCTGGACCATTATCAGCGGCTGGTTCGGGTTTGCGCCAGAACATGCCGAGCAGGCTGTGCGCGATCACGCCGTGATCTACAACATCCGCCTGCCGCGGATGCTGCTCGGCGTGCTGGTGGGGGCGGCGCTTGCGGTGTCGGGCCTGCTGATGCAGGGCCTGTTCCGCAATCCGCTGGCCGATCCGGGCCTCGTGGGTGTGTCGGCAGGGGCCGGGCTCGGCGCCGTTGGCATCATCGTCCTGGGCACGACCATGCTGGCACCGTTCACGGCGCTGCTTGGCATCTACGCGCTGCAGATCGCCTCATTCCTCGGCGGGCTGACCACCACATTCATCCTCTATCGCGTCGCGACCCGTAGCGGCCAAACCGCCATAGCCACCATGCTGCTGGCAGGCGTCGCCATTGCCGCGCTGGCCGGTGCGATCACCGGCGTCCTGGTCTACATCGCCACGGATGCGCAGCTGCGCGACCTGACCTTCTGGGGCCTTGGTTCGCTTTCCGGCGCCAACTGGACCAGGATCGCCGCCTCCGGCCCGATCATTGTTGCTGCCCTGGCCATGGCAGGCTTCCTCGCCAAAGGCCTCAATGCGCTCACCCTGGGCGAAGCCACAGCGGCCCATCTCGGCATCCCAGTGCAGCGCTTCAAGATTATCACTATCGTAGCCGTTGCAGGGGCCACCGGGGCCTCGGTGGCCGTCAGCGGCGGCATCGGCTTTGTCGGGATCGTCGTGCCGCACCTGCTGCGGCTGGTGATCGGTCCGGATCACCGCTACCTGCTGCCAGCCACCGCCTTGCTGGGCGCCTCATTCCTGCTGCTGGCCGATGCCATCAGCCGGCTCGTCGTCGCCCCGGCGGAACTGCCGATCGGCATCGTCACGGCCGCATTCGGCGGGCCGTTTTTTCTCTGGATCCTGCTGCGCAAACGCGCCGCCTTTGCCTGGTGATGCCATGATCGATGTTCAGGCGCTGTCGCTCAGTCTGGGGGGCCGCCCAATCCTGCATGAGGTCTCCTTCTCGGCTACGCCGGGATCGTTGACCGCCGTGATCGGGCCCAATGGCTCGGGCAAGTCGACGCTGATGAAGGCGCTCTGCCGCGACTACGCCTATGACGGCACGGTCGCCATCCATGGTCGCGATCTCGCCACGCTCAGCCCCGTGCAGATGGCCACCATGCGGGCCGTGCTGCCGCAATCGAGCAGCCTGCCGTTTCCC